>NZ_JBRJIO010000001.1:170000-567500 GCF_053629555.1 Pseudomonas sp. HLS-6 TE3448 | reverse complement strand
CCAATTACTTGTGGTGAAAGCCTGTAGCAATACGGGGCCATAGCTCAGCTGGGAGAGCGCCTGCCTTGCACGCAGGAGGTCAGCGGTTCGATCCCGCTTGGCTCCACCATCTCCACTTGCTTACCACGTCAAAGCTTAGAAATGAATATTCGCGTCGAATATTGATTTCTGAACTTTTTCAGAATCGTTCTTTAAAAATTTGGGTATGTGATAGAAATAGACTGAATAGCACTTTCACTGGTGTTTATTCAGGCTAAGGTAAAATTTGTGAGTGTCTCTTAAGTCTTTAAGAGTATTGCGAATTTTCGGCGAATGTCGTCTTCACAGTATAACCAGATTGCTTGGGGTTATATGGTCAAGTGAAGAAGCGCATACGGTGGATGCCTTGGCAGTCAGAGGCGATGAAAGACGTGGTAGCCTGCGATAAGCTTCGGGGAGTCGGCAAACAGACTTTGATCCGGAGATCTCTGAATGGGGGAACCCACCTAGGATAACCTAGGTATCTTGTACTGAATACATAGGTGCAAGAGGCGAACCAGGGGAACTGAAACATCTAAGTACCCTGAGGAAAAGAAATCAACCGAGATTCCCTTAGTAGTGGCGAGCGAACGGGGACTAGCCCTTAAGTTGATTTGAGATTAGCGGAACGCTCTGGAAAGTGCGGCCATAGTGGGTGATAGCCCTGTACGCGAAAATCTCTTATCAATGAAATCGAGTAGGACGGAGCACGAGAAACTTTGTCTGAATATGGGGGGACCATCCTCCAAGGCTAAATACTACTGACTGACCGATAGTGAACTAGTACCGTGAGGGAAAGGCGAAAAGAACCCCGGAGAGGGGAGTGAAATAGATCCTGAAACCGTATGCGTACAAGCAGTGGGAGCCTACTTGTTAGGTGACTGCGTACCTTTTGTATAATGGGTCAGCGACTTATATTCAGTGGCGAGCTTAACCGAATAGGGGAGGCGTAGCGAAAGCGAGTCTTAATAGGGCGTTTAGTCGCTGGGTATAGACCCGAAACCGGGCGATCTATCCATGGGCAGGTTGAAGGTTAGGTAACACTGACTGGAGGACCGAACCGACTACCGTTGAAAAGTTAGCGGATGACCTGTGGATCGGAGTGAAAGGCTAATCAAGCTCGGAGATAGCTGGTTCTCCTCGAAAGCTATTTAGGTAGCGCCTCATGTATCACTGTAGGGGGTAGAGCACTGTTTCGGCTAGGGGGTCATCCCGACTTACCAAACCGATGCAAACTCCGAATACCTACAAGTGCCGAGCATGGGAGACACACGGCGGGTGCTAACGTCCGTCGTGAAAAGGGAAACAACCCAGACCGTCAGCTAAGGTCCCAAAGTCATGGTTAAGTGGGAAACGATGTGGGAAGGCTTAGACAGCTAGGAGGTTGGCTTAGAAGCAGCCACCCTTTAAAGAAAGCGTAATAGCTCACTAGTCGAGTCGGCCTGCGCGGAAGATGTAACGGGGCTCAAACCATGCACCGAAGCTACGGGTGTCACTTAGGTGACGCGGTAGAGGAGCGTTCTGTAAGCCTGTGAAGGTGAGTTGAGAAGCTTGCTGGAGGTATCAGAAGTGCGAATGCTGACATGAGTAACGACAATGGGAGTGAAAAACTCCCACGCCGAAAGACCAAGGTTTCCTGCGCAACGTTAATCGACGCAGGGTTAGTCGGTCCCTAAGGCGAGGCTGAAAAGCGTAGTCGATGGAAAACAGGTTAATATTCCTGTACTTCTGGTTATTGCGATGGAGGGACGGAGAAGGCTAGGCCAGCTTGGCGTTGGTTGTCCAAGTTTAAGGTGGTAGGCTGAGATCTTAGGTAAATCCGGGATCTTAAGGCCGAGAGCTGATGACGAGTGCTCTTTAGAGCGCGAAGTGGTTGATGCCATGCTTCCAAGAAAAGCTTCTAAGCTTCAGATAACCAGGAACCGTACCCCAAACCGACACAGGTGGTTGGGTAGAGAATACCAAGGCGCTTGAGAGAACTCGGGTGAAGGAACTAGGCAAAATGGCACCGTAACTTCGGGAGAAGGTGCGCCGGTGAGGGTGAAGGACTTGCTCCGTAAGCCCATGCCGGTCGAAGATACCAGGCCGCTGCGACTGTTTATTAAAAACACAGCACTCTGCAAACACGAAAGTGGACGTATAGGGTGTGACGCCTGCCCGGTGCCGGAAGGTTAATTGATGGGGTTAGCTAACGCGAAGCTCTTGATCGAAGCCCCGGTAAACGGCGGCCGTAACTATAACGGTCCTAAGGTAGCGAAATTCCTTGTCGGGTAAGTTCCGACCTGCACGAATGGCGTAACGATGGCGGCGCTGTCTCCACCCGAGACTCAGTGAAATTGAAATCGCTGTGAAGATGCAGTGTATCCGCGGCTAGACGGAAAGACCCCGTGAACCTTTACTATAGCTTTGCACTGGACTTTGAATTTGCTTGTGTAGGATAGGTGGGAGGCTTTGAAGCGTGGACGCCAGTTCGCGTGGAGCCATCCTTGAAATACCACCCTGGCAACTTTGAGGTTCTAACTCAGGTCCGTCATCCGGATCGAGGACAGTGTATGGTGGGTAGTTTGACTGGGGCGGTCTCCTCCTAAAGAGTAACGGAGGAGTACGAAGGTGCGC
The DNA here is from genome assembly GCF_053629555.1 of Pseudomonas sp. HLS-6 TE3448. Classification (NCBI taxonomy): domain Bacteria; kingdom Pseudomonadati; phylum Pseudomonadota; class Gammaproteobacteria; order Pseudomonadales; family Pseudomonadaceae; genus Pseudomonas; species Pseudomonas sp. HLS-6 TE3448. The sequence goes on along the minus strand of NZ_JBRJIO010000001.1, from coordinate 564,866 downwards.
TCAGACCGGTCGGAAATCGGTCGTAGAGTATAAAGGCAAAAGCGCGCTTGACTGCGAGACAGACACGTCGAGCAGGTACGAAAGTAGGTCTTAGTGATCCGGTGGTTCTGTATGGAAGGGCCATCGCTCAACGGATAAAAGGTACTCCGGGGATAACAGGCTGATACCGCCCAAGAGTTCATATCGACGGCGGTGTTTGGCACCTCGATGTCGGCTCATCACATCCTGGGGCTGAAGCCGGTCCCAAGGGTATGGCTGTTCGCCATTTAAAGTGGTACGCGAGCTGGGTTTAGAACGTCGTGAGACAGTTCGGTCCCTATCTGCCGTGGACGTTTGAGATTTGAGAGGGGCTGCTCCTAGTACGAGAGGACCGGAGTGGACGAACCTCTGGTGTTCCGGTTGTCACGCCAGTGGCATTGCCGGGTAGCTATGTTCGGAAGAGATAACCGCTGAAAGCATCTAAGCGGGAAACTTGCCTCAAGATGAGATCTCACTGGAGCCTTGAGCTCCCTGAAGGGCCGTCGAAGACTACGACGTTGATAGGTTGGGTGTGTAAGTGCTGTGAGGCATTGAGCTAACCAATACTAATTGCCCGTGAGGCTTGACCATATAACACCCAAGCAATTTGCGTCGAAAGGCCAGATTGCGGTGTTGTGAAGACGAAACGAACCGAAAGTTTGCGACTCACAACTATCACATACCCGATTTGCTGGAGCGTCGAAAGACGGTCTGGTACACAGAATTTCTTGACGACCATAGAGCATTGGAACCACCTGATCCCATCCCGAACTCAGCAGTGAAACGATGCATCGCCGATGGTAGTGTGGGGTTTCCCCATGTGAGAGTAGGTCATCGTCAAGATTAAATTCCGAAACCCCTATCTGCACATGCAGGTAGGGGTTTTGTCTTTTCGCCTCCAAAGCTTGTCGGTAACGCCGGTTTTGACGGTGGCCCTTTCCCGGTCGATCTTTGGTTGTGTTCCCACAATTTGAGTTGGAACACTAGAATAGAGGTCGACGTTTTTACTCAGAATTCATTCATGCCTGATCCTGCCCATTCCGATCCACTCGCAGACCTGCCGCTGGACCAACTGGTAGCTTGTCATGAGTGCGACCTGCTGATGCACAAGCCCGTGCTCAAGCACAATGAGAAGGCGCAGTGTCCTCGCTGCGGCTATGAGCTCTATGCGCATCGACATAATGTAGTTGAGCGCAGTATGGCCTTGGTGCTTGCTGCGCTTCTCCTCTATGTGCCCGCGAATTTCCTTCCGATCATGCAGCTCCACCTGTTGGGGCAAACTTCTGACGACACAGTCTGGAGTGGTGTCCTCGGGTTGTATGACAGTGGCATGCGTGAAATCGCTATCGTGGTGTTTCTGTGCAGCATGGCAATCCCTTTGCTCAAGCTGTTATGTCAGCTCGCTGTACTGCTCAGCATCAGGTTGGATGTTGGGCGCAGCTATGGGCTGCTGCTGTACCGTATGTACCACCATATGCGCGACTGGGGCATGCTTGAGGTTTACTTCATGGGCGTACTGGTCGCCATCGTCAAGCTGGTCGATCTTGCCGAGTTGAGTCTGGGGCTTGGTCTTGTCTGTTTTGTGAGTTTATTGCTGGTTCAGGTATGGCTGGAGGTGGTGATGTCACCTCACCAGATTTGGGTGGCTTTATCCGGGGAGGACCTTCATGCGGGCAATTGATGCAGGCATCCTGATTTGTATCGAATGCCACGAGCTGAATCGGCAGGAGCCTGATACCGATGAACAGGTCTGCACGCGTTGCGGTGCACTGGTGCATGCGCGACGCCCGAACAGTCTGATACGAACCTGGGCGCTGCTCATCACCGCTGCCATTCTTTACATCCCTGCCAACATCTTGCCGATCATGACAGTCAGTACATTGGGGCAGGGCAGTCCCGATACCATCATGTCTGGCGTCATCACGCTAATGAAGCACGGAATGTTTCCGATTGCCGGAGTGGTATTTGTCGCCAGTATCCTGGTGCCGACCTTCAAGCTGGTAGGGATTGCGCTGTTGTTGTACTCGGTGCAGCGTCATCAGCCGCTTTCTGCTCGTCAGCGAATAGTGATGTACCGTTTCATCGAATTCATCGGACGCTGGTCGATGCTGGATATCTTCGTCATTGCCATTCTGGTGGCGGTGGTTAATTTCGGCCGCATCGCCAGTGTTGAAGCCAATCTGGGTGCTGTCGCTTTCGCTAGCGTGGTGATTCTGACAATGCTCGCTGCAGTAACTTTCGATCCCCGACTGATCTGGGACAACACGGAGTCGGATGACGACAATGAGTGATTTGCCTACGGCTAAAACCCGCCCTGCCTCGAACTGGTCTGCTATCTGGATACTGCCTCTGATCGCTTTGGTCATTGGTGGTTGGCTTGGTTGGCAGGCTTACCGTGAGTCGGGAGTCGACATCGAGGTTCGCTTCCAGAGTGGCGAGGGCATCGTCGTCAACAAGACTGAAGTGGTTTACAAGGGCATGCCAGTCGGCAAGGTGAAGAACCTGGTGCTTGATGCCAAGGGCAGTAACACCGGTGTGATTGCCACAATTGAGATGAACAAGGCTGCTGAGTCTCAGCTGCGCACCAATACGCGTTTCTGGCTGGTGAAGCCGAGTGTAAGCCTGGCGGGTATTACCGGGCTGGAAACCTTGGTCTCGGGTAATTACATCGCTGTGAGCCCTGGTGACGGTGAGCAAACCCGGCGCTTCAAAGCGCTGGCCGAGGCGCCACCGCTCTCTGACAACGAGCCAGGTTTGCACCTGACGCTCAAGGCCGATCGACTGGGTTCGCTCAATCGGGACAGCCCGGTGTTCTACAAGCAGATTCAGGTGGGGCGAGTGAAGAGCTACCGTCTTGCCGAAGACCAGGGCATCGTTGAGCTCAAGGTATTTATTGCGCCGGCCTATGCAAACCTTGTTCGCAAGCACACGCGTTTCTGGAATGCCAGCGGCATCAGTATTGATGCCAATCTTTCCGGCGTGAAGGTTCGCAGTGAGTCGTTGGCCAGTATCGTGGCGGGTGGTATCGCCTTTGCCACGCCAGAGCACCGCAAAGACAGCCCGCCCACAGATACCAACCTGCCATTCCGTTTGTACGAGGACTTTGATGCTGCGCAGGCAGGCATCAAGGTCAAGGTCACCCTGAGTGACTTTGAAGGTTTGCAGGCCGGCAGAACGCCGGTGATGTACAAGGGTATTCAGGTCGGTTCGCTCAAAACGCTCAAGGTAGACCCTGATCTTTCCAGTGCTACGGCCGAGCTGACCCTGGACCCGTTGGCGGAAGACTACCTGGTTGCGGGAACCCAGTTCTGGGTGGTCAAGCCGTCGATCTCGCTGGCCGGTATCACCGGGCTGGAGGCTCTGGTCAAGGGGAACTACATTGCAATTCGCCCGGGCGATAAAGGCGCTTTGCCACAGCGGGAGTTTGAGGCGCGCGCCAAGGCACCACCGTTGGATCTGAAAGCGCCTGGTTTGCACCTGGTGCTGTTTAGCGACAGCCTGGGTTCGCTGGAGGTCGGTAGCCCAATCCTCTACCGTCAGGTCAAGGTCGGTACCGTGCAGAGCTATCAGTTCTCAAAAACGCATAAGCGTCTGCTGATTGGTGTCCATATCGAAAAAGAGTACGCCAATCTGGTTAATGGCTCGACACGCTTCTGGAATGCCAGCGGCATTACCCTGAGTGGAGGTCTCTCTGGTATCCAGATCAAGAGTGAGTCCTTGCAGAGTCTGATGGCTGGCGGTATCGCTTTTGATACCCCGACACCGGATGTACCGCTAAAACGTCGGGTTCCACGGTTCAAACTGCACCTTGATCAAGAGGCGGCGAACCGTAGTGGCGTCACCGTGATGATCAAGGTGGAGCGCGCCGACGGGCTCAAGGCGGGTACGCCTATTCGCTTCAAGGGCCTGGACATTGGCAAGGTTGAAGATGTCAGGCTGAGTGATGATCTGGAGTCGGTCATGCTCAAGGCGCGTATTACCGAAGTGCCTGATCGTATTGCGCGGGTCGGAACGCAGTTCTGGGTGGTGAAGCCGGCACTGGGTATCGTCAAGACTGCCAATCTGGAGACGTTGGTTACTGGTCAGTATCTTGAAGTTTTGCCCGCGGTGAAGAATCAGGGGCCGCAACGCAACTTTGTCGCGCTGGCCGAGGCGCCTGACCGCACCGAGCGTGAAGCAGGGCTCGCGTTGGTATTGAGTGCTGCGCGCCGAGGTTCGATTAAGCCAGGCGTTCCTGTGACCTATCGTGAAATCACGGTAGGCAAGGTCACAGGGTACGAACTGGGTCAAACAGCCGATCGCGTGTTGATCCATATCCTGATCGAGCCGCGTTATGCCTCACTGGTGCGTGGTGGTAGCCGGTTCTGGAACAGCAGCGGCTTTGGCATGGACTTCGGGCTGTTCAAGGGCGCAACCGTGCGTACTGAGTCGCTGGAAACGCTGATTGAGGGTGGGATTGCGTTTGCGACCCCGGACGGGGAAAAGATGGGTAATCCGGCGCTGCCTAAGCAGACCTTCGCCTTGTTCGATAAGGCTGAGGATGAGTGGCTGCAGTGGGCGCCAAAGATCCAGATCGGTAAATAGGCCGTCTAAGTGCTGGAGCAGTGGGGGCTGGGTTCCGGCTCCCATGCCTTCAGTGTGAGGTAGGGCAGGGCAATGACAAAACGCAGGCAACAAAAAACCGACCCTAAGGTCGGTTTTTTTACAAGCAGGTCACTTAGGCAGCAGTTTTCAGCGCCTTGATGTGGCCATTCAGACGGCTCTTATGACGAGCTGCCTTGTTCTTGTGGATGATGCCCTTGTCGGCCATACGGTCGATTACAGGGACAGCCAGAACGTAAGCGGCTTGTGCTTTGTCAGCGTCTTTTGTGTCGATGGCCTTAACTACGTTTTTGATGTAGGTACGGACCATGGAACGCAGGCTGGCGTTGTGGCTGCGACGCTTCTCAGCCTGTTTTGCACGTTTTTTGGCGGAAGGTGAGTTGGCCACCGTCGAGCTCCTCGAAAGACTTTAAATAGCAAACAAAATAGGCCGCGAATCATGCCGATGAGTTAAGCAGTTGTCAAGGGTACATATGCCCTTCTGCTAAGCGGTCGATGTAACCACGGAGATGATTCCCTTCTGGCACATGACCTGTAAACTCGGTCGTTTTCACTCGGCATCGCGGATGCGGCGCGGATTATCGCATATCCGCGCGCTCAGATGCCCAACCCTTCGTCTACAGGCGTGAAAATCTCTCGATGAATTTGCTCAAATCCTTGGCCGCCGTCAGTTCCATCACCATGGTTTCACGGGTGCTGGGCTTCGTCCGCGACACCATACTGGCGCGCATCTTTGGTGCCGGCGTGGCCACCGATGCCTTCTTCATTGCCTTCAAACTGCCTAACCTGCTGCGGCGGATCTTCGCCGAAGGCGCGTTCTCTCAGGCTTTCGTACCTATTCTGGCCGAATACAAAAGCCAGCAGGGCGAAGAGGCGACACGTACGTTTGTCGCGTATATCGCAGGGCTTTTGACGTTGGTGCTGGCCGTGGTCACGGCGCTGGGGATCATCGCAGCGCCTTGGGTGATCTGGATAACGGCACCGGGTTTTGTCGACAGCCCTGAAAAGTTCGAGCTCACCACCGACCTGTTGCGTGTCACGTTCCCTTATATACTGCTGATCTCGCTGTCTTCTCTGGCGGGCGCGATCCTTAACACCTGGAACCGTTTCTCGGTGCCGGCCTTCGTGCCGACGCTGCTTAACGTGGCAATGATCTTTTTTGCGTTGTTCCTCACACCTTACTTCAATCCGCCGGTCATGGCCCTGGGCTGGGCGGTGCTGGCAGGCGGGCTGTTGCAGTTGCTTTATCAACTGCCTCACCTGAAAAAGATCGGCATGCTCGTTCTGCCGCGCCTGAATCTGCGGGACAGCGGCGTGTGGCGTGTGTTGAAACAGATGCTGCCGGCGATCCTCGGGGTATCGGTCAGCCAGATTTCGCTGATCATCAATACGATCTTTGCCTCTTTTCTGGTGGCGGGCTCCGTGTCCTGGATGTACTACGCCGACCGCCTGATGGAACTGCCCTCTGGGGTGCTGGGTGTCGCTTTGGGCACGATCCTCTTGCCGACCCTGGCCAAGACCTACGCCAACAAGGACCGTCACGAATATTCGCGGATTCTCGACTGGGGCCTGCGGCTTTGCTTCCTGCTGGTGCTGCCGTGTACCTTCGCCCTGGCGATTCTGGCTGAGCCCTTGACCGTGTCGTTGTTCCAGTACGGCAAATTCAGTGCCTTCGATGCTGCAATGACCCAGCGCGCGTTGATCGCCTACTCGGTTGGCCTGCTCGGGATCATTCTGGTCAAAGTGCTGGCGCCTGGTTTTTATGCCCAACAGAACATTCGTACGCCGGTGAAAATCGCAATTTTCACCTTGGTGACGACCCAGTTGCTCAACCTGGCGTTTATTTCGCATCTGCAGCACGCCGGTCTGGCGTTGGCGATCAGTGTCGGCGCCTGTCTCAATGCCGGCCTGCTCTATTGGAAACTGCGCCAGCAAGACCTCTTCCAGCCACAGCCTGGCTGGGCTGTGTTCCTGCTCAAATTGCTGGTAGCGGTCCTGCTGATGGCCGGTGTGCTGGTCGTGGGGATGAAGCTGATGCCTGCCTGGGAACAAGGGCAGATGCTTGCCCGCTTCCTGCGCCTCGGGGTGTTGATTGGCGCTGGCATTGCCACCTATTTTGGTTGTTTGTTCCTGTTTGGTTTCCGCCCGCGGGACTTTGCGCGCAAGGCATTGCATTAATGGGCGACGTCGGTCAGACGTCGGTTTTTGGCGTTGACGATAAACGCAGCACGCTGCTGCCTGTCGTCAGCGCGCGGGTGTGGTTATAATCGGCCACTTTATGATCAAGAAGTGCGTTATGCAGCTGGTTCGAGGCCTTCACAACCTGCGCCCCCAGCACCGGGGCTGTGTCGCCACTATTGGCAACTTTGACGGTGTCCACCGTGGCCACCAGGCAATCCTGGCACGTCTGCGCGAGCGGGCGGCGGCGCTGGGTGTTCCTAGCTGTGTGGTGATATTCGAGCCACAGCCGCGCGAATACTTTGCGCCGGACACAGCGCCAGCTCGTCTTGCGCGGCTGCGTGACAAGGTTGCCCTGTTGGCGGCTGAAGGTATCGACCGGGTGCTTTGCCTGGCCTTCAACCAGCGCTTGAGCAAGCTCAGCGCCGCCGAGTTCGTCGAGACCATTCTGGTCGATGGCCTGGGGGTGCAGCATCTGGAGGTCGGTGACGATTTTCGCTTTGGCTGTGACCGGGCAGGCGATTTCTCGTTCCTGGAGCAAGCCGGGGCCACTTACGGATTTACCGTCGAAGCAGCCCAAACGGTTGAGCTCGACGGTTTCCGGGTTAGCAGTACCGAGGTACGCAATGCCTTGGCCGACGCCGACTTTGCCTTGGCCGAGCGGTTGCTGGGACGGCCTTACCGTATTACCGGGCGGGTGCTGCACGGCCAGAAGCTGGCGCGTCAGTTGGGCACCCCTACCGCGAATGTCCAGCTCAAGCGGCGTCGTGTGCCGTTGACGGGCGTTTATCTGGCCAGCGCCGAAATTGATGGCCAGCGTTGGCCGGGCGTCGCCAATATTGGCGTACGGCCCACTGTTTCAGGTGATGGCAGTGCCCACCTGGAAATACACCTTCTGGATTTTGCCGGCGACCTGTATGGCCGGCGTTTGACGGTGGTATTCCACCACAAGCTGCGCGACGAGCAGCGTTTCGCCTCCCTGGAGGCGCTTAAGTCGGCGATCGATGCGGATATCGCCGCCGCACGTGCCCATTGGCACGCTCAACCGCTAACGAAGAGCCTGAAATGACCGACTATAAAGCCACGCTTAACCTTCCGGACACCGCCTTCCCAATGAAGGCCGGCCTGCCACAGCGCGAACCGCAGATCCTGCAGCGCTGGGACAGCATTGGCCTGTACCAGAAGCTGCGTGAGATTGGCAAGGATCGTCCGAAGTTCGTACTGCACGACGGTCCACCCTATGCCAACGGCAAGATTCATATCGGTCATGCGCTGAACAAGATTCTCAAGGACATGATCGTCCGCTCCAAGACCCTGGCCGGCTATGACGCGCCGTATGTACCGGGTTGGGACTGCCACGGCCTGCCGATTGAGCACAAGGTCGAAGTGACCCATGGCAAGCACCTGACCGCAGACAAAACCCGCGAGCTGTGCCGCGCCTATGCTGCCGAGCAGATCGAAGGCCAGAAGACCGAGTTCATCCGCCTGGGTGTCCTGGGTGACTGGGACAATCCCTACAAGACCATGAACTTCGCCAACGAAGCCGGTGAAATCCGCGCGCTGGCGGAAATGGTCAAACACGGCTTCGTGTTCAAGGGCTTGAAGCCCGTGAACTGGTGTTTCGACTGTGGTTCGGCACTGGCCGAGGCGGAAGTCGAGTACGCCGACAAGAAATCGCAAACCATCGACGTGGCATTCCCGATCGTCGATGAGGCCAAGCTGGCTGCGGCCTTCGGTCTCGGTGCACTGGCCAAGCCTGCCTCGATCGTGATCTGGACCACCACGCCGTGGACCATTCCGGCCAACCAGGCGCTGAACGTTCACCCTGAGTTCAACTACGCGCTGGTTGATGTCGGTGACAAGCTGCTGGTACTGGCCGAGGAACTGGTTGAGTCCTGCCTGAGCCGCTACAAGCTGGAAGGCAGCGTCATCGCTACCGCGCCAGGCGCTGCGCTGGACCTGATCAACTTCCGTCACCCGTTCTACGACCGTTTGTCGCCGGTTTACCTGGCCGAGTACGTTGAGCTGGGCGCCGGTACGGGTGTGGTTCACTCCGCGCCTGCCTACGGCGAGGACGACTTCGTCACCTGCAAGCGCTACGGCATGTCCAACGACGACATCCTCACGCCGGTGCAGAGCAACGGTGTGTATGTCGAGTCGCTGCCGTTCTTTGGCGGCCAGTTCATCTGGAAGGCCAACCCGGCGATCGTTGAAAAGCTGTCTGAAGTCGGTGCGCTGATGCATACCGAAACCATCAGCCACAGCTACATGCACTGCTGGCGTCACAAGACCCCGCTGATCTACCGCGCCACCGCGCAGTGGTTCGTGGGCATGGACAAGCAGCCAGATCAGGGCGACACCCTGCGTCAGCGCGCGATCAAGGCCATTGAAGACACCAAGTTCGTGCCGGCCTGGGGCCAGGCGCGCCTGCATTCGATGATCGCCAACCGCCCGGACTGGTGCATCTCGCGTCAGCGTAACTGGGGCGTCCCGATTCCGTTCTTCCTGCATAAACAGACCGGTGAGCTGCACCCGCGCACCGTTGAGCTGATGGAAGAAGTGGCCAAGCGCGTCGAGCAGGAAGGTATTGAAGCCTGGTTCAAGATGGATGCCGCCGAGCTGATTGGTGAAGAGGCCGCCCAGTACGACAAGATCGCCGATACGCTCGACGTCTGGTTCGACTCAGGCACCACTCACTGGCACGTACTGCGTGGCTCGCATAATGTCGGTCACGAAAGCGGCCCGCGTGCAGACCTGTACCTGGAAGGTTCCGACCAGCACCGTGGCTGGTTCCACTCCTCGTTGCTGACCGGTTGCGCCATCGACAACCACGCACCGTACCGCGAGCTGCTGACGCACGGTTTCACCGTCGACGAAAACGGTCGCAAGATGTCCAAGTCGCTGGGTAACACCATCGAGCCGCAGAAGGTCAATGACACCCTGGGTGCCGACATCATGCGTCTGTGGGTATCGGCCACGGACTACTCCGGCGAAATGGCGGTTTCCGATCAGATCCTGCAGCGCAGTGCTGACGCCTACCGTCGTATCCGTAACACCGCGCGCTTCCTGCTGTCGAACCTGTCCGGTTTCGACCCGGCGACCGATCTGCTGCCTGCTGAAGACATGCTGGCGCTGGACCGTTGGGCCGTGGACCGCACCCTGATACTGCAACGCGAGCTTGAAGAGCACTACGGCGAGTACCGTTTCTGGAACGTCTACTCCAAGGTTCACAACTTCTGCGTGCAGGAGCTGGGTGGTTTCTATCTGGACATCATCAAGGACCGTCAGTACACCACGGGTGCCAACAGTGTCGCACGGCGCTCCTGCCAGACCGCGCTGTACCACATCAGTGAGGCGCTGGTGCGCTGGATCGCGCCGATCCTGGCCTTCACCGCTGACGAGCTGTGGCAGTACCTGCCGGGCGAGCGTAACGAGTCGGTAATGCTCAACACCTGGTACCAGGGCCTGAGCGAGCTGCCAGAAGGCTTCGAGCTGGGCCGTGCCTATTGGGACCGGATCATGGCGGTCAAAGCGGCGGTCAACAAGGAGCTGGAGAACCAGCGTGCAGCCAAGGCCATTGGTGGCAACCTGCAAGCTGAAGTGACCCTGTTTGCCGATGAAGCCTTGTCCGCTGATCTGGGCAAGCTCAGCAACGAGCTGCGTTTTGTACTGATCACCTCTGCTGCCAGCGTTGCACCGTTCGTGCAGGCACCGGCCGATGCCGTGGTTACCGAAGTGGCAGGCCTGAAACTCAAGGTGGTCAAGTCGGGTTACACCAAGTGTGGCCGTTGCTGGCACTTCCGTGAGGACGTGGGTGTGAACCCTGAGCATCCGGAAATCTGCGGCCGTTGTGTCGACAACATCAGCGGCACTGGTGAGGTGCGTCACTATGCCTAACCCTGCCGTGGGGCGCTTCGGGCGCCTCAGCTGGCTCTGGTTGAGCGTGCTGGTCCTGGTCCTTGACCAGGCCAGCAAGTTCTACTTTGAGGGCTCACTGAGCCTGTACCAGCAAATTGTGGTCATTCCGGACTACTTCAGCTGGACCCTGGCCTACAACACCGGCGCCGCATTCAGCTTCCTGGCAGACAGCTCGGGCTGGCAGCGCTGGCTGTTTGCCCTGATTGCCCTGGTCGTCAGTGCGGTACTGGTCGTCTGGCTCAAGCGTCTTGGGCGCAACGACACCTGGCTGGCCGTTGCCCTGGCGCTGGTGCTGGGTGGCGCGCTGGGCAACCTGTACGACCGTATCGTTCTGGGCCATGTGATCGATTTCATTCTGGTGCACTGGCAGAACCGTTGGTATTTCCCGGCCTTCAACCTGGCCGACAGCGCGATTACCGTTGGCGCGGTAATGTTGGCGCTGGACATGTTCAAAAGTAAAAAGTCCGGAGAACCCGTCCATGACTGACATCCGTATCGGCCAGAACACCGAAGTTACCCTGCACTTCGCGCTGCATCTGGAAAACGGCGACACTGTCGACAGCACATTCGACAAGGCGCCAGCGGTCTTCAAGGTCGGCGACGGCAACCTGTTGCCAGGTTTTGAGGCCGCCTTGTTCGGTTTCAAAGCCGGTGACAAGCGCACCGTGACCGTTGCGCCGGAAAGCGCGTTTGGCCAACCCAACCCGCAGAACGTTCAGGTCATGCCGCGCTCCTCGTTCAACGACATGGAATTGTCCGAAGGCCTGCTGGTGATCTTCAACGACGCGGCCAATGCCGAGTTGCCTGGCGTTGTAAAAGCCTTTGACGATGCTCAGGTCACCATCGACTTCAACCATCCGCTGGCCGGCAAGACCTTGAGCTTCGAGGTGGAAATCCTCGGGGTCAAGGCGCTTTGAGCCAGGAGCACTCCATGCAAATCAAACTCGCCAACCCTCGTGGTTTCTGTGCCGGCGTGGATCGGGCGATTGAAATCGTCAACCGTGCCCTGGAAGTCTTCGGTCCGCCGATCTATGTGCGCCATGAAGTGGTGCACAACAAGTTTGTCGTTGAAGACCTGCGCGCACGCGGCGCGATTTTCGTCGAAGAGCTGGAGCAAGTGCCCGATGACGTCATCGTCATCTTCAGTGCCCACGGTGTTTCCCAGGCGGTACGCCAGGAAGCAGCGGGGCGCGGCCTGAAGGTTTTCGATGCCACCTGTCCATTGGTGACCAAGGTGCATATCGAAGTGGCGCGTTATAGCCGCGACGGCAGGGAGTGCATCTTGATTGGCCACGCCGGGCATCCGGAAGTCGAAGGCACCATGGGCCAGTATGACTCGGCCAATGGCGGTGCCATCTACCTGGTCGAGGATGAGGAAGATGTCGCGAACCTCCAGGTTATTAACCCGGAGCGCCTGGCATTCGTCACTCAGACCACCTTGTCGATGGATGACACCAGCCGCGTTATCGATGCACTGCGTACGCGTTTCCCAAGCATCGGTGGCCCGCGCAAGGATGACATCTGCTACGCCACCCAGAACCGCCAGGATGCCGTCAAGCAGCTTGCCGACGAGTGTGACGTCGTTTTGGTAGTCGGTAGCCCTAACAGCTCCAACTCCAATCGTCTGCGTGAGTTGGCTGAGCGCATGTCGACCCCGGCCTACCTGATCGATGGCGCCGAAGACCTGCAACGTAGCTGGTTCGACGGTGTTGAGCGAGTCGGTATCACGGCGGGTGCTTCTGCTCCTGAAGTGCTGGTGCGTGGTGTGATTCAGCAACTGCAGGCGTGGGGGGCGACGGGGGCTGAAGAGCTGGATGGGCGTGAAGAGAACATCACCTTCTCGATGCCCAAAGAGCTACGGGTGCGTTCGCTGACCTGACCCGGCAGCCGCACACAGCGGCTGCTCATGCAAAGCCTGCCTCAGGCTGACCCGACCCGAGCGGGACAGTACGACCTGATAATGGCTTCTGGCAGTGGCATCTTCACAGACGTGCAAGGTGCCCGCCAGAAAGGCTCCACTGCCCTGTAGCGGTGTGCCCAGGCCACTGAAACGCACCTGGTGTGCCAGTGGTTGGTTGCCAACAATCAAGACCCGGCCGCTGGCGCGATACTCGTGCAACAGCGTCCGGGTTTCTTGTTCCAGCACGGTGCGCCAGCCGTTGCGCCAATCCCCCTCAATAGCCTGTAGCACCACGATCTGGTTGCGCTGCAGCGCTTCGCTGCGGGCATGGTTCAGTGCCTGAGTCAGTTGCTGCGCGCTCGCCTGGCGCTGTAGGCGGGTGCTCATATCGCTGTAGGCCGGTATCCCCAAATGCAGCAGCAGGGTTATCAGCATCAGCGCGTACAGCAGTTGAATCAGTGTTACTCCCTGTTGCTGCATGCGGCATTCCTCCCTGGACGTGCTTCGCTTCAGGGTCAGATTCGGCGGGAAGTTTGTCCAGTCGGCCGAGTTGTCTGGAGCAGGTGGAAAAATCGCAGGAGGCGATATATGGCCAGGAGGTCGCAGGGCGGTATGACCCTGATTGAGGTAATGGTGGCGTTGGTGGTCGTGGGGCTGGGTTTGTTCGGTGCAGCCATGCTGCAGTTGCGGGCATTGCAGGCCACCGACAGCGCGCGGATGAGCACTCAGGGCGCTTTTGTTGCGCAAGGGGTGCTTGAGCAGGTTCGCGCTCGCGGTGAGGTGAGTGACCTCGCACGCGCAGCGTTGCGCCATGAGGTTGAAGCGTTTGCCGGCGCATCGGCTCATGGGCAAGTGGCGCAGGCTGGCGCTGAGACGCTCGTGACGCTGACCTGGGATGATCGCCGCGCTGGCGGTGCTCCCCGTGTGCTGCAAATCGCCGGGTGGGTTTTGCCATGAACGACCAGAAGGGTTTCAGCCTGGTCGAGTCGCTGATCGCATTGAGCCTGGGTTTGCTGCTGATGCTGGCCTGCAGCCGCTTGTTCTTGGGCGCGATTCAGGTTTGGCAGTCGCAGGCGCTGACGGCGCATCTGCAGGACGATGCCCGTTTTGCACTGCTGCGTATGGCGCGGGATATCCGAATGGCCGGCATGATGGGGTGTTTACGGCATGAGGCAATCACCTTTGCCGACGCCACGGTGGCCGATAGCTTTCGGCAACCACTGAGTGTTGACCGCGCCAATGACGGCAGCCTGCGCGCCCTGAGCCTGATTGTTGGCGAGTCTGGTGAGGCGGGTGGCCCACCCGACTGGACGCTGGTCACCGATTGCCTGACGAGCGCACACGTCTACCCAGGGGCTCGCAGCGCCGGGGCAGGGCAGATAGCACTGCCCATACGGCGACAGACCTACCGCCTGCAGGGGCGGCAACTCCTGCTGAGCAGTGGCGGTAGCAGTGCGGTGCTGATCAACAATGTGAGCGCGTTACGGTTGATGTTTGATCCCGCGGCGCCCCGCGAGCTGCACTTGAGCCTGACCTTGAGTGATCCGCATGGGCTGGGCGCCGCGCAGACTTACCAACTGACCGCAGCTCCGCGCAACAGGTTGTTTTAGCGATGTGCAGGCAACGAGGAATGGTGCTGTTGCTAAGCCTGCTACTAACGATGTTGCTGGGGTTGCTGGGGCTTTCATCGCTGCACAGCGCACTGTTGCAGGAGCGCATGTCGGGGAATCTGCTGATGTCTCTCCAGCTGCTTGAGCGGGCTGAGGCTACCTTGCGTCACGGCGAGGCGCAGGTGCGGGCCGGGCTTGAGCTGGTGCCGTGTCGTTACTGCCAGCCACCACCGGAAGTGGGGCGGGTGCAGGTGCCGGGTATCTATCACGGCGTGGGCAGGCGCTCCGGGATGGTTTGGTCTGCTTCGGACTCAGGGCTGTTCATGATTCAACGGCTCGGGGTCAGTACCCGTGCAGCCCACATGCCTGACGAAAAGCCGGTCACGCTCTATCGCATCACGGCCGTCGCCCGCCAAGGTTCCGCCCGCACGGTACTGGAAAGCACCTTGGCCTTGCCGCTGGCGGCGGATGGGGCATCGGCGCAACGCATTCTCTGGCGACAAATTCTTTAGAGAGGGTATCCGATGAATAGCTCATGCAAGGGGCTGACCCTGATCGAACTGTTGATTGTCATCGCCGTCGTCGGCATTCTGGCGAGCATTGCCTACCCCAGCTACAGCGAAAAGGTCAAAAAGGCCGCACGCACGGAAATCGCCGGGTTGTTGTTCGAGAGCGCATTGAGCCTTGAGCGGCACCGCTCACGTGCGGGTCAGTATGCCGATACCGACGCGGTGGTAACCCCTCTGCCCACTGGCACCGACTACTACAGCCTGCATGCCAGCCGTACTGCCGAAGACTTCGTGCTTTCTGCCAGGCGTCGGCCAGGTACGTTGATGGCGAGTGATCGCTGTGCGGACTTCGCGCTTGGCCATGACGGCATTCGCCGTAACCCAGGCGCGGCACCGGATCACAGCCTTGAGCACTGCTGGGGCAACTGAGGATTTTGCAGGTTCATGGCGCCGAGGCGGCGTCACGGTTCATTTCGGGTATTGGATCAACAGATGACTAAGCACGTAGTGATTGTCGGTGGCGGGGTGATTGGCCTGCTGACTGCGTTCAACCTGGCTGCAGAGGTCGAACAGGTGGTGCTCTGTGACAAGGGCGAGGTGGGCAAGGAGTCCTCCTGGGCGGGAGGCGGCATCGTATCGCCGCTCTATCCCTGGCGTTACAGCCCGGCCGTGACGGCCCTCGCGCACTGGTCGCAGGACTTTTATCCACAGTTGGGCGAGCGTCTGTTCGCCAGCACCGGGGTTGACCCTGAAGTGCACACCACGGGCCTTTACTGGCTAGACCTGGACGATGAAAGCGAAGCGTTGGCTTGGGCCGCGCGTGAAGGGCGCCCCTTGAGTGCCGTGGATATCGCCCAGGCGTATGCGGCAGTGCCGGTATTGGGCAGCGGTTTCAGCCGGGCTATCTACATGTCGGGCGTTGCCAATGTGCGTAACCCACGGCTGGTCAAGTCACTCAAGGCGGCGTTGCAGGCGATGCCTAATGTGGTCTTGAAGGAGCATTGCGAGATTACCGGGTTCTCCCGTGACGGCGAGACAGTCACAGGGGTGGAAACCTCGACCGGGCCCATTGCGGCTGATTGCGTGGTGCTCACCGCCGGGGCCTGGAGTGGCGAGTTGTTGGCTTCCCTGGGGTTGAACCTGCCGGTAGAGCCGGTCAAGGGCCAGATGATCCTCTACAAGTGTGCCGCCGACTTCCTGCCAAGCATGGTGCTGGCCAAAGGGCGTTATGCGATTCCGCGTCGTGATGGGCATGTGCTGGTGGGCAGTACCCTGGAACATGCCGGTTTCGATAAAACCCCGACCGAAGATGCGCTGGAAAGCCTCAAGGCGTCGGCGGTGGAGCTGCTACCTGCGTTGGCGGATGCAACGCCAGTGGCCCACTGGGCAGGTTTGCGCCCGGGCTCCCCTGAGGGTGTTCCCTACATTGGTGAGGTGCCCGGCTGGCAAGGGCTGTGGCTGAACTGCGGGCACTACCGCAATGGCCTCGTACTGGCGCCAGCGTCCTGCCAATTGTTTGCCGACCTGTTGTTGGGGCGAGCCCCAATCATTGATCCGAGCCCGTATGCTCCGGCGGGTCGCATATAAAACAACAGCTGTTCGAGTAGCCCGCGACGCTGGAAAAGCCAGCGTCAGCGGTGCTTAGCGATCCGCTACCGGCCCTTTTTCCAGGTGCGCGGAGCTGCAGTACCACTCGTTGCCCCGGCGCAAGGCGCGATCGTTCGGCACGTGGACGCCACAGTGCGCACAGCGAACCATTTTCAGGGTGTTCTCAGGTGAGGCATCGCGAGGAGCGGCGTTGCCGGCCTTGAATTTGCGCCATAGCCAAAAAGCTGCAGCAATCAGGGCAATCCAGAAAAGTAAGCGAACCATGATGTCCAGCGTGTCAGTGATTAAGCCACCAGTTTAACGGCGGGCATAAAAAAAGGGAGGCCTTGGCCTCCCTTTATCTTTTCCGTGACGATCAGTCGAAAACACCGAAGGTCATGCGGCTGAACCACGAGCGATCGGTGCTGCTGTCTTCTGCCTCGTGGTTCTCTTCCTCGGCAGCCGCGCCTTCTTTGGGCAGCAATTCTTCCGGGATGGCTTCCTTGGCGTCTTCGTACTGGCGGATCACGTCCTGGTTGGCGCGGGTTTCACCCGGCGGCAGCGGCGTATCGGTTTCGATCAGGCCCAGGGTTGCCTTGGACAGCCAGGAGCGGTTATCGGCTTCTTCCTGCTGTGGCACGAACTGGCCATCAACCAGGCTTGGGTGATCGGGGTAGTTGAGCTTGAGGGTGTCCAGGCTGCTGGCTGCCAGTTCGTCCAGGTGCAAGCGCTGGTAGGCCTCAACCATGACGGCCAGGCCATCGCCGACCGATGGGGTTTCCTGGAAGTTTTCCACGACGTAACGGCCGCGGTTGGCCGCTGCGACGTAGGCCTGACGGGTCAGGTAGTAGTCGGCCACGTGGATTTCATAGGCCGCCAGCAGGTTGCGCAGGTAGATCATGCGCTGCTTGGCGTCTGGCGAATAACGGCTGTTCGGGAAGCGGTTGGTCAGCTGGGCGAACTCGTTGTACGAGTCGCGGGCAGCGCCCGGGTCACGCTTGGTCATGTCCAGCGGCAGGAACCGCGCCAGCAGGCCGCGGTCCTGGTCGAACGAGGTCAGGCCCTTGAGGTAGTAGGCGTAATCGACGTTCGGGTGCTGTGGATGCAAACGAATGAACCGCTCGGCAGCGGACTTGGCTGCCTCTGGCTCGGCGTTCTTGTAGTTCGCGTAGATCAGTTCGAGCTGCGCCTGGTCGGCGTAGCGGCCGAACGGGTAGCGCGACTCCAACGCCTTGAGCTTGGCGGTGGCGCTGGTGTAGCTATGGTTGTCCAGGTCGCTCTGCGCCTGCTGATAAAGCTCGGCTTCGCTGAGGTTTTCGTCTACGACTTCCTTCGAAGAACAAGCAGCAGTGAGTCCTAGGATGGCGATCAGCAGCAGGTGTTTCACTTGCATGGCGGCTTGCGTCCCTTTGACGGCTGCTGTCTTGGGCGAGGCCGTCCTGTTATGATGAACACCCCGTTGCAATACCCGGGGCAAAAAGAAGCCGTATTTAACCACAAGCCTGCAGCCGAAACCAAAGGCTGTACCGCCGCCGATCCGAGCATGTCTGAGATTATTTCACTTCGCGCAGAGGTGCCGTCCGAATTGGGCGGTCAACGCCTCGACCAAGTCGCCGCCCAATTGTTTGCCGAGCATTCGCGCTCGCGCCTGTCCGCCTGGATCAAAGAGGGCCGCCTGACTGTCGATGGCAATGTCCTGCGCCCGCGCGATATCGTTCATGGCGGTTCGTTGCTGGCGCTGGACGCCGAGCAGGAAGCCCAAGGTGAGTGGGTGGCCCAGGATATCGAGCTGGACATCGTCTATGAAGACGACCAGCTTATGGTCATCAACAAGCCTGCCGGGCTGGTTGTGCACCCGGCTGCAGGGCATGCCGATGGCACCCTGCTCAATGCCTTGCTGCACCACGTACCTGACATCGTCAACGTACCGCGTGCCGGTATCGTCCACCGTCTGGACAAGGACACCACCGGTTTGATGGTGGTGGCCAAGACCATTCAGGCGCAGACCCAACTGGTTAGCCAGCTGCAAAGCCGTACCGTCAGCCGTATCTACGAATGCATCGTGGTGGGCGTGGTGACTGCCGGTGGCAAGATCAACGCACCGATTGGCCGCCATGGCACCCAGCGTCAGCGTATGGGCGTGATGGAAGGTGGCAAGCCTGCTATCAGCCACTACCGCGTGCTCGAGCGTTTCCGCTCGCATACCCATGTGCGGGTCAAGCTGGAAACCGGCCGTACCCACCAGATTCGGGTTCACATGGCGCACGTTAACTTCCCGCTGGTCGGTGATCCGGTCTATGGCGGACGTTTCCGTATTCCGCCGGCGGCCAGCCCGACAATGGTCGAGGCGATCAAGAACTTCCCTCGTCAGGCCCTGCATGCACGCTTCCTGGAGCTGGACCACCCGGTGACCGGTGAGCGCATGAGCTGGGAGTCGCCGTTGCCGGATGATTTCGTCTGGCTGCTGTCGCTGCTCAAGCAAGACCGCGAGGCGTTCGTCGGATGAGTCGGCTGGCGTGCGACCTGCTGACCCCGGACTGGCCTGCGCCAGCCTCGGTCAAGGCGTGCGTCACCACACGTGCCGGGGGCGTCAGCCAGGCGCCTTACGACAGCCTCAATCTGGGCGATCATGTGGGTGATGAGCCCGCAGCGGTCGCCGAAAACCGTCGGCGCCTTACCGCTGAGTACGCTATCCAGCCGGCCTGGCTCAAGCAGGTACATGGCGTTGTAGTGGCGCACGCCGACCCGCATGTAATCGCTGAAGCCGATGCCAGCTGGACCGAAACCCCGGGCGTGGCCTGCACCGTGATGACGGCCGACTGTTTGCCGGCATTGTTCTGCGACCGTGCCGGTACCCGGGTCGCGGCCGCCCATGCGGGCTGGCGCGGTTTGGCCAACGGCGTGCTCGAAGCCACGCTGGACAGCCTGCAGGTTGATCCGCACGACGTGCTGGTCTGGCTGGGGCCGGCCATTGGCCCAGCTGCCTTCGAGGTCGGGGCCGAGGTGCGTGAGGCGTTCATGGCCACGCATCCAGAAACGGCTCAGGCCTTTGTGCCTGGCGACAAGCCTGGCAAATACATGGCCGACATCTATGCGCTGGCGCGGCTGCGCCTGGCCGCTCGAGGTGTCACCGCGGTATACGGTGGCGGTTTTTGTACCGTCAGCGACCCTCGCTTCTTCTCCTACCGGCGTAATCCCGGTACTGGCCGCTTCGCTTCATTGGTCTGGCTCACGCCACGCTGATCTGCATCAAGCCCGCTACGCTTGAATCTTCCAGAATGATCCCAAACTACAGTGGTATCTCTGGCAGGTTTTTCTTCATCAGGTGTGTCCATCGCTCCGACCTGCCCTAACTAGGAAGGTAACTTATGCGTATTGACCGTTTGACCAGCAAGCTACAGCTGGCGTTATCCGACTCCCAATCTCTGGCGGTGGGCATGGACCACCCGGCCATTGAGCCTGCGCACCTGCTTCAGGCGCTGATCGACCAGCAGGGTGGCTCTATCAAGCCGTTGCTGATGCAGGTCGGCTTTGACGTCAACAGCCTGCGCAAGGCCATTGCCAAAGAGCTCGACCAACTGCCGAAGATCCAGAACCCTACGGGTGACGTGAACATGTCCCAGGACTTGGCGCGTCTGCTCAACCAGGCCGACCGCCTGGCTCAGCAGAAGGGTGACCAGTTCATCTCCAGTGAGCTGGTGTTGCTCGCGGCCATGGACGAGAACAGCAAGCTGGGCAAGCTCCTGCTCGGCCAGGGCGTCACCAAGAAGGCTCTGGAAAACGCCATCAGCAACCTGCGTGGCGGCGAAGCCGTGAATGACCCGAATGCCGAAGAGTCCCGCCAGGCCTTGGACAAGTACACCATTGACCTGACCAAGCGTGCCGAAGAGGGCAAGCTTGACCCTGTGATCGGTCGGGATGACGAGATCCGTCGCACCATTCAGGTACTCCAGCGGCGTACCAAGAACAACCCGGTGCTCATTGGTGAGCCCGGTGTGGGTAAAACGGCCATTGCCGAAGGCCTGGCGCAGCGCATCATCAATGGCGAAGTGCCGGATGGCCTCAAGGGCAAGCGCCTGCTGTCGTTGGACATGGGCGCCTTGATTGCGGGTGCCAAGTTCCGCGGCGAGTTCGAAGAGCGCCTCAAGTCGCTGCTCAACGAGCTGTCCAAGCAGGAAGGCCAGATCATCCTGTTCATCGACGAACTGCACACCATGGTTGGCGCCGGCAAGGGCGAGGGCTCCATGGACGCCGGCAACATGCTCAAGCCTGCGCTGGCGCGTGGTGAACTGCACTGCGTAGGTGCAACCACCCTCAACGAGTACCGTCAGTACATTGAGAAGGACGCGGCCCTGGAGCGGCGGTTCCAGAAAGTACTGGTGGATGAGCCGAGCGAAGAAGACACCATTGCCATTCTGCGGGGCCTCAAAGAACGTTATGAGGTTCACCACAAGGTGGCGATCACTGACGGCGCCATCATCGCTGCGGCCAAGCTCAGCCACCGCTATATCACTGACCGGCAGTTGCCGGACAAGGCCATCGACCTGATCGATGAAGCCGCCAGCCGCATCCGTATGGAGATCGACTCCAAGCCCGAGGTGCTTGACCGCCTTGAGCGTCGCTTGATCCAGCTGAAGGTCGAGTCCCAGGCGTTGAGCAAGGAAAAGGACGAAGCCGCCCTCAAGCGCCTGGAGAAACTGCAAGAGGAAATCGAGCGCCTTGAGCGTGAGTATTCCGACCTGGAAGAAGTCTGGACCTCGGAAAAGGCAGAAGTACAAGGTTCAGCCCAGATCCAGCAGAAGATCGAGCAGTCCCGTCAGGAACTGGAAGCTGCGCGGCGTAAAGGTGACCTGAGCCGCATGGCTGAGTTGCAGTACGGCGTGATCCCGGATCTGGAGCGCAGCCTGCAGATGGTCGACCAGCACGGCAAGGCTGAGAACCAGTTGCTGCGCAACAAGGTCACCGAGGAGGAAATTGCCGAAGTCGTCTCGAAATGGACCGGCATCCCGGTTTCGAAAATGCTCGAAGGCGAGCGTGAGAAACTGCTGAAGATGGAAAGCCTGCTGCACGAACGCGTGATCGGCCAGGAAGAGGCCGTGGTGGCAGTGTCCAACGCCGTACGTCGCTCCCGTGCTGGCCTGTCCGACCCGAACCGGCCAAGTGGTTCGTTCCTGTTCCTGGGCCCAACCGGTGTCGGTAAGACCGAGCTGTGCAAGGCATTGGCCGAGTTCCTCTTCGATACTGAAGAGGCGATGGTGCGCATTGATATGTCCGAGTTCATGGAGAAGCACTCCGTCGCTCGTCTGATTGGTGCGCCACCGGGCTATGTCGGTTACGAAGAGGGTGGTTACCTCACCGAAGCGGTACGTCGCAAGCCTTACTCGGTCGTGTTGCTCGACGAGGTCGAGAAGGCGCATCCGGATGTGTTCAACGTATTGCTGCAGGTGCTGGAAGATGGTCGCCTGACTGACAGCCATGGGCGTACCGTGGACTTTCGCAATACCGTGATCGTGATGACCTCCAACCTGGGCTCGGCACAGATCCAGGAGCTGGTGGGTGATCGTGAAGCCCAACGTGCGGCGGTGATGGATGCGGTCGGTTCACACTTCCGGCCAGAGTTCGTCAACCGTATCGACGAAGTGGTGGTGTTTGAGCCATTGGGGCGCGAGCAGATCGCCGGCATCACGCAGATCCAGCTTGGACGCCTGCGCAGCCGCCTGGCCGAACGCGAACTGAGCCTGGAGCTCAGCCCGGAAGCGCTGGACAAGCTGATTGCCGTTGGTTACGACCCGGTGTATGGCGCACGGCCACTGAAACGCGCCATTCAGCGCTGGATCGAAAACCCGCTGGCGCAGCTGATTCTGTCGGGGCACTTCCTGCCTGGCAGCGCGATTACCGCGAAAGTGGAGGGCGAGGAAATTACCTTCGCCTGAGTTTTCTGAGGGTTACGCTAAGGCCTCGATTTTCGAGGCCTTTTTTTTCTTTGCAATTTTTCTCCAGTGCTTGTAAAGTGCGCCCCGCTGTAAGTCACCCCGCAGATTCTTGGTTGGTTTGAAGAATCTGAGAAAACTGAAAAAAAGTTGCAAATCAGTAATTTGGGGGTTGACAGAGGTTTTGGAAATTGTAAAATAGCGCGCCTCAGAGACATGAACGTAGCGATACGGAAACGTCAAAGAGTTCGAAGCGGTAGAGATACAGTTTTCGAAATTGCAGTAGCTGAAATGTAGTTCCGCGATAGCTCAGTCGGTAGAGCAAATGACTGTTAATCATTGGGTCCCTGGTTCGAGTCCAGGTCGCGGAGCCAATTTCGGGGTGTAGCGCAGTCCGGTAGCGCGCCTGCTTTGGGAGCAGGATGTCAGGAGTTCGAATCCCCTCACCCCGACCATTTTCAGGGTCGTTAGCTCAGTTGGTAGAGCAGTTGGCTTTTAACCAATTGGTCGTAGGTTCGAATCCTACACGACCCACCATTTTCGAGTCTGACCCGTCAGGCTCGAATCTTAAAAGGCATGACACCGTATGTGTCATGTAACGAAAAGAAGGTGCTGAAAGGCATCATCTTTTTACCGGGGTGTAGCGCAGTCCGGTAGCGCGCCTGCTTTGGGAGCAGGATGTCAGGAGTTCGAATCCCCTCACCCCGACCATACATGTAAAAAAGGCGCCCCTAAAAAGGCGCCTTTTTTCGTTTCTGTGTCCTTTCCCCGTGTGAGCTTTCTACAGCTCCTGCCGTTTGTTCCGCTATCAAAAGCGTTGAGCCTGAAAAGCTGCCTCAATCTACGGGCGCTATGTGCCATGCAGCGCAGAGCACCTGTCGGGTGGCCACCTGAGCGACCACCCGACAGGTGTGGCATCAGTGCAGCTTCAAGCGCGGTTCAGTGCCGCGACCGATGCGGCTGCCGAGCATCAGCATCAAGGTGCGGAAGGTGCCGTAGAGCGCCATCTGGTGCATGCGGTACAACGAGACGTAGAACATCCGCGCCAACCAGCCTTCAAGCATGACGCTGCCCGTCAGGTTGCCCATCAGGTTACCCACTGCCGAGAAGCTGGACAGCGACACCAGCGAGCCGTAATCACGGTAGGCATAGGTCGGCAAGGGCTTGCCTTCCAGGCGAGCCTTGAGCCCCTTGGCCAGCAGCGAGGCCTGCTGGTGAGCTGCCTGTGCCCGTGGCGGTACATTGCGGTCGCTGCCAGGTTGTGGGCAGGCGGCGCAATCACCAAAGGCAAAGATGTCGTCATCCAGGGTGGTCTGCAGGGTAGGGCGTACCAGCAACTGGTTGATGCGGTTGGTTTCCAGGCCGTCAATATCTTTCAGGAACGCCGGTGCCCGAATACCCGCTGCCCAGACCTTGAGGCTGGCTTCGATGACCTCGCCAGTGCTGGTCTTGAGCGACTCGGCGGTCACCTCACTGACTGCCGCGTTGGTCATGACCGTCACCCCAAGCTTCTCCAGCGTCTTGTGCACTGGCACGCTGATACGCTCCGGCAGGGCCGGCAGCACACGTGGGCCCGCCTCGATCAGGGTGATGTGCATGTCCTGCGGCTTGATCCGGTCCAGGCCATAGGCCGCCAGCTCGTGCGCCGCGTGGTGCAGCTCGGCTGCCAATTCCACCCCGGTAGCCCCCGCGCCAACAATCGCCACGCTGATCTTCTGGTTGGCGTTGTCGCCTGCGTGGGCGCGCAGGTAGTGGTTGAGCAACTGCTGGTGGAAGCGCTCGGCTTGTTTGCGGGTGTCGAGGAACAGGCAGTTTTGCGCCGCGCCCAAGGTGCCGAAGTCGTTGGTATTGCTGCCGACGGCAATCACCAGGGTGTCGTAACCCAGGGTGCGCGCCGGCAGCAGCTCACGACCGTCCTCGTCCAGGGTGGCGGCCAGTTGAATCTGCTTGTCGGTACGGTCCAGCCCACTCATGCGCCCGAGCTGAAACTGGAAATGATTCCACTTGGCTTGCGCCACGTAGTTCAGTTCGTCCTCGGACGTGTTGAGCGACCCGGCGGCCACCTCGTGCAACAGCGGTTTCCAGATGTGCGTCAGGTTAGCGTCGACCAGGGTGATTTGGGCTATGCCACGCTTGCCCAGGGTTTTACCCAGGCGGGTCGCCAGTTCCAGGCCGCCAGCGCCGCCGCCGACAATCACGATACGGTGAGTCATGGAGATATCTCATAAGGTTTACGGAATTCGGGGCCTGAGTGATCAGCCGCAGGCGGCGTGCGGCGTGGGCGAGCGCAAGGCTGCTCATAGCACCAGTTGACTCAGGAGGCGGCTGACCAGGCCCAAACCGATCGTCACGGCCAGCACCAGCACAAGGAGCAGCCAAGGCCGGAAAGGCTTGCGCTCGACTTGATGCTGCGGGGCTCGCAGGTAGTGATCGACACGTTGTTGATCTTCAGGGGTCAGACGGCTTGTCATGGGGGCCTCGCCAGCTAGACGTTTGTGACTGTGGGAACGCTATAGCGTTCACTCTAGTCGCTTGCCAAAGGTCCGTCCGGCGGTAATGAAAGGGTGTTCACAGCGAATGGTTAGGCTTTTTATCACCGGCGTTGATTTTTTGCCATAACGCTTTTGCACGAGGGCGGGTCAGAGGCTGATGCCAACATCAAAGAGAATGCTGCGGCCCAGATTACTGCGCAAAAAGTCTGGGGCATCAGGGTGCGCGAACAGCACACGGGCAAAGGTCGGGCCGACCAGTGACAGCGACCGCCAGCCCTGACGCAGGTACTCGGTGGGCGGCGGGAAATGGCTGTTCAGATCAAGCACCTCTCGTTTCAGGCTGGCAAAGGCAATGATGTCCAGCTCACCTAAATCGAGGCCGCGCTCCTTGTAGTTGTGCGCTTTTTTCCTCAGTGTTGGCGCCAGGCGCGCCAACAACTCGTGGGCGCTGATGCGCCTTGGGCGGGCCTCGCGACGTACCAACTGGCTCAGTGAGAAGGCACTGCGGCGACGTTGCAACTCTTCGCGCCACTCATCGTTCAGGCGGCGGCCTTCGTCGAGCACGAAGAACACTTCGAAGGCCGCATCACGAAACAGTACATCCGGCGGCTCCTGGCCGGCAGGTGTAAAGTCGTCGTTGCGGTAGGGTATGTTCAGGCCTTGCAGCAGGCGCTGGCAGACCCAACGCTCGCGTTCCCATTTACGAGCATTGGAGAGGAACGCATTGGCCTGCTCGGCCTGGATCGTGAGCAGGCGTAGATAGTCTGAGTCGTCCATGGGACAAGCTTAGCGCTCAATTGTGATGCTTAAAGAAAAAATCTGTCGAAACAGAGGGTTCGGGGCGTTGGCGCTACTAAAGTGTCATCGCACGACCCTCAATCGCAGCCTCTGAGCATCGGTTGTAGACTTTGCAGCAGCGTGACACTACCCCACAGGTGCTCTCAACATCAAAAGGGCAATGAACGAGTGATAAGTGCTGAAGTTCTTTCCGATACAAGCCTGAGCGTTGGCTGGCTAGCCTACGTCCCGCTGCTGATATGGGCGGTGGCGCGTACGCGCTGGGTTGAACTGTTTGCCGACAGTCGTCGCCAACACCTGTTGTTCGGTACTGTCTTTGCGTTGTTCGCGCTGTGGCTGGTACGACGGGACTTCGACACCGGCGTGTCCTATCACTTTATCGGTATGACCGCGGTAACCCTGTTGCTGGACTGGCCGCTGGCGCTTGTAGGGGGCTTTATCGCACAGGTGGGCTTGGTGATGCTGGGGCGCCAGGACCTGGCGGCCATGGGCGTCAACGGCCTGTTGTTCATTGGCCTGCCAGTGCTGGTCACCGAGGTGTGCGCGATAGCCGTCGAGCGCGCACAGCCAAAAAACCTGTTCGTGTATATCTTCTGTTCCGGCTTTTTCGCAGCGGCACTGGCGGCATTGCTTTGCCTGTTAGCGGGCTTGGGCCTGCTATGGCTGGATGGTCGCTTTGTAATGCCGGAATGGCTTGAGGATTTTATCGGGTACCTGTGGCTGATCATTTTCCCCGAGGCTTTCATCAACGGCATGGTGGTCAGCGCATTGGTCGTGTTTTGCCCGGAGTGGCTGGAAACCTTCAACAGGACCCGCTATCTGCAGGCCCCGTGGAAGGATGATGAGCCCAAGCCTTAGTGTTCGCGGTGGTTGAGTTCACCTGAAAACAGCTCATCCTCAGCGTCGGGTGCTACCGGAATCTTGTGCTCTTCGGCGGCCCAGGCGCCCAGGTCGATCAACTTGCAGCGGTCGCTGCAGAAGGGGCGGAAAGGGCTGGCAGCGCTCCATTCGACGGGCGCGCCACAGGTTGGGCATTCTACGGTCAGGGGTTGGCTCATGGTTGGCCTCCACGCAAAGTCAGGTAAAAGTGATGCAGGCGGTCGACCTCCGAATGCAGCCAGCTCAGATCGCGGTCGTTGACCACTACGTCGTGGGCGTGGCGCAGGCGTTCTTCACGGCTGGTCTGGGCCTTGAGAATGGCTTGGACCTGCTCGGGGTTGGTCTGGTCGCGCAATAGCGTGCGCTCGACCTGCAGGGCTTGCGGCGCGTCAATCACCAGCAAGCGCTGGGTGCGCTTGAACTGGCCGGACTCGATCATCAAGGGCGAGACGAACACGGCATAAGGTGATTCGGCCTTGGCCAGGTAGCTGAAGATTTCCTGGCCGATCAGCGGGTGCAGCAAGGCCTCCAGCCAGCGGCGTTGCTCCGGGTCGGCGAAGATCAACTGGCGCAGTGCTGCACGGTCCAGTTGGCCATCGGCTTGCAGCACGCCAGGGCCGAAGCGCTCGACAATGCTGGCCAGGGCAGGGCGCCCGGGCTCGACCACCCAGCGTGCTGCTTGATCGGCGTCTACCAGGTGCACACCCAGTTCGACGAAGCGCTGTGCAGCGGCGCTTTTGCCACTGCCAATACCGCCGGTCAGGCCGAGAATCCAGGGGGTGAAGGCAGGTGTTGTCATCGGAATCCAGCAAGCTGCAAATAGGAAGTGGTTATTTGACCACCCCAGAGCAGTGCGATCCAGCCTGCAATTGCCAGATAGGGCCCGAAGGGGATCGGCGTGCTGCTGAGTTTGCCGCTCAGGCGCAACATGATCAGGCCCAGCACTGCACCGATCAACGATGACAGCACCAGCGTCAGGGGCAGGATCTGCCAGCCGCCCCAGGCACCCAGCATGGCCAGTAGCTTGAAGTCGCCGTAACCCATGCCCTCCTTGCCGGTCACCACGCGGAACAACCAATACACCGTCCACAGGCTAAGGTAGCCAGCGATGGCGCCCCAGAACGCGTTTTCCAGCGGTACGAACAACCCAAAGGCGTTGCACACCAACCCCAGCCAGAGCAATGGCAGTACCAGCGCGTCGGGCAACAGCTGATGCTCGATATCGATCAGGCTCAAGGCCAGCAACCCCCAGCTCAGCAGCATGAAGGCTGCCGCTTGCAGGGTGAAACCAAAGTGCCAGGCGGCAAACCCGGTCAGGGTCGCGCACCCCAGTTCAACCAACGGGTAACGACAACTGATAGGGGTTCGACAGCTCGAGCAACGCCCCCGTAAAAACAGGTAGCTCAACAGTGGCACGTTCTCCCAGGCGCGGATGCGGTGCTGGCAATGGGGGCAATGTGAAGCGGGCAGGAACAGGTCGTAGCGCTCAACTGGCTGTGTTGGCAGCTCAAGGACTTCACGCGCCTCCTCGTGCCATTGCCGTTCCAGCATGATCGGCAAGCGGTGGACCACTACGTTGAGGAAACTACCTACGACCAGCCCCAGCAACAGGGTGGTGCTGAGGTAGACCAGGGGCTGGCTGGCCAGCGTATCCATGAGGTTCATGTTCAGATCACGTCGCCCAACTGAAAGATTGGCAGATACATTGCGATTACCAAGCCCCCCACCAGTACCCCCAGGATCAATACAATCAAGGGCTCCAGCAGGCTGGCCAGGGTATCGAGCATCTGGTCGATGGTCGTTTCATAATGGCTGGCAGTTTTATCGAGCATATCGTCCAACCTGCCGGATGTCTCGCCTACCACGCACAACTGCACCGCAAGGCTGGGAAACAGGTGGCTGGCGTTCATGGCTGTACTCAGTGGCAGGCCATTCGCGACCTCTTGGCGAAGCCGATGCACCGCCTGCTCGAACAGCGGATTGCCGCAGGCTGCTGCCACCGAGTTCAACGCTTCGACGAGTGGCACGCCAGCAGAAAAGGAAGTCGCCAGCGTGCGCGCGAAGCGTGCCAAGGCGACCTGTTGCAGCAGAGGGCCAGCCAGTGGCAGCTTCAACGCATGGCGCAATGCCCACAGCTTGAACGCCGGCTTGCGGCGCCAGGCCCAGTGCCCGGCCAACAGCCCAGCCCCAGCCATCAGCAGTAACCCGCCTATGTGATCGCTCAACCATTGGGACACACCAATGACCTGGCGCGTAAACAGCGGGAGCTCTGCGCCGAAGCCTGCGAACAGTGACTGGAACTGCGGCACCACCTCAAGCAGCAACACCGCCGACACCCCAAAGCCGACCAGCAGCACCAGTACCGGATAGGTCATGGCCTTTTTCACCCGGGCTTGCAGCGCCTGGCGCTTTTCCTGAAGGTTCGCCACCTGGTCCAGCAGCGTATCCAGGCTGCCCGAGTGCTCACCGACCGCAATCAGGTTGCAGTACAACGCATCGAAACAACGCGGATGCTTGCGCAGCGCATCGGCCAGGCTGCTGCCGGCAGCAATCGCCTGTTTAAGCGCCAGCAGCAGGCGGCGCAGATGCACGTTACTGCAGCTTTCGGTCAGCATGTCGAAGGCTTGCAGCAACGCGACACCGGCTTTGAGCAAGGTTGCCAGTTGCCGGGTAAAACGGGCCAGCTCCGCTGAACTGATGGGGTTGCCGAGGTGCAAGGTGAGCAACTCGGCTACCCGCCCCGATGTGTATCGGGCCTGCGTATCGATTGAACGCCTGTGCGCGTTTCGTCGCAGGCGCTGTGCCCTGGGGCGTGTGATTCTGTTGGTCATCGCGACATCCTTGTTGCGCTGAACAGGTTCAAAATTGGTTACAGCTTGAGATGCTGTAGGGGGTGTGCGTTCACATCCCAGCCTCTAGAGTAGTCGAGGCCGGATCAGGGATAGCGTCTGGCAGGGTGACAAAAGGTGTCTATTCGGGCCTACTGCGCGGCTGCCGGCAGAGCACCCCGGCAACCGATTCGGTCCAAACAGGGAGAACGTCCATGAACGGGCAGCGTGGCATCACATTAATTGAGCTGATGATCGTCGTGGCGATCATCGGCATCCTGGCGACCATCGCCTTACCCATGTACACCAACCATCAGGCGCGAACCAAGGCCACCGCCGGGCTGGCGGAAATCTCCGCCCTCAAGACCGCCCTCGAAGTGCGCTTGAACCAAGGCGCAGACGTTGCCAACGTCGCCGCCATTGGTGGCCAGGAGCGTACCGCCAACTGCGCCATTACCGCCGTGGGCAGCGCGGTGGCGGGCACCGGCAGCATCGTCTGCAGCCTGCTCGATGCACCAGCGCCAGTGCTGGACAAAACCATCAGCCTGACCCGCTCGGCCACCGGCTGGAACTGCACCACCACCGTCGCCAAAGACTACGCCCCCGCCGGTTGCAGCACGCCTTGAGCGGCTGGCAGAACAGGGTGCAATAGCTGTTATTAAACAGTGATTTGCGTAACCGTCGCGGCAGTGGTAGCGTTGCTGTCACGCCGGTGTAGCTCAGTCGGTAGAGCAGCGCACTCGTAACGCGAAGGTCGCAGGTTCGATTCCTGTCTCCGGCACCAGTTCAGGTTCCACAGAAGGCTTTCAAGATCTCTGGAACCCCCGAAAAACCCGCCTTTTGGCGGGTTTTTTCGTTATGGCGTTCCGTCGGATTCCGACAGCTGCCAGCCGATTTAGGGGTAACGTTTGGGATAAAGTCGATTCGATAAAGGGGTTTACCTTTATTGCTCGTACCACTGCTCCGCTGACCGACACTGCATGCCGTTCGGCCGAACCTACTGACCGCCCATACAAGCGTTTCGACGGTGACGGTCTTTACCTCCTCGTTTACCCCAATGGCCGCAAAGGCTGGCGCTTCCGGTATGTGAAACCGGATGGGCGTGAGGGGCTGACCTCGTTTGGCAACTATCCCGTCATTGGTCTCGCAGATGCTCGGCAGAAGCGTCTGGAGACTAAGCGGATGCTGGCTGAAGGCATTGATCCGATTGCGTCCAAGCAGCAGGCCAAGGCCGAGGCGGTTGTCAGAGGCCACACATTCGAACGCACTGCTTTGGACTGGCATAAGGAAATGTCCGTGAAGTGGGCGCCTGGCCATTCGAGGACTGTGCTGAGTCGTTTGAAGACTCACGTATTCCCGCTGCTCGGCGCACGCGCCATCGTTGATCTGGATACCTTCGACCTCATGCAGCCGCTGGAAGAGATCAAAAAACGCGGCACGATCGATGTGGCCTTGAGGGTGCAAAACTACCTACAGAGCATCATGCGTGAGGCTAAGCGGCAGCGGCTGATCACGGTGAACCCTGCGTATGACCTTGAGGGCTTCATCAGCGCGCCACGGGTTACGCACCGGCCTTGCACTTCCGCTCTCTCGTTTGCCCGAGTTGATGGACCGCATCGAGCACTACAAAGGACGCACGCTTACTCGGCTGACCGTCATGCTCTCGCTGCATGTGTTTGTTCGCTCCAGCGAACTGCGCTTCGCGCGCTGGAATGAGTTCGACCTGAAGCGGGGTATCTGGGAGATACCTGATACGCGGCCCGCTTTGGACGGTGTTCCGTATTCGACCAGAGGGACGAAGATGGCGGGTGACATCCATCTTGTCCCTCTGTCACCGCAGGCGGTGGCGTTGCTCGAACAGATTCATGCGATCACGGGGTACTTCGATCTGGTGTTCACCAGTGACGCTCGCTCGTGGAAGCCGATGTCCGAGAACACGGTCAACAGCGCTTTGCGGAACATGGGCTACGACACCAAGACTGAAATCTGCGGGCATGGCTTCCGGTCCATGGCGTGCAGTGCCTTGGTTGAATCCGGGCTGTGGTCAGAGACCGCTATCGAACGGCAGATGAGCCACAGGGAGCGCAACAACGTTCGGGCGGCGTATATCCACAAGGCCGAGTCCTGGAGGAGCGGCGAATGATCATGAGTTGGTGGAGCCGTTACCTCGAAGCGAACCGGCAGGAGCATATCTCGCCGCATGAGTTCGCGAATCAGACCGGGGCAAACGTATCGAGCCTTAGAGCAAGGCGTGGCGCAGTCGAGTGAGCGCACGGCTTTGAAAATTCGATGATCCGCTTTCCATGCGGGTCCATCCAAACAGGGCTGCAAAGCCGCCCTGTTTGGATGGACCTCACCTAAAAAATCAAAAGCACCCAATCTGTCACTGGAAACCACGGGATTCCGTACACGCCCAACGCCATTTTCATCCGCAAAATCGTGCGGGCGAGTCGCTTGACCCCCTCGGATTGCGGGCCTAGAAAAGACAGTGCAAAGGCTGTCGTTGACAGCACCCCAGGTGACCCGAGCCTTCAAGGTCACGCCGCTTTCGCGGTGGTTCTCCCCAAGGGCGACTCGCATCTGGCAGCTCGCCCGGTCACTACCCATGTGATGGATGCTCTTATACCTATGGCGCTCGTGCGCCAGATACACCGTAACTCGCTGCCCTGCAGCAACCTATCCGCTTGGCCGACTATTGCGCCAACCTGTGCCCGTCTCTTTCTGTGGAAAGAGACGGGCACTTCTACCACTGCTGCAGCCCTTATCGCACATGGCTTTGCGGCATTCCCCCTCGTGACAATCGGCGTGACAAACACCGATGTCACCAGCAACAGCCATGTAGATGATGGTGCCGCAGACCAGGGAATGGACTGCACCTGACTGACAGTCAGACATGCCCCGGTCATCGCATTGCTGCGCTCACCCGGCTCAGGATCTTCAGGCGCTGGTTTAGTCAGCCAGCACTGCCTCCACCCGCCCACCGGCAACGGTGCTCAGGAGGCCAGATCATGAAATGCCCTTGCTCCCGGACGTAAGGAGCCGCCAGTCCCGCGTAGTGGACATTCCCCACAGGTCGCAGGGGCCTTGATCCCTGATAACACTCAGCATTCTTGGCGGGATGACGTGGGGCGAGGATCGGAGAACAGCAGAAGAGGTGACCGACATGGCACTGGTGGGTAGGCGCGACGGCCGCAATTTCGGCTACGGCAGGCAATTGAGCTATGCAGGGCCGCAGGCACTGAAAGACATGTTCGGCGGTGGCCATTACGGAACGGTCAAAGCGCACTGTGACCGGTGGTTGGCATTCGTAAAGTGGTGCCGCTCCGAACAGGGGCCCGGTATCAATGATGCGCGGCAGATTGATCGAAAGGTATTGGCCGACTACGCGGCGTATCTGCGCGACATTGTTAAGCGCGGTGATCTCGCCGTCAGCACCGCGCAAAACCGCCTATCCAGCGTTAACAGGACCATGGCAGCGCTTCGCGGTGATCAGCATGTGAAACTGCCAAGTCCGAGCAAGGCATTGGGTATGCAGCGCAGCGGAGTTCGACACTCAGTGCCGCAGGGCCAAGACCGCAAACACGTTAAGCAGATTGTCGATGTGCTTTGCCGCGCTCATCAGCTACGGGCCGCTGCAATCGTTTTATTGGCGCGAGCCACCGGCATGCGCATGCGTGAGGCCATCCTAGCCGACTTGCCACGGCTGAGCCGTGAAGCTAAAGGCCTAGGCAGGATCAACATCCAGGATGGCACCAAAGGCGGCCGAGCTGGCGCCTCGGCGCCACGTTGGATTGAGGTGGACGACCATGTTCTAGGTGCACTTGGGTTTGCACGGCAGGTGTCGCCTGCGGGTAGCAGCAACCTGATTGCGCCACACGAAAGATACCTGGATCTTCTGCAAGAAATCATTCGCCCTACTCGGGACATCCGGCATGCACACAATCTCAAAGGCTTCCATGAGCTAAGAGCGGCGTACGCATGTGAGCGCTATGAGCAAATCACCCAACACCGCGCACCTATCAACGGCGGCCAATGCTACCAGGTAGACAGGAACCTTGATCGTGAGGCTCGAAGGCAAATCAGCTATGAGTTGGGGCACGGTCGGATCGATGTGGTCGGGGCCTACATTGGAGGGCGCGTATGAGCAAGCCATTCGATATGGAACTGTTCTTGGCTGCGGTGCTGACGGGATCGTACGAAACGCGGCAGCGCCATTTACGGCAAGCAAAGCTCATCCAAGCGGAGATATCTGAACGCTGGCAGCTAGAAACACCTTGGGGTTGGAAGAAAAAACATGTTGCTTGGTTTCTCGACCACCGACTAGCGAGGCGATGCAAGGCAACTCGATACTACTACCTGCTGACGGTGCGGCTGCTAGCTCGTCGTTTAGAAAAGCCGTGGGTCCTCAAATGCCAAACTAAGATCAGATAGATAGTCACGACTGACCGCTTTCGACCCATAGCAGCCTTCCATGAGACAGCTTACGACTGGGATCGGTTGTGCGTCGGGATCTGCCTTTGCAGGAAGCTTGAAATTCGGGGCAGAATCAGAACCCTCGTTGCGCGAGAACTTTTGGGCCCCCCAAAGCGAACTCCACTACTGGCTGAGGCCGTTGCTAAGGCCCGCCCACAACTGCTTCCAGCTCTGACTTCTGTCAGCATCTCCTAGAATTGGATCACCCTATGAACCCTGCCGGTATCGACACTAGCGCACTACTCACCATGCTGGGCTTGATTGCTGCGGTGTGGTCTATCGTGCCGAGCACCGCGAGGCTCAGCTTCCGATTGAGCTTAAACTGGTTCGACTGGTTAGTTATCTGGTCGGTCCTTCTAGTCATCCACGGTTTCTTTTTCCAGCCAGTGCTCACCGCAGTTGGGGTTCCCACCTTCGGCCCCTGGCTGTGGGGCTTCGACAAAAGCGCCGCCCAATATCTGCTTTTCCTGCTGCTCGCAGGGTTTGTCTACTGGCGGTCGCGCAAGACGAGGCTTACGCGTTGGAACCTCAGTCTCTTCGATGATCTAACCACCTCGCTATTGCACGCAGGAAAGCTAGAAGAGCTTGCAGACTTGCTACATCATCATCTCGCATCGGCGCTGAATCTGGCGGAGTCGAAGAGCGTGCGGGGCCGCTTTGCCAACGCTATTCGTCCACCTTCTCCCAACTTCAAAGTAATTTTCCGAGATGACGGGTCTATCTCGCTAGGGCAGGATGCTCCGGCAAACTGGCTATTCCACAAAGTGTTCAGTTTTCGCGAATGGCTTGCCGACTTGCTCGGTCCTTCACACCGAGTGCAGCGGCGAGCCGCCATAGTCGTGAGGCGACTACTGTCATCCCGTCGTCTTACTGGACATCTTGCCATCGTCCGACCATACCTCTGCCTAGAGGTCATGGAGCGTACAACTCGCTTTGTGGAGGACTTCCAAGACGAGTTCTTCGACGCATTATTGGCCCATGACTTCAGCGTGCTGTATAGCGAACTCAGGAACAACCATAATTTCGGCGGGAGCGGACACCGATTGGCGCTGCCCGATGAGAACCGCATCTTGCGGTTCTACTGTGCTGATGTTGATGTGGCAGCCCGCCTTGGGGTTTACCGATCTATCGGCGAGGCTGTACTCGCACGGATCGATGCAGATGAAACCCTCGAAAAGAAATTCAACGGGCGGCTACTGACCTTTCAAGATGTCGGCAAGCACCGCGACCCGGTCTATGCGGGTATCTGGTTCTTCAGAATATTGGTTCTGGAAGGCCTACATCAATGTGTCGTCGACCACTTGTGGCTCCACTACATGCCTCATTTCACTTCCCGCCTGCTCGATCGCGCTCGCGAAGTTCGGCCGGAAGATGAGAACTATGAGTTCCCAACGCCGCTGGGCTACCTGCTGTACGAAATCGTGGACACTACAGCGGTGTGGATTAGGGATGCCAAAGCTCTGACGAAACCTGGCGACGTGCTGAAGCCGGACCAGCTCGAAGGCAATAAAATTTACATTTCCTTCGAAGCAGCGGAAGCCATCGGCCGGGTTATACAGCCGATCTTGATGTCGCTGCGAGTGCCTCACCGGCTTAAGAATGAATTGCTCAGTGTGGCGCTCACAACCTTGCGGGATTTGGAGCAGACTTCGCAATTGGCGCCGTTAGCCAGCGTGATGCGTGGTTACCTCATCGAGCCCTATGGTTTCAGAGAAAAAAACGATTATCTGGTCGTCCTCCAGCAGTTCTTCGATGAACAGGATCATGTGCTGCGAGCTCTCTTGCCGCGCTTTCGCAACGAGCTCAATTCTGCTCTGGAAGCAGCGCTCTGAATGCCTTGCTGCTTCTGACCCACGGTTCTGAATGTTGTAAGTGAGGCGAACGCAGTCTTACTCGATTTGCTATATATAGCCGTAAGCAGCCTTACACGAAGGGCTGCTAAGGGCCGATAGCTGTATCTCGCAGCCGCAGCTCCGCCCCTGAGCTAACGAGCACTCATGGTTACGCACAGGCGGACTCAAAATCACTGAGCGCCTGGTTTACCTTGTATCGAAGCATCAGCGATGCAGAAAGCTTCACCATTGCTTCGAACAAGACATGCCCTGATTCGATCTCACATTGACCAACACACCGCCCGGCATACTCACCAGGCTCGTACGCATAGACTGTGTAGAAAACCCTGCCAGACTTACGGTTCAATCCCGCAGTGATATGTGTGACGGCCCCATCCATCACTGCTGAGTCAGGATGTGAAAATTCCAAGACGTCGTCAAACGGAATAAACATAGCCGAAGCGGACATCACAAAGAGACTCGCGATATCTAATGCTTCCTCAACTTTTCCAAGCTCAGGCGTTGCGTACTCATGCTCAAGAATATTTCTCATATCGACGATTTTACGCAACAAGCTTGGCGCCATTAGCCCGAGCGTCCTGACACGTTCGATTTTTTGCGGCACGTTCCATCTAAGTGACTGGTAGCCAAAAGAGATCAACAACTGATCGAGCTGACTGACAATGGCACGCTTCGCATTGGTCGTTGCGTTGACAAGAGCCGCCAAGCCGCCCCGTTCAAAATCGTCCTCCGCCAATGATAAAAATTCGGCCGGTGAAGTCTTCAAGTCAGCCATTCCAAAACTACCACCGCCCGACGCGACCTCACACTTGCTCATATTAAATTTATGAGCGATGCAAAACTCTTTTATATCTATCTCACTCCAGCCTATTTCCAGGTAAAAGAAACAGTCTATTAGCGCCGACGCACGTTTAATTCAGTCGACGCTAGCGGACAATGCGAAAGGACGCGCCATGCGAAACCCACGTGGCAAGCGCCTTCGGAGGTCCCCGCAACGCTGCGCCGGCAGCTATCAGCTAAGGGCGGTCGTACGCGATAATGAGTCTGCTCAGTGGGGAATTCTAGATTTCATCAGGATAATATCTGGCTAGCTAGGCAGGCTCCAATTGAGGCTTCGGTAAGACATGAGTGAATGCGCAAATTTTTTGGTGCTCGAGATGATTGAGCGGACGCTATGGTATGAAACCGAAAATGGCCGAGCCAAACTGCCTCAGGGCGAGCTGCGAAAACGGACCGAACCATTGCTCATTCTCGGTGAAGCGGGCATGGGAAAGTCGTGTCTGCTTGAATGGTTTGCAAATGCTCCAGGCCATGCACGCTGCACCGCTCGTCAGCTGATCAATCGTCATGATCCGAGAACACTACTAGGTGACGCCACAACCCTGGTGATTGATGCACTTGATGAAGTGAGCGCCCAAAAGGAGGGCGATGCGGTGGACCTAGTGCTACGCCAGCTCGGACGACTAGGCTGCCCTCACTTCGTTCTATCTTGCCGTGTCGCGGACTGGCGTAGCGCCACTGGGCTAGAGGCTATTCGCGAGCAATATCCAGAGGAGCCGCTGGAGCTGCATCTTGAGCCCTTTGATGATGCTGACGCAGCAACCTTCCTAAGTGCCTCGCTCGGGGCCGAGACCGCCGAGGCGGTGGTCGAACATTTCAACATTCGGGGTCTCAGCGGACTACTTGGCAATCCGCAGACTCTCGAACTCATCTCCCGGGTCGCCGGTTCGGGAAATCTGCCTGAGACACGTAGCGAGCTCTTCAGCCGAGCAGTTGAGGTATTGCGGGTCGAGCATCGGGATGCAAAGGCCTGCGGTCAGCTCGCACGAGAAATAGGGCTTGACGCCGCAGGTGCTGCATTTGCTGGCTTGATCCTCACTGGCAGTGAAGCCATCGTCCGAACCACTTCAGCCAGCTCTGCTGAAGGCGAGTTGCAGCTCGCCGATATTTCCTGCCTCCCTCGGGGAGAATCCATAGGGGGCATGCTTGGCACACGGTTGTTCAGAGCCGATGGTGCTGATCGCTTTGGATATCTACATCGCCGTGTCGGTGAATACTTAGGGGCTCGATGGCTTGCGAAGCAGGCTGATACCCCGGCTAAACGCAGGCGCCTCTTATCAATGTTCCACAGTCATGGTCTCGTGCCGGCAAGTCTACGTGGCATTCATGCGTGGCTCGCTCATGATCCGGCACTTGCTCAGGCGGTGATCGCCGCTGATCCAATGGGCGTGATCGAGTACGGTGATGCAGACGATTTAACGGTCGAGCAAGCTCGCTCACTAATAGGGGCACTAGAGCTACTGGCAACGGACAGTCCTCGTTTTCGTGATTGGGGGCCCTATTCTATGCGTGGAATCACGCAGCCCGAGCTCATCGAAGAAATACGGCGATTGATTACCGCACCGGAAACACCGTTCGCTCTACGCCTTCTTGTGCTCGAAGCTGTCAAAGGAAACAAGATCGCGTCAGAGTTAGCAGATGATTTCCGGAGGATCGTTCTCGACCCACAGGCGATTTTTGCGAGCCGGAGAGCCGCAGGTGAGGCGCTTTCTGAGCTAGATGGTGAAGAAGATTGGCCGAATATTCTCTCCGCATTACACAATTATAACGATGAGCTCTCGATTCGACTGGCAATTGAGTCGATCGAGGACATTGGTTACGAGCTGATCCACGATAACCTTGTAGTCGACCTTGTAGTTGCTCATGCACGAAATGACGGTCGCACGATTGGCGTGTTATCAGGCCTAAAGAGGTGTCTTCCTGATCTTAGGATTGAAGGTGTCCTTGACCGCTTAGCCATAGTGGCAAAGACGCTTGGCAAGCGGTACGAACGCCCCGGAAATTACGTCCTAACCGATTTCGCATATCACCTGATCGCGCGTGCCGTGGCAGCCGGTGGCGTCACGGCCGAAAAAATTTGGTCTTGGCTAGAACCATTTGATGCCAGCGTCGGGTATCAGCGCGAATCTCGTCAGCAACTAGATGCCCACATCCGGGGCGATGATCGTTTTCGCCAGGCCATACAGCGCTACGTACTGTTCGAACGGCCTAGTGATCAAAGTACTTGGCAGCTGGCCTGGGAATTGAGCCGGCGGTCCTCCGGTTTTGCGGCGACCGCGGCTGACGTCGTTGCGTTACTTGAGGCGCTTGATCCTTCAGATCACAGCGATGAACGTTGGCGCGATTTGGTTCAGCTCACTCCGCATGACGATGAAATAGGTGCCGAGGTTCGTGCAGCCGCAAGGCCATTCGCTGCACACTGCCCTGACCTATTGAACTGGATCGAAAGGCTTGCCAAGCCGGTTATACCCGAATGGAAGATCGAGCAAGCTGAAAGCGAACGTATCCGCCAAGAAAAGCAAGCTGCTGCGCACGCCCAGCACCGAAAGAGCTATGCGACTTGTATCGATCAAATGGGTGTAGGCGACTTCGGAACAATCATCGATCCGGCCAAAGCCTATCTCAATCTGTTTAATGATGTCGGAGACGATGTGCCTGCCCACAAGCGCGTTGCTCAATGGCTTGGCGACGATATCGGAGATGTTGCGCATGTGGGGTTCGAAGCATTCATGGTGCTTGAACCAGCCACGCCCACAGCGCACGAAATTGCGGAAAGCCTTGCACAAGGTCAGTACTACGACGCTGGCTACATTATCGTTGCTGCGCTCGCCGAGCGCTTTCGGAAAGGCGTAGGGTTCGATGATCTTTCTGATGAGCGCCTGATGGCGGGACTTTTTGTACTGCGCCGAACTTGCATCGACGACCACGCAGGGATTGTCGGTCTCAGAGATGCGATCGAGGCCGCTATCCAGGCTCGCGGCGGTTGGGGGGACGCAATGCGGCTTTACCATGAACCTCAGCTTCAAGCGCGCTGTGAATCAGTAGACGGCCTCTATGCACTTGTGCGAGATGAACGTCATGCAGAACTTGCTGCTGAGCTTGCGGCCGAATGGCTAAAGCGCTTCCCAGAGCTTCCAGTCGGACCGGAAGCAGAGTTGATCTATCGGCTTATCCGCTTGGGACGATTCGAGGTATTACGCCGCGTCGCCGTTGGTCGCATAAAGCTGACTGACGATGAGCGTAGGCGCAACTGGGATGCGATTGGCCTTGTCGTCGATTATGAGCAGACGGCTGCGCGGCTGAGTGCTTCCCAGATTGAACCCGAGCTGCTCTGGCATTTGCGTAATTGCACAGGTGGACATTTTGACGACGGTTCCTATGTTGCTCTGGAGCCAGCGCAGCTTGAATGGATCATCACTACGTTCCGCCCGCAGTGGCCAATGGTGTATCGTCCAAGCGGGACTACCGGGGGCAATACTAATCCCTGGGATGCTAGTGACCACCTGACCCATCTAATCCGTCGTCTAGGCAATGACACCAGCGAAGATGCAATCGCTGCGTTGATGCGCTTGAGGAGCGCACCGCCCGACGGCTACACCGAGTCGATCAAGATTGTTGTCACAGAGCAAGTGCGCATCCGTGTCGAATCATCTTATGCTCCTCCCACGCTTGAAACGATCAATGCAATTACACGTAATCTTCTTCCTGTATCCGCCGCCGATCTGCAGGCGTTGGTGCTCGAGGAGCTTTCGATCGCCCAAGCGAAGGTCAAGAGCGACGATGCCGAATCGTGGCGTGGCTTCTATGATGACAACGGTACGCCCTTCGCAGAGGAACGCTGTCGTGATCATCTTCTTGGGCTGCTTCGCCAGGGATCGAAAGAGATCACGTTTGATCCTGAGGCGCATGTCGCTGCAGACAAGGAAGTCGATATTGCCTGTTCTGCGGGTGCACTTAGGATGCCGATCGAAGTGAAGGGGCAGTGGCACCCGGAACTCTGGAGAGGTGCTGACATGCAGCTTGATGCACTCTACACCCGAGATTGGCGAGCAGAGGGTCGTGGCATCTATCTCGTCCTCTGGTTTGGCGATCAGAATCT
Source organism: Pseudomonas sp. HLS-6 TE3448 (assembly GCF_053629555.1). Taxonomy (NCBI): domain Bacteria; kingdom Pseudomonadati; phylum Pseudomonadota; class Gammaproteobacteria; order Pseudomonadales; family Pseudomonadaceae; genus Pseudomonas; species Pseudomonas sp. HLS-6 TE3448. The sequence continues at coordinate 524,352 of NZ_JBRJIO010000001.1, read as the reverse complement.
GCCGAACAAATGCCTTAAAAAGCCAGGGCGAGGTACGGAGCCACCTCAAACAGCGAATGAGTTGCGGGAGATGCTCATTACCGGAAGCAAATCAGTACGTGAGGGACGTGTGATTGTTTTTGTGCTTGATCTGGTGCGCTCCTAGCCGAAAATCAGCATGGTGGCGGGAGTTTGGAAAAACGTTGCCTGACGTCCCGAATGTTGAACGCCTGTAAACTCCCGTTCGACGCTAGACATGGGTAGACGGAGCCGACCCACAGTGTGGATACCGCTGGATGAAGGGCTATACGACATCATATTCCTCGCGCTCCCTGTTCCATAACTTGCACTTCCGGGAGTAATGTCTTCACGAGATATCGTCCTCGAGTCACCGCTTGGAGCTAATGCGCGACGAATTTCTTGGCCATCGAAAAGGGAGGTTTGGTTTGGCGACAAGAGCTGGCTCTCATGCGGGACGTGGGTTCCGCTATCAGGATGCGGTTGCGGCAAGCCTTGCCGTAGAAGGCTTTGTCGGCCGTTTTGGATACGGCAGCGTCGTCCCTGAAGGGGGCGACGATCTTGAGCTCCGGACGGCCCGCGCTAGAACGCTCGCGCAGGTCAAGTCACGACGCAATCACATGGGCCCGTTTTCAGCTCGCTCCGTGGCGGGCTTCGTCATGAAAATGTGGGACGGAAAAGGGCTTCATCCTGACGACCAATTTTTGCTGGTGCTCGAGAGCAATGTTGGTGAGCGCCGCACTGCCTTCCGCCAGTTGCAAGAGCTTTCCGCCTATCCGAGCGTCGTAGCCGAGCTGAAGGGACGCAAGGGGCTGGCCGGCCTCATTGCGCGAACGAAGGTGCTTGTGCTGCCTGACCCTCGCGGGAGCGCAGTAGCCCAGATTTCGGCTAGACAGGCCTGCACCGCCTTCGAAGCCGAGATGTACTTCGCGGACCTCCTGGGCGTGGTGGGACACCTCTCTGATGACAACGGCACTCGCGCGGAGAACGCTTATCTTGGGCTTGCCGTATCTGATGTTCAGCAGCGGTTCGACGCGCTACAGCCGCTTTTGAGCTCGGCGCTAGTCGAGGCAGCGCTAATCGAGGGCTTGTGTTCAGCTGTGGACTTCCTGACTCCTGATGAGGATCCGCTGTTCTACCTGGGTGTCGATGCGCAGGCATCACATGTAGCCGCAGGACTGGTAGTGGAACGCCCTGAGCTCCGGGCAGCCGTTCTCCAAGGACTGGAAAGCCGTAGAAACGCGCTCATTCACGGTGTTTCCGGCTCAGGAAAGTCAGCAGTCCTTTGGGAAGCCGCGTATGCCAGTCGCCACGCAGTGCGTTGGTTTCAGGTTCATCGTCTGCCGCCGACAGCAGTTGCGTCACTTGTCCAGCTTGCGCGCTCCAGACGAGCGACTGCAGATGCGCCCGTCGGCTTCATCATCGATGACGTGGGCCGAGGGTTCTCGGAGGGTTGGACCGCGTTGACTGCGGAGGTAAATCGCACTCCCGGGCTGCTGCTTTTGGCATCTGTACGAGAGGAGGATCGCTATCCGCTGGTAGATAACCGTCGCGCTGCCCAAGTCAAGGTTCAGGGTGACGACACTCTTGCTGAACGAGTGTGGCGAGAGTTGAGGGATAGAGGGCAAACCGCTTGGCAAGGATGGCGAGAACCTTGGGCGCTGGCGGCTGGCCACCTACTTGAGTACACCCACGTGCTTACCCAGGGGCATCGATTGAGCGAGACGCTGCACGCGCAGATTGCTGCGCGGATGAACGACGTCACTCGACACGACGAACTGGATGTCTTGAGGATGGTGGCTTGTGTGAACGCCACGGGTTGCGGTGCCGATGTGTCAGAATTGCCTCGCGTCTTGTCCAAATCAGCGACTACGGTCTCGCTAGCGCTGACCAGACTCAAGGATGAGCACCTGGTTCAAGACACACATGACGGCAGGATCGTGGGGCTGCATGAGTTGAGATCTGCAGAGCTACTTCGTCTGTCTCACGAGTTCGCGCTGCCCTTGTTGTCGACTACGGTCGCAACTGCAGTTTGGCTGGTGCCGGCATCCGAGATGTCTCGGTTCCTTGAGCGCACGCTTTCTAGGCACGAGGGATGCGATGACGAGGTAATTGAAAGCCTGGCACTTAGATTGGAGGCAGCACCGACAACGGCGCTTCTCAGCGCGATTCTGACAGGGCTGGATCACACGAACGCGCATCGGGTGATCGGACGATGGCTCCAGACCGCCGAAGCACTAGCAATGGCGAAGTCGTTGCTGGGAACGCCTGCTGGACTTGCGATTGGCGACGTCGAGCCACCAGATATCGGTCCGATAGTCTCGGTATCTCGACGCTTTACTGAAATCAGGACTGAGGTCATCGCTTCAGGTTTGACCGCTCGCTTTTTGGCTCGGTTAGCTCCAAGCGATCTGCGCCGCACGCTCCAGGCGGCGAGCAGCATGGGGGACTTGACTCGGCTCATGGCTTCGCTACTCGGCCAAGTCATCCCGGCTTCGCACTTGAGGGCGCTGGCCAAACTTTCCCCCCCGCTGGTCGACACGGACTTTCAAGCCATAGTTTCGCTACTAAGAGTTACAGCAAGGGTCGACAGGGCGCTGGCGATCAGTTGGGTCGATGCAGTAGGGCAAGAGGTGTTGTTCCAGCGCTTCTCCGACCATGTGGCATGGGCTGAGGCACCGCGCCTGAGCCCATGCGAGGAAGGTAAAGAGGTTCGCTCAGACTTCTGGTATGTAGCAACCTCCGTGCAAACCGACCTTAATCACGAGGTGTATCAGACTTGTGAGACCTTGCTGGCGCTGACACCTGCAGCAGATATTGTCTCCAGCAACGCGCTCGGAGCTGACGGGAGCATCGTCCCGTCCACAATTGGAGGCTACCCGCTTGCTTGCAAACGCATGCCCAGGGCGAACGTTCCTGCGCCCGAACAGGTTGCCCGCAATCGTGCGTGGCTGGCCATTCTCAACGCGGAATTGGCTGCTAAGAGTTACACCGCATATCTAGCGCAATGCCTGGATCTGCTCAATTTGCTCGTCCCGAACCTCAGAGCCCTGCTTGACGGGCAATTCAGAGGGAAGACCGATACAACGGCGCTCAACGTTTTGGGGCGCGTATACGACGCTGCTATCAGCTTGGTGGCGCCACAGGAGGAGCAGCCAACTGCTGAGGTTCAGAGCTGGTCGAGGCTGCCATCGATCCTGTCCAGTTGCTCCACGGACCTAGTCCGGAGGTTTCTTGCGCTGCCGCAGGGTGCTCCGGCCTACATGGCGTGGCTTGCAGACCTCCAGAAAAGCATAACGATTGCGGCGTCAGAGGAGTCATGGGATGTGTTGTCAATCGAGGCTCCGAAAGAGTTGGATGAGCTACGACGCCTCGTGGAAATGTTTCAGACGATGGCCGGTGAGTCTGAAAAAAGAGGGCTGCACCCGTTCCTCACCCACCGCTGCCAGACGGCCCCAAAGGGAAGTGCGCTTGGCAAAGCGGCACTGGCCGCGCGCCGATATCGCGAGGCCGAGTTTAATAACTTGGAAGCTAGACTAAGGGCCGAGTTGACCGCAATAAGCCCTGGCATCGGCGTTCATCTGCTGTCTGAGGCTACCATTCCCGGGGTGTGGCCGCCTGCGGATGTGCTGGTCACTTTGCCTGTGAACACCGATGGAACAGGCGTGGACTTAGAGAGTGGCTGGGCAGCCTGGCGCGCTCTCGTTGATGACGGGCGCAAGATTTGCGTCCTACCGGTCATGAACAAGCTCGGATTGACGAATCTCGCTACATCTGGCTTCGACAGTCTGTTCCCGGTCCTACCAAATGAATTGGCGCAACCCTGGTGCGCCGCCGCAGGACTCCAGGCAGCTCCGCTGGATTCGGTAAACGTATTGACTCGTCTCACCAACCCGTTGGCAGAGCTCCAAGGCATTGATGCGTATTGGAGCAGCAAGGGAACCAGGATGCCCGAGGAGGAACGCATCTATCGGGCGATCTTTGAGACTCTCGACGAAGCGAGGGAGGCCTGGAGCAACTTGGCGCTCACGGATGACATCAAGGGGGCTGGCCTGCAACTCGTGGATGCCGCTCTTCAAGGTGAACTCTCGATTGCGAATGCCGCTGCAAGGCTGCTGCACGGCGAGCGGACCCAGACTATCGAAGCCATCGAGTCATTCGTCCTAGGACTTACGGTGTTCGACTGTCAGCGCAGTGCATAAGCTCGGCAATGACAACTATGATGAACGCCCTCGGACTGAAGGTGGGTGGTGGCTCGGTGGAGCACTTTGAATTCCTTCCAGACTGGTCTGCCGCAAGGCAGGACTTTTTCACGATGGTTCGCCACCTGGAAATAGGCTGAGGATAACTTTAGAGATAATGAGTCATACCCTGAAGAACAATATCCATTGAATTCAGCCTCTTCCGTGTTGATACGACTCCTGTCTCCGCACCATCCAGCCGTTTCGATCAGCCCCACAGGGCACGAAACACCCAACAAAGCCCGCCCAGTGCGGGCTTTGTTGTTTCTGCTGGTCTCTGGATCGGTGTCCATACGGCTAAGTCATCTACCCAGCCCTGCAAAGCCAATACATGGTGTGTGCCCAGCCTTGCACGCCCGCGAGTACGAAACGCTGCATGAAGGGATGCCGGCACAAGCCACACGGATGCCTGTAGGCTTGCAGGAGCAGGATGAATTTTGCGGAGTAGTCAGAACGATGATCGTAGTTGTCGACGGTATCAGCGCGAGCGGGAAAACCACCTGGTGCGCAAAGCATGGAGGGCAATATGTCGTTCCTGAAAATGGACGTTTCAAGGACGAGCCGAATCGACTGCAAGACCCAGTCGGAGCCGCAGCGTTCTGGGCAGAGCGAAACGTAGATCGCTGGCAGGCAGCGCTCGCTACGGAAGAAATGTCTTCGTGGGCTTTGTGCGACAGCGACCCCCTCAAGCTCCACTACATTTGGAGCCTCTGGCAGATCGGCGAGGCCAGCGAACACGACTGGCGATTGGAGTTGGCGGCTACACGAGAAACGGTAGCCCAAAGGCGGATTGGCTTCGCTGACTGTTACATTGTTGGCAGCATCGATCCGCAGCTCGCGCGCGAACGAGCCAACGCAGACACCACCCGCCGACGGCGTAATTTCGAGCTACACGTGCGTCTCCAAACCGCTCTTTTGAACTGGTACTCAGCCATCGAAAAGGTGCTTCCAGGGCGAGTGCAATTCGGTTTTCCTTCAGAAATGCCGGCCTTGAAAAGCCTTGATGGAAGGTATGCGCTAGAGGCTTTTGATCAAATGATCGCATCGCTCCCACGACCTCATACCGCTTAGTGTTTCAGTGCCTGGCCCAGGCTGCGCTTGTTTAAAGCGCTGCCATAAGCGCGGCGACGATTTTTTCGTGGCGGGCCTGGGTCGAATCTCGCCCCAAGCTGGCGCGTTACTCCTTCACATTCATGTATTCCCGCGCCCACGCGATGTAGTCGTTCGGGGCGGTGTACTTGGTTACCAGTTCCGAGGCATTGAGCGCGTTTTCGACAGGGATGCCGCGCTGCTCACGAAGGCTGTCGTAGGTGGCTTTGATTGCCGCGAAGTAGGCGGCATGGCCGTCGACCACGATGCGCACGCCCAGTTTGGCCAGGCGGCTGTCGTCGCGCAGTTCCGGGTTGCCGTAGGTGACCAGCATCAGTGGCACGCTCAGGCCTTCTGCGATTGCCTCCAGGTGTTCAAAGTCCTTCACCCCGACCAGGCAGATGCCATCGGCGCCTGCGTCCTGATAGGCGCGGGTGCGGTGGATGACGTCGGTCAGCGGCTGCACGCCGGCATGGGTGCGGGCGATGATTGCCAGGGCGCTGTCGTCGCGTACTTCCAGGGCGGCGCGCAGCTTGCCGACGCCTTCCTCGACGCTGATCAGGTCGTAGGACTTGCGGCCGAATTGGGCTGGCAGCAGGGTGTCTTCAAGGGTCAGTGCGGCGACGCCAGAGCGCTCCAGTTCGATGACGGTACGCATGGCATTGAGGGCATTGCCGTAGCCGTGGTCGGCGTCGGCGATCACGGGCAGGCGGGCCACACGGCCGATGCGTGTGGCTTGTTCGGCAAACTCGCTGAGGGTGATCAGGGCGATGTCCGGGGCGGCGAGCACTTGCAGGGACGCGACCGAGCCGCCGAGGATGCCGACTTCAAAACCGAGGTCGGCGGCGATACGCGCCGACAACGGGTCGAACACTGAGGCAGTGTGGTAACAGGCATGGCTGGCAAGCAGGGCACGAAAGGCATTGCGCAGCTCATGGTGACAGGTTTTTTGCATGGTCTGATCCCGTGAGTCGTTGTCTGGTCTTTTACTGTTCACATTTTGCAAGACCTGTACCCGAAGGTTGTAATGCAGATGTTACGGTTGTTGGGGCGGTGTTCCCGGCACTTGAATGGAGGAAACACGCCACTTTCCAGAACTATGATGGCGGAAATCCGCCTATTGCTGCGTAATGGTGCGCCTTAGATGCCAATGTGAGAAGAGGCGATCACTCCGGATGAAAGTGCCCCATGAAGGTAATCGCTTCAATGGCGTGGGCATACGGTGCGAATCTGGCGTCTCCACGCTCGAAGGCCTGTGCAACGGCGTGTGCGCTCTCAAGGCTGTCCCACTTGGCAAGGTCGACGAAAACTCGGCCTTGAGGGGCAGGGCAGTAGCCGGTGTATTCAATCAAACCATCAAAGTGCTTCAGGGCTTCGCGAAGCACTACTCGAAGCTCGGGCATCTGCTGTTCAAAGCCTTCCTTGACGGTAAAGATCGCGAGTTCAAGTACATGGCTGTTCTGTGTCATAGGGTGCTCTCCAGGTGCAGTAAGAAGAGCGACCAGTGTCACGCAGGCCTACTGACAGCGTACTGTCAGTGCTTCATCGCAGGATGTGCCGCCCATTGCGCGGACTGGAACTGCATGTAGGCGCGCAGGTTCCATTCTGCCCCAAGCTTTTGACCGTCCGTCATGATCTGCAGGTTGTGCATCCGGTCGATCCGGAAGTCTCGGTAGGCCTGCCTGGACACGCACCAGGTGCCCACCGTCCACTTGCCTCCCCAATAGAACAGCCCCAAGGGAAACACCGTCCGGTCCGAAGTTGCCTCGTTCAGGCTGACATAGGAAAAACGTACCGCGCTCGCTTGTTGAATAGCCCGGTTCAGTTCATCCAGGTGGCGCTGGTGCGCTGTGGCGGGCCTGACGCGCAGCGCCCGAATGCTGGAGAGCGAGGGCGGTACATCGGCCGATGGCAACGCCGCGGTGATTTTGCTCAGAAGCGTCCTGGCAGAGGTGGCGAGTTCAGTACCCGCGGCAGTGGAGAGCATCTCAACGCCAAGCATCAGCGCATCGAGTTCAGTGCGGGTGAGGGTCAGAGGCGGCAGTTCAAAGCCTTCACGCAGTGAGTACCCCACGCCAGCAACCCCATAGAGGGGAATGCCACTGACAGACAGGTCATCGATGTACCGATAAATCGTGCGGGCTGAGACGCCAATGCGCTCGGCCAACGCGTCTGCGGTAATGGGTTGATGCACTCGTATCAGGTTGACCACCTGAAACAGTCGATCTGACTTGCGCATGTAGCATCCGGTCCATGGTGTGATCTTGGGCGAGCTTGCCCGGCGCTTTAGTCTCTCAGGTATCGAGTGTCGGGGGTACGCCGATCCTCGCACCCCAGACGACCCCATCAACAACCAGGCACACCCTCAATGCTTGTGCCGGTGATGGATATCGGGAAAGTGCGGGTGGCTGTGTCGGATCGGTGCGTGGTGGTGCAGGTGGTTGTGGGGTTCAGTGCCATCCCATTCGAAGTCGTGTTCATGTTGGTGATGCTCGTCATGGGTATGTCGATGGCTGTGCACCAGCGGTTCATGTTGATGCTCGTGTGCGTGGTTCTCGGTCAGGTGTATCCAGACACCCAGCGCCATCAGCGCGGCGGCGATCCAGAACAGCCATGACACCGACTCCCCAAGCATCAGGATCGAGAGGGCCGCGCCCAGAAAGGGCGCCGTTGAGAAATAGGCGCCGGTACGCGCGCTGCCGAGCCCACGCAGGGCCAGTACGAACAACACCAGGCTGACGCCATAGCCAAGAAAGCCCACCAGCAAGGTAGGCAGCAGTGTGCTGATTGCCGGCAGTTGGGCGCCGATAGCCAATGCCAGCGCGCAGTTCACCACACCCGCGCTCAAGCCTTTGAGGCCCGCGATGAACACGGCGTCGGACGCTGAGACTTTGCGCGTCAGGTTGTTGTCAATGGCCCAGCACAGGCAGGCGAACGCCACGGCCAGCGGGCCGGTCCAGTCATGGGCCGATGTGCTTTCCTGAGGCCAGGAGAGTACACAGCCCCCCAGAACGATGACGATCATGCCGAGCACGATTCGACGATCAGCGTTCTCCTTGAACACGACCCAGGCCAGCAGGGCGGTCAGCACCGACTCCAGATTGAGCATCAGGGAGGCGGTCGCCCCTGAGGTACGTGTCAGGCCGAACATCAGCGCAATCGGCCCAAGCACGCCGCCGAATGCGATGGCGGCGAGCAGCCATGGCCATTCAGGGGCTGTCAGGCCGCTGCTGCGCCAGCCTCGGTCTCGAATGCACCGCACGAGGGTCAGGCCCAGGCCGCTACCCAGGTACAACAGCCCGGCCAACAGCACAGGAGAAAGGCCCACGCCCAGAAACTTGGCCAGTGGTGTGCTGGCGCCAAACAGGGCCGCTGCGGCCAGCGCGTACAAAACACTCACGTTCATTCGGGGGGAGCCTTCCACTTGAGCGGTTCAAGCGTTCATCATACGGCCTCACCCGAATGAATACCTTTACCGGGCCTTAATACGGGCAATCAGGGATCCTCAGTATGACGCACATCGCACCGAAGGCAGCCGACACCCTAGCCGTACCGCCGCCGGTGAGTTTTTGGCACGCCTTCGTGTTTTGGCTCAAGATGGGCTTTATCAGCTTCGGCGGCCCGGCCGGGCAGATCGCGATCATGCACCAGGAGTTGGTCGAGCAGCGGCGCTGGATTTCCGAGCGTCGGTTCCTGCATGCCCTGAACTACTGCATGTTGCTGCCCGGCCCCGAAGCTCAGCAACTGGCCACCTACATCGGCTGGCTGATGCACCGAACCTGGGGCGGGGTGATTGCCGGCGTACTGTTCGTGCTGCCATCGCTGTTTATCTTGATTGGCCTGTCCTGGGTCTACATCGCCTTTGGTGACGTGCCGGTGGTGGCCGGGTTGTTCTATGGCATCAAGCCTGCCGTGACCGCCATCGTGATCCAGGCGGCTCACCGTATTGGCTCGCGGGCACTGAAAAACAGCTGGCTGTGGGCGATTGCTGCGGCGTCGTTTGTCGCGATATTCGCCCTCAATGTACCGTTCCCGTTGATTGTGCTGGGCGCCGCTGTGTTGGGTTACCTGGGCGGTCGTTTTGCGCCGGCCAGGTTCAGTAACGGCGGTGGGCACGCTGCTAGCAGGGCCGCCTATGGCCCCGCGCTGATCGACGATGAAACCCCTACACCCGCACATGCACGTTTCCGCTGGTCGCGTCTGGCGCAACTGTTGGTTGTTGGCGCGGTGCTCTGGGTAGTGCCAATGGGGGTGTTGACGGCGCTGTTTGGCTGGGGCGGTACCTTGACCCAGATGGGCTGGTTTTTCACCAAGGCTGCACTGTTGACCTTTGGTGGTGCCTACGCGGTGCTGCCCTACGTTTATCAAGGCGCGGTCGGCCACTATGGCTGGTTGAGCCCAACGCAGATGATCGATGGCCTGGCGCTGGGTGAGACCACCCCTGGGCCGTTGATCATGGTGGTGGCTTTTGTCGCCTTTGTGGGCGCTTACCTGCAGCAGGCGTTGGGCGGTGAGCACCTGTTCCTGGCCGGTGCGGTTGCCGCGTGCCTGGTCACCTGGTTCACCTTCCTGCCGTCGTTTCTGTTCATTCTGGCGGGTGGGCCGCTGGTGGAGTCGACGCACAACGTGCTGAAGTTCACCGCACCGTTGACCGCTATCACCGCGGCTGTCGTCGGGGTGATCCTCAACCTTGCGCTGTTCTTCGGTTATCACGTGCTCTGGCCCAAAGGCTTCAGCGGTGCGTTCGATGGGGTATCGGCGTTGATCGCCGTGTCGGCCGCAATTGCACTGTTCCGCTTCAAGCGCGGCGTGATACCGGTACTGATGGCGTGTGGGCTGGCCGGGGTGGTCGTGCAGTTACTGCGGCACGCATGACTGAACGGTGCCCTCAACGGCACTCGCGACCACGCGGTTGCGGCCCAACTGCTTGGCCTGGTACATCCGGTCGTCCGCCAGCTTCAGGGTTTCGGAGAGCTCTTTGGCATCGTCCGGCCAGTGGGCGACCCCCAGGGAAATCGTGATGTGCCCAACAAGCGCCATGGGTGCTTGTTCAACGGCCACGCGCAGGCGCTCGGCAAAGTTGCCGGCGGCTTCAATGGAGGTGCCAGGCAGCAGGATCAAAAACTCTTCGCCACCCACGCGGCATACGCTGTCCGCTTCGCGCGAATACTTCTGCATGATTTTCGAGAGTTGCACCAGGACCTTGTCGCCAGTGTCATGGCCATAGGTGTCGTTGACCCGCTTGAAGTGATCGATGTCGAGCACCACGACGGAGAAGGCTGTCTGCTCGCTGCGATAGGTTTCCAGTACTTGGGCCATGGCCCGCCGGTTGAGCAGGCCCGTCAGCGGGTCGGTTTGTGCGTCCTTGTTCAACTTGCCGATCTTGCTTTGCAGCAAGGAGATGCCTAACAGCAAGGCGCGCTTGATTTGGGTCGACTCGAAGTACCAGGACTTTACCGCGCGGATCTTGCCCTGCGCTTCCGGGCTGTCCATGTTCTTGGCGCAGTCGGCCAGTTGCCCCAGCGGCGTCGAGATCAGCCGTGCCAGCCACCAGATGGCAAGCATTCCCAGCAGGCCAACCGGCAGAATGCCCTTGAGCATGTTGATCATCAGCGTGTTCAACGCCAGCAGCGATGTCTCGATCGGCTGCTGAGAAACGATGCCCCAATGCGCCGAGGTAATGGGCGCGTAGCCGGCCAGCATCTCGACATCGGCGGTGTTGATGACCTGGCTTTTTCCGCTTTCGCCACGAATCACGGCATCAATCACCGCGTTGGGGCCTACGGCCTCGCCGATCCGATTGGGGTCGGGGTGGTAGAGCAGCTTGCGGTTTTCATCGACGACGTAAATGTAGGAGCTGTCGGTGTAGAAGTGGCTGCCCAGCAGGCTGTGCAGCATGCTCTTTTGCTTGAGGTAAATAGTGCCGCCGATAAACCCGAGGTAGACGCCTTGGTCGGAAAAAATCGGATGGGAAATGAACACCACCAAGTTGCCGGCGAACGAGACGAAGGGTTGGCTGATAAAGGGCTTCTGTTCAGTCAGTGCGCGCTGAGCATTCACCGAAGTAAGTGTACTTCCCACGATCTGAATCGTTTCAGGTGATATGGCTACAACTTTTCCCGTGGCATCGGCAACGGTTACCGAGTTGAAACTGTCGGTCTGGGATTTCAGGCGTTCAACTTCATCTACTGCTTGGCCAAGCCCGTCCGGCTTGCTCATCATGCGCGCGCTGTAGGCGAGTTGTTGTTGGGCCGAATGCAGAAACTGATCGGTACTGGCAGCCAGTTTCGCCGCATAAATACGGTTTGATTCGAGTGTGTTGTCGATCAACTGCTGGCGCTGAACGCGATAACTTGAATAGAGCGCGTTGCCTAGCGTAATAAGTGCAGTCGCAATCGCGAGAAGCAGTATTAAACCACGAAGGTCAATCTTGAAAAGCGACTTGCCACTCATCTAAAACGAACCGATATTTGCATTTGGGCGGCATTATCATACGGCATTTCACCCTCGCTTGGCCGTGGCTTTTTGTCTAAGTTGGCTGAGCATTTTTGCAATCTGTGCTTGTACCCATGCACTGTGCGCGCTCATTCTGGGCAGCGCCCGCGCCTGTTAACAGGTGCGGTGCGGGTCAATATTCCCTGCATTACCCAGGTGGCATATCGCATGAAAGAGGCAACGCAGCACTTGGCACTGTATGTTCGCGCGCTGCATGGCGCAGAAAGTACGGTGTGTGTTCGCGACTATACCGTCAGCTCAAACAGCACCGTGGACGAAGGGCTTGAGGTCAGGGAAGACACCCTGACCGCGACCTTTACCAATGGTGTGGTCATTCGGCGCACCCTTGAACAAGACCGTTTGCCGGTCAGTGCGGACACCTGCCCCGAGTGCTGGATCATCTATGAAGTGCTGGAGTGCCCGGTCGACCAGTTTACGGTTGCGCCCGCACACATGACCTTCAATTCGACGTGCCGCGAAACCTGGTGGATGACCTACCACAACTAGTGCCCGAGCGCAGGTGAAGTGCTTTCACGCAGAGAGCCACGCTTTGCTGTTGCGTGCACCGGGGGCCGCCGGTATGGTTGCGCGGTCACGGTCAATCCCGTGACCGACCTTGGCCGGTCGACAACGTTAGGCGCATAAGCGCCACCATCCGAATGCAAGTGCACTTTTTGCGCTTGCACGTCGTGCTATGGCGGCTGTGCGCGGGACACCTTCGGGTGTGCCGGGCTCCTAACGTCCCGGTCGGCCAACCCTCGTACAGCTGCCACCCTCTCTCGTTTGGCCGCGAACAGTGGCAGCTCCTAAACGTTAGGAGTGATTATGAGTACGTCCGATTCCCCTCCGATTACGACCGCACAAGGTGTGGTGTTCCATTGCACGGGCGATGCACACCAGCAGCGCGCGCTGTTCTGCGTGGTTGACGGTGTACCGATAGCCGATGCGCTGAGCAGCATTTCCGATTTGTTGGCCCCCGCGCGAGCGGCGGTGTATGCCGCTGCCATGGGTGAGCAGGTGCTGGCCGGAGACAGCGCCTGGCTGGTGCACCATAGCCTCGACAGCGCCAAAGCCGTGGTGGATGCCCTGATCGGCACACTCAACCCGCCGTAAAGGTGCTAGCGTTGACCCCACTATAAAAAGGGGGGCGCATGTCGATCATCCTTCAGCAGCACCCGGCGCCGGTTGCCGGTGCCTCAGGCGAGGCGTTTCGTGAGCAGGCCGCCGATGGTTTCAGCCTCGGCGGTTTTACCTGGCGTCATGGCAAGGCCGATACCGCGCGGGCGGTGGTCATCATCAACGCCGCGACCTCGGTACGCTGCCGGTTCTACTTCCGTTTCGCCGAGTACCTGTTTGCCAATGGCTTCGATGTGATCGTCTACGACTACCGGGGCATCGGTGAGTCGCGGCCGGCGTCGATGCGCGGGTTTCAGGCGTCCTGGTCCGACTGGGGCGTACTGGATTTCGAGGCGATGCTGCAGCGGGCGATGCGTGTGTTTCCCGGTCAGCCCATTGATGTCATCGGCCACAGTTTTGGTGGGTGTGCCGCGGGGCTGGCGCCTTCGTCGGCGGTGATTCGGCATTTGGTCACGGTGGGGGCGCAATTTGCCTACTGGCGTGATTACGCGGCGGCCAGCCGTTGGCAACTGGTGTGCAAATGGCATGTGTTGATGCCGTTGCTGACACGGTTGTGTGGCTATTTTCCGGGTAAACGGCTGGGCTGGCTGGAAGACACACCGGCTGGCGTGGTGCGTGACTGGAGCCGATCCAGTGCGCGCTATGAAACGCGGCCCAGTGGTCAGGCGTTGGCCGAGTTGCACTTTGCCCGGGTAACGGCGAAAACCCTGGCCATCAGCCTGAGCGATGATCCGTTTGGTACCGTACCGGCGATTGAGCGTTTGCTGGCGTATTTCAAGGCCAGCCCACGGGTGCACCTGCGTATTGCCCCTGAAGATATCGACGAGGCGCAGGTGGGGCATTTTGCGTTTTTTCGTAGCCGCTACGAAGGGCGTTTATGGCCGATTGCGTTGGGGTGGTTGAAGCGTGGCGAACTGACGGCGTGCGCACCGGGGCGGGTGATCCCGCCCTACGCCTGACGTGCAGTCTGTAGGAGCCGGGCTTGCCCGCGATGCAGGCGCCGCGCACCCATTGGCACCCCGCTGACGCCATCGCAGGCAAGCCAGCTCCAACAGGGATTGTAGGAGCCGGGCTTGCCCGCGATGCAGACGCCGCTCAGCCACTGGCACCCCGCTGACGTCATCGCAGGCAAGCCAGCTCCAACAGGGATTGTAGGAGCCGGGCTTGCCCGCGATACAGACGCCGCTCAGCCACTGGCACCCCGCTGACGCCATCGCAGGCAAGCCAGCTCCAACAGGGACTGTAGGAGCCGGGCTTGCCCGCGATGCAGACGCCGCGTATCCACTGGCACCGCGCCGACGCCATCGCAGGCAAGCCAGCTCCAACAGGGATTGTAGGAGCCGGGCTTGCCCGCGATGCAGACGCCTCGTATCCACTGGCACCGCGCCGGGGCCATCGCAGGCAAGCCAGCTCCAACAGGGATTGTAGGAGCCGGGCTTGCCCGCGATGCAGGCGCCTCGTATCCACTGGCACCGCGCCGGGGCCATCGCAGGCAAGCCAGCTCCAACAGGAAATGCAGTGTTCTGCACAGATCCCTATTGGCGATGCCGTTTGGGTCAGGCTTTGCGCTTCAGCGGCTGTGCGCTGAATTTCACGCCCGCCAGGCCATGCTCGATCAGGGCACGAATGTTGGCGTGGTCGGTGCCTTGTGGTGTAGCCACTACGCTGCGGTAGTGTTCGCCGAACGCCAGCAGCGCTTCCTGGTCGCTCAGGCCTTCCAGCAGGGCCAGGCCCAGGGTTTTGCACGAGCCTTCGTTCTGCCCGGCTGCGTTTTCGACGCCGCCATTGTTGAACGCCTGTGGCTGGTAGTCGTAGCCCGCCGCGATGAACGCCAGGGTGTCGGCAAAGACGTGTTCGCCGCTGTTGAGGCTGGCGCGCAGGGTGGTCAGGTCAGTCATGGGTTTTTCCTTTGGCAAACGCCGCCTGTTGTTCTGGGCTGGCTTCTTTCTGGTATTGGCTTTTCCACTCGGCATAAGGCATGCCGTACACCACTTCGCGGGCGTCATCCAGGCTGAGGTCGATCTGGCGCTCGTCGGCAGCGGCCTTGTACCACTTGGACAGGCAGTTACGGCAGAAGCCGGAGAGGTTCATCAGGTCGATGTTCTGCACGTCGGTACGCTTGCGCAGGTGTTCGACCAGGCGGCGAAAGGCCGCCGCTTCGAGTTCGAGTTGCTCTTGAGGCGTCATGGCTAGTCTCGTGAAGGTGTGGCGCAGTGGGTCAGTTTACCGCGATACGGCTTTTTTCAGGTGGCGACCACCGTTGATCACCACGCTGCTGCCCGTGCTGTACTGGCTCTCCAGCAGAAAGAGCACCGCATCGATCAAGGGTTGAGCCCCCGGCTCGAATTCCAGCAGGGCCTTTTTCAGGGTTTGCTGGCGGTACTCTTCGTCGCTGTTTTCCTTGAGGATCAGCAAGCCCGGAAGGATCGCGTTGACGCGTACGCGCGGTGCGTACTTTTCTGCAAAGGACAGCACCATGTTCTGCAGCGCCGCCTTGGTTGCGGCATAGCCAATATGGCTTTTGCTGCCGCGCGAGGAGGTTTCATCGCAGATATGGATGATGTCTGACTTGTCCAGCTTCAGCAGGTGTTCGCCCAAGGCCAGGTTGAGGTGGTAGGGCGCCTCGACATGCAACTTGAACATGGTATTGAGGTTGGCCAGGCTGTCGTCCAGCCACAGCGAGGCGTTGTGGATGATAGCGCGCAAGCCGTCGAAGTTGTCTTGCAGGAACTGGATCAGCGCCAGGCGATCTTGCTCGTCGCACAGGTCGGCCTGGAACTGGATGATGTTCGGGTGCGCGGCCTCTGGGCTCTTGCTACGGCTGGCGCTGACGACGGTATGGCCGGCTTGCGCAAGCCTCAGAGCCAGTGCCAGGCCAACACGTTGGCTGGCTCCGGTGACTAGAATTGGGCTGTTCATGTAAGGGCGGTCAACTTTTCTTACGTGTTCGCAGGGTTAGTGCCCAGCATACCCGAACTGCGCAGTGTTGCACGCGCCCTGAGCCGGCTAGCGGCTTTCCAGTGTGGGTGCCGTGGGCGCTGCGGGGTGTGTGCTGCTGGCGTTGAGCCAACCGGCCAGGCAACGGGTCGACAGTGGGATGAAGACGTAGACCATCAACGGCGTCAGGGCCAGGGTGCTGAGCAGCACGCGTGGCAGCAGGCTCAGCTCGGTGAGCCAGTGGCCGAACAGCAGGTTGAAGGCCAGCGATACCGGGAAGAACGCCAGCCAGATCGCCACGGCTTGTTTCCAGCGGGGTGGGCGCTGTGCGGCATTGCTGCCAAACCAGCCGTCGATACCACTGACACGGTGTTCCGACGGTTGTTGAAACAGGCCGTTGCCGCGGGCGAGCCATGCCGTGCGTGAGGCCGAGTGCTCCCAGGCATGCAGGGTTTTTTCGTCGGCAAAGCGAAAGATGATCTGGAATTCATCGTCTTGCGGCGGCGGGGCCAGCACGCCCGAACCCAGATAACCGGGAAAGTCGGTGGCCAGTTGTTCGCCTTCACGTAACCAGGCGATCAGGTCCTGGTAGCGGCCATTGGCAACGCGGCGCGCCACCATCAAGGTAACGGGTGGGGTAGACATCGTGTATCTCCTGGCTTTATGGAGGCGGCGGGTAGCCGCGCCCATGGAACGCTGCCCGGGGTGGTGGGCAGCGTTTGAACACAAGCAAGGATTATTCCGTAAATGCGCTGGCGCGTCAGTGCTGATCTACGCCGGGTGGGTTCAGATCGGTCTTGTGCCTTGGCGGCAATAGCGGAGTAGAATGGCCTCCACCTTCTGAAAATGCGGCTGTCCCGGCGATGACTGAATCCGCTCATCCCTCCCTGAGCTCCACTGCCCTCGATCACGAGGAGCTGTTTCCTATCCGTGAGGTGTCCCGATTAACCGGTATCAACCCGGTGACGTTGCGTGCCTGGGAGCGCCGTTATGGGTTGATCCAGCCAACACGCACCGAAAGTGGGCATCGGCTGTATTCCCAGGCCGATATTGACGAGGTCCGTAATATCCTCGGCTGGATCGAACGCGGTGTGGCGGTGAGCAAGGTTGGTAGCCTGCTTGCCAAGAGCCAGGTCATCAAGGCACAGACGCTGCAGGTACCACCACAAGGCGTGCAGAGCGATTGGGCGCAGTGGCAGGTTCAGTTGCGCCAAGCGGTCCGCTCGTTCGATGAGCGCCAGCTTGAGCAAGTGTATGGGCAGGTGTTTGCCAGTTATCCGCTGGTGGTGGTGTTCCAGGACATTCTGATGCCCGTGTGGCAGGAACTGCGCACGGCCCAGGAGGTGTTTGGCCAGCTTAGCGAGTGGTTGTTCCTCGACGGTTTCCTGCGGGCCCGCGCCTTGCAACGTTTGCAGTTGGCGCGTGAGCAGCAAGAGCTCCATGTCGTGCTGGCGGCAATCCCTGGGCAATGCCGTGAGCTGGAGCTGTTGGTGGCCGCGTTGTTGCTAGGCAGCAGCGAGGTCGCCGTGAGCGTGCTGTCGCTGGGGCAACCGCTGGAGGAGTTGAGCCTGGTGTGCGAGCGCATCAAGCCTCATGCCCTGGTGTTGTTTTCCAATCATCCACCGGCCCCTGACCTGCCCAAGCGTCTGGCGCGCCTGGCATTGGGCCTGGAGTGCCCGCTGTTGTTCGCCGGCGAAGCCGCAGACCTCGCCCAAGACCTGTTGATCGGCTCGCAGGTGGCGTGTCTGGGCAGTGAAGGGCGGTTGATGCGCAGGCGGCTGCAGCAGTATCTGGCGGGGCACCTCGATACCTGAAGGTGCGGCCTTCAGGCCGCGTGCACATCCGGATGCGCGCGGCGGTGTTGTTGCAGAATGTACTCGCGCAGGCGCTCGGTCTCGGCAGAATGGCGCTGGCTCAGGCGATAGGCGGCAAGGCCGTCCGCCGCGCGTCGTTGCAGGGTGCCCTCAAGTGCAATGGGTGCCTCTGCGCTCCCGGGGTTGAACCACAGCGAGAATCGCGCAGGTGGCTCTGGCTGGCGCACTTCAAGCAGTACCCCTTTGAACGATATCTCCCGTACCCATAGATCCGTGCTCAGGCCCATGTCGTCTTCCAACGCAACCGGCGTGTCCAGGGTCAGGCGCCAGGGGCGTACCATCGGCCCGTCTTCGTAGATGCTCGGCGCGCCCACTTGCAGGTGCGTGGCGTGGAACTCGTCTTCGACCAACTGCAGGGGAAAACTCATCTGGTGGTTTTCGAACTGCGCTTGCAGGGTGACCTGTTCGTGGGCGATCAGGCGGGTCAACAGGTTCTTGAGTTGGCTGTCACTGTTGAGCAGCAAGCTGGCGTTCGCATCCGCCACATCGAACTGCGGCGAATGTTGTATGTTCTGAATGAAGTCCAGCTCATCCTGGGTGAGTAGGGCGTCTGTTTGCATGGTCAAACCCGGAAATCTTGATCGGTCTACGAGGCGGTAAATTGATGGACAACAATCTGCCCGCTTTGTTTACGACCGTTGGTCGCTTTCCAGTACCTTGATGCGGGCCAAGGCCTCGGCCAACTGCTGCTCCAGCTGTGCCGCACGCTGTTCGGCTTCCACCTGGCGGCTGACATCGTTCTGAATGCCAATGAAGTACTTCAGTTGATCGGCTTCATTGTAGACGGGCGTGATCGACAGTTCGTTCCAGAAGGCGGTGCCATCCTTGCGGAAGTTGTGCAGGATTTCTCGGCAGGGGCGGCCTTCCTTGATGGCTTGGCGGATACGTGCGCGTGCCGGTTGGTCGCGCTCGTTCTGTTGCAGGAAACGGCAGTCGCGGTAGAGCACGTCGTTGGCGGTATAGCCGGTGATGCGCTCGAAGGCGGCGTTTACGTAGATCAGGATGGTGTCGTCGCCTTCCTGTTCCGCGACCACAATGCCGTCTGTGGAGGCGTCAATCATGCGTTGCAGCAGTTTGGCGTTGATCATGGACAAGGGCCTGCAAAATGGGAAGAACGACCTGACAGGATGGCTGATTCTAGAAGATTGCGCGTAGCCCTACACCTTTGGCGTGGGGCCATTTGCCAGCCTGCGGTGTTAGTATCCTACGTTTTTACTCAGTTTCGGAATCTACTATGAAAGTCGCCATCCTTTCCGGTTCGGTCTATGGTACTGCCGACGAAGTTGCTCGCCACGCCGAGTCGTTGCTCAAAGCCGCTGGTTTTGAGGCTTGGCATGCTGGCCGGGCGACCCTTCAGGACCTGCAAGGTTTTGCCCCAGAGGCTTTTCTGGCCGTGACGTCGACCACCGGCATGGGCGAATTGCCAGACAACCTGATGCCGCTGTTCTGTGAAATCCGCGATGCCTTGCCGGCAATTTGGCGTGGATTGCCAGGTGCAGTGATCGGTCTGGGCGATTCGAGCTACGGCGATACCTTCTGTGCTGGCGGTGAACAATTGCGCGAATTGTTTGCCGAGATGGGCCTGAGGGAAGTGCAGCCGATGCTGCGCCTGGATGCCAGTGAGACCGTTACCCCGGAGACCGATGCCGAACCCTGGTTGGCCGGGTTTGTTGCTGCCCTGCGCGGCTGAGCGGTGCTGTTGGTCGCCTTGTCCTGACATTTTTGCGCAATGACTCACACGGTCAATAGGCTGGCTGGCAATGCAACTCTCGGGTTGATCAAAGCTGGCTAGACTGTTTGCCAGCAGCGCAAATGAATGTGCCGAGGTGATTGCAATGAATACCGCCAATACCTTGCTCAACAGGACTTCGACCACGCCACGGGGACAGCGCAGATGCCTCTTGCCGAGATACCGTTAAGTGTCTGGCGTACCCGGGGGCATCATTTTTCGTTCCGGGGCCAAACCCTCCGTTACTGGACCGCCGGCCATGGCGAACCACTGCTGTTGCTCCATGGCTTTCCAACCGCCAGTTGGGATTGGCACTATCTCTGGCAGCCTCTGGCGCAGCGCTATCAGGTGATTGCCTGTGACATGCTCGGCTTTGGCGATTCCTCAAAGCCCCTGCACTACACCTACAGCCTGCTGGAGCAGGCGGATATCCAGCAGGCGTTGCTTGAGCACCTGCAGGTCACTGAGCCCGTGCATCTGTTGGGGCATGATTATGGGGCTACGGTCGCTCAGGAGCTGCTGGCGCGTCACCATGAAGGGCGGGCACAGATCGCCAGTTGCGTGTTCCTCAATGCAGCGCTGTTCCCCGAGTGCCATCGGCCTCTACTGATTCATAAGCTGCTGCTCAGTCGGCTTGGCTGGTTGGTGGCACGCTCGTTCCGGCGTGATGATCTGGTCAATTGCGTCAGCAAGATCTACGGGCCTCGCACCCGTCCCAGTGAAAGTGCGCTGGATGACTGCTGGAGCCTGATGGTTTCCAACCGTGGCATGCGGGTATTGCACAAGCTCAGTACTTACCCGTTGGAGTGCATGACCTATCGCGAGCGCTGGGTCGGGGCGTTGCTGGTGGGCGGTGTGCCGCTACGGTTTATCAATGGCCTGGTAGACCCGGTTTGCGGAGGCCATGTGGTTGAGCGTTACCGGCAGTTGGTGCCGGAGCCCGATACGGTGCTGCTGCCGGGAATTGGGCATTACCCACACACTGAATCACCGGTCCAGGTGCTGTATCACTACCTGGCGTTCCGCGCTTACTCCCGGCTGGGGCGGCCACTGAAACAGGCCTGATCCTGAATGTAAGGGTCCTGCTGTTGGTGTGGGCCCGGTGACGTTGCCACAATTGCTTTGATTCTGGCACCGATCGCTCATCGGTTATTACATCGTTTCACTGCGATGACGCGGCCGACTGAAACCCGCAGCGGTACAGAATAAAAAAGGCCGCTGCAAAGCAGCGGCCAAGTAAGACGTAGATCAAGGAGCTTCAAAATCAACGTCGGTGAACTGGGTAGGTACTCCGTTATTGAGTAAGCCTACAAGCCTGCCAGGAGTTGCTTGTTGAGCGGCTCTACTGGGCAGGTGGGCTTAGAATAAGGCGCTGATCTTTCAGGAAAAATAGTGGTTTCTGACATTCTCTTTTACGCAGGCTGTAATAGTTTTAGGTTATGCAGCGCGTTCACCTCAGACTAGACGGCGTGTTGGCGTTTTGTTTGGGGTGTTTTTTTATGTCAGAAAACAGGTAGTCAGTGGGTTGTAAAAAAAGCGCGCTGAAGGAAAACACTTTTAAGTACTGGGCGCATTAATTGGATCCATTAGTTCTGATTGATTTTGATACTTTTCAGGCACTTTCTCCTCTTGGATTTGCACGTTCTTGTGGGTAGTTTCTTGGCCGCTAATAACCACATTCACAAGGATCGCGAATGAATACCTCTACACCGTTTACATTGTCCACTGAACGACTGGAGAACTTCAGTGTGCAAGAACTTCTACTTGAAATGACCAATACTGTATTGAAGATACAGTCGGTTTTAAGCACGGCCCCTTCTTTAGCGCAGGTCATACGTCAACAGTTTCAGGTGCGAATGGCTGCGTTGGGTTGCGATGTTGATCTTCAGGCCTTGCGGGTTCAACAGGGCGTACCGCTGATCGACCTTGCGCTGCAGGCCATGATTGATCAGCAGGCACTGTCGCTTGAGCAAATGGGCCCGCAGCTTTTCGCGGCGGGTGCAACTCAGCCCATCGATGCCGATGTAAACCTTATTCATCAGGTGCTTGGCGAACTGCTTCCCCAGTGGGCTGATACATGGTTGGAGCAACTTCAAGATTTTTGGGCGGGTACGTTAAGCCCCGATGAAGCGTTTGGCCCAAACAGGCTTCACCAACTGCTGGCCTATCTGTTCTTTCTCGATATTCATTTATGGGCCAAGGGGCGACCTGAAAGGGCCGCCCGTTGCAAGCAGTTGGAGGAGAGCATCTTTAATGCTGATGCGACGCTCAGGACACTTTCGCTGCTTGACGATAGCGGGCAGGCCATTCCACTTTCGCAGGCCTTCGTATCAGGTGATTTTGCCGAGCATCCCGCCGACACGGTGGTGTGTTTGTACAGCACCTGGGATGGCCTGGGGCTGTATGGTGATCTTCAGTCGCTGCTGGGTGACGTGACGTGGCGCCTGCAAAAAACTGAAACGCGTCAACCACTGTTACAGCACTTGGCGCCTTCGCAACAGGCCCTGCTTCAGGGGCAGACGCTCACGGTTATCGAGCAGCCTTTTGCTGAAGACGTGTTCAAACAACACGTTGCTGATCTGCAGCGTACTCAGCGACAGTGGTTTCTCGACATCCTGCAGAATGCACGTGCTCACTCGCAGCCTGCACCTCAGGTGTGGGAAGCACTGGCTGCGATGGAGCAGCAGTCCGGACTGGTTTCAACGCTTCAGGCGCGTCATGCCGATCGCCTCAGGCAGTACCGTGTTTCCCGTCAACCAGACTGGTTGCGGTTTCTGGTCGGTGACGAAAAAGTCGCTTATGAGCAGCGTGAAAAAACGCTCGAAGATGCCCAACTGCGTGTAGATACGCTGCTTGAGGGGCATGCCAGCCATGAGGATTATGCCCGCCTGCAAATCCAGGCATATGTGCAAAAGCATCTGGGGCTGACCATCGACGCTGAGCAGGTTGTGCTCAATGTCGCGTACTCAATAGACCTCGATGGCCATGTACAAACCGGCAGCCGGCAATTGAGCCTTGGCCAATGGGTGCTCTCGGGAGGCTATCAAGGGCAAGAGGCTCAGGTCGTTGTGCAGGTTGTCCAAGGGCCAGACCTTTCGGCGCAGTTCATTGCTGCGATGATTGCCGAGCTGAATCTGCGCATGGGTTACATCGATGCCGTGCGAGCCCTTTACCTGACAGAGGAGGGAACAGCGGCGATGGCCGACGCCCTGCAGGCGCGCTTGTCGTTGTCGTTTCTGAGTGCGGGTTATCAGGGCATGGACCCAACGGCATTTGAGGTGTTTGAACGCCTTGCTCAGCACAACGGCTCGTTGGCGTCGCTGGGTGTCGAGGTGGGATGTGTGTTGCTCAATGAGCAAGGGGTGGTACTGAAGGATCTGTTCTATGTGCGTTATCCCCAGGGTGATGACTGGCGCTATATCGTTTACGCGCCGGGTGCGCCAGGTGGGGATGTCAGGGTGTTTGACGCTGTGCATCATCTGAGCGACGCCATGGCTGGTTGGTCAGCTACAGCGCCAGGCTGTGATTATCTGGTCGGCCAGGTTGCCTTTGCAGAGCGGTCCGGCTTCAGGCGCCATCTTGAGCAACAGCATCGCTCCACCACGCATTGGATACGTAACAGCATGGTGCTGAAGCCTTGGGAGGCAAGCACATGGAGCGACGCGTTGTCCAAGATTGCCTCAATGAAAGTGGAGGGTCTGCTGGATGAGCTGCAGGCCGTCACGCCGCAATGGTACCGCGATGCTACCCCCAACGACCGTCAGGCACTGAGCAACCTGGACTTCATGTTGCAGGCACTTGGCCAGGAATATGAAAAACACTACAGCCTTCCCCATTTCCGAAGCTTTGCCCACCATGAGGTCGGGCAATGGCTCAACACGTTGCTCGGTTCGAATTCAACGGGTGGCTGGGTAGACCCTGACACGGTGTTGGTAACACTTGAGGCGGGCGCCGAGATGACGTTGACTCAAGTGGTGATAAGCGGATACGGCAGCAGTTTCAATTTCGAGGAGTTCGCCAGGTTCGCCTCAACCCGCGGGCAGGATCTGTCGAGGCTTGATCGTCGACGTGTGGCGAGCTACATACGTTCGGTAAAGTTGGGGGAGCGCTATATCGCGCAGGCCAAGCAGACACTGGTGAAGACCGATGCGAAATACGGCCTGTATCGCGCATTGCATGGCCACTTGCTGCGCCTGCAGATCACGCGGACCGCGCTCTGCGAAGTGTTGCAGGGGAACCTTTCGTCAGCGCAGCGCCGCTGGATGAAGGCGACGGTCGAATCGCTGCTGGAACTCGAACCGCCCGTGGTGGGTGGCGACAGAACCTACCAAAAGGACGGTGTGTACCAGCTTGCCTTGCGCGGCCAGCGTATCGAAGGTGTCTATATTCTCCGGCACATGCAGGGCAATGCCGCGGACGACCTGCTGTACACCCCGGATGCCCCTGATGGCCGCTGGTTGCGCAGTCGGGAAGACCTGATCAGTCAATGGAAGGCGTATGGCCTCGGTGATTACTTCTATCGCCGAGTGGCGATCAAGGATCAGCGGATCATCGGTACCTTGATTAACGATATCGCGCGCGCGGGTGACCCCACCGATCTGATCGTCAGTGCCTACGGTGAGTACACCCGGATCAGTGATCTTGGTGATGAGTTCGATGCCATGACGCTGCGCATCATCGACGATGTCGATCATGACACGACCAGCGTTGCCGAGCGGATATCGCGGTTGTTGTTTGAGGTGGTGCTCAGTACCGCGTCCATTCTTTCGATGCCGTTTCCACCGGCGTCAATGGCGATATCGGCCTTTACTACGTTGCGAGCATTCACGAAGGGGGCGCTGGCCTACCGTGATGGTGACCGGGCTTCAGCGCTGGTTTCCTTTGCGTTGTCAGGGTTGGGGGTGTTCTCGATGGTAGGGGGATGGGGGCGCTTGCTTGCTGCCCTTTCCAAGTTGTCGAGTGGGCCGAGCTCTGCCCAGGTGGAGTTGCTCAAAAACTTGTGCAAGGAGCTCGTAGCACCCGTCGCCCCCAAGGCCGCGACCCCGACCTACAAGGTGTTCAAGGAAGAGCTGACGCTGTTCCTTGGTGACCTGGAAGCCAGCGCGCAGGCGCTCCCTAAAGGTCATGCCCCATTCGCCAGCTAATGGTTTTTGCAGTGGCCAGCAGCCGTTGAGCGGCTGGCCCCTGTTCATCGGCATGAAAGATCGAGGTCGGGCCGACCACGGTGATAACCGCCGCGATCTTGCCGACCGCATTGAACACGGGGGCTGACAGCGCATCGACGCCCGGCATCAGCAGGCCGTGGATATGGTGCAGGCCACGTTCACGGATTTGTGCAAACAAGGCGTCGTACTCACTGGCGGTCTGCTTCAGGGCCGCCAGTTCCTGATCACGTAGCTCGAGGGTTTCGCGCTCCGGCAGGTAGGCCCCGAACACCAGCCCGGTGGATGAGCTGAGCAGCGGCAGTACCGAGCCGATCTGCGTGACCACGGTTACAGCACGCACGGCCGGCTCAATGCTGACCACGGTTGGGCCCTTATTGCCCCATACGGCCAAAAAGCAGCTTTCATTAAGCTCATCACGTAATTGCGACAGCGGCATTGCGCCGACCTTCAATACATCGATGCCACCCAGTGCGGCCAGGCCGATGCGCAGCGCTTCACGGCCCAGCCCGTAGTGGTTGGTCGCCGGGTTCTGTTCGGCAAAACCGCTGGCGATCAACGCCTGCAGGTAGCGGTGAACCTTGCTTGCGGGCATTTGAACGTGTTCGGCCAGGCGTGACAGTGACGTGGCGGGCGACAGTTCAGCCAGGGCCTTGAGGATGTCGGTGCCGACCTCTGCCGAGCGAACCTTCTGTTTGCCGGTGCTATCGGCGGTGGAGCTGGCTTTGGCCATGGGGCATTCGATCCGGGAGAGACAGGAGGGCGTCTTTATAGCTTGACGGACTTTGGCAATCAAATTACGTTATGCGTAATGTGATTACGATAAAAATAATGCAGACGTGCTGTCACCGCCTGGTCGGTTCGCAGCCAACTGCCCGTAACCGGCCTCATGGCCAGGAGTCTCGATGAACCTCGATTCCACGTCCTCACTCAGCTACCAGAGCGGTTTCGGTAACGAATTCGCCAGCGAAGCATTGCCGGGCGCCCTGCCTGTCGGGCAAAACTCTCCGCAAAAGGCCCCGTACGGTCTGTACGCCGAACTGTTCTCCGGCACCGCGTTCACCATGACCCGCAGTGAACTGCGCCGCACCTGGATGTACCGTATCCGGCCGTCGGCCCTGCATCCGGCGTTCGAGCGCCTGGAGCGTCAGCTGGCCGGTGGCCCATTGGGCGCGGTGACGCCAAACCGGCTGCGCTGGAACCCGCTGGATATCCCCGCCGAGCCGACCGATTTCATCGACGGCTGGGTCGCCATGGCGGCCAACTCGGCTGCTGACAAGCCAGCGGGTGTGAGCGTCTACAGCTATTGCGCCAACCGCTCGATGGAGCGCGTGTTCTTCAACGCCGACGGCGAA
Source organism: Pseudomonas sp. HLS-6 TE3448 (assembly GCF_053629555.1). Classification (NCBI taxonomy): domain Bacteria; kingdom Pseudomonadati; phylum Pseudomonadota; class Gammaproteobacteria; order Pseudomonadales; family Pseudomonadaceae; genus Pseudomonas; species Pseudomonas sp. HLS-6 TE3448. Next base: position 498,336 of record NZ_JBRJIO010000001.1, on the reverse strand, counting down.
CTGTTGCTGGTGCCGGAGCAGGGCCGCCTGCGTATCGCCACCGAGCTGGGTGTGCTGGAGGTCGAACCACTGGAAATCGCCGTGCTGCCGCGTGGCTTGAAGTTCCGTGTCGAACTGCTTGACGGTACCGCGCGCGGCTACATCGCCGAGAACCACGGTGCGCCGCTGCGTATCCCGGACCTTGGCCCGATTGGCAGTAACGGCCTGGCCAACCCGCGTGATTTCCTGGCGCCGGTGGCCCATTACGAAGAGCACCAGGGCCCTGTGCCGTTGGTGCAGAAGTTCCTGGGTGAGCTGTGGGGCTGTGTGTTGCAGCATTCGCCGCTGGATGTGGTGGCGTGGCATGGCAACAACGTGCCGTACAAGTACGACCTGCGCCGTTTCAACACCATTGGCACCGTCAGCTTCGACCACCCGGACCCATCGATTTTCACCGTACTGACCTCGCCGACCAGCGTGCCGGGCATGGCCAACATCGATTTCGTGATTTTCCCGCCACGCTGGATGGTGGCCGAGAACACCTTCCGTCCACCATGGTTCCACCGCAACCTGATGAACGAGTTCATGGGCCTGATCCAGGGGGCTTATGACGCCAAGGCCGAAGGTTTTCTGCCTGGCGGTGCGTCGCTGCACAGCTGCATGAGCGCCCATGGCCCGGATGCTGAAACCTGTGCCAAGGCGATTGCCGCTGACCTGGCACCGAACAAGATCGATAACACCATGGCCTTCATGTTCGAGACCAGCCAGATGCTGAGACCGACGCGCCATGCACTGGAATGCCCGCAATTGCAGGCCGACTACGATAGTTGCTGGGCATCGTTGCCGAGCACCTTCACCCCGAATCGGAGATAACCCATGAATCAGTCCGCCATTGCCCGTAGTTGGGTCGATCACGCCAACGGGCATAGCGATTTCCCGCTGCAGAACCTGCCCCTGGGTATCTTCAGCCGTAACGACCAGGCGCCACGCTGTGGTGTTGCCATTGGCGATGCCATCCTCGACCTGGAAGGCGCTTTGGCCGCGGGCCTGTTCGAGGGCCAAGCCCGTGCCGCTGTCGAGGCTACCCGTGGCGGTGCGCTGAATGCGTTCTTCGCATTGGGCCGTGGTGCCCGGGTTGCCCTGCGCGAGCGCCTGCTGGCGCTGTTGGGTGAACACAGCGAGCACCAGGCCGCACTGCGCCCCCTGCTGTATCCGGCTGCTGAGTGCCAGTTGCACCTGCCTGCCCGGATTGGCGATTACACCGACTTCTACGTAGGCATCGAACACGCCAAGAACGTTGGCAAACTGTTCCGTCCAGACAACCCTTTGCTGCCGAACTACAAGTATGTGCCGATTGGTTATCACGGCCGTGCTTCGACCATTCGTCCGTCGGGTACGGATGTCCGTCGGCCGAAGGGCCAAACCCTGCCTGCCGGGCAGAGCGAGCCGACCTTCGGCCCTTGCGCACGGCTTGATTACGAGCTGGAGCTGGGCATCTGGATCGGCCAGGGCAACGCGTTGGGCGAGGCCATTCCGGTGGCCGAAGCGGCTGAGCATATCGCCGGCTTCTGCCTGCTCAACGACTGGTCGGCGCGTGACATCCAGGCGTGGGAATACCAGCCACTGGGCCCGTTCCTGTCCAAGAGCTTCATCTCTACGGTTTCGCCGTGGGTGGTGACGGCCGAAGCGCTGGAGCCGTTCCGTTGCGCCCAACCGGCACGTCCGGAAGGCGACCCACAGCCACTGCCTTACCTGCTCGACAAGCGCGATCAGGCGCTGGGCGCCTTCGACATCGAGCTGGAAGTGCTGCTGGTGACCGAGCGCATGCGTGAGCAGAACCTGCCGGCCCATCGCCTGACCCTGAGCAATACCTTGAGCATGTACTGGACCGTGGCGCAGATGGTCGCGCACCACAGTGTCAATGGTTGCCAGCTGCAATCGGGCGACCTGTTCGGTTCTGGCACCCTGTCGGGCGCTAAACCCGGTCAGTTCGGCAGCCTGCTGGAGATCACTCAGGGCGGCAAGGAGCCGATCGAGCTGGCATCCGGCGAAGTGCGCCGCTTCCTTGAAGACGGTGACGAGATCATCCTGCGCGCCCGTTGCATCCGCGACGGTGTTGCCAGCATCGGTTTTGGTGAGTGCCGCGGCAAGATCCTGCCAGCACACTAAAAAAGAGGGCAGGGCATGGAACTCTATACCTACTTTCGTTCGACGTCGTCGTACCGGGTACGGATTGCCCTGGCGCTCAAGGGGCTGGATTTCCAGTCCCTGCCGGTCAACCTGCTCAAAGGCGAGCAGCGTGAGCCTGCGTTTTTGGCGCTCAATCCTCAGGGCCGTGTACCGGCCCTGAGGGTCGACTCGGGGGCCTTGTTGTTACAGTCGCCGGCGATCATCGAGTATCTGGAAGAACGTTATCCACAGCCGGCACTGCTGCCTGCTGCACTTGAGCAACGCGCTCAAGTGCGTGGGGTGGCGGCGCTGATTGGTTGTGACATCCACCCGTTGCACAATGTCAGTGTGCTCAACCAACTGCGTCAGCTAGGGCATGACGAAACGCAGGTCAACCAGTGGATCGCCCACTGGATCAGCCAAGGGCTGGCGGCGGTTGAGCAGTTGATCGGTGACAGTGGCTACTGCTTCGGCGCACAACCGGGCTTGGCGGATGTCTACTTGATTCCCCAGTTGTATGCCGCGCAGCGGTTCAGCATCGATCTCGGCGCTTATCCTCGCATCAATCGGGTAGCGGCGCTGGCCGCGCAACACCCGGCGTTCATTCAGGCACACCCGTCTAACCAACCGGATACCCCATGACGCGGCAGGTGATTAGGTTCAATGAATCGATGTCGCTTTGGGGGGCAGGTGGCTCAGGCGCTCGGTCAGGCGTAAACGCTGGATCGGGTCTTCGCTGAGCAACAAGGCATGCTCCAGGTCGAAACGTTCGGCCTGTGGGCAATCCAGTCGCTGGTAGAGCGTGGCTCTGGCCAGGTAGTCACTGGCATTGGCTGCCCCTAGTTCGACGACCCGTTCAGCATCTTTCAGTGCTGCCAGGTCGTCGTCATGGGTGGTGTGCAATTGCCGCAGGTTGCGTGAAAGGCGTTGCAGCATCTGGCGTGGGCTGGCTGTCAGCAGGTGTTCTGCGCTCAAGGTCATTTGCGGGCCGAACTGCCGGCCGAGCAGTTCGCGACAGTCGGCAGGGTACAGGCGACGTCCACCACACGGGTCGAGCAGGTGGTCGGCGCCCGGTACTCGCAGCAGGAAGTATCCCGGAAAGTTCACCCCCTCCAGTGGAATGGACAAGCTGCGGGCCAGTTCGAGGCTCAACAGTGCCAAGGCCAGCGGCTGGCCGCGACGGCGCAGCAGCACCTTGTCCAGCAAGGCTGCCTGAGGGCGCAAGGGGTAATACTCATCCTGCTGAAACCCCAACGTGCAGAGCTGCCGCAGCAGAGGCTGGGCCAGTTCGTTCACAGACAACATGGGCAGGCCAACACTGACCTCGCGTTGCAGCGTTTGCACCTGCGCCAGGCAGTCGGCAGGTTGCACGCCGGGGTCATGCTCGGCGGCGATCCACAACCCCGCTTCAAACAGCGCGACAGGGTCACGTTCGAGGCAGGCCAGACAGGCTTTGCGTGGGTTCATGAAAGTCTCCGCTTACGCTTATTTTTTAGCCCCCTGCGTGGCTTTCGTCCAGTAGCGCTATCAGTTGCCCGGAGCGTGCCTATACTTGCATCAGCACCCAGCAATTCGGGAGCTTGTCGATGTTTTCGCTGATGCAAAGCACGCGCACCCACTCGCTGCACCTGTGTATCGATCCTCCGACCGGGCTCAAGGCCGTGATTGCTATCCACAGTGAGCAGCGTGGCCCCGCCATGGGCGGGTGTCGCTACCTGGCCTACCCCGACGATGACAGTGCGATGATCGACGCCATTCGTCTGGCTCAGGGCATGAGTTACAAGGCTGCATTGGCCGGCTTGCCGCTGGGTGGGGGCAAAGCGGTGATCATTCGAAACCCGCATGTAGAAAACCGAGCCGCGCTGTTTGAGGCTTTCGGGCGTTTTGTCGATTCTCTCGAGGGGCGGTACATCACGGCTATCGACAGCGGTACGTCGACGCTGGACATGGACTGCATTGCGCAAACAACACAGCATGTCACGAGCACCACGGCGTCAGGTGATCCCTCGCCGTATTCGGCCATGGGCGTGTTTGCCGGTATCCGTGCGACTTCAATGGCGCGCTTGGGCAGCGACAACCTGGAAGGCTTGCGCGTGGCGGTGCAAGGGTTGGGTAATGTGGGCTTCGCCTTGGCGGAGCAGTTGCATGCGGCGGGCGCAGAACTGCTGGTCAGCGATCATGATCCTGGGCGGGTGCAATTGGCGATGGAGCAGTTCAATGCCCATCCGATTGCGTCTGAGGCGCTGATCAGTACCCCATGCGATATCTTTGCGCCCTGCGGTTTGGGTTCGATTCTTACAGGGCAGAGTGTAATGCAGCTTCGTTGTGCTGCCGTTGCAGGGTCGGCGAACAACCAACTGACCACCCTGCAGGTGGCCGATCAGCTGGAAAACCGCGGCATCCTGTACGCACCGGATTACATCATCAACTCAGGCGGCCTGATTTATGTGGCGCTCAAGCACCAAGGTGAAGAGCTGCCGACCATTACCGAGCACCTGGCGCGCATTCCGTCGCGGCTGACAGAGGTCTTTGCCCATGCCCAGGCAGAGAAGCGCTCGCCAGCGCGCGTTGCGCAAACCCTGGCCGAGCGGCTGCTATACCCTTGAGTGGGTTACTCGGCAGGGCTTTCGTCACCCAGCAGTTCGCTGAGTGCGTCGGGCTGGCTCTTGAAGGCCTTGGCGAAGACATCGCGGTTTTTCGCCATGTAGATACCGGCGTCCTCAACCTGCTGTTCACTCAGTGATGGCACGGCTTTTTTCAGCACTTCGGCCAGCAGTTCAGCCAGCTCGAGCATCTTGTCGTGACGGTCTGCTTCGGCTTTATCCATGAACAAGCGCTCCAGGTCTCGGCTGCTGCGGTACACCACTTCGACGGCCATTCATCACCTCACATGCCTTTCGATAATTGAACAATACGAATACTGTATTTTTGTACAGTAGAGAGGATAAGGCAATCCCTCGGCTTTGAATAGTGGCATTTTTGCAGCCCCTGCCTCGGTCTTTAGCCCCCGGTCGCATTGAACGGGTGCACGCGCACGTGCCTTGCGGCAATCTGCCGCCTTCTCAAACCCAGTGCCTGGCCTTTTTACTGCATGCAGATAAAGCGTCATGTACTTGCCGCATTCTCCTTCAAGCCGTATCAAGGAATCTGTACCGTGAATAACAATTGGGCTGACAAACTGCGAAAAAGCCTGCATGGCTCTGCCGACTCACTGGGTAACTTGTGCGTTGAGGCCTTCCATTACCTGGCGTTGTTCGGTATCGGTGCGATCACGGCTTACGCCGCTGTAGTGACCTTCCTGGAGATGCTGGGCAAGGGCGGTGTCAGTGTCGATGACATCCTACTGTTGTTCATCTACCTGGAATTGGGGGCGATGGTCGGTATCTATTTCAAGACCAACCACATGCCAATCCGCTTCCTGTTGTATGTGGCGATCACCGCCTTGACCCGTCTGCTGATCGGCGATGTATCACACCACAAGGCCCCCGACGTAGGCCTGTTGTATGTGTGCGGCGGTATCCTGCTGCTGTCGTTCTCGATCCTGGTGGTGCGCTTCGCCTCGTCCCGCTACCCCTCGAGCAGGGCAATTAACGCCAGCGGTAAGGACATCGAAGAGGCCAAATAGGGCTGCTCGGTTTATGTTGGAGCAGGCTGCCTGCGGTGGCGTCGGCGGGGTGTCCGTGAGTGCGCGGCGTTTGTATCGCGGGCAAGACCCGCTCCCACAGGGATCAGCGCCAGAATTTCGTTGGCTAAAAAAAGAACCCCCGCTAAAGAGCGGGGGTTCGTCAGCAACCTGGGGTTAGCCGTCTTCAGCTATTGAGGGCTTGCTGATTTTCCTCGAAGTCTTCCTGTAGCAACTGATCGGTGTGTTCGCTTTCAGCGCTTTGCTGAGACACTGCACGTTTACTGCGCAGTTTGCCGTAGAAGTGTTCCAGCGCGTGGTTGAGCTTCTCGGCTGCACCGTCCACCGCCTGCTCAAGCGAAGCGGCCTTGTGGGTTACGGAGATCGGTTGGTGGCCTTTGGGGCGAGCCTCCATCTGGCAACGTTTGTCGTGTGGGCCGGGCTTGGTACCGTTTTCGTCCCCCAGATGAACTTCGATGCGGGTGAGGTCCTCTTCGAAGCGGTCGAGCTGTTGTTCGACGGTGCTGCGGACCCACTGTTCCAGCCGGATGCTGCTTTGAATATGGTTGTCGCTATTGACATGGACTTGCATAGATCAATCCTTATTCAGCTAGCTCGCAAGAGAATCGATGATGCCGGTATGGACCGTGGCAGTCATCGCCTCTTGACTACAAGGTCAGGCAGTTGGCGAAACAATTCAAGCCCTTTTGAAAGAAAAATATCTTGTCGCAAAAAGCAGCCGTTGGAAGGGCTGCGGGCTTGCTCTGGATCAAGAGGCCTCATCGCTGGCGTGCTGGGTGGATTGTTACTGAAAGTGTAAAAAAGCGTAAAGGCGCTTTACTCGGTGGTGAGAATAAATATCATTCGCCCCCAGTTTCTATTTACGTAGAATTTACATTTCCAGGGAGAGGTTCACCATGTCCCCCAGCTTCACCAAGTCCTGCCTTGCACTCGCCTTGTGTTCGCTTTATACCGCCCAGGCTTCGGCCCAGAGCCAGCCTCTGGAGTTGGACAACATGGTGGTGACCGCCTCCGGTTTTTCCCAGCAGATCAAGGATGCCCCGGCGTCTATTTCGGTCATTTCCCGTGAGCAGATCGAGAACAAGTCCTACCGTGATGTCACCGATGCGCTGCGTGATGTGCCGGGTGTGGTGGTAACCGGTGGAGGCAGCTCCAGTGACATCAGTATTCGTGGCATGGCCTCGAAATACACCTTGATGCTGGTAGATGGCAAACGCCAGGACTCGCGCGCTACGCGTCCCAACAGCGATGGTGCCGGGATCGAGCAGGGCTGGATGCCACCGCTGGAAGCTATCGAGCGAATCGAGGTGGTGCGTGGGCCAATGTCGTCGCTGTACGGTTCCGACGCCATGGGCGGTGTGATCAACATCATCACGCGCAAGGTCACGCCACAGTGGTATGGCGGCGTTCGCACCGAGACGACGTTCCAGGACCGCTCCGATTCCGGGGACTACTCCAGCACCAGCGCGTTCATTTCCGGGCCTTTGGTGGAGAACCTGGTGGGCCTGCAGTTGTATGGGCAGCGCTCTCGCCGTGACGAGGACCACATCGTCAACGGCTTCAATGAGCAGAGTACCGACAGTGCCACGGCCAAACTGTCGTTCACCCCGGACACGAACAACGACATCACCGTTGAAGCCGGAAAATCCGAACAGGAACGCAATGCCACCCTGGGCCGCTCGGCGCGCTCTTCTTCCTCACAGAACGATTACGACCGTACGCATTTCTCTGTGAGCCACTCGGGCCGCTGGGAGAGCGTCACCACCGACAGCTACCTGCAGCGGGAGAAAATCGAGAACCCCGGCCGCAAGATGGAGCTGGAGAACACGGTGCTCAACTCCCAGGCGTCGTTCTACAGTGACTCGCACACCACGACCTTCGGCGGTCAGTACAAGTACGAAGACCTGAGCGATCAAGGCAACCAGCTTGCCTCGGCGGCTACTCTCAACCAGCTTACCCGCTGGTCCTGGGCGTTGTTCGCCGAAGACGAGTGGCGTCTGACCGATCAGTTCGCCCTGACCGGCGGCTTGCGCATGGACCGTGACGAGAACTACGGCACGCATTGGTCGCCACGCCTGTATGGGGTGTATCACCCGACCGAGCAGTGGACGATCAAGGGGGGGGTGTCCACCGGCTACCGTTCGCCGGACATCCGTGCAGCTGTTGACGATTGGGGCCAGATCACCGGCGGTGGTGGCGATCCGGCGATTATCGTCGGCAATTCGGCACTGAAGCCGGAGGAAAGCGTCAGCCAGGAGATCGGTTTCATTTGGGACAACCTGGAGGGCTTCTCGACCGGCCTGACGGTGTTCAACACCGACTTCAAGGACAAGATCACCGAGCAGCGTCGTTGCACCGACAGCACGGGCAATGCGTCTGGGCAGTGCCAGATCGCGGGTACTTCGTACAAGTTCATCAGTGATCGGGTGAACGTCGATGAGGCGCAGATGCGTGGCGTCGAGGCCACCCTGGACTGGGCCATTACCCAGCGCCTGACATTGGCGACCAACTACACCTTCACCGATTCCGAGCAGAAGAGCGGGGCGCTCAAGGGCAAGGCGTTGAACCAGATGCCCCGGCACATGTTCAACGCCACTCTGGACTGGCAGAACACCGATCAGTTGGGCACTTGGACGCGCCTGAACTACCGTGGCAAGACCTCCGACCATCTGGGGCGTACCACGATGTCTGATGGCACGCCGTCCTACACCTTTGTCGATGTTGGCGGCACCTACAAGGTGACCAAGAACCTCAAGCTGCTGGCGGGTGTGTACAACGTTTTCAACAAGGAAGTGGATTACGCCGAGTATCAAACGGTTCTGGACGGGCGTCGCTACACCGTCGGTATGGACCTGTCGTTCTGACCGAAGGGCGACGATACGGGGTTAGCTGCGCAGTGCTTGACGGTACTCGCCCGGTGTTGCGCCGAGGGCCTGACGGAAGCGGTTACTGAAGTGGCTGGCGCTGGCAAAGCCGCAGAGCAGGGCCACCTGGAGCATGGGCAGGTCACTGAAACGTAGCAGTTGGCGTGCCTTGGCCAGGCGCCGGGCCAGCAGGTACTGGTGCGGTGGCAGCCCAAAGCTGGTGCGGAACATGCGTGCGAAATGGTACTCGGACAGGTTGCACAGGGTGGCCAGTTCACCCAGGCTGATCGGCTGGTCGAGGTGCTGCTCGATAAAGTCGGCCAACTGCCGGCGTTGGTGCGGCGCCAGGCCACCTTTGAGCCTTACCCCCTGGCGCAAGCCGACCTGGTTGAGCAGGGCATGGCTGACCAGTTCATGGGCCAGGCTGCTGGTCAGCAGGCGCTCGGCAGGTTCGTCCCAGTCCAGGGCGATCAGTTGGCGAAAGCGTCGGGCCTGCTCGGGATCATCCAGAAAGGTGTTCTCTTGCAGTTGCAGCTCTCGCGGCTCACGGTCCAACAGGCGCACGCACTCCAGGGCGAATTGTTCCTGGGTGATGTACAGGTGTACCAGGCGGATCTTGCCGTTGATCACCCAGTTCGAGTCATGCCCGGCTGGAAGAATGCACAGCTTGTCCGGGCCTCCCTTGGCAGAGGGCCGTTCGCGGCGAAACGTGCCCGTGCCGCCGTCTATGTAGCACGACAGGGTGTGATGGCTGGGCGCCTGATAATCGCGTGCGTCGTCTTGATTGTTCCACAAGGCCGCTACCATGCCGTCACCCAGTTGCGCGCTGTGTTCCAGGCGGGTGTTGGGTGAATCATGCAGGGCGTTGAAGACTTGCAGGGTGTCCAGCGGTGTCATGGTGGTTACCTCTGTGGCCATCCTACCGCTGTCCACCGCAGCACACAGCAGTTGGCGATGGAAAAGCGCAAGTTTGTGCAAGCCCGGCCCAGTGCTCTGGGCAGACACTGCACCTCAGTTCAGAGGAGCTTTGTCATGAACCTGTTCTTGTACCTGTTGACCGTTGTGATCTGGGGCACCACCTGGATTGCCCTGAAACTGCAACTGGGCGTGGTTGCGATCCCGGTATCGATCGTCTACCGCTTTGCCTTGGCCGCCTTGCTGCTGTTCGCCATTCTGCTGCTCAGCCGCCGTTTGCAACCGATGAACCGGCGGGCTCATGGCCTTTGTCTGGCGCAGGGGCTGTGCCTGTTCTGCGTGAACTTCATGTGCTTCCTGACGGCCAGTCAGTGGATTCCCAGCGGCCTGATTGCCGTGGTGTTCTCCACGGCGACCCTGTGGAACGCGCTCAACGCCCGGGTGTTCTTCGGGCAGCGGATCGCGGCCAACGTCATGGGCGGTGGTGCGCTGGGGTTGTTAGGGTTGGCGCTGTTGTTCTGGCCAGAACTGTCGGGGCATGCCGCCAGCCGTGAAACCCTGATCGGCCTGGCGCTCGCCTTGCTCGGCACCTTGTGCTTCTCGGCGGGCAACATGCTCTCCAGCCTGCAGCAGAAAGCCGGCCTGAAACCGATGACCACCAACGCGTGGGGCATGTTCTACGGTGCCACGATGCTGGCAGTGTATTGCCTGATCAGCGGCATTCCCTTCGCGATGGAATGGAACACGCGTTACATCGGCTCGCTGCTGTACCTGGTGATTCCGGGCTCGGTGATTGGCTTTACCGCTTACCTGACCCTGGTCGGGCGCATGGGACCGGAGCGTGCTGCGTACTGCACGGTACTGTTCCCGCTGGTGGCGCTGAACGTTTCGGCGTTCGTCGAAGGCTATCAATGGACGCCGCCGGCGTTGTTCGGCCTGTTGCTGGTGATGCTCGGCAACGTGCTGGTGTTCCGCAAGCCCAAGCCTCGGGTGCCCTTGGGCACCCTGGCTCAGCGCCTGTAGTTGCTTACTTCCAGACCTGCGGATTGACCAGGTCACGTGGGCGTTCGCCGTTCAAGGCGCTGCACAGGTTGTCGATGGCGCGGTTGGCCATGGCTTCGCGGGTTTCGGCAGTAGCCGAGCCGACGTGGGGCAGGGTAACGGCATTCTTGAGTTGGAACAGCGGCGACTCGCTCAGCGGTTCCTTCTCATAAACGTCCAGGCCGGCGCCGCGAATGGTGCCGTTCTGCAGGGCTTGAACCAGTGCCGCTTCGTCTACCACGGGGCCACGGGAGACGTTGATCAGGAAGGCACTGGGCTTCATCAGTTGCAGCTCACGCTGGCCGATCAGGTGCTGTGTCTGGGCTGTGAGCGGTACGACCAGGCAGACGAAGTCGGCTTCGGCCAGCAGGTGTTCCAGGCTGCAGTATTGTGCGCCGAGCTCCTGCTCCAGTGCCGGTTTGCGGCTGTTGCCGCTGTACAGCACAGGCATGTTGAAGCCCAGGCGGCCACGGCGGGCGATGGCGGCACCAATGTTGCCCATGCCGACGATACCGAGGGTTTTACCGAAGACATCGCTGCCAAAGTGCGCCGGGCCCACGGTGGCCTGCCATTGCCCGGCCTTGGTCCAGGCGTCCAGTTCGGCCACCCGGCGGGCAGCCCCCATGATCAGGGCAAAGCCCAGGTCAGCGGTGCTCTCGGTCAGCACATCGGGGGTGTTGGTCAGGGCGATGCCGCGTTGGTTGAAGTAGGCCAGGTCATAGTTGTCATAACCTACCGAAACACTGGAGACCACCTCAAGCTTGGCTGCGGTTGCCAGTTGTGCCTCGCCCAGCTTGCGCCCGGCGCCGATCAGACCGTGGGCCTCGGGCAGTGCTTCGTTGAACTGTGCGCTGATATCGCCGAGCTTGGGGTTCGGCACAATCACGTTGAACGTCTGCTGCAGGCGCTCGACCATCGGCGGGGTGATGCGGCTGAAGGCAAGGACAGTCTTTTTCATCGGTGAAATCTCTGCTGGCGGTCAAGAATGAAGCGGCTATTGGGTAGCACGCTATCATTCTCGACCCCGATCGTGCAGCAGGTTTTACGTCGCGATGCGCAGCTGGTGGGTCTTCAGGTCGGCTTCGTGGGCCGCGAGGATTTCCGGCAGCGAGCTGCGCAGGTACTCGACCCAGGTCTTGATCTTGGCATCCAGGTACTGGCGCGACGGGTAGATCGCGTACAGGTTCAGCTCCTGCAGACGGTAGTCCGGCATCACCCGTACCAGCGAGCCATCACGCAGGCCGTCGATTGCCGAGTAAATCGGCAGCACACCAATGCCCATGCCGCTGCGGATGGCGGTCTTCATGGCGTCGGCCGAGTTTACCTGGAATGGCGCCTGGGTGATGTTGACCACTTCCTGGCCTTCAGGGCCGTCGAACAGCCACTTTTCCAGTGGAATCACCGGGCTGACCATGCGCAGGCAAGAGTGACCGAGCAGGTCGGAGGGCTTTTGTGCGCCACCTTTGCGTTTCACGTAGTCCGGCGAGGCACAGCAAATGCTGTAGGTAATCCCCAGGCGCTGCGAGACAAAGCCTGAGTCCGGCAGCTCGCTGGCCAGTACGATGGACACGTCATAGCCTTCATCCAGCAGGTCCGGCACGCGGTTGGCCATTGTCAGGTCAAAGGTGACGTCCGGGTGGGTCTCGCGGTAGCGGGAGATGGCATCAATGACGAAGTGCTGCCCTACGCCTGTCATCGAGTGCACTTTCAACTGGCCAGCCGGTCGAGAGTGGGCATCGCTGGCCTCGGCTTCGGCTTCCTCGACATAAGTGAGGATCTGCTCGCAGCGCATCAGGTAGCGCTTGCCGGCTTCGGTCAGGGCAATTCGCCGGGTGGTGCGGTTGAGAAGACGTGTTTGCAGGTGCGCTTCTAGGTTGGAAACCGCCCGCGAGACGTTCGCGGTGGTCGTATCCAGTTGAACGGCAGCGGCAGTAAAACTGCCAACCTGGGCCACACAACTGAATGCACGCATATTTTGCAGGGTGTCCATGGGTCGCTCTCAAAGTAGACGACAAATTGTGACACGAAGTTACAGTGTTGGTCTTCAGACTAAAGCCGGATTATCACCGTTTTCGTAACAAAGATTCGCAGTAATACACGCTTATCGCCAGTGCTGTCGCCCCCTAGAATTGCGTTCTCCAAGCGTCATCCACCTTCTATGTCGGGAATTCGCAGCTGTGCCGCGTCGCATCATCAGAGCGTTGAATGCGCTCAGTGTCTGTGCCTTTAGCTTGACCTTGAGCGGCTGTATCGGAACCTGGGGCATTGCCCCGGAAAGCAAGACGCTGCAAGCCAATACCCTGACCACCGACGAGGCGATCCGCGAGGCCGCTCGCGATGCCCATTGGCCCGACCAGCAATGGTGGCATGCCTATGGTGACCCGCAGCTCGACCGCTGGATCGCCCTGGCCGTCAAGGACAGCCCTACCATGGCCATGGCGGCTGCACGTGTCCGTGAAGCCAAGTCCATGGCGGGTATTATCGAGTCGGCCGAGAAACTGCAGGTCAACGGAGTCTCGACGATCAAGCGTCATAACTGGCCGGAAGACCAGTTCTATGGCCCTGGCGCCTTGTCGGGCAGCAACACCTGGGACAACAACGCGGCGTTGGGCTTCAGCTACGCGCTGGACCTCTGGGGCCGCGAGCGCAATGCCAGCGAGCAGGCCGTGGACATGGCCCACATGAGTGCGGCGCAGGCCCGCCAGGCCCAGCTTGAGCTGCAGAACAACATTGTGCGGGTGTACATCCAGTTGTCGCTGTACTTCGCCCAGTACGACATCGTCAAGGCCACCCTGGAACAGCAGGAGCAGATCCTGGCCCTGGCCGAACGACGGTTGGCCGGTGGCATCGGCACTCACTTCGAAGTCAGCCAGGCGCAGACGCCACTGCCGGAAACCCACCGTCAGTTGGACGCGCTGCATGAAGAAATTGCCCTGGCGCGTAACCAGTTGGCCGCGCTGGCAGGCAAAGGGCCGGGCGAGGGCGCACAACTGCAGCGTCCTACCTTGTCGCTCAATGCTGCACTCAAGCTGCCATCGGCCTTGCCGGCGGAGCTGGTTGGTCAGCGTCCGGACGTGGTTGCCAGCCGCTGGCAGGTCGCCGCACAGGCCCGTGGCATTGATGTCGCCCATGCCGGTTTCTTCCCTAACGTCGACCTGGTCGGCAGCCTGGGTTACATGGCTACCGGTGGCGGGGCCATGGAGTTCCTCACCGGGAAGAAATTCAACTACAACATCGGGCCGGCCATCAGCCTGCCGGTGTTTGATGGTGGCCGTCTGCGTTCGCAACTGGGTGTGGCTTCGGCGGGTTACGACATCGCGGTGGCCCGTTACAACCAGACCGTGGTCGAAGCGCTCAAGGGGATCTCTGATCAGTTGATTCGCCGCGAATCGATGAACGAGCAGCAGCATTTTGCCGCAGAGTCGGTGGCCTCGGCGCAGAAGACCTATGACATCGCCATGGTGGCGTTCCAGCGTGGCCTGACCGACTACCTCAATGTGCTGAACGCGCAAACCCTGCTGTTTCGCCAGCAGCAGATCCAGCAGCAGGTCCAGGCGGCGCGCCTGATGGCCCATGCCGAGCTGGTGACGGCACTGGGTGGTGGTCTGGGAGCGGGTAACGACGTACCGGACGAAGACCGCCAGGCCGCACCGAAAACCCCTAAAACCTTGGCGATCTTCGACAAACCGAGCCACGCCGAATGAATGCCGTGACCTTTCCGTTTCGCTGGCTGGCGTCGCTGGAGTGGCGCCGTGGGTTCTTTGAATGGGCGCGTAGCGACGGGGTAACCTGGGTCTACATCTTCAAGGTCCTGTGCGCTGCGTTCCTCACCCTGTGGCTGGCCATGCGCCTGGAGCTGCCGCAGCCGCGTACGGCGATGATCACGGTGTTCATCGTCATGCAGCCGCAGAGCGGCCATGTGTTTGCCAAGAGTTTTTATCGCTTCCTGGGCACGTTGGCCGGATCGTCGATGATGGTGGCGTTGATTGCCATCTTCCCGCAGAACACCGAGCTGTTTCTGCCGAGCCTGGCCGTGTGGGTGGGTATCTGCTCGGCGGGTGCCATGCGTTATCGGACCTTCCGTTCCTATGGCTTTGTGCTGGCCGGTTACACCGCTGCGATGGTTGGTCTGCCGGCACTGGCCAATCCCGACGGCGCTTTCATGGCGGCGGTGTGGCGGGTGCTGGAAATTTCCTTGGGTATTCTGGTGTCGACCCTGGTCAGTGCGGCGATCCTGCCGCAATCGGCCAGTGCCTCGATGCGCAACGCCCTGTACCAGCGTTTTGGGGTGTTTGCCGGGTTCGTTGCCGAAGGTTTGCGTGGCGAAAGCCAGCGCGAGCGTTTCGAGAGCAGCAACGTGCGTTTCATCGCCGAAGCGGTGGGCCTGGAAAGCCTGCGTAGCGTCACCGCCTTTGAAGACCCGCACATGCGCCGGCGCAGTGGTCGCCTGGGCCGCTTGAACAGTGAGTTCATGGCCATCACCACGCGTTTCAACGCCCTGCACCAGTTGCTTGAGCGCTTGCGTCTGCGCGGGCCATTGCAGATCGTCACGGCCATCGAACCCGGCCTGAACGCGCTCGCCGAACTGCTCGACGGTTACGCCGGGCGCGGCCTGACCGACGCCGACGCGGCGCGTCTGGCCCAGCAACTGGCGATCTACAAGGAGGGGTTGCCGGAGCGGGTGCGCAGTTTGCGCGCGGCCTTTGTCGAGAGCTCGCCAAGCGACGCTGACCTGCTCGACTTCCATACCGCCTACGAACTGCTCTACCGTTTCGTCGACGATATGCACAGCTATGCCCTGACCCACGCGTCCTTGGCTGAGCACAGCCATGCACGCGAGCAGTGGGATGAGCCGTATGTGGCCCAGACTAACTGGCTGGTCTCGCTTGCTGCAGGCGTGCGGGCTTCGTTCATCCTGCTGGTACTGGGCAGTTACTGGATCATCACGGCCTGGCCCAGCGGGGCGATGATGACCCTGATCGCGGCGGCTACCGTGGGCCTGTCGGCGGCCACGCCGAACCCCAAGCGGATGTCGTTCCAGATGGCATGCGGCACCTTGCTGGGAGCCTTGATCGGCTTCTTCGAAATGTTCTTCGTGTACCCCTGGATTGATGGTTTCCCGTTGCTCTGCATGGTACTGGCACCGGTGTACATCCTCGGCGCGTTCCTCTCGTCTCGCCCGGCCTATTTCGGGGTCGGGGTGGGCCTGTTGATCTTCTTTTCCACCGGTTCAGTACCGGACAACATGACGGTCTACAACCCCTACAACTTCATCAACGACTACATCGCCATGGTGATCGGCATGTTGGTCTGCGCTGCGGCCGGGGCGATCATCCTGCCGCCGAACAGCCGTTGGTTGTGGAGCCGACTGGAGCAGGACTTGCGTGGCCAGGTGCTGTTTGCGATCACCGGGCGCTTGCGCGGCCTGGGCTCGGCGTTCGAGAGCCGTACCCGTGACCTGCTGCACCAGGCCTACGGTCTGGCGGCCGGCAAGCCACTGGTGCAGAGCTCGCTGCTGCGCTGGATGTTCGTGGTGCTGGAGGTGGGCCATTCGATCATCGAGTTGCGCAAGGAGCAGGCCGTTCTGCCGGTGCATCCGTGTTATGCCGAGTCGCAACCCTGGCGCCAGGCGATCAGGGTGATGGGCCGGGCGCTGGCGCGATTGTTCCTGCAGCCTTCGGCGAGCAACCATGAGCGCGCACTGGTGGCGGTGGACCATGCCATCAGCCGCGTCCAGGCAACCGATGAGCCGTTTGCCCGGCACTTCGACACGTCGGCCTTGCGCCGGGTGCAGAGTTACCTGCATTTCATCCGTACTTCCCTGCTTGACCCGCAATCGCCGCTGGCCGAACTGGCTCCGGTGAAAGGACTGCCCGATGCCCCGTGAAATTGCCTTCCATGGCATTTACATGCCCACCATGACCTTGATGTTCCTGATCGCTGCCCTGCTGGCGTGGGGCCTGGATCGCTTTATCGCCGGCTACGACGGCTACCGCTTTTTCTGGCACCCGGCGTTGCTGCGCTTGTGCCTGTTCATCTGCCTTTTTGGCGCCATGGCGCTGACTGTCTACCGTTGAGACCTTGTTGATGAAAAAGTTTTTCAGCCTGATCGCCACCCTGCTTGTACTGGCCGCCGCCGTGGTGATCGGCCGGCAGCTCTGGGTCCAGTACATGAACACGCCCTGGACCCGCGATGGGCGGGTGCGTGCCGACATCATCAACGTTGCCGCCGACGTCCCCGGTTATGTGGTCGATGTGCCGGTGCGTGACAACCAACTGGTGAAGAAGGGCGATCTGTTGATGCAGATCGACCCTGAGCACTACGAGTTGGCAGTCAAGCAGGCCCAAGCGCTCGTCGCTTCGCGCAAGGCCACCTGGGAGATGCGCAAGGTCAATGCCAGCCGCCGGGCCGACATGGACAACCTGGTGATCTCCAAGGAAAACCGTGACGACGCCAGCAACATCGCCAACTCGGCCATGGCTGATTACCAGCATGCCCAGGCGCAACTGGCGGCTGCCGAGCTGAACCTCAAGCGCACGCGGATCCTGGCCACTGTCGACGGTTACGTCACCAACCTCAACGTTCATCGCGGCGACTATGCGCGTACCGGTGAGGCGAAAATGGCCGTGGTCGACAAGAACTCCTTCTGGGTCTACGGCTTCTTCGAGGAAACCAAGTTGCCGCATGTGCGTGTCGGTGACCAGGCTGACTTGCAGATGATGAGTGGTGAAGTGCTCAAGGGGCATGTGGAGAGTATTTCGCGGGGTATCTACGACCGTGACAACCCGGAAAGCCGCGAGTTGATCGCCGACGTCAACCCGACGTTCAACTGGGTTCGCCTGGCTCAACGGGTACCGGTACGTATCCACATCGACGAAGTACCGGAAGGTTTCCTGCTGGCGGCGGGTACCACCTGCACGGTGGTGGTCAAACAGGGTAAATCCGAGGCGCAATGACCTGCGCTGGCCGCGCGCCGAGCGCCCTGACGGGTTCAGAGGCTGCGGTTGAGACCAAAGCGTTTTTTCAGCACCCACTGCTGCAGCCCATGGGGTAGCAATGCCTGTAGCAGGGGGAGTGCGCGGCTGCCATTGCCCAGGCGCACCAGGGGTGCGGGCTTTGCTTGCTGCACTGCCTTCAGCAGGCCTTGGGCAAACTCACTGGTGGGGGTCGGTTTGTCCTGCGAGGCACGGGCGCGGGCGCGAATGCCTTCGCGCAGCGGCCACCACGGCGATTCTTCGTGCAACAACTGTTCGGCTTCGCGCTCGGCATTGCTGGCAAAGCTGGAAGCAATTGCACCAGGCTGCACTTCCATTACCCGTATACCGAAGGGCGCCAGCTCCAGGCGCAGGGCGTCGCTCAAGGCATGCACGGCCGCTTTGGAGGCGCAGTAGGCGCCGGCGAACGGCGTAACCAGCACACCCGAGACGCTGCCAATGTTTACCACCAGGCCACGTGCTCGTCGCAGTGCCGGAAACAAGGCGCGGGTTACGCCGACCACGGCGAATACGTTGGTTTCAAACTGGCGACGTATCGCCTCGACGCCGCCGTCGAGCAGCGGCCCCATGGCACCGTATCCGGCGTTGTTGATCAACACGTCGAGGCCGTTGCCGCGCTGCTCCAGCTCTGCCGCCAGTGTTGCAAGGCCGGCTTCATCATTGACATCCAGTTGCCGTGCCGTAAGCCCGATGGCCTGCAGGCGGGCGACATCCTCGGGTTTGCGCGCACTGGCCCAGACCTCGAAGCCTGCTGACTGGAACGCTTCGGCCAAGGCGAGACCAATGCCGCTGGAGCATCCGGTGATCAGAACGGTGGGCATAGGACGATCCTTGGCGGTAGATGAGCCTCGGATCATACGTCATCAAGCAGGGGGCAGGCGTACCCCAGGGCTCAATCCGCGAAGCGGCCCTGCAGGTGTTCGGCGCGAAACTCCAGCGTTTGCGGGCGATAGCCAGAGCGCAGCGGCGGTAATGGCAAGCAGGCCTCCCAACTGGCGCCGGCCTGCAGGTCACCCGGGCCGCGATAACGCGGCGCCGAGTAGGTGTTTTCCGCCAGATTGACCTGATCGCCCGGGGCATACGCGGCAATCCGCCAGCGCAGCTCCACCAGGGGTTGCGGGTTGGTGTTGGTCAGTTTGACCTGCAACGGCCGGTCGGCCGGGCAATGCTCGGGCGCGTAGCTCAGGCGCATGTCCAAGTGTGCCAGTTGAGCCGCCTCACGGTTGTCCTGCCAGAGCACCCACAGGCCGACCAGGCCGAGGCCGAACACCGCGGCCATGGAGATGGGCAGGGCCTTGGCTGGGTAGCGTAGCAGCAGGATCAGCCAGGACAGGATCAGGACGACGCCGATAAGCATAGGGGGCTGCCTTGAGTGCGTGATATCACCATCGTAGCGATAAAACGGCACTCGACCAAGCGGCGGGCGGCTTACCGGCGATTGCCTTCAGTCGACCGGATGATCGCGCAGGAACACCAGGTTGTCCGGCTTGGACTGCTCGGCACTGTAGTAGTAGCCCTGCACATCGAACTGCTTCAGCCGGTCAGGATTGTCGATGCGTTCCTGGATGACGAAGCGGCTCATCAGGCCACGGGCTTTCTTGGCATAGAAACTGATGATCTTGTACTGGCCGTTTTTCTGGTCGCGAAATTCGGTGTTGATCACACGGGCATTCAGCGCGCTGCGCTTGACCGCGCTGAAGTACTCGTTGCTGGCCAGGTTGAGCAGCAGGTCATCGCCTTGATCGGCCAGCGCCTGGTTCAGCCATTCGCTGATGCGCGTGCCCCAGAAGGCATACAAGTCCTTGCCGCGGGCGTTGGCCAGCTTGGTGCCCATCTCCAGCCGGTACGGCTGCATGAGGTCGAGCGGGCGCAGCAGGCCATACAGGCCCGAGAGCATGCGCAGGTGGTCCTGGGCGTAGCTGAAGTCGTCTTCACCAAGGCTTTCGGCGTCGAGGCCAGTGTAGACATCGCCCTTGAAGGCCAGCAGTGCCTGCTTGGCATTGGCCGGCGTGAAATCGGGCGTCCAGCTGCCGAAGCGTGCGGCGTTGAGCCCCGCCAGTTTGTCGGACAGGTGCATCAACGCTGCGATCTGAGCCGGGGTGAAGTCCCGCAACTGAGCAATCAGCACCTGTGAGTCGTCCAGGTACTGCGGCAGGGTGAAACGCTGGGTCACCGGCGGGGTTTCGTAGTCGAGGGTCTTGGCGGGGGAAATCACCGTCAGCATGTCATAGGCTCCTTCAATCGTGCTGCGGATTCTACGGGGCAGGGCGGTCGATCTCCAGCTATGGGCACGATAGTCCCTGCGTTATAGTGCCGGCGATCAAAACGGAGAGTGTTGTCTTGCGCATTGCCCTTTTATTGCTGGCGGGATGGTTGAGCCTGTCGACGGCCATGGCCGGTGCTGCCGAGGTTGCTACCTACGATCGCAGCAGTTGGCCTGAACAGCTCAATTCTCCGGCACTGTTCGATGTCGCCTCGCGTGCCGAGATTCTGGGGTTCGCCAAAGCCCTGCATGACAGTGAGGCGCTGGATCAGGCCGAGCTGACGGCGCGTCTTGGCCTGCGGCAGATCAACCTGTTGTCAGTCAATGCCCTGCGTGAGCGGCTGTGGCAGCGGTTGTGGCGCAACTATGACCTGGCCCAACAGAGCTGCGAGCAGGACGCCTCGTTCTGTTATGCCCTTGAGAGCCTGGCGGATTTGCGTGCTCAGGCCGGGCAGATCAAGGTCGCCGCCGACTCGTTCTATGCCCCGTGGGTTGAGCCAAGCCGGATGTTCCATGAGCGCTACCTGGATGAACTGCTGCGCAAGGCTGCGTTGTTTCCGCAGACCAGCAGCGAGATCGAGCGTTTCTCCAGCCTGGAGCGTAACGGTGACGAGCTGAACGACCGGATGTTCCTGCTGACCTTCGAGGGTGGCCCTACGCTGGCCGGTGGTGCCAGTGATGCGCTGACAGATTATTTGCGTCGGCAGAAGCTGTCAGCGACGTTCTTTGTGCTTGGCGACAGTGTGCAGAAACGCCGTGACAAGACCTCCGTCGCCGCGTTGCAGGCGCTCTACCGCGGGCAGTGCGTGGGCATTCAAGGCTGGCAGTACCGTTCTCACAGCCATTGGCTGGACTGGCAGGATTCTATTCTGCGCAGTCAGGCACGGGTCAGTAGCGATCTGCCCGAGCAGTATGTTGCGCTCTTTCGCCCCCCCTATGGCCAGCGTCGTGCCGACGCGCAGGCGTTTTTCAGCAGCCAGCACATGCAGGTGGTGTTGTGGGATATCGATGCTCAGGACCAGAGCGCACTGGATGCCGAACAGTCGGCACAGCGGGTGCTGAGCCTGATGTTGCTGTGGCGCAAGGGCTTGATCCGGTTCCATGACACCCAGCCCAAGGCGCAGGCGTCACTGACCTGGCTGCTGCAACACACGGCGCAGAGCGGGATCGGTTGGGAGGGGTGTAAGGACTTCGCGGCAGGCCGTTGAGGGGCGTGCGTGGGCGCACATTGCAGGCAGCCGTTGAGCCGACTGGATTTTTGACTTTAACGGTGCATGGGGGCTACGCCAAGCGGTTTTTGCCCTCTTGAAAAATAAACTTCAAGAATGCGTAAAAACGCTTTTTACCGTCATGGGTTTTGCGGTATTACAAAGACAGACCGCCGAACCCTGCAACACAGGTGGCGTCTTACTCGCCATCCTTTGTTTGTAGCTGCCCACCCGTAACGACGCGGGCCCCGGGGAGCATCAGCGGTCACATCGCGGCGCAGCACCGTCTGGGTATTGCGTCGTCAGGCTCCCACAAAGGTGACCGAGTATGGATGATCAAGGACGTACCACTTCTTCCAACCTGCCAATCCTTTACGTGCTCGATACCAATGTTCTGATTCACGATCCGAACGCGTTACTGAACTTCGAGGAGCACCACGTCACCATCCCGATGACCGTGCTTGAGGAGCTCGACAAGCTCAAGGACGGCAAGCACTCCGTAGCCGCAGAATGTCGTCAGGCCATTCGCTTGATCGATCAGACCCTGGGCGACGCCTCGCCTGCCGATGTTGAACAGGGCGTACCCATCCAGCGGGGCAAGAGTGGCCCGAAAGGCTTCCTGTCCATCTTGATGACGCCGCGCACTGAGCCTCACCGTCTGCTGCCTGAGCATTTGAACGACAACATCATCATCAACCAATTGCTTGAGCTGCGGAGCCGGCGCAAGGAACTGAGTGTGGTGCTGGTGACCAAAGACATCAACATGCGCCTCAAGGCCCGTGCCTGTGGAATCGCGGCCGAGGACTACAGTACCGATCAGTTGGTCGACGACGTTTCCCTGTTGTCCAAGGGCTATCACTCGGTGACGGGGTCGTTCTGGGACCGGGTTAGCAAGGTCGAGACCCGTCAGGAGCGCGGGCGCACCTGGCACCGTGTGCAATTGATCGACAACCTGCCGGCTGTTCACATCAACGAGTTCATCATTGACGAACAGGGCTTTGTCGGCTGGATCAAAGGCATCAAGGACAGCGAACTGCTGCTGCTCGACCTGCACCAGGAGCCGCTGCTGCATCAGGAAGCCTGGGGGTTGAAACCGCGTGACATTCATCAGGGCCTGGCGCTGTTCGCCTTGCTTGACCCGGACATCCACCTGGTCAACCTGACGGGCGCTGCCGGTTCCGGCAAGACCATTCTGGCCTTGGCGGCAGCCATTGAGCAGACCATGGTCAGCAAGCGTTACCGTCGCATCATCGCTACCCGCAGTGTGCAGGGGCTCGACCAGGAGATCGGCTTCCTGCCAGGCACCGAAGCGGAAAAAATGGAGCCTTGGCTGGGCGCCATCACTGACAACCTCGAAGCGCTGCACATGGACGATGAGAGCACCCATGGCAGTGTCGAATACATCCTTGAGCGGGTTCCGCTGCAGTTCAAGTCGCTTAACTACATTCGCGGTCGCAGCTTCCAGCAAAGCCTGATCCTGATCGACGAATGCCAGAACCTGACCCCGCACCAGATGAAAACCATCATCACCCGTGCCGGTTCCGGTTCCAAGGTGATCTGCCTGGGCAACCTGGCGCAGATCGATACCCCTTACCTGTCCGCGACCAGCTCGGGCCTGACCTACCTGACCGAGCGCTTCAAGGACTTCCCCAACGGTGTGCATATCACCCTGCAAGGGGTGCCTCGTTCGATTCTGGCCGAATACGCCGAATCGCATCTGTGACGTCTCGTTCGGGCGGCCATGTGCCGCCCGAACTTTGTCGCATGGCCCGTGCGAAAAGTTGACCTGCAGGTTTACAATCAAGGTCCGCTGATCAGGAGTATGGCTGTGCTGACACATCTCGATTCTCAAGGTCGGGCCAATATGGTCGACGTTACCGAAAAGGCCGTGACCTCGCGTGAAGCTGTTGCTGAGGCGCGCGTACGCATGCTCCCGCAAACCCTGCAGATGATTGTCGACGGTGATCATCCCAAAGGGGATGTGTTTGCCGTGGCCCGCATTGCCGGGATCCAGGCGGCGAAAAAAACCAGTGACCTGATCCCGCTGTGCCACCCGTTGATGCTCACCAGCGTCAAGGTCGAACTCAGTGCCGAAGGCCTCGACACGGTGCACATCCTGGCCCGCTGCAAGTTGGCCGGGCAAACCGGCGTCGAGATGGAAGCCCTGACCGCGGCCAGTGTGGCCGCGTTGACGATCTATGACATGTGCAAGGCCGTTGACCGTGGCATGACCATCGACAGCGTGCGCCTGTTAGAGAAGCGCGGCGGCAAGAGTGGTGATTACCAGGCAGGTGACGCATGAGCTTGAACGTGCAGTATTTCGCCCGTTACCGGGAAGCCTTGGGGCTGGAGAGCGAAACGCTCGAGGGCGTGTTTGACACGGTCGATGCCCTGCGCCAGCACCTGCTGCAGCGCGGCGGAGCCTGGGAGGTACTGGCCGAGCAGAACATCATGTGCGCACGTAATCAGGACCTCTGTTCACTCAGTGAGCCCTTGGCTGATGGCGATGAGGTAGCGTTTTTTCCAACCGTGACCGGAGGTTGAGCATGGCGATTCGGGTGCAGGCGGGCGCTTTTGACCCGGGGGCCGAGCTCAATGCCCTGCATGCGGCCAATGTTGGGATCGGCGCCGTGGTCGGTTTCGTCGGGTACGTGCGTGACTTCAACGAGGGGCGTGAAGTCGCGGGCATGTTCCTGGAGCACTATCCAGGCATGACCGAAAAGGCGCTCGGCAAAATCATCGCCGAGGCGGAGTCACGCTGGCCCTTGTTGCGCCTGGAAGTACTGCATCGCATAGGGGCGTTGGAGCCCGGTGAGCCGATTGTCTTCGTCGGGGTGGCCAGCGCTCATCGTCAGGCGGCATTCGATGCCTGCAACTTCGTGATGGACTACCTCAAGACCCGGGCACCGTTCTGGAAAAAGGAAAACACTGCCGAAGGGCCGCGTTGGGTCGAAGGGCGGGTCAGTGACCAGTCGGCGGCGCAGCGCTGGGAGGACGGTCGCTAAACGACACAAACGCTGTGGTCGCCAGTGTGGTTGGCGAGGTTGCGCCTCGGTCTCTCGCACGCATCCAGGTGTTGAAATTGTGTACGTAAAAGTCCAGTATGGATTTATAAGTACAAAATAATTTCAGGCTTGTCACTTTCCTCTGTCTTGCAACACACCTCCAATAATGAGCGAGAGAGCCCTCATGAAGACCACTACACTGATTGCCGGTCTGGCCCTGAGCCTGTTGGCCAGCAGCAACCTGTTCGCCGCCGAGAAAACCTTGCGTATCGGTATCGAAGCCGCCTACCCGCCGTTTGCCTTCAAGACCCCGGACGGCAAGATCAGCGGTTTCGACTACGACATCGGTAATGCCCTGTGCGCGCAGATGCAGGTCAAATGCCAATGGACCGAGCAAGAGTACGACGGGCTGATTCCCTCGCTGAAGGTCAACAAGATCGACGCCGCGCTGTCGTCTATCACCATCACCGAAGAGCGTAAGCGCTCCGTGGACTTCACCCACAAGTACTACTTCACCTCGGCGCGCTTGGCGATGAAGGCCGGTACTCAGGTCGATGACCAGTACCAGAGCCTCAAGGGCAAACGTATCGGCGTGCAGCGTGCGACCACCACCGACCGTTACGTCTCTGAAGTGCTGGCGCCAAAAGGTGTTGAGATCGTTCGCTACACCAGTAACGAAGAGATTTTCATGGACCTGGTTTCCGGGCGCCTGGACGGTGTGTTCGCGGACACCATCCCGCTGGAGCAAGGCTTTCTGTTGACGCCCAAGGGCGAGGGCTATGCCTTTGTCGGGCCTGAGCTGAAAGATCCGAAGTACGTTGGCGAAGGTGCCGGTATTGCCGTGCGCAAGGGCAATACGCAGCTGGTCAGCGAGCTCAACAAAGCCATCGATGAAATCCGCAGCAATGGCGAGTACCAGAAGATCCAGGCCAAGTACTTCAAGTCGGATATCTACGGCGACTGATCTGCGCCTGACTCAGGGCCTGATGCTGTTCAGGCCTTGAGTTCCTTCAGGTGTTTGTACACCGTCGCCCGCCCCATGTTCAGTACATTGGCCACATAGTTGGCCGCACTCTTGCCACGAAACGCGCCTTCGGCGTGCAGGGCAAACACCAGTTCACGCTTATGCTCGCGGGTCAGCAGGTTCAGGCTGAGCTGGCGCTGGCGCAGCCAGCCGTTCAGGAAGGTATTGATGCGCTCCTGCCAGTCATCGCGGAACAGTGCGTCGGGTTGCGGGATCAACTTGCTGGGCGAGAGAAACAGGTCCAGGGCGGCCTTGACGCTCTCGAACAGGGAAATGTTCAGGTTGATGCACAGCACGGCCAAGGGGCTGCCGTTGGCGTCGCGCAGCACCGTGCTCAGCGAGCGAATCTTCTGCCCGTCCCAGTTGAGTTTCTCGTAAGGGCCGATATTGGTTTCGTCGGTGCCTTCTTCGAACATGTCTTCCAGCGCCGCATCGTCACCGATCTCACGCTTGGAGAGGTTGTTGGCGATGTAGTCGATCTTCTGGCTGCGCAGGTCGTGTAGGACCACTTCGGCATGTGGGAAGAACAGCGTGGCGATGGCATCAGCGATCGCCCGGAAGTTGTCCAGGGCCGGGTCGGGGCGAGGTGTCGACATTGAGGCGGGCTCCAGCGGTTGTCAGCGCCCTTGGCTAAAGGGCGCTGGGAGTGTGCCGCAAACGCAGTGGCGCGTCACCCTTGGGCTGCAACCAAGCGCGCAGGCGAGAGCATGGCGGCTGTCAGGCCAAAGCCCTTGAGTGGCTCGGGCAATGCTTCGCCGCGCACCAGTGCGGCACTGGCCTGGCCCATCGCGGGCGAGGTCTGTATGCCATAGCCGCCTTGTGCTGCGACCCAGAACAGGCCGGGTACTTGAGGGTCGAAGCCGGCGATCAGGTCGCCGTCGGCCACGAAGCTGCGCAGCCCGGCCCAGGTGCGGGTGGGGCGGCGAATGCTCAGGGTGGTGGCTTCTTCGATCTGGTAAATGCCCATGGCGATGTCCAGCTCTTCCGGCTGCACATCGTGTGGTGCCACCGGGTCGGCATTGGCAGGCGAGCCCAGCAGCATGCCGGCGTCGGGCTTCATGTAGAAGGATTCGTCGAGGCTGACCAGCATTGGCCAGTCATGGCTGTCCACGCCTTCTGGAGCGGCGAAGATGAAGGCGGCGCGGCGTTTGGGTTGCAGGCCCAGCGGCCGTGCGCCTGCCAGTTCGCCGATCTGGTCCGCCCAGGCGCCTGCTGCGTTGATCAACACCGGAGCGCTGAAGCTGCCACGACTGGTGTGGACCTGCCACAGGCCATCGGCGCTGCGTTCTATGCGCTGAACTTCACAGTCGCTATGCACTTCGCCCTGTTGGCGGCGAATGCCACGCAGGTAGCCCTGATGCAGGGCGTCGGTGTCGATATCGCTGGCGCTTGGGTCGTAGAGCGCGCCGTGCACCTTGTCGCGGCGCAGTACCGGGAGCCGCTCGCAGGCCTGCTCGGCACTGAGCAACTGCACCTCGGGCACGCAGGCTTTGGCGCTGTCGTACTGGCGTTGCAGTTCTTCGGCATCACCGGTGAAGTCGACGGTCATTTCCCCGCGCGGGGTCAATAGCGGATGTTCGGCAAAACCCGCTGGCGGGGCATCGAAAAATGCCCGGCTGGCGAGTGTCAAGGCGCGTACTTGTGGCGTGCCATAGGCGGCCGTGTAGAGCGCCGCCGAGCGGCCGGTGGAGTGATAGCCCGGCTGCGACTCGCGTTCGAGCAGCACGACCTTGCCATGGCCGGCGAGCCAGTAGCCGGTGGAGGCGCCGGCAATGCCGGCGCCAATAATGATGAAATCTGCTGGTTGCATGGACGTCTCCGGTCGCCGTCAGTCGGCGCGCTGCAGTCGATAGAGCGCATTGGCCAAGGCAATGTCTTCAAGGCCCAGGCCGATGGAGCGGAAGAACGCATGGCGCTGGTAGTCAGGGCGCGGCGCCTGATCGCTCAGCAGTTGTGCCAGGTCGCCGATGATCGCGTCGGCGTGCCAGCCATGCTGTTCGCTGGCGATGCGCATTTCCCCGGCCGACCCTGGCGTGGTCAGGCGGTAGTCGCAGTAGACGTCCATGTTCGCGAGGGTTTCTGGCGGCACTTCATGAGCGCGCACGGCGTTGGTGCTGATCGAGGTGATCAGGGCAGGCTTGCTCAATTGACGCGGGTCGATGACCGGGCTGGCCGAAGACGTACAGAGCATGATGACGTCGGCGTCTTGTACGGCCTGTTCAAGGGTATCGGCAAAGGTCAGGCGTGGATCGAGGTCACTCAGTGCACGGCGTTGTTCGGCGCTCTGCTGATGCAGGCGCGGCGAGTAGAGGCGGATGTCCTGCCAGTCGCGCAGGTTGCGGGTGTAGCGCAGGTGCGCCCGGGCGATGGGGCCGCTGCCGATCAGGGTCAGGCGGCGGGCACCGCTTGCGGCCAGTGCATCGACGGCCACGGCGGTGGTCGCGGCGGTGCGCGCGGTGGTCAGTTCACCAGCGTCGCAAAGCAGCAGTGGCTGGCCGCTTTCCATGGACATCAGCAGTGTCCAGGCGGTAACCAGCGGGCCCGTGTCACGGACAATGTAGGGCGATGTCTTGACCCCATAGACACCGTCTTCAGCCAGTACGCCGCCGTAGTTGATGAAATCGCCGGCACCACCTGGGAACTCGACGAGCTGCTGCGGCGGCTGCACAGCTTGCCCGGCGGCCAGATCGCGAAACAGTTTGCGCAGGATCTGCGGGACATCCAGCTGGCTGAGCAGTTGGCGTGCGTGCTGTTGATCAATGACGAGGGGCGCGGACATGCAGTGCTCCAAATAAACTATTTTGTCTATTATGGACTTTTTGTTCTTGCGGGCAATATCGCCGGCATAAAAAAACGCCGCCTGGCAGCAGGCAGCGTTTTCGGTGTTGCAGTACAGCCGATCAGTGAGGCTTGCGGGGCACGGCGTCGAGCAACTCGGCCGGTGGCATCTCGCAGCTGATCTTGCGACCCAGCAGTGTTTCGATGGCGGGTAGCTGGTAAGAGTCATCTTCGCCGGCGAAGCTGATCGATACGCCGCTGGTGCCGGCACGACCGGTACGACCGATACGGTGAACGTAATCGTCCGGGTCTTCTGGCAGGGTGAAGTTGATCACATGGCTGATGCCGTCGATGTGAATACCGCGACCGGCCACGTCGGTGGCCACCAGTACGGTGATACGGCCTTCACGGAAGTTTTCCAGCGTGCGGATACGCTTGTGCTGCGGCACATCGCCGGACAGCTGGGCGGCGTTGACACCGTCGCGTACCAGGCGCTCTTCGATACGGCGCACTTCGTCCTTGCGGTTGGCGAAGACGATGACCCGTTCCCATTTGTTGCGGGTGATCAGGTTGTACAGCAACTTGTATTTGTCGCTGCCGGCCACGGCATAAACGTGCTGCTCGACGGTCTCGCTGGCGACGTTTTCCGGCTCGATCTCGACGATGGCCGGGGTCGTGGTCCACTGCTTGGCCAGGTTCATCACGTCTTCGGTGAAGGTGGCCGAGAACAGCAGGGTCTGGCGTTCGCTTTTCGGTGGCGTCTGGCGAATGATCTGCCGTACCTGGGGGATAAAGCCCATGTCGAGCATGCGGTCGGCTTCGTCCAGCACCATCACCTCGACCATGTCCAGGTGCACTTCGCCGCGCTGGTTGAAGTCCAGCAAGCGGCCCGGTGTGGCAACCAGGATGTCGCAGTGGCGGGCTTCAAGCTGTTTGAGCTGTTTGTCGAAGTCCATGCCGCCAACGAAGGTCATTACGTTCAGGCCGGTGTACTTGGTGAGTGCGGCGGCGTCCTTGGCGATCTGGACGACCAGTTCACGGGTCGGGGCGATGATCAGTGCCCGTGGCTCACCCATGTAGCGCTCTTTGGGGGCCGGGGTCTGCTGCAGTTGGGTAATGATCGAAATCAGGAACGCGGCGGTCTTGCCTGTGCCGGTCTGAGCGCGGCCGATAGCGTCCTGGCCACGCAGGGTGTAACCCAGTACCTGAGCCTGAATCGGCGTGCAGTAGGGGAAGCCCAGATCATGGATGGCGTGCATCAGCTCTGGCGACAGCTTGAAGTCGTGGAAACGGGTCTTGCCTTCCTGTGGCTCAACCATGAAGTCTTCCAGTTTCCAACTGGATGCCGCGGGTTTTGGCTTGCGCTCACGGCGCGGCTTGGGTTCTGCCGGTTTCTCAGCCTTTGCCGCGACGGGCGCTTGAGCCTGTGGCTGGGCTGCTGGTGCAGAGGGCTTGGGTTGTGCAGGTGGCTGCACCACGGGGGCAGCGGTTTCGGCAGCGAGTTGCTCAGCCTCGCCTTTGCCGAACATCTTCTTGAGTGCTTTGAGCACGGTCATCTCGTCAATTGGTTAAGGAATGTACGCCGGCCAGTGTAATGCAAGATTCGGGCGCGGCGTAGTGGATTGCGCTGACGGCTACACGGAAGTCGTGCTTCCGCTCAAACGCTGGGTCAGCCAGGTACCGATATCGCGGATTTCCTCGGGCAGCACTTCGTGCTCCATCGGGTATTCCTGCCAGCCGGCATTAACCCCCCAATGTTTGAGGTGTTCGTAGGCGGTACGGCCCATGGCGTTCTGTACCACAGTGTCGTACTGGCCATGCAGGCACAAGGCCGGGGTGCGTTGCTGGCTGGCGCTTAGCTCGCGTTCGGCGCTGAAGGTCGGTGCGTAGGTTGACAGGGCCAGGACACCGCCCAGGGTGCCTTGCCACTTTACATACGCCGTGTGCAGCACGACCGCACCACCTTGTGAAAAGCCGGCAAGAAAAATCCGCGTTGGATCGATCCCTTTGGCGCGCTCGGCCTCGATCAATGCAATGACCTGGTCGGCTGAATCTTCCAACTGCTTGCGATCAATCGAACGGGCCGGGCTCATGGCCGTGATGTCGTACCAACTGGGCATTTCATAGCCGCCGTTGATGGTCACCGGGCGGGTGGGTGCCTGTGGCATCACGAAGCGGGTACTCAACAACTGTTCCTGCAAGGCTTCGGCGACCGGCAGGAAGTCGTAACGATCTGCCCCCAAACCGTGCAACCAGATCACACAGGCATCGGGGGTCTTTTGCGGCTCAAGTATCAACGGGGTGGTCATGACTGCTCCGAAAATGTGCGCACGCTCTTATTAAGTGCATGAAAAGAAGGCGTGTCGGTTCGGTCCGGGAAAAACTTGTCGAAAGGCGACAAGTTTACCTATTGGCGCACACTGAATCGCTTAAGCGGCTCAGTGTGGTACGCGCTTTGCTACGAACCTTGCGACGTGACGCGTGGCGTTTCGACGGTAACACCATTTCGCGATTAAAGGCTGTCACAGAACAGCGTTATTGCGCCATTGACCCAAAAGCAAGCCAGCGCGGGTCGGATGCGCCTCATAAGGGTGCGGTGCAATCGGCTCGAACACAACAAGAGCAATCTGGAGGTTTTAATGAAGATGTTGAAATCCACTCTGGCAGTCGTTACCGCTGCCGCCGCACTGGGTATCAGTGCTTTCGCGCAGGCCGGTGCAACCCTCGATGCGGTGCAGAAAAAGGGTTTCGTCCAGTGTGGCGTGAGTGACGGCTTGCCGGGCTTCTCGGTGCCGGATGCCAAGGGCACGATCGTGGGTATCGATGCTGACGTCTGCCGCGCCGTGGCTGCCGCCGTCTTCGGTGATGCAAACAAGGTCAAGTTCAGCCAACTGAACGCCAAGGAGCGTTTCACGGCGTTGCAGTCCGGTGAAGTGGATGTGCTATCGCGTAACACTACCTGGACCAGTTCGCGCGATGCCGGCATGGGCCTGGTGTTCGCGGGCGTCACGTACTACGACGGCGTAGGTTTCCTGGTGAACAAGAAGCTTGGCGTTTCCAGTGCCAAGGAACTGGATGGCGCAACCATCTGCATCCAGGCCGGTACCACCACTGAACTCAACGTCTCCGACTACTTCCGCGCCAATGGCCTGAAGTACACCCCGATCACCTTCGACACCTCCGATGAAAGCGCCAAATCGCTGGAGTCCGGTCGTTGCGATGTGCTGACTTCCGACAAGTCGCAACTCTACGCACAACGTTCCAAGCTGGGGTCGCCAAACGACTACGTCGTGTTGCCGGAAACCATCTCCAAGGAGCCACTGGGCCCTGTCGTGCGTAAGGGCGATGAAGAGTGGTTCAGCATCGTCAAGTGGACCCTGTTCGCGATGATCAATGCCGAAGAGGCAGGTATCACCTCGAAGAATGTCGAGGCTGAAGCGAAATCGACCAAGAACCCGGACGTCGCCCGCCTGCTCGGTGCTGATGGCGAATATGGTAAAGACCTCAAGCTGCCCAAGGACTGGGTCGTACAGATCGTCAAGCAAGTCGGTAACTACGGCGAAGTGTTCGAGAAGAACCTTGGCGCAAGCACCGATCTGAAGATCGACCGTGGTCTGAATGCCCTCTGGAACAACGGCGGCATCCAGTACGCGCCACCAGTGCGCTGATGGGTACGGCCTGCGGCAGCGAGCTGCTGCAGGCCGTTTCGTTCCTTCTCTTCGGGGCATTTCATGCAAAATAAAATCGGCGCACCCAAAGGGGTTTCCCTTAGCGATCCACGTGTGCGTGCGTGGCTGTTCCAGATCATCACCGTGGTCGCGGTGGTAGGGCTGGGCTGGTACCTGTTTCACAATACTCAAACCAACCTGCAGCACCGAGGCATTACCTCGGGTTTCGATTTTCTTGAGCGCAGTGCCGGTTTCGGTATTGCTCAGCACTTGATTCCTTACACCGAGTCCGACAGTTATGCCCGGGTATTTGTCATCGGCTTGCTCAACACGCTGCTGGTGACCTTCATCGGCATCATCCTGGCGACCGTGCTGGGTTTCATCGTCGGTGTGGCCCGGTTATCGCCGAACTGGATGATCAGCAAGCTGGCCACGGTGTATGTCGAGACTTTTCGTAACATTCCGCCGCTGCTGCAGATCCTGTTCTGGTACTTCGCGGTCTTTTTGACCCTGCCGGGGCCGCGCGGCAGCATCAACTTTGGCGATACGTTCTTTATCAGCAACCGTGGCTTGAACATGCCGGGTGCTTCGCTGGCGGAGGGCTTCTGGCCGTTCGTCGGCAGTCTCGTGGTGGCCGTGATTGCCATCGTGCTCATGGTCCGTGTGGCCAACAAGCGCTTTGAGGAAACCGGTGAGCCGTTCCATAAGTTCTGGGTCGGCCTGGCGCTGCTTTTGGCCATTCCGGGGCTGTGTGCGTTGCTCATAGGTACCCCACTGCACTGGGAAGTGCCGCAGCTCAAGGGCTTCAACTTTGTGGGCGGCTGGGTACTGATTCCCGAACTGCTGGCGCTGACCCTGGCATTGACGATCTATACGGCAGCGTTCATTGCCGAGATCGTTCGTTCCGGGATTCGCTCGGTCAGCCATGGCCAGACCGAGGCGGCGCGTTCGTTGGGCCTGCGTGAAGGGCCAACCCTGCGCAAGGTCATCATTCCCCAGGCGCTGCGAGTGATCATTCCACCCTTGACCAGCCAATACCTGAACCTGGCGAAGAACTCCTCGCTGGCGGCGGGTATCGGCTATCCGGAAATGGTTTCGCTGTTCGCTGGAACCGTGCTCAACCAGACCGGCCAGGCTATCGAAGTGATCGCCATCACCATGAGTGTCTACCTGGCCATCAGCATCAGCATTTCCCTGCTGATGAACTGGTACAACAAGCGCATTGCGCTGATCGAGCGGTGAGGATACGCGCATGAGTACCCATGTTTTCAAACCTGATATGCCGCCGCCGGTGAAAGCCGTCGGTGCCCTCGCATGGATGCGCAACAACCTGTTCTCCAACTGGCTCAACACCCTGTTGACGTTGTTTGCGGTGTATTTGGTCTGGCTGATCGTACCGCCCCTGTTGCAGTGGGCATTCATCGATGCCAACTGGGTGGGAACCACTCAGGCCGACTGCACCAAGGAGGGCGCTTGTTGGGTGTTTATCCAGCAGCGCTTCGGGCAGTTCATGTACGGCTACTACCCCAGTGAACTGCGCTGGCGGGTCGACCTGACGGTGTGGCTGGCCGTGATCGGCGCAGCGCCCCTGTTCATCGCCCGCGTCCCGCACAAGGTTGCCTACGGCCTGGCGTTTCTGGTGTTGTACCCCATCCTGGCCTACACCCTGCTGCACGGTGGGTACCTGGGGCTGGTTGCGGTGGCCACCAGCCAATGGGGTGGCTTGATGCTGACCCTGGTGATTGCCACGGTCGGTATCGTCGGCGCGTTGCCGCTGGGCATTCTGCTGGCACTGGGGCGGCGCTCGAAAATGCCTGCAGTGCGCGTGGTGTGCGTCACGTTCATCGAGTTCTGGCGTGGTGTGCCGTTGATCACGGTGCTGTTCATGTCGTCGGTAATGCTGCCGCTGTTCCTGCCTGAAGGCATGAGCTTCGACAAGCTGCTGCGGGCGATGATCGGGGTGATCCTGTTCCAGTCGGCCTACATCGCCGAGGTAGTGCGCGGTGGCTTGCAGGCCATTCCCAAAGGCCAATACGAGGCGGCTGCCGCGATGGGCCTGGGTTACTGGCGGGCGATGGGCCTGGTGATTCTGCCGCAAGCCCTGAAGCTGGTGATTCCCGGCATCGTCAACACCTTCATTGCCCTGTTCAAGGACACCAGCCTGGTCATCATCATTGGCCTGTTCGACCTGCTCAACAGTGTCAAGCAGGCAGCAGCCGACCCCAAATGGCTGGGTATGGCGACTGAAGGCTACGTCTTCGCCGCCCTGGTGTTCTGGATTTTCTGTTTCGGTATGTCCCGCTACTCCATGCATCTGGAGCGTAAGCTGGACACAGGCCACAAGCGTTAGGAGTGTTCCCATGAGTGAAGCGATCAAACAGCCTGTGAGCCCTGAAGGCATTATTCAGATGCAGGGCGTGAACAAGTGGTACGGCCAGTTCCACGTGCTCAAGGACATCAACCTCAATGTGCGTCAGGGGGAGCGTATCGTCCTGTGCGGGCCTTCGGGCTCGGGCAAGTCGACGACCATCCGCTGCCTCAACCGTCTTGAAGAGCACCAGCAAGGCCGCATCGTGGTCGATGGCGTCGAGTTGACCAACGACCTCAAGCAGATCGAGGCGATTCGCCGTGAAGTGGGCATGGTGTTCCAGCACTTCAACCTGTTTCCGCACCTGACCATTTTGCAGAACTGCACCCTGGCACCGATGTGGGTACGCAAGATGCCCAAGCGCAAGGCCGAGGAAATCGCCATGCACTATCTGGAGCGGGTGCGGATTCCCGAGCAAGCCAACAAGTATCCGGGGCAGTTGTCCGGTGGTCAGCAGCAGCGGGTAGCGATTGCTCGGGCGTTGTGCATGAAGCCAAAGATCATGTTGTTCGATGAGCCAACCTCGGCGCTCGACCCGGAGATGGTCAAGGAAGTGCTCGACACCATGATCGGCCTGGCCGAAGACGGCATGACCATGCTCTGTGTGACCCATGAAATGGGCTTTGCCCGGACCGTGGCGAACCGGGTGATCTTCATGGACAAAGGTGAGATCGTTGAGCAGGCGCCGCCGAACGACTTCTTCGACCGGCCTCAGAACGAGCGAACCAAGCTGTTCTTGAGTCAGATCCTGCACTAAGGGCTGAAATGCAATCGCCGGCTTTGCCGGCGATTGCATTTACGGAGGTCAGTTGTTTTCTGTCTGCACCGGCGCGGGTGGCGGACGCAGGCCGACTTCAGCGACCAGCTTGAGCGCCTTGCCGTTGCGGATCACCTCGATCGTCACTTTATCGTTGGGCTTGGTCCGCGCCACCTGATTCATCGAACGACGGCCATCACCCGCTTCCTCACCATTGATGCTCAAGATCACATCGCCCAATTGCAGGCCGGCCTTTTGCGCTGGGCCATCGCGGAAGATCCCGGCGACGACGATGCCTGGTCGGCCCTGCAGGCCGAACGAATCCGCGAGTTCCTGAGTCAGGGGTTGTACTTCGATGCCCAGCCAGCCCCGGATTACCTGGCCATGCTCGATGATCGACTTCATGACTTCCAGGGCCAGCTTGGTCGGGATGGCGAAGCCAATGCCTTGCGAGCCGCCGGACTTGGAGAAAATCGCCGTGTTGATACCGGTCAGGTTGCCGTTGGCATCGACCAGCGCGCCGCCCGAGTTGCCCGGGTTGATCGCGGCGTCTGTCTGGATGAAATCTTCATAGGTGTTCAAGCCGAGCTGGTTGCGCCCGGTGGCACTGATGATACCCATGGTGACAGTTTGGCCGACGCCGAATGGGTTGCCAATCGCCAGGGCGACATCGCCGATATGAATACCGTCGGAGCGACCAATGGTGATTGAGGGCAGGTTTTTCAGGTCGATCTTCAAGACCGCGAGGTCGGTCTCAGGGTCGCTGCCAATGACGCGGGCGAGGGTTTCGCGGCCGTCCTTGAGCGCCACCACAATCTGGTCCGCCCCGGCGGTCACGTGGTTATTGGTCAGCAGGTAGCCTTCCGGGCTCATGATCACGGCTGAACCCAGGCTGGACTCCCAGCGTTTTTGCTTGGGCAGGTTATCGCCGAAGAAGCGGCGGAACTGCGGATCCTCGAACAGCGGGTGAGCGCTCTTGTTCACCATTTTGGTGGTGTACAGGTTGACCACGGCGGGAGCGGCAATGTTCACCGCATCGGCGTAGGACACCGGCCCCTGCATGATGCGTGTGGTTTGCGGCGCCTGCTGCAAATTGACATCCTGGCTGGGCAAGCCCACCCACTGTGGGAAGCGCAGGATGACCAGCAGGGCGACCAGTACACCGGTCAGCAGTGGCCAGCCAAAGTAACGCAAAGCCTTGAGCATTGAACGAGTCTCGGGAGTTGGCAGAGGGCCGCGAAGTAGTAAGGCGCGCGATCATACTGTGTCAGGCGTTGCGCCGGAACAGCGCAACGTGATGACGGATAGCGGTAATTGATCCGGCGCCCCAGGCGTATGCCGTCGGTTTCCCCAAACCGGTCGACGGCCCATAATGACGTTCATTATACGAGGCCTTGTGCCGCGCTGAACTGCTGAATTAAGGAGTCTTTTCATGGCTGTCGCCCTGAGCACCCTGGTCGAGGAAGCCGACCGTTACCTTGGCAGTGCAAAAATTCAGGATTACTGCCCCAATGGCCTGCAAGTCGAGGGCAACCCACAGGTAACGCGCATTGTCAGTGGTGTCACTGCCAGCCAGGCGTTGCTCGATGCTGCTGTCGAGGCCGGCGCGGACCTGGTACTGGTTCATCATGGTTATTTCTGGAAGGGTGAGAACCCTTGTATCACCGGCATGAAACAGCGCCGCCTGAAGACCTTGCTCAAGCACGACCTGAGCCTGCTGGCCTATCACCTGCCGCTGGACCTGCACTCGGAAGTCGGCAACAACGTGCAACTGGCGCGGCAACTGGAGATCACCGTTGAAGGCCCTCTGGATCCTGAAAACCCACGGGTAGTGGGATTGGTCGGCTCGCTGGCCGAACCGCTTTCTGCGCGTGATTTTGCCCGCAAGGTGCAGGATGTGATGGGGCGTGAACCCCTGCTGATCGAAGGCGACGGGGTTATACGCAGGGTCGGCTGGTGTACGGGCGGTGGCCAGGGCTATATCGATCAGGCGATTGCAGCCGGTGTCGACCTGTACCTCAGTGGCGAAGCGTCCGAGCAGACCTTCCACAGTGCGCGGGAAAACGGCATCAGCTTTATTGCCGCAGGCCATCACGCGACCGAGCGTTATGGTGTGCAGGCACTGGGCGATTACCTGGCGCGGCGATTCGCACTGGAACATCTGTTCATCGATTGCCCGAACCCCATCTGAAACTCAAAACCCCTAGGCATATTCTTATACCGTTTCGTTCTAGTTTGCTTCCTCAATAGAATTGGACGCTGTGCTAGAGTGCCGAACGCGAACACGGCCCGCTGGCCGTCCATAAGATCGATTTTCCGTGAGTAGCCATGGTCGACAAACTGACGCATTTGAAACAGTTGGAGGCGGAGAGCATCCACATCATTCGTGAGGTGGCCGCCGAGTTCGATAACCCGGTGATGCTGTACTCGATTGGCAAGGATTCGGCAGTGATGCTGCATCTGGCGCGCAAGGCTTTCTTCCCGGGCAAGCTGCCGTTTCCAGTGATGCATGTCGACACACAGTGGAAATTCCAGGAGATGTACAGCTTCCGCGACAAGATGGTCGAGGAAATGGGCCTGGAGCTCATCACCCACGTCAACCCTGAAGGCGTCGCCCAGGGTATCAACCCGTTCACCCACGGCAGTGCCAAGCACACCGACATCATGAAGACCGAGGGCCTGAAGCAGGCGCTGGACAAGTATGGTTTCGATGCCGCGTTCGGTGGTGCTCGTCGCGATGAAGAGAAATCCCGCGCCAAGGAGCGTGTGTACTCGTTCCGCGACAGTAAGCACCGCTGGGACCCGAAGAACCAGCGTCCTGAGCTGTGGAATGTCTACAACGGCAAGGTGAACAAGGGCGAGTCGATTCGTGTGTTCCCGCTGTCGAACTGGACCGAGCTGGACATCTGGCAGTACATCTACCTGGAAGGTATCCCTATCGTGCCGCTGTACTTCGCCGCCGAGCGCGAAGTGATCGAGAAGAACGGCACGCTGATCATGATCGACGACGAACGCATTCTCGAGCACCTCTCCGACGAGGAGAAGGCTCGCATCGTCAAGAAGAAAGTGCGTTTCCGTACCCTTGGCTGCTACCCGTTGACGGGCGCGGTGGAGTCCGAAGCCGAAACCCTTACGGACATCATTCAGGAAATGCTCCTGACGCGAACGTCCGAACGCCAGGGCCGTGTCATCGACCACGATGGCGCAGGTTCGATGGAAGACAAGAAACGTCAAGGCTACTTCTAAGTTAGGGTCAGAGCATGTCGCACCAATCCGAATTGATCAGCGAGGACATCCTCGCTTACCTGGCCCAGCACGAGCGTAAAGAACTGCTGCGCTTTTTGACCTGCGGTAACGTCGATGACGGCAAGAGCACCCTGATCGGGCGCCTGCTGCACGACTCCAAGATGATCTACGAAGACCATCTGGAAGCGATCACCCGCGACTCGAAGAAAGTCGGTACCACTGGCGAAGACATCGATCTGGCGCTGCTGGTCGACGGCCTGCAGGCCGAGCGTGAGCAAGGCATCACCATTGATGTGGCCTACCGCTATTTCTCCACCGCCAAGCGCAAGTTCATCATTGCCGACACCCCGGGCCACGAGCAGTACACCCGCAACATGGCGACCGGTGCATCTACCTGCGACCTGGCGATCATTCTGGTCGATGCCCGCTATGGCGTGCAGACCCAGACCCGCCGTCACAGCTACATTGCGTCGCTGTTGGGTATCAAGCACATCGTTGTCGCCATCAACAAGATGGACCTCAAGGGCTTCGACGAGCAGGTCTTCGAGTCGATCAAGGCCGACTACCTGAAGTTTGCCGATGCCATCAAGCTGAACCCGAGCAGCCTGCACTTTGTACCGATGTCGGCCCTCAAGGGCGACAACGTGGTCAACCGCAGCGAGCGTTCGCCGTGGTACACCGGCCCTGCGCTGATGGAAATTCTGGAAACCGTGGAAGTTTCCGCCGACCGCAACTTCACCGACCTGCGCTTCCCGGTGCAGTACGTGAACCGGCCGAACCTGAACTTCCGCGGCTTTGCCGGTACGTTGGCCAGCGGTGTCGTACACAAGGGCGACGAGATCGTCGTTCTGCCGTCGGGCAAGAGCAGCCGGGTCAAATCCATCGTCACCTTTGAAGGTGAGCTGGAACAGGCAGGCCCAGGCCAGGCCGTAACCCTGACCATGGAAGACGAGATCGACATCTCCCGTGGTGACTTGCTGGTGCATGCCGACAACGTTCCACCGGTGACCGACCAGTTTGATGCCATGCTCGTGTGGATGGCTGAAGAGCCCATGCTGCCGGGCAAGAAGTACGACATCAAGCGTGCTACCAGCTACGTGCCGGGCTCGATTGCCAGCATCACCCACAAGGTTGATGTGAACACCTTGGAGCAGGGCGCCGCCAGTGCGTTGCAGCTCAACGAAATCGGTCGGGTCAAGGTCAGCCTGGACGCGCCGATTGCCCTCGACGGCTATGACAGCAACCGCACCACTGGTGCTTTCATTGTCATCGACCGTCTGACCAACGGCACCGTGGGTGCCGGCATGATCATCGCGCCACCGGTTGTACCGCATGGTTCTGTGGGGCATCACGGCAAGCTGGCTCACGTGGACACAGAAGAGCGTGCACTGCGTTTCGGTCAGCAACCGGCCACCGTGCTGTTCAGCGGCCTGTCGGGCGCGGGCAAGAGCACCCTGGCGTATGCCGTTGAGCGCAAGCTGTTCGACATGGGCCGTGCGGTCTACGTGCTTGATGGCCAGAACCTGCGTCATGACCTGAACAAGGGCCTGCCACAGGACCGCGCCGGGCGTACCGAGAACTGGCGCCGTGCCGCGCACGTTGCGCGTCAGTTCAACGAAGCCGGCCTGCTGACCCTGGCGGCCTTCGTCGCGCCGGATGCCGAAGGCCGTGAACAGGCCAAGGCGCTGATCGGCAAGGAGCGTCTGGTCACGGTCTACGTCCAGGCGTCGCCAATGGTTTGCCGCGAGCGTGACCCGCAAGGGCTCTACGCTGCCGGTGGCGACAACATCCCGGGTGAGTCCTTCCCGTACGATGTACCACTGGATGCCGATCTGGTGATCGACACCCAGAGCGTCAGCCTGGAAGACGGCGTGAAGCAAGTGCTGGACGTGCTGCGTAAGCGCGGCGCGATCTAAGCGTCCGGCTTGACCGAAAACCCCGCGCTTGTCGCGGGGTTTTTTATTGTTGGCGCAACGACCTTGTACTCTGTGTAAGAGCCGGGGTCAGATATGTTTTTCCGACACCGGTATCACCCGTCGCTCCTTCACCGCCTTGAAGGAAAAGCTCGAGTAGATCTCCTTTACACCCGGTAGTGACTGCAACACCTCGCGGGTGAATTCGCCGAACGATTCCAGATCGCGTGCGAGGATTTCCAGCAGAAAGTCATAGCGCCCGGAGATGTTGTGGCAGGCGACGATCTCTGGAATTTCCATGAGCCGTTGCTCAAAGGCGCGAGCCATGTCCTTGGTGTGCGAGTCCATCATGATGCTCACGAACGCGGTCACGCCAAACCCCAGGGCCTTGGGCGAGAGGATGGCCTGGTAGCCGGTGATGTAGCCGCTCTCTTCCAGCAGTTTGACCCGCCGCCAGCAGGGGGAGGTGGTCAGTGAGACGCTGTCGGCCAGCTCGGCGACAGTGAGCCGGGCATTGTCTTGCAAGGCCCCCAGCAGGGCACGGTCGGTACGGTCGATGGCGTTAGGCATGATGTGCCCTCCAAGGTCTTTTATTGTTGTTTTTATGCCAATAATTGCCGAGAAAGCTGGGCTTATTTGGAAAAATATCAGCACTTGAGTGGCATAAGCTTATAGCAAACCATAAGAGGCATGTTGCCATGCGCGACTCCAACAATAAATCCGGTTTTTCTACGCGTGCCATTCATCATGGTTACGATCCGTTGGCGCACAACGGCGCACTGGTGCCGCCGATCTACCAGACCGCCACGTTCGCATTTCCGACGGTTGAGTACGGTGCAGCGTGCTTTGCGGGGGAAGAGGCTGGGTACTTCTACAGCCGTATTTCCAACCCTACCCTGGCCTTGCTAGAGGCGCGCATGGCTTCGCTGGAAGGTGGCGAGGCCGGGCTGGCGCTGGCGTCGGGCATGGGTGCGATTACCTCCACGTTATGGACCTTGCTGCGTCCTGGCGACGAAATCCTGTTGGGGCGTACCCTCTACGGCTGCACTTTCGCGTTCTTGCACCACGGCATTGGCGAGTTCGGTGTCACCTCGCGGCATGTCGATATGAGTGACCTGCAAGCGCTCGAAAACGCGATCACTCCGGCCACGCGGGTGATCTACTTCGAGTCACCGGCCAACCCGAACATGCAACTGACAGACATCGCCGCCGTGGCGAAAATCGCCCATCAGCACGGCATCATCGTCGTGGTCGACAACACCTACTGCACGCCGTATCTGCAGCGTCCACTGGAGCTGGGCGCGGATCTGGTGGTGCATTCGGCAACCAAATACCTCAGTGGTCACGGTGATATCACCGCTGGCCTGGTCATCGGCAGCAAGGCGCTGGTTGACCGTATTCGCCTGGAAGGCCTCAAGGACATGACCGGCGCTGTCCTCTCGCCGCATGATGCCTCGCTGCTGATGCGCGGCCTGAAGACGCTCACGCTGCGTATGGAGCGCCACTGCAGCAATGCGCAGGCCATCGCCGAATTCCTCGCCGAACAAGCGCAGGTGGAGTTGATCAACTACCCCGGCTTGCCAGGTTTTTCCCAATACGAACTGGCACAGCGGCAAATGCGCTTGCCGGGCGGGATGATTGCCTTTGAACTCAAGGGTGGCATTGCCGCCGGTCGGCGTTTCATGAATGCCCTGCAGTTGTTCAGCCGTGCCGTCAGTCTGGGCGATGCCGAATCGCTGGCCCAACACCCGGCGAGCATGACCCATTCCAGCTATACCCCGCAGGAGAGGGCTCAGTACGGCATCTCCGAGGGGTTGGTGCGGTTGTCGGTGGGGCTGGAAGACATCGATGACCTGCTGGCAGACATCGCGCAGGCATTGAAGGCCTGTGCCTGAGCTGACATGGATGAGGTCAATGCGATGGTGGCAATGATGAACCGTGTGCCTGGCGACGGTATGGCAGGGCAGCCTGGACATGACCCGCAGGTCGATCCCGATCCCGGCGAAACGGCCGAGTGGCTGGATGCGCTGGACTCGACCTTGCGGCATTGTGGCCCGGCGCGTGCGCGTTTTTTGCTGGAGCAACTGGAGGCGCACGCCCGTGAGTTGGGCCTAGAGCGCGGTGCTCAGGCGTATTCGGCGTACCGCAATACGTTGTCGGTAGAGCAGCAGGGCGCCTATCCCGGTGACCTGGAAATTGAAGAGCGGATTACCCGTTTGCTGCGCTGGAACGCGTTGGCAATGGTGGTTCGGGCCAACCATGCCTACGGTGATCTGGGTGGGCATATCGCCAGCTACGCTTCGGCCGCCGAAATTTTCGAGGTGGGTTTTCAGCATTTCTTCAAGGGCGGTGAGCCTCAGCACGCCGATCTGGTGTTTTTTCAGCCGCATTCAGCCCCTGGTGTTTACGCCCGGGCGTTCCTTGAAGGGCGACTGAGTGAGGCGCAACTGTCGCGCTATCGGCAGGAGGTCGAGGGGGGCGGCCTGTGTTCTTATCCGCATCCCTGGTTGATGCCGGACTTCTGGCAGTTCCCCACCGGTTCGATGGGAATCGGCCCAATCAGTGCGATTTACCAGGCGCGCTTCATGCGTTATCTGCAGCACCGAGGCTTGGCGGATACGCGTGCTCGGCATGTATGGGGCGTGTTCGGGGACGGTGAAATGGACGAGCCGGAGTCGATTGCCGGGCTGACCCTGGCGGCCCGTGAGCAACTGGATAACCTGACGTTCGTGGTCAACTGCAACTTGCAGCGCCTGGACGGGCCGGTACGGGGCAATGGACAGATTGTCCAGGAGCTGGAAGCCCTGTTCAGCGGTGCTGGCTGGCAGGTGATCAAGGTGCTGTGGGGCTCGGAGTGGGACGCCCTGTTTGCCCGCGACAGCGAGCATGTGTTGTTGCGTCAGCTTGCGGCGACCCCCGACGGGCAATTCCAGACCTTGGGGGCCAATGACGGCGCCTATAATCTTGAGCATTTCTTCAATCAGAGCCCGGCGTTGCAGCAGTTGGTCGCGCACATGAGCTCGGCGGAGATCAATGCCCTGAAGCGCGGTGGCCACGATTTTCGCAAGCTGTATGCCGCCTTCGCTGCAGCCAAGGCCTGTAAGGGGCGGCCAACCGTGATCCTGGCCAAGACCAAGAAGGGCTATGGCATGAGTGCTGCCGGTGAGTCGCGGATGACGGCGCACCAGGCGAAAAAACTCGATGTGCAGGCCCTCTTGGACTATCGCGACCGTTTCCATCTGCCGCTCTCGGATGCCGATGTCGAACAGCTGCGTTTCTACCGTCCACCGGAAGACAGCCCGGAAATACGCTATCTGCAAGCGCGTCGTGCGGCACTGGGGGGCTTTTTGCCAGCGCGTCGCAGTGAGGTTCGGTCGATACCGGTGCCATCGCTGGATGCCAGTGCAGGGTTTGCGCTGCAGGCGGAT
Source organism: Pseudomonas sp. HLS-6 TE3448 (assembly GCF_053629555.1). Classification (NCBI taxonomy): domain Bacteria; kingdom Pseudomonadati; phylum Pseudomonadota; class Gammaproteobacteria; order Pseudomonadales; family Pseudomonadaceae; genus Pseudomonas; species Pseudomonas sp. HLS-6 TE3448. Next base: position 455,071 of record NZ_JBRJIO010000001.1, on the reverse strand, counting down.
GGCAAGGAAATGTCTACCACCATGGCGGCGGTTCGCGTACTCAGCGCCTGGTTGAAAGCGCCGGAGCTGGGGCCGCGCATTGTGCCGATCGTGGCGGATGAGGCGCGCACATTCGGCATGGCCAGCCTGTTCCGGCAGATCGGTATCTACTCGCCGCAGGGGCAGCGCTACGAGCCGGAAGATGCCGGTTCACTGTTGTTCTACAAGGAAGCGCAAGACGGTCAGTTGTTGGAAGAGGGCATTACCGAAGCTGGGGCGCTGTCCTCCTGGGTTGCGGCTGCCACGTCGTATGCGGTGCACGGCGAACCGATGCTGCCTGTGTATATCTACTACTCGATGTTCGGCTTCCAGCGGGTGGGCGACCTGATCTGGGCCGCCGCCGACCAGCGTGCCCGGGGCATCCTGCTGGGGGCTACCGCCGGGCGTACCACGCTCGGCGGTGAAGGCCTGCAGCATCAGGATGGTTCCAGCTTGGTGATGGCGTCCATGGTGCCCAATTGCCGGGCCTGGGAGCCATGCTTCGCGGGTGAGTTGGCGGTCATTCTGGAGCATGCTGCGCGGCGGATGCTCGGCGAACAGTGCGACGAGTTCCACTACATCGCCGTGATGAACGAAAACTATCCACAGCCCTCGCTGCCCGAGGCCGCTCATGCAGGGGTGCTGCGAGGTATGTACCGGTTCACTGAGCACTCGCTGGAGCGCGCCGCGGGGCGCGTACGTCTGCTGGGCTCCGGGGCGATTCTGCGAGAGGTGATTGCCGCCAGTGAACTGCTGGCGAACGAGTGGCAGGTTGAAAGTGAAGTGTTCAGTGTCACCAGCTTCAGTGAGCTGGCTCGCGATGCGCGCGATGCACAACGTGCTGGCCGTTGCGCGAAGGCAGGGGTAGCGGCCAGTTACGTCCAGCAGTGTTTGGGGGGGAGCGCGCCGATCGTCGCTGCCAGTGATTATGTGCGGGCCTGGCCGCAGTTGATTGCCGAGTACCTGTCGGCGCCTTATGTCACCTTGGGCACTGACGGTTTCGGTCGCAGTGATACGCGGCAGCAGTTACGTCGGTTCTTTGAGGTCGACCGCTTCAGCATTGTCCTGGCTAGCCTGCATAGCCTGGTGCAGAACGGGTCGTTGGCACCGAGTGTGCTGGAGCAGGCCGTAGCGCGGTATCCCGTCTGCAGCGAGACGGCGCCATGGTATAGCTGATGTGGGATGCGGGCCTGCCTGCGATGGCGCCGGCGGGGTGCCCGTGAGTTCGCGGCGTTTGTATCGCGGGCAAGCCCGGCTCCCACAGGCTGGCACGGGCTCTGTTGGAGCAGGCTTGCCTGCGATGGCCTCGGTCAGTTGCGCTTGAGCCCGTAATGCTCGTCGAGCATGCCTGGGGCGTTTGGCGTCTTCGGTGCGTAGTCTTTCGGTGCTTCCTGATCGCGAGGAGGCGTCAGGCGCTCGCGAGGTGCCTGTGGTGTCTCGGCGTGCAGCGAGGCCAGCAGGCGTTGACGGGTGAGTTCGTCCAGGGCCAGGCGGTTGGCGCCTTCGGCCAGGTGGTCCTGAACATCCTGATAGCTTTGCGTGAGCTTTTTAACCAGCGCCGCAGTGCTGTTGAAGTGGGTGACCACTTCGTTCTGATAACTGTCGAAGCGTTCCTGGATGTCGTCCAGTTGCCGCTGGGTGCTGCTCGGCGCGGCATTGGGCAGCAGGCGGGCGACCAGGAAACCAACGACGACACCTACTGCCAGGGCCAGGGTCGGCAACAACCAAACTAAGAGCGAGAGTTCCACGAGTCCTTCCTCTATAAACGGCTTTGCTTTACGTTAACGGCTCGGACCTGCGCTGTATACCGCGAACTATCGCAAATATCTCAGACAGAATCATTCAGCTAGACGAGTCGACCCTTTCCGAGGTCACGGAGTTCTTCCTTGCTTATCCGCGAAACCCCCGTATTCATCGATGGCCCGGTTGGCCAGCTCGAAGCCTTGTACCTCGATGTGGCCGACGCCCGTGGCGTGGCCTTGCTCTGCCACCCTAACCCCGTTCAGGGCGGTACCATGCTCAACAAGGTGGTTTCCACCTTGCAGCGTACGGCGCGTGATGCGGGCTACATCACTGTGCGCTTCAATTATCGCGGCGTCGGTGCCAGCGCTGGCAGCCATGATATGGGCAGTGGTGAAGTCGATGACGCTCAGGCGGTGGCCGCCTGGGTGCGTGAGAAACATCCCGAACTGCCATTGACGCTGTTTGGCTTCTCGTTCGGTGGCTTTGTTGCGGCCAGCCTTGGCGGTCGTCTGGAGGCTGCTGGTGTGCCGCTGGCCCGGCTGTTCATGGTGGCACCGGCGGTCATGCGCCTGAGCGCCAATGACGTGTTGCCGCAGGGCTGCCCGCTGATCGTGATTCAGCCGGATACCGATGAAGTGGTTGCGCCGCAATTGGTCTATGACTGGTCTGCTGCACTGTCGCGCCCCCATGAGCTGCTGAAAGTGGCAGAATGCGGACACTTTTTTCATGGCAAGCTGACCGACCTCAAGGATCTGGTGCTGCCGCGCCTTTCGAACTGATACAAGCCTGATAAGCGATTACCCATGACCACTCGTATCCTTACCGGTATCACCACCACGGGCACGCCCCACCTGGGCAACTACGCCGGTGCCATCCGCCCGGCGATCCTGGCCAGCCGCCAGGACAATGTCGACTCGTTCTACTTTCTGGCCGACTACCACGCCCTGATCAAGTGCGATGACCCGCAGCGCATCCAGCGCTCGCGCCTCGAAATCGCGGCGACCTGGCTGGCCGGTGGTCTGGATCCTGAGCGGGTCACGTTCTACCGTCAGTCCGATATTCCTGAAATTCCAGAGCTGACCTGGCTGCTGACCTGTGTCGCAGCCAAGGGCCTGCTCAACCGCGCCCATGCCTACAAAGCGTCCGTGGACAAGAACCTGGAAAACGGTGAAGACCCGGATGCGGGCATCAGCATGGGCCTGTACAGCTACCCGGTGCTGATGGCTGCCGACATCCTGATGTTCAACGCGCACAAGGTGCCGGTGGGTCGTGACCAGATTCAACACGTGGAAATGGCGCGTGATATCGGTCAGCGTTTCAACCACCTGTTCGGTCAGGGCAAGGAGTTCTTTGTCATGCCCGAAGCCCTGATCGAGGAGAGCGTGGCGACCCTGCCAGGCCTCGACGGGCGCAAGATGTCCAAGAGCTACGACAACACCATCCCGCTTTTCAGCAGTGCCAAGGAAATGAAGGACGCGATCTCGCGCATCGTCACCGACTCGCGTGCACCAGGGGAAGCGAAGGATCCGGACAACGCCCACCTGTTCACCCTGTTCCAGGCATTCGCTACGCCGGACCAGGCGGCAGAGTTCCGCACTGAGTTGCTGCAGGGCTTGGGCTGGGGCGAGGCCAAGCAGCGCCTGTTCCAGTTGCTCGATGGCCAGTTGAGCGAGGCGCGTGAACGCTACCATCAGTTGATCGCGCGACCTGCTGACCTGGAAGACATCCTCCTGGCTGGTGCACAGAAGGCACGTAAGGTTGCTACGCCGTTCCTTGAGCAACTGCGTGAAGCGGTTGGCTTGCGCTCGTTCCGCAACATCGTGCAGGGGCCTGTCGAGGTCAAGAAAAAGGCTGCCAAGGCAGCGCGCTTCGTCAGTTTCCGTGAAGATGACGGCAGCTTCCGTTTCCGTCTGCTGGCCGCTGATGGTGAGCAACTGCTGCTGTCGCGTAACTTTGCCGACGGCAAGACTGCCGGTGCCGTGACCAAGCAACTGCAGCAGGGGCAAGCACTGGATGTACGCAGTGAAGGCCTGGGCTTCAGCCTCTGGCTGGAAGGCGAATGTGTCGCCGATGGCCCGCAGTTCAGCGACGGGGCGGCTCGCGATGCGGCCATTGAGAGCTTGCGCGTGGCCTTGCAGCCACAACAGGACTAAACAGGCTATCGGAAGTCTGATTGCCAATAACCGGGGCCGTCGCTACAGTGACGGCCCGCTTTTGTTGCCTTGCTAACGAATTATGACGCCCCTAGAACGATATCAAGCAGATCTGAAACGTCCCGAATTCTTCCATGACGCGGCGCAGGAAACAGCGGTGCGTCACCTCCAGCGCCTGTACGACGATTTGATCGCGGCGCAGAACAGCAAGCCAGGCGTGTTTGGCAAACTGTTTGGCAAGAAAGAGCAGGTACCTGTCAAAGGCCTGTATTTCTGGGGTGGGGTAGGGCGGGGCAAGACCTACCTGGTCGATACCTTCTTCGAGGCGCTACCGTTCAAGCAGAAGGTGCGTACGCACTTCCACCGCTTCATGAAGCGTGTCCACGAGGAAATGAAAACCCTCAAGGGCGAGAAAAACCCGCTGACGATCATTGCCAAGCGTTTCTCTGAAGAGGCGCGGGTGATCTGCTTCGACGAGTTCTTCGTTTCCGACATTACCGACGCGATGATCCTCGGTACCCTGATGGAAGAACTGTTCAAGAACGGCGTTACGCTGGTAGCAACGTCCAACATCGTCCCTGATGGTCTGTACAAGGACGGTCTGCAGCGTGCGCGCTTCCTCCCGGCCATTGCCCTGATCAAGCAGAACACCGAGATCGTCAACGTCGACAGTGGCGTCGACTACCGTCTGCGTCACCTGGAGCAGGCCGAGCTGTTCCATTACCCACTCGATGAGGCCGCTCACGAGAGCCTGCGCAAGAGTTTCCGCGCCCTGACGCCGGAATGCACCCAGGCTGTTGAGAATGACGTGCTGGTCATCGAGAACCGCGAAATTCGTGCGTTGCGTACCTGTGACGACGTGGCCTGGTTCGACTTCCGCGAACTGTGTGATGGGCCGCGTAGCCAGAACGATTACATCGAGTTGGGCAAGATCTTCCATGCCGTGCTGCTCAGTGGTGTCGAGCAGATGGGCGTGGCGACCGACGATATCGCTCGTCGCTTCATCAACATGGTCGATGAGTTCTATGACCGGAACGTGAAGCTGATCATCTCTGCCGAGGTCGAACTGAAGGACCTGTATACCGGCGGGCGCTTGAGTTTCGAGTTCCAGCGTACCCTGAGCCGCTTGCTTGAGATGCAGTCCCACGAGTTCCTGGCGCGGGCGCATCGTCCTTAAGCAGCGTCATGCCCATGGCTGGCAAAGCCTGCCCTCGCGCTGAGCACCCTGTGCTGCGCGAGGCAGGCCTGCCTGTGATGCGGTCGCTCAAGCTTCTTGCATGAACTGCTGGCGGTACTGGTTTGGTGACAGTGCCGTGTGCTGGCGGAACAGTCGTGCGAAGAAGCTCGCATCGTCATACCCCACCTCATAGCTGATCGTCTTGATGCTCTTGCGCGTACCGGACAGCAAGCCCTTGGCTGTTTCGATCCGCAAACGCTGCAGATAGTGCAGCGGCTTGTCACCCGTGGCGCCCTGGAAGCGACGCATGAAATTGCGAATGCTCATGCCGTGGTTGCGGGCCACGTCCTCAAAGCGAAACTTGTCAGCGAAGTGTTCTTCGAGCCATTGCTGGATTTGCAGGATGATCAGGTCCTGATGCAGTTTCTGCCCGCCAAAACCCATGCGTCCCGGCGTGTAGCTGCGCTGTACTTCATAAAGGATGTCGCGGGACACTGCCTGGGCCACGCTGGCGCCGCAGAAGCGTTCGATCAGGTAGATGTAGAGATCGCAGGCTGAGGTAGGGCCGCCTGCGCAGTACAGGTTGTCGGCATCGGTCAGGTGCTTGTCCTGGTTGAGGCTGACCTTGGGGAAGCGTTCGGCGAAGGTGTTGAAAAAACGCCAGTAGGTGGTGGCCTCCTTGCCGTCGAGCAGCCCGGCCTCGGCCAGCCAGAACACGCCGCTGGCTTCACCGCAGAGGACAGCGCCAGCAGCATGTTGCTCACGTAGCCAGGGCAGGATCTGCGGGTAGCGCTGACACAGGGCATCGAAGTCATCCCAGAACGCCGGCAGGATGATGATATCGGCCTGTTCCAGGCCACCGTCTACCGGTATCAGCACATCGCTAAAGCTGTTCACGGGGTTGCCGTCGGGGCTGACCAGGCGTGTTTCAAACATGGGTTTGAGGCCCAGTCCCAGTTGCTTGCTATACCGCAGGCTGGCCAGATGGAAGAAGTCCTTGGCCTGCATCAGGGTTGAAGCGAACACCTTGTCGATGGCCAGAATGCTGACGCGCCGCAGCGACGCGGAGGGTTGGGTAAAGATCATTTCGTTATTCTTATAGGGGAAAGTGGTCAATCACCGGCTGGATCGTCTTATTTTTTGCCGGTGATGTCTACCCTGCGTACCCGCGTTTGCCGCGGGTACGCTACTGCCCTTCAAGGTGCAGGGTTGGGTTGGTCCTGATGGATGGCTTCGATGCTGGCCAGCAGCTCATCACTCAGCTTGAGTTCAAGGCTGCCGAGGTTGCTCTCCAGTTGTTCCAGTGACGTGGCGCCAATGATGTTGCTGGTGACAAAGGGCTGCTGGGTGACGAACGCCAAGGCCATTTGTGCCGGGTCCAGGCCATGCTCGCGGGCCAGCGTCACATAACGGCTGCAGGCCGCTACGGTCTGTGGGTTGGAGTAGCGAGAGAAGCGGCTGAACAGCGTCAGGCGGCCCTTGGCGGGGCGCGCACCGTTCTCGTATTTGCCCGAGAGCATGCCAAAGGCCAGTGGCGAATAGGCCAGCAAGCCGCACTGTTCGCGGATGGCAATTTCCGCCAGGCCGACTTCAAAGCTGCGGTTGAGCAGGTTGTAGGGGTTCTGTATCGATACAGCCCTCGACCAGCCGCGGCTTTCTGCCAGTTGCAGGAACTTCATGGTGCCCCACGGGGTTTCGTTGGACAGGCCGATGTGGCGGATCTTGCCGGCCTTGACCTGCTCGTCGAGGACTTCCAGGGTTTCTTCCAGCGGGGTGAAGTGATCATGAGGCAGGTGCTGGTAGCCCAGCTTGCCGAAAAAGTTGGTGCTGCGCTCTGGCCAGTGCAGTTGGTAAAGGTCGATCCAGTCGGTCTGCAGGCGCTTGAGGCTGTCGTCGAGTGCAGCAACGATGTGTTGGCGGTTGTGTTTCAGCTGGCCGTCGCGAATGTGGCTGATGCCATTGCCTGGGCCGGCCACCTTGCTGGCGAGAACCCAGTCGGCGCGGTCACCGTGCTGCTTGAACCAATTGCCGATGATTTGCTCGGTGGCGGCATAGGTTTCCGGGCGTGGGGGCACGGGGTACATTTCTGCCGTGTCGATGAAGTTGATGCCGGCTGCCTTGGCTCGCTCGATCTGGGCGAAGGCTTCGGCCTGGCTGTTCTGCTCGCCCCAGGTCATGGTGCCCAGGCACAGGGCGCTTACGTTCAGGTCACTGCGGCCCAGTTGACGGTAGTCCATTTGCATCTCCCAAGGCAAAAGAAGCATAAAAGCAGGTTGAATTTTTTTTCGCAATCTGGATAATTCAGCCCCTCTCTGTGCTGCGGAAGTGATGCCCCGCGTACCGAAGAACCCTGCCGAATATTGGACGCGCTGACCCGAGCCCCCGATAGCGTCCGTGTGCGGCTGTGTCCTTGACTTGTCAAGGTGCGCACTATCCAGTAAGATCTGCCGTCTTATTTTCGCTGGGCGGCCTCTGAGGCTATAAAGAATGAAAACTTTTACTGCTAAACCGGAAACAGTAAAGCGCGACTGGTTCGTAGTTGACGCCGCTGGTCAGACCCTGGGTCGTCTGGCTACCGAAATCGCTAGCCGTCTGCGTGGCAAGCACAAACCAGAATACACCCCTCACGTTGACACCGGCGACTACATCGTCGTTATCAATGCCGAGCAGGTGCGTGTGACTGGCGCCAAAACTTCGGACAAAATGTACTACTCCCACTCCGGCTTCCCGGGCGGTATCAAGGAAATCAACTTCGAGAAGTTGATCGCCAAGGCCCCAGAGCGCGTGATCGAGACCGCGGTTAAAGGCATGCTGCCTAAGAACCCACTGGGTCGCGACATGTACCGTAAGCTGAAAGTCTATGCGGGCGCTACTCACCCTCATACTGCTCAGCAGCCCCAAGAACTGAAGATTTAACGGAATAGTTCATTATGTCGGCGACTCAAAATTACGGCACTGGCCGTCGCAAGACCGCAACCGCTCGCGTTTTCCTGCGTCCGGGCACTGGCAACATCTCCATCAACAACCGTTCTCTCGAGACGTTCTTCGGTCGTGAAACCGCGCGCATGGTCGTTCGCCAGCCGCTGGAACTGACTGAAACTACCGAGAAGTTCGACATCTACGTCACCGTTATCGGTGGTGGTGTCAGCGGTCAAGCCGGTGCTATCCGTCACGGTATCACTCGCGCTCTGATGGACTACGACGAAACCCTGCGTAGCGCTCTGCGTCGCGCTGGCTACGTCACCCGCGATGCTCGTGAAGTCGAGCGTAAGAAAGTGGGTCTGCGTAAAGCACGTAAGCGTCCGCAATACTCGAAGCGTTAATTCGCTACAGTATTCAAAAAAAGCCCAGTTCCAGGTGGAACTGGGCTTTTTTTATGTCTTGAATACATGAGTCGGACTTTGGTGTGACAACTTGCCGCATAGATGCAAGTCAAGCACTGCAAGGGGTCCAAGGTTTTGGCCGGGCTAATCACCTTGTCAGAGCAGGGTCTTTTAATTACCATTCGGCAAATTTTTACGCAGTTCAGAAATTATTTAGTAGATGCCTGTTGCAACAGGCCACAAAGCTGATGGGAGAGGACTGAATGAGCAATGACGGCGTCAATGCAGGCCGGCGTCGCTTCCTAGTAGCAGCCACGTCTGTGGTAGGTGCTGCTGGAGCGGTGGGGGCTGCGGTCCCGTTCGTGGGGTCATGGTTCCCCAGTGCCAAGGCGAAAGCCGCAGGTGCACCGGTGAAAGTCAATATCGCCAAGATCGAGCCAGGTCAGCAGCTAATCGCTGAGTGGCGCGGCCAGCCCGTGTTCGTCGTTCGCCGTACAGAAGAAATTCTGGGCAACCTGAAAAAGATTGCCGGCGACCTCTCTGACCCTGAATCCAAGGCATCGGTTCAGCCGGCTTACGTCGATCCGTCGAATCGTTCGATCAAGCCTGAAATTCTTGTGCTGGTTGGCCTTTGCACGCATTTGGGTTGCTCCCCGACGTTCCGCCCAGAAGTGGCGCCGGTCGATCTGGGGCCGAAGTGGGTGGGTGGCTATTTCTGCCCTTGCCACGGCTCCCACTACGATTTGGCGGGTCGGGTCTACAAGTCTCAGCCAGCGCCGCTCAATCTGCCGGTGCCGCCGTACTCTTATGAGTCGGACGACATCATTGTCGTCGGTGTCGATCAGGAGAAAGCGTGATGAGTAAGTTCATGGATTGGGTTGATGCGCGCTTCCCCGCGACCAAGATGTGGGAAGACCATCTCAGCAAGTACTACGCACCGAAGAACTTCAACTTCTTCTATTTCTTTGGCTCCCTGGCGCTGCTGGTGCTGGTTAACCAGATCGTCACGGGCGTCTGGCTGACCATGAGCTTCACGCCGTCGGCGGAAGAGGCCTTCGCCTCCGTCGAATACATCATGCGTGACGTTGAATACGGCTGGGTGCTGCGTTACCTGCACTCTACCGGTGCATCGGCGTTTTTCGTCGTTGTCTATCTGCACATGTTCCGCGGTTTGCTCTACGGCTCTTACCAGAAGCCGCGTGAGCTGGTGTGGATCTTCGGTATGCTGATCTACCTGGCGCTGATGGCCGAGGCCTTCATGGGTTACCTGCTGCCGTGGGGCCAGATGTCCTACTGGGGTGCTCAGGTGATCATCTCGCTGTTCGGTGCGATCCCGGTCATCGGTGATGACCTCACCCAATGGATTCGTGGTGACTACCTGATCTCCGGTATTACCCTGAACCGCTTCTTCGCCTTGCACGTGATTGCCCTGCCAATCGTGATTCTGGGTCTGGTAGTGCTGCACATTCTGGCGCTGCACGAAGTAGGTTCGAACAACCCGGATGGTGTCGACATCAAGAAGCTGAAAGATGAGAACGGTGTTCCGCTCGACGGCATTCCTTTCCATCCGTACTACACCGTCAAGGATATCGTCGGTGTCGTGGTCTTCCTGTTCGTCTTCTGTCTGATCGTGTTCTTCTTCCCGGAAATGGGCGGTTACTTCCTCGAGAAGCCGAACTTCGAGCAGGCGAACGCCTTCAAGACACCTGCGCACATTGCGCCTGTATGGTACTTCACGCCGTTCTACGCGATTCTGCGTGCCGTCCCTGACAAGCTGCTTGGTGTCGTAGCCATGGGTGCCGCCATTGCCGTGCTGTTCGTGCTGCCTTGGCTTGACCGTAGCCCGGTCAAATCGATGCGCTACAAAGGCTGGCTGAGCAAGATCTGGCTGGTGGTGTTCTGCATTTCGTTCGTGATCCTGGGCGTGCTGGGTGTTCTGGCGCCGACTCCGGGTCGTACCTTACTGTCGCAGGTATGTACCTTCCTGTACTTCGCCTACTTCATTCTGATGCCGTTCTATACCAGGCTCGAGAAGACCAAACCGGTTCCGGAAAGGGTGACTGGCTGATGAAAAAGCTATTTGCAGTATTGATTCTGGCAGTGATGCCTTCGTTGACCTTTGCTGCCGGTGGTGAAACCGTCGAGCTGCAGAAGGTTGATATCGATCTGACTGACAAGGCCGCTCTGCAGGACGGTGCACGCACTTTTGCAAACTATTGCATGGGTTGCCACGGCGCCAAGTTCCAGCGTTACGAGCGCGTTGCCGATGACCTCGGTATCCCGCACGAGCTGATGCTCGAGAAGCTGGTGTTCACCGGTGCCAAGATCGGTGATCACATGAAAGTCGGCATGCAGCCCAACGATGCCAAGGCCTGGTTCGGCGCCGCGCCGCCTGACCTGACCCTGGTTGCCCGGGTGCGTGGTACTGACTGGCTCTACAGCTACCTGCATGGCTTCTATGAGGACAAGGCGCGTCCTTGGGGTGTGAACAACACCGTGTTCCCTAACGTGGGCATGCCTAACGTGCTGGTAGGGTTGCAGGGTCGGCAGGTCATCGGTTGCAAGCAGGTCCAGATCGTCACTGACGGCAAGAAGCAATTCGACCCGCTGACCGGTACGCCGTTGACCCATGAGGCGTGTGACCAGCTGACCATCGTGCCGAAATCCGGTACCCTGAACGAAGAGCAGTTCGACGAGAAGGTCAAGAACCTGGTGACCTTCCTGGCGTACTCGGCCAACCCGGTCAAACTGGAAAGCCAGCGCATCGGTACTTACGTGCTGCTGTACCTGGCCTTCTTCTTCGTATTCGCTTACCTGCTCAAGCGCGAATACTGGAAGGACGTGCACTGATCACGCAGTAGTTTCTGGTAGTTGAACGCGCCCTGGGGCGCCTCTGCAACGCAGGGGTGTCCGCAGGGCGCGTTTGCATTTGTACCATTCATAATTACATTCGCGAGGAGGATCACCATGGGCGTGACCAACCGGTTAGCCTGCTACTCCGACCCCGCTGACCACTATTCTCATCGGGTACGCCTTGTTCTCGCCGAGAAGGGGGTCAGTGTCCAGATCATTGATGTGCCTGCTGGTCAGCAGCCGGCAAAGCTGATTGAAGTGAACCCTTACGGCAGTCTGCCGACACTGGTTGATCGCGATCTGGCGTTGTTTGAGTCGACCGTGGTGATGGAGTACCTCGACGAGCGTTATCCGCACCCGCCCTTGCTGCCGGTGTATCCGGTAGCCCGAGCCAACAGCCGGTTGCTGATACACCGCATCCAGCGCGACTGGTGTGGGTTGGTTGATCTGATTCTTGATCCGCGCAGCAAGGACAGCGCGCGCGCTCAGGCGCGCAAAGAGCTGCGAGAGAGCCTTACCGGCGTTTCTCCGCTGTTTGCTGAAAAACCTTGTTTCTTGAGCGAGGAGCAAAGTCTGGTCGACTGTTGTCTACTGCCCATACTCTGGCGTTTGCCGGTGTTGGGTATTGAATTGCCGCGGCCGGCAAAACCGTTGCTGGACTACATGGAGCGCCAGTTCGCTCGTGAAGCTTTCCAGGCGAGCCTGTCCGCTGCTGAACGTGAAATGCGTTAGGTTTTAAGGAGCCGTTTATGAACTCCAGTCGCCCTTATTTGGTGCGTGCGTTGTATGAGTGGATCGTGGACAACGATTGCACGCCGCATATGCTGGTCAATGCCGAGTACCCGGCGGTACAGGTGCCGCAAGGCTTTGCCAGTGATGGTCAGATCGTCTTGAACATTTCGCCCAGTGCCGTGCGTCATTTGCACATGGATAACGAGGCCGTGAGCTTCGAGGGTCGCTTTGGTGGCGTTGCGCATGCCCTCTACGTGCCCACAGGTGCGATTCTGGGCATTTACGCTCGAGAGAATGGTCAGGGTATGGTGTTCGAGCTTGAGCCGCCTCTGGTGGACGACGACGAGCTTGAGGGGGAGGATGAATCGGGCGATGACACCGACAATCCACCGCCGCGCCCAAGTGGCCGGCCTAGCTTGAAAGTGGTCAAGTAACAAAAAAGGCGATCCAGGTGGATCGCCTTTTTTGTGCGCGATGCCCGGAGTCCGGGCAGTCGATGGTGCGTCAGGCTGTGGATCAGTCGATGTACTCGAACAGCTTGACGATCTTCTGTACCCCGGATACACCCTGAACCAGACTGGTTGCGCGTGCGGCCTCTTGCTGGGTCATGAGGCCGAGGAGGTAGACGATACCGTTCTCGGTGATCACCTTGATGCGCGAACCGGGTATGTTGGCATCGGCCAGCATCTGGGTTTTGATCTTGGTGGTCAGCCAGGTGTCATTGTTGCGGGCGAGCAGCGAAGAGGGCTGGATGACCTGCAGTTCGTTATGCACCTTCTTGACGCGTTGAACCTGGCTTGCGGCCTGTTCGGCGAGGCTCTTGAGGTCGGCGCGGGGGGTCTGGCCCGCCAGCAGCACGATACCGTTGTAGCTGCTTACGACAATGTGCGAATTCTTGTCCAGGTCGGGACTGGCCTTGGCGACGTTCACCGCCACCTTGGTTTCGATCAGTGAGTCGTCAATCTTGCTGCCGAGTGTGCGCGTGCCGCGATCATCCTCGATCGGGGCTTCGCGGCTGGCGCTAATTACCGAGCTGCAACCGGCATTCAGGCCGAGGCACAAGGTCAGGGCCATCAGGCCCAGGCGTTTTGCGGTCATTCTTCACTCCCAAACAATTGGCTGTCGATCAGATCGCAGAGACAGTGGATCGCCAGCAGGTGGACTTCCTGGATGCGTGCGGTGACGTCTGCCGGGACACGAATCTCGACGTCCTCTGGCAGCAACAACGAAGCCATACCGCCCCCGTCGCGCCCAGTCAGAGCTACGACAATCATTTCGCGATCATGTGCGGCCTGGATCGCTTGAATAATGTTTGCCGAGTTGCCGCTGGTCGAAATTGCCAGCAGCACATCGCCGGGTTGGCCAAGGGCACGGATCTGCTTGGAGAACACCTCGTTGTAGCTGTAATCGTTTGCGATCGAGGTGATGGTCGAGCTGTCGGTCGTCAGGGCGATCGCTGGCAGGCTTGGGCGTTCACGTTCGAAGCGGTTCAGCAGTTCCGAGGAAAAGTGCTGGGCGTCGCCGGCCGACCCACCGTTGCCGCATGCGAGCATCTTGCCCTCATTGAGCAGGGCATTGACCATCACCTGGCTGGCTTGCTCGATGTGAGGTGCAAGGACGTCCATCGCCTGTTGCTTGGTGTTGATGCTGGCCTGGAAAAGCTGGCGAATTCGGGATTGCATGTCCATCAGTGTGACCTTAAGTGGGGCGGCTGGCCGGGCGCGTCGGGAAGCCGGATACCCCGGCACATGACTGTGCAGCCCGTGAAGCAAAGAGCAAATTGAGTTCGGTGGGTCAACGATGCCTTGCCAGGCGCTGGCTTAGCATTCGAAGGCATTTTTCAGCCATTCGAGTGCTTGCCCTGCATGGCCGCGACCTTGCAGGGCAATGACATCGAATCGGCAAGGGTGCCTGGCCCATCGTGCTTCCTGTTGCAGAAAATGTTCGGCGGCCAGCGCCAGTTTTTCCTGCTTGCGGGCATCGATACTGCCGAGTGCGCCGCCGAAGCTTGCGTGCAGCCGGTAACGAACTTCGACGAATACTACTGTATCGCTGTCGAGCATGACCAGATCAAGCTCGCCGCGTTTGCATCGCCAGTTCTGCGCCAGCAGGTGCAGACCTTGTCCCTGAAGGTACTGCAAGGCCTGCTGTTCGGCGGCTTGGCCGGCCTTCTGGCGCGAACTGTCGGGCATTAGCGTGGTGTATCGGGCAAGCGTTTGACCTGGCCGGCGGAGAACTCCGCCCAGGGCAGTTGGCGTTCGATGCGCTGGCTCTGGCCCATGCTCAGGCTGCCGGAGAAGCCTTCGATACGGGTGTCTGGCAGTGCCTTGAGCTGGCTCAGGCGCGGCGCGAGGCTGTACGCATCAATACCCATGGCATAAAGGCGACCCAGGCTGCCGCCGGCTTGTGGCCATTGGCGAACGACCTGTTGACGCAGCGAATTGCCGGTATCGAGCAGCCATGGGGTTTCGCAGAAGCGAATGCCGTTCATGTCGTTGTACTGGTTGACGTCGCCTGAGGCGCTGTACAGGTGCGAGGTTGCGTACACGGGTACGTCGCCGGCGTACTGGAAGTTCAGGGTCGGCTTGATTTGCTGGGCCTGCTGCGGGGTGGCAGCGAGGAAAATGAAGTCGATGTCCTGGCGGCGTGACGGTTGTGCCGAAACGTTACCGCCTACCGTGCTCTGCAGGCTCTTCGCGCGGCCTTCGCTTTGGCGCAGTTGGAACAGTTCGGCGATTTGCTGGGCGAGGGCCACAGGCTGGTCGATATGCTCGGCCGCGATCAGGGTGCCGCCTTTGGCTTCCCAGTCCTGACGGAAGGCCTTGAGTACGCGGTCGCCCCATTCGCCACGTGGCACCAGGGCTGCAGCGCGGCGCATGCCATCGGCATGGGCGCGGCGGGACACTTCACGTGCCTCGTCTTCGGCGGCCAGGCCGAACTGGAACAGTTGTGGTGGGTTGCTTTGGCCGACGTCGCTGTAGTTCAGGGCGAGGGTGGTGATAGGCAGTTGGGTGCGGGTGCTCAGTTGTTTGACCAGTGGCTTTTCCAGCGGGCCGATCACCAGTTGTACGCCGGCAGCCTGTGCCTGGCGATAGAAGTCATCCAGGGATGTCAGGCGCGAGCTGTCGAACACCTGGATTGCAGGTGGTTGCTGGCCGGCTTGCTGGGCTTGCAGGTGTGCAGCCATGAAGCCGTCACGCAGGGCACGGGCTACCGATGCCAACTGACCTTCCTGCGGCAGCAGCAGGGCAATTTTGGTCAATGGCTGACTGGCCAGTTGCTTGAGTTTTACCAATGGCAACGGCAGTTGCAGGGCAGCAGGGTGTTCGCTGTGTTGGCCGCGCCAGGTTTCGATGGCGACCTGTTGCTGTTCCAGCGTGCCTGCGTTTTTCACGGCCAGCGCCAGGCTGGCCCAACCGGCCAAGGGGTCGCTACCCATGCTGACGCTCTGCAGTTGCTCGCTCGGCAGGGCGGAAACCAGGCTCCAGATGGCTTCGTGGTTGGCGTTGGCTGCGTTGCCTGTGAGCAATGGTGCCAGTTGAACACGCTCCTGGGCGGCTGCCAGGGTTTGGCCGTCGGCCTCAAGGGCAGCCGCGCGCACGCTGTAGGTGCGTGCCTGTTGCTCCTTCGGCAGTTCGCTCAGGCGGGCCAGGCTAGGGTGGCTCAAGGCGCTTAGTGCAGCTTTGGGCTGATTACGGCCCATCGCCAGTTCGGCGCTCAAGGTGCTGGCAAAGACTTGTTGGGCAGGCTTGAGTGATTCCAGCGGCACCTGCTCAAGAATCTGCGAGGCGCGTGCGTTGTCTTTTTGCGTGTGAGCCAGGTCTGCCGCGCTCAGGCGCAACAGTGCGGCTTTTTCCGGTGTCTTGCTGGTGGCGGCCTGATCGAGCAGTTGCTCGATGCTGGCATCTGGAGTGCGTGGCAGCTCGCCCAGGCTTGATGAGGGCGAACTGGCGCAGGCTGCGAGCAGGGCAGCGAGACAGAGGGCTGAGAGCAGCCGCAGGCTAGCGATCATGTAAATGTCCTGTTACTCGATCAAATTAACCTGCAATTGTACCCAAGCGCTTGCTTGGGTGCGATCTCGCTGGCGCTAAACCTTCACTATAGGTCGCTCAGCTTCGTGCCAGGCAGGTCTTGATTACGCATTGTTGCTGGCGATCGGGCTACAATGGCGCCTTTGATCTCGATGATGGGTGTGTGCTGTGACCGATGTTTCAGGTGCTTCCAATTCCACTGCCGGTACGTTGTATGTAGTGGCCACGCCGATTGGCAATCTGGATGACATCAGTGCGCGCGCCCTGAAGATTCTGAGCAGTGTGGCGCTGATCGCGGCCGAGGACACGCGGCACTCGGTGCGGTTGCTGCAGCACTTCGGGATCAACACGCCCTTGGCGGCGTGTCATGAGCACAATGAGCGTGACGAGGGTAATCGCTTCATTACCCGTTTGCAGGCTGGCGACAGTGTTGCGCTGATTTCCGATGCGGGTACGCCGTTGATTTCCGACCCGGGCTATCACCTGGTCCGGCAGGCGCGCGCAGCGGGTATTGCGGTGGTGCCTGTCCCAGGCGCGTGTGCCTTGATTGCGGCGCTGTCCGCCGCGGGCTTGCCGTCCGATCGTTTCATTTTCGAAGGGTTTCTGCCGGCCAAGGCTGTCGGGCGCAAGGCGCGCCTGAGCCAGCTCAAGGAGGAGCCGCGTACATTGATCTTCTACGAAGCGCCGCATCGAATCCTCGAGTGTTTGCAGGATATGGAGTCGGTGTTTGGTGCTGAGCGCCCGGCACTTCTGGCGCGTGAGTTGACCAAAACGTTCGAGACGCTCAAGGGGTTGCCGCTGGCTGAGTTGCGCGCCTTCGTTGAGTCCGACAGTAATCAGCAGCGCGGAGAGTGCGTGGTGCTGGTTGCCGGTTGGGTGGCACCGGAGGATGAGCAAGCCGTCAGTGCCGAGGCGATGCGTGTGCTCGATCTGCTGCTTGCAGAAATGCCGCTCAAGCGTGCAGCTGCATTGGCTGCGGAAATTACCGGTGTACGCAAGAATGTTTTGTATCAAGTTGCCTTGGAAAAACAGAAAGGCGAGTGATATCACCTGGCCATTCTTTCTATTTAAGCTTGTTCTTGAGCCTTTCAACCGTTAACCTTCGCGGCGGAGAGTCGATTGGACAGTCGCTGCCTTCTTTTGTTCTGCAAAAGAGGGGGGAGGAAAGTCCGGGCTCCATAGGGCAGAGTGCCAGGTAATGCCTGGGGGGCGCGAGCCTACGGAAAGTGCCACAGAAAATAACCGCCTAAGTACTTCGGTACCGGTAAGGGTGAAAAGGTGCGGTAAGAGCGCACCGCACGTCTGGTAACAGTTCGTGGCTAGGTAAACCCCACTCGGAGCAAGACCAAATAGGGTTCCATATGGCGCGGCCCGCGTTGGAACCGGGTAGGTTGCTAAAGGCGTCCAGTGATGGCCGTCGTAGAGGAATGACTGTCCTCGACAGAACCCGGCTTACAGATCGACTCTCCACCTTTTTCCCTCCTCTGCTTGAATCGATAGCAGATTCGCTTTGGTAATACCGAAAAAATCTTACTCTTGAGAAACTACTTTAAGTTCGCACTCCATCCGTTTGAGTGGGCTCGCAATTTATCGTCAAAAATCCCTCCGATAAGTCTCTTCATTATCCAATGTTGCGCTAAATCTCCGATCTGTAAGGGTTTTCCCTATAAGGGTGCCTTGACGGTGTGGTGGGCGGATTCCTATAGTGTGCGCAAGTGGCAGAAAGTGGCATGAAGTGGGTTTTCAGGCACAAAAAAACAAACAATTAGGGAAGCGCAGCCGTGTTCCGCGGAGCAAACGCTATCAACCTCGACGCCAAGGGCCGTCTCGCAATGCCGAGCCGGTACCGTGACGAGCTTGATTCGCGCAGTTCCGGGCAATTGATCGTGACAATTGATGCCGTTGACCCCTGTTTGTGTGTCTACCCGCTTGATGAATGGGAAATTATTGAAGCCAAGTTGCGTGCCTTGCCGTCATTGCGTGAAGAGAACCGTCGCCTGCAGCGTTTGCTGATCGGCAATGCGGTGGATCTGGAGCTCGATGGCAGTGGGCGCTTCCTGGTGCCTCCGCGTTTGCGTGAGTACGCCAAGCTCGACAAGCGCGCAATGCTTGTGGGGCAACTGAACAAATTCCAATTGTGGGACGAGGATGCCTGGAATGCTGTTGCTGCAGCAGACCTGGCGGCCATTCAACAACCGGGCGCCATGCCTGATGAACTACGTGATTTGATCCTGTGACTATAGATAGCGGCTTTAACCACATCACCGTGCTGCTTGACGAAGCCGTCGAGGCTCTCGCCATACGCGCCGATGGCTGCTACCTGGACGGCACGTTCGGTCGTGGCGGTCACAGCCGTTTGATCCTTCGGCATTTGGGGCCGCAAGGGCGACTGCTCGGCTTCGATAAAGATCCTCAAGCGATTGCAACCGGGCAAGCGCTGGCGGCCGAAGACGGCCGCTTTGTTATTGTGCAGCGCAGTTTTGCCGAGCTGGGTGCAGAGGTTTCCGCGCGCGGCCTGGCCGGCAAGGTCAGTGGCGTGCTGCTTGATCTGGGCGTTTCCTCGCCTCAGCTGGATGACCCCGAGCGCGGTTTCAGCTTTTTGAACGATGGCCCTCTGGATATGCGCATGGACCCTTCGCGGGGTATCAGTGCTGCAGAATTCATTGCTACTGCGCCCGAAGAGGAAATTGCCCGGGTATTCAAGGAGTACGGCGAGGAGCGTTTCGCCAAGCGGATGGCCCGTGCCGTGGTCGAGCGTCGTCAGGTGCAGCCGTTTACCCGTACCGCAGACCTCGCCGAAGTGCTCAAGGTAGCCAATCCAGCATGGGAGAAGGGCAAGAACCCGGCAACCCG
This sequence comes from Pseudomonas sp. HLS-6 TE3448, assembly GCF_053629555.1. Taxonomy (NCBI): domain Bacteria; kingdom Pseudomonadati; phylum Pseudomonadota; class Gammaproteobacteria; order Pseudomonadales; family Pseudomonadaceae; genus Pseudomonas; species Pseudomonas sp. HLS-6 TE3448. The sequence continues at coordinate 436,188 of NZ_JBRJIO010000001.1, read as the reverse complement.
TGCATTCCAGGGGCTGCGCATTCACGTCAATAACGAGCTGGGTGATCTTGAGGCTGGCCTGGAGGCTGCGCTCGAGATGCTGGAGATCGGCGGTCGTCTGGTGGTGATCAGCTTCCACTCCCTGGAAGACCGGATCGTCAAACTGTTCATGCGCAAACTGGTCAAGGGTGAGGCCGATAACCTGCCGCGCAACCTGCCTGTACAGCACAAGCCTTTCGAGCCGAAGATCAAGGTGCACGGCAAGGCGCAGTTCGCCTCCGACGCTGAGCTCAAGGCTAACCCGCGTTCGCGTAGCGCGGTCATGCGGGTTGCGGAGAAGCTGCGGTGAGCAAGCTTTTTGCCAAGCCTCTACCAGGCGGAAGCTTCCTGATGCTGCTGCTGTTCATTGGCGTGCTCATTTCGGCGATCGCCGTGTCCTACAGCGCGCACTGGAATCGTCAACTGCTTAACACCCTCTATGGCGAATTGAACGAGCGCGACAAGGCGCAGGCCGAGTGGGGTCGTTTGATCCTTGAACAAAGTACCTGGACCGCCCACAGCCGGATCGAGAGCCTGGCTAGCGAGCAGTTGAAAATGCGTATTCCTGGCGCCGATGAAGTAAGGATGGTGGTGCCATGATGAAGCTTGAGGGTGCGCTTTATCCGTGGCGGTTTCGCGTGGTGCTTGCGCTGCTGGCCGTGATGGTCGGTGCCATTGCCTGGCGAATTGTCGATTTGCAGGTGGTCGACCGTGACTTCCTCAAGGGGCAGGGCGATGCGCGCAGCCTGCGCCATATTCCCATTCCTGCACACCGTGGGTTGATTACCGACCGCAACGGCGAACCGCTGGCGGTCAGTACGCCGGTTACCACGCTGTGGGCCAACCCGAAGGAGATGCAAGCGGGCAAGGACCGTTGGCCGGTGTTGGCGGCTGCCCTCAAGCAGGACCCCAATCAGTTGAGCCAGCGTCTTGAGGCGCAGGCCAACAAAGAGTTCATTTATCTGGTGCGCGGCCTGACCCCAGAGCAAGGACAGGTTGTGCTCGACCTGAAAATACCGGGCGTCTACGGCATCGAGGAGTTCAGGCGGTTCTATCCGGCCGGTGACGTAACTGCGCACATGGTTGGTTTCACCGACCTTGATGATCACGGTCGGGAAGGTGTGGAACTGGCCTACGATGACTGGCTGGCCGGGGTCCCGGGAAAACGTCAGGTGATCAAGGATCGGCGTGGCCGACTTATCAAGGACATCCAGGTAACCAAGAACGCCAAGGCAGGGAAGACCTTGGCGTTGTCCATTGACCTGCGTCTGCAGTACCTGGCTACCCGCGAGCTGCGCAATGCGATTGCCGAGCAGGAAGCCAAGGCCGGTAGCCTGGTGATCATGGACGTGAAGACTGGCGAAGTCCTGGCAATGGTCAACCAGCCAACCTACAACCCGAACAACCGTCGCAGCATGTTCCCCGCTGCGATGCGTAACCGGGCCATCATCGATGTGTTCGAGCCAGGCTCCACCGTCAAGCCATTGTCGATGAGTGCGGCGCTGCAAAGCGGACGCTGGAAGCCGACCGACAAGGTCGAGGTGTATCCCGGTACCTTGCAGCTGGGCCGTTACACCATTCGTGACGTTTCCAAGACCGAAGGCCCGATCCTCGATCTGACGGGCATCCTGATCAACTCCAGTAACGTCGGCATGAGCAAGATCGCCTTCGATATTGGGGGCGAGGCGATCTATCGCGTCATGGCTCAATTGGGCCTGGGCCAGTACACCGGCCTGGGGTTCCCGGGCGAGCGCGTCGGTAACTTGCCGAACCACCGTGAGTGGCGCAAGGCCGAGACCGCCACGCTGTCTTATGGCTATGGTTTGTCGGTTACCGCGCTGCAGTTGGTGCACGCGTATGCGGCATTGGCCAACGACGGCAAGATGGTGCCGTTGAGCATTCTCAAGACCGACAAGGCACCTGAAGAAACCCAGGTCGTGCCGAAGGAAACCGCAGAAACCATTCAAGGCATGCTGCAGCAAGTGATCGAAGCGCCGCGTGGGGTGTTCCGTGCGCAGGTGCCGTTCTATCACGTCGGCGGCAAGAGCGGTACGGCCCGTAAGGCCACCATTGGTTCCAAAGGTTATACCGAGAACGCCTACCGATCCCTGTTCGCCGGCTTCGGGCCCATGAGTGATCCGCGTTACGCCATCGTGGTGGTCATCGACGAGCCGAGCAAAGGTGGCTACTTCGGTGGCCTGGTTTCTGCGCCGGTGTTCAGCAAGGTCATGTCGGGCACCCTGCGTTTGATGAACGTTCCGCCGGACAACCTGCCGGCACCTATTCCACCGCAGCAGGTCAATGCTGCGCCCGCCAAAGGAGGGCGCGGATAATGACAATGCCATTGAGTAAGCTGTTCGCCCAAGCCTCGCGCGATCCATTGATTCGCGAGCTGACGCTCGACAGTCGTAACGTGCGTCCTGGCGATCTGTTCCTGGCGGTGCCGGGTACGCGTGTGGACGGGCGCGAGCACATTGCCGATGCGCTGGCGCGCGGTGCCGCGGCTGTTGCCTATGAGGCTGACGGCGCCAGCGTGTTGCCGCTCACGGATGTGCCGTTGATTCCGGTCAAGGGCCTGGCTGCCCAGTTGTCGGACATCGCCGGGCGTTTCTATGGCGAGCCCAGCCGTCTGCTGGACCTGGTGGGTGTCACTGGAACCAACGGCAAGACCAGCGTGACTCAGTTGGTGGCTCAGGCGTTGGACCGTCTTGGCCAGCACTGCGGTCTGATCGGCACCTTGGGCACCGGGTTTTATGGTGCTTTGCAAAGTGGCCGCCTGACGACGCCTGACCCTATTGCGGTACAGGCCACGCTCAACGATCTGAAAAACCAGGGCGCCCGTGCGGTGGCCATGGAAGTGTCCTCTCACGCGTTGGATCAAGGCCGGGTCGCAGCCCTTGCGTTCGATATTGCTGTGATGACCAATTTGTCGCGTGATCATCTGGATTACCACGGCAGCATGCAGGACTACGAGGCTGCCAAGGCACGCCTGTTTGCCTGGCCGAACCTGCGGTGCCGGGTGGTCAACCTGGACGACGACTTTGGTCGCCGCCTCGCTGCCGAATCCAGTGATGCGCGTCTTATCAGCTACAGCTTGATCGATGCCCAGGCCTCGCTTTATTGCCGCGAAGCTCACTTCGATGATGATGGCGTGCGCGCCGTGATCGTGACGGCTCAGGGCGAACGTACCCTGCGTAGCCGCCTGCTTGGGCGCTTCAATCTGAGCAATATGCTGGCTGCGGTCGGCACATTGCTGGCGCTGGATTACCCGCTGGATGAAATTCTCAAGGTCACCCCCGAGCTGGATGGGCCGGTTGGGCGCATGCAGCGCCTGGGTGGCGGCAAGCGGCCTTTGGTGGTGGTCGATTACGCACATACCCCGGACGCCTTGGAAAAGGTACTTGAAGCTCTGCGCCCGCACGCCAAGGGGCAGTTGTTGTGCCTGTTCGGGTGCGGTGGTGACCGTGATCGCGGCAAACGACCGCTGATGGCGCAGGTTGCCGAGCGTCTGGCTGATCGTGTGCTGGTCACTGACGACAACCCGCGCAGTGAAGATCCGCAGCAGATTTTTGCGGACATTCGTGCAGGCTTCGATGACGTGACAGCCGTCGAATTCGTTGCCGGGCGCGGTGAAGCCATCGCCCAACTGATCGCCAGTGTGGCGGCCGATGATGTCGTCGTCCTGGCCGGCAAAGGGCACGAAGATTATCAAGAGATCAATGGCCAGCGGCATGCGTTCTCCGATCTGGTTGAAGCCGAGCGCGCGTTGAGCGCCTGGGAGGTTACTCATGCTTAAGCCACTGTCGCTCAGCGAGTTGACCGTAGCATTGCAGGCACGTGTGCATGGCAGTGATGCCACGTTCAATGGCGTCAGTATCGACAGCCGTGCAATTACCCCGGGGCAGTTGTTCGTGGCGCTGACCGGGCCGCGTTTCGATGGGCACGACTACCTGAACGATGTTGCAGCCAAGGGTGCTGTGGCGGCGTTGGTCGAGCGTGAAGTGCCAGGTACTGATTTGCCACAGCTGATCGTGGCCGACAGTCGTCTGGCACTGGGCCAACTGGGTGCGCTGAACCGTGCCCGGTTCGACAAGCCTGTCGCGGCGATTACCGGCTCTAGCGGTAAAACCACGGTTAAAGAGATGCTCGCCAGTATCCTGCGCACCCGTGGGCCGGTGTTGGCCACCCGTGGCAATCTGAACAACGACCTTGGCGCGCCATTGACGCTGCTGGAGTTGGCCTCGGAGCACACTGCGGCGGTTATTGAGCTGGGTGCTTCGCGCGTCGGCGAAATCGCCTACACCGTTGGCCTGACCCGGCCGCATGTCGCCTTGATCAACAATGCCGGTACGGCTCATGTCGGCGAATTTGGCGGTCCGGAAAAGATTGTTGAAGCCAAAGGTGAAATCCTTGAGGGCCTGGATCAGGATGGCGTGGCGATCCTCAACCTTGATGACAAGGCGTTCGCTACCTGGAAGCAACGCGCAGGCGATCGCCGTGTGATCAGTTTTGCGCTGAACAATGCTGCCGCTGATTTCCATGCCACTGCGCTTGATCGCGATGTGCGCGGTTGCCCCGCATTCGACTTGCGTAGCCCTCTGGGTTCGGCGCGGGTGCAGTTGAACCTGCTCGGCACGCACAACGTCAGCAATGCCTTGGCTGCCGCCGCTGCCGCCTATGCCTTTGGTCTGACACTTGAAGGTATTGTTGCCGGCCTGAATGCCGTGCAGCCCGTCAAGGGCCGCACCGTGGTACAGATGGCTGCAAATGGCGTTCGGGTGATCGATGACACTTACAACGCAAACCCCACCTCCATGTGTGCTGCCGTTGATATACTCGCCGGCTTTTCCGGGCGCACTGTTCTGGTGCTCGGGGATATTGGCGAACTGGGCCAGTGGGCCGAGGAAGGGCATCGGCAGGTGGGCGACTACGCCAAAGACAAGGTTTCGGCACTCTATGCCGTAGGGCCAATGATGGCTCACGCTGTTAAGGCGTTTGGCATCAATGCCCGCCACTTCGCTACTCAAGCCGACCTGATCGAAGCCGTTCGTGGCGAGCAGGCTGGCAATACCACCATTTTGATCAAGGGTTCGCGCAGCGCTGCGATGGAAAACGTCGTGGCGGCCTTGTGCGGTTCCAGCGGGGAGAAACATTAATGCTGCTGCTGTTGGCCGAGTATCTGCAACAGTTCTACAAAGGCTTCGCGGTCTTTCAGTACCTGACCCTGCGCGGGATTCTGGGTGTGCTGACGGCGTTGTCGCTGGCCCTGTGCTTGGGGCCCTGGATGATCCGCACGCTGCAGATTCGCCAGATCGGTCAGGCGGTGCGTAATGATGGCCCGCAATCGCACTTGTCCAAGTCCGGTACCCCGACCATGGGTGGTGCCTTGATCCTGTCGGCCATTGCCATCAGTACGCTGCTTTGGGCCGACCTGAGCAACCGTTATGTGTGGGTCGTGCTGATCGTCACGCTGCTGTTTGGCGCCATTGGTTGGGTTGACGACTACCGCAAGGTGATTGAAAAGAATTCGCGTGGCCTGCCAAGCCGCTGGAAGTATTTCTGGCAATCGGTGTTCGGCCTGGGCGCTGCGATCTTCCTGTACATGACGGCACCGACCAGCGTCGAGACCACGCTGATCGTACCGATGCTCAAGGATGTCACCATTCCGTTGGGCATTGGCTTCGTGGTGCTGACCTATTTCGTGATCGTCGGTTCGAGTAACGCGGTCAACCTGACCGATGGCCTCGATGGCCTGGCCATTCTGCCCACGGTGATGGTTGGCGGCGCCTTGGGTATCTTCTGCTACCTGTCGGGTAACGTGAAGTTTGCTGAATACCTGCTGATTCCTTATGTACCGGGCTCTGGCGAGCTGATCGTGTTCTGTGGCGCCTTGATCGGTGCGGGCCTGGGTTTCCTCTGGTTCAACACCTATCCGGCTCAGGTCTTCATGGGTGATGTCGGCGCGCTGGCACTGGGTGCTGCACTGGGCACCATTGCCGTGATCGTCCGCCAGGAGATCGTGCTGTTCATCATGGGCGGCATTTTCGTCATGGAGACCCTGTCGGTGGTCATCCAGGTGGCGTCCTTTAAATTGACCGGTCGTCGTGTGTTCCGCATGGCGCCTATCCACCACCACTTTGAACTCAAGGGTTGGCCCGAGCCGCGTGTGATCGTCCGTTTCTGGATTATCACCGTGATTCTGGTGCTGATTGGCCTTGCCACCCTGAAACTGAGGTAGACACGCGTGTCACTGATCGCTTCTGACCACTTCCGCATTGTTGTCGGCCTCGGCAAGAGCGGCATGTCCCTGGTTCGCTTCCTGGCGAGCCGGGGCGTTGCGTTTGCGGTCGCCGATACGCGCGAGAACCCGCCGGAGCTGGCAACGCTGCGGCGCGACTACCCACAGGTGGAAGTACGTTGCGGCGAACTGGATGTGGACTTTCTTTGCCGCGCTGACGAACTGTATGTCAGCCCGGGCCTTGCCCTGGCGACACCTGCATTGCAACAGGCGGCTGCCCGTGGCGTGAAACTGTCGGGTGATATCGAACTGTTTGCCCGCAATGCCAAGGCACCCATTGTCGCGATCAGCGGCTCCAATGCCAAAAGCACGGTGACCACCCTGGTCGGGGAGATGGCTGCGTCAGCCGGCAAGCGTGTCGCGGTGGGTGGCAACCTGGGTACCCCCGCCCTGGACCTGTTGAGCGACGACGTTGAACTGTATGTCCTGGAGCTTTCCAGCTTTCAGCTGGAAACCACGGATCAGCTCAACGCCGAAGTGGCGACCGTGCTGAACATCAGTGAAGACCACATGGACCGATACAGCGGCCTGCCGGCGTATCACCTGGCCAAGCACCGGATTTTCCGCGGCGCGCGTCAGGTTGTGGTCAACCGCCAGGATGCCCTGAGCCGTCCCCTGCTGACCGAGGGCCAGACCTGCTGGACCTTCGGTTTGAATGCCCCGGATTTCAGGGCGTTCGGTTTGCGTGAGGAGAATGGCGAGAAGTACTTGGCCTTTGAATTCCAGAACCTGATGCCGGTACGTGAGCTGAAGGTTCGCGGCGCTCACAATCAGTCCAATGCCCTGGCCGCGCTGGCGCTGGGCCATGCTGTTGGCCTGCCGTTCGATGCCATGCTGAGCAGCCTGCGCAGTTTTACCGGCCTTGCACACCGTTGCCAGTGGCTGCGTGAGCGTGACGGGGTGAACTGGTACGACGACTCCAAGGCGACCAACGTCGGTGCAGCCCTGGCCGCTATCGAAGGCCTGGGCGCCGATATCGACGGCAAGCTGGTGCTGGTGGCTGGCGGTGATGGCAAGGGTGCAGACTTCAGCGCCCTGCGTGCTCCGGTAGCAGCCCATTGTCGCGCTGTGGTGCTGCTGGGTCGCGATGCCGAATTGCTGGCCCAGGCCTTGGGCGACAGCGTGCCGCTGATTCGTGTGAAGACCCTGGACGAAGCCGTCCAGCAATGCGCAGCGCTGGCCCGTCCGGGTGATGCCGTGTTGCTGTCACCCGCCTGCGCCAGCCTCGACATGTTCAAGAACTTTGAAGAGCGTGGGCGTCTGTTCGCCCACGCGGTGGAGGGGCTTTCATGATCTTTGGCATCATCAAGCCCTACCCATCACCGTTGATCACCGGGCGAGGTATCGACCTCGACTTCCCGTTGCTTGCCGGTTGCCTGGCCTTGTTGGGCCTGGGTCTGGTGATGATCACCTCGGCTTCCTCGGAAGTGGCGGCGGCGCAATCGGGCACACCGCTGTACCACATGTTCCGTCACCTGGTTTACGTGCTGCTGGGCTTGGGCGCTGGCGTAGTGACCATAATGGTGCCGATTGCCACCTGGCAACGCATGGGCTTCCTGATGCTGGTGGGTGCCTTTGGCCTGTTGGTGTTGGTGCTGGTGCCAGGCATTGGCCGAGAAGTGAACGGTTCGATGCGCTGGATCGGCTTCAGCTTCTTCAACGTGCAGCCGTCGGAAATTGCCAAGGTTTTCGTGGTGATCTACCTCGCCGGCTATCTGGTACGACGTCAGACAGAGGTACGCGAAAGCTGGATGGGCTTTTTCAAGCCATTCATTGTTTTGCTGCCGATGGCCGGCCTGTTGCTGATGGAGCCTGACTTCGGTGCCACCGTCGTGATGATGGGGGCGGCTGCAGCGATGCTGTTCCTTGGCGGTGTTGGGTTGTTCCGCTTCAGTCTGATGGTGGTGCTGGCGGTCGGAGCCGTGTTTGTTCTGGTACAGGCTCAGCCCTACCGGATGGCGCGTTTGATTACTTTTACCGACCCGTGGTCCGATCAGTTCGGTTCGGGATACCAGCTGACGCAGGCGCTGATTGCGTTTGGTCGTGGCGAGTGGTTTGGTGTCGGCTTGGGCAACAGCGTACAGAAGCAGTTCTACCTGCCTGAAGCGCACACCGACTTCGTGTTTTCGGTGCTGGCTGAAGAACTGGGCGTCGTTGGCTCGCTGGCGACCGTTGCCTTGTTCCTGTTTGTTACGGTGCGGTCGCTGTACATCGGTCTGTGGGCCGAGAAGGCCAAGCAGTTCTTTGCCGCGTACATGGCGTTCGGCCTGGCCTTCCTGTGGATCGGTCAATTCTTGATCAATATCGGGGTGAACGTCGGCCTGCTGCCGACCAAGGGCCTGACGTTGCCGTTCCTCAGTTACGGTGGCAGTTCCCTGGTGATCTGCTGTGCCTGTGTGGGGTTGCTGCTGCGAATCGAGTGGGAGAGTCGAACCCACCTGGGCAGTGAAGAGCACGAATTCGATGAAAGCGATTTTGCCGAGGAGCCGAATCATGGCCGCTAATGGCAAGAACGTCTTGATCATGGCGGGCGGCACTGGGGGCCACGTGTTCCCTGCGCTGGCCTGTGCCCGGGAGTTCCAGGCACGCGGTTACACCGTGCATTGGCTGGGAACGCCGCGAGGCATTGAAAACGAACTGGTTCCTCAGGCTGGGCTGCAGCTGCACCTGATCAATGTCAGTGGCCTGCGTGGCAAGAGCAAGCTGTCGCTGCTCAAGGCGCCGTTCACGGTGCTCAAGGCCGTGTTGCAGGCGCGCCAGGTGATTCGTCGGCTCAAGCCGGTATGCGTACTGGGTTTCGGCGGCTATGTCACCGGCCCGGGCGGCGTTGCGGCGAAGCTCTGTGGCGTGCCACTGGTGATTCACGAGCAGAACGCTCGTGCGGGGACGGCCAATCGTTTGCTGGTGCCGCTGTCTGCGCGTGTCTGCGAAGCGTTCCCGGACACCTTCGCCGCTTCGGAAAAACGTCGTACCACCGGCAATCCGGTGCGCAGTGAGTTGTTCCTGGAACCGGTGCGCGAACCGCTGGCCGGTCGCCGTCCGCGCCTCTTGATCCTCGGCGGCAGCCTGGGTGCCGAGCCTTTGAACAAATTGTTGCCCCAGGCATTGGCGCTGGTTGCGGAACCAATCCGCCCGAAAGTGTTCCATCAGGCCGGGAAACAGCATGATCAGATCACTGCCGAGCGCTATCGCGAAGCGGGGGTCGAGGCTCAGGTAGAGCCCTTTATCAAGGACATGGCCCAGGCCTATGGCTGGGCTGATCTGGTGGTGTGCCGTGCAGGTGCGTTGACGGTCAGTGAGCTGGCGGCAGCAGGACTGCCGTCGTTGCTGGTGCCATTGCCCCACGCAATCGACGACCACCAGACCCATAACGCCCATTATCTGGCTCGTGAAGGCGCCGCCTTCCTGATGCCACAAGCGACAACTGGCGCAGCGCAGCTCGCTGAACGCCTGAACGAGGTGCTGATGCAACCGGAAAAACTCAACACGATGGCCAGCACCGCACGGCGCTTGGCCAAGCCCGCTGCCACCCGCACCGTGGTCGATATCTGCCTGGAGGTGGCCCATGGTTGAGAATCGCAAAGCCATGCCTCAACCTGAAATGCGCCGTATCCGTCGTATCCATTTCGTCGGTATTGGCGGTGTGGGGATGTGCGGCATTGCCGAAGTGCTGTTGAACCTGGGTTATCAGGTCTCGGGTTCTGATCTCAAGGCTTCGCCGGTCACCGAGCGCCTGCTGTCGTTCGGCGCCGAGATCTTCATCGGCCACCGCGCCGAGAACGCTGCCAGCGCCGATGTGCTGGTGGTCTCCAGCGCGGTCAATACAGCCAACCCTGAAGTCGCTACGGCCCTGGAGCGTCGTATTCCCGTGGTGCCGCGTGCCGAGATGCTCGCCGAGTTGATGCGCTACCGTCACGGTATTGCCGTTGCCGGCACCCACGGCAAGACCACCACGACCAGCCTGTTGGCCTCGGTGTTCGCCGCAGGTGGCCTGGACCCGACGTTTGTCATCGGTGGTCGTCTGAATGCAGCCGGTACCAACGCCCAGTTGGGCACCAGCCGCTACCTGATCGCCGAAGCCGATGAGAGCGACGCCAGCTTCCTGCACTTGCAGCCGCTGGTGGCTGTGGTCACCAACATTGATGCCGACCATATGGCGACCTATGAGGGTGACTTCAACAAACTGAAGAAAACCTTTGTCGAGTTCCTGCACAACCTGCCGTTCTATGGCTTGGCAGTGGTATGCCTGGACGACCCGGTGGTACGTGAGATTCTGCCGCTGATCAAACGCCCGACCCTCACTTACGGCGTCAGCGAAGAAGCTGACGTACGGGCAATCAATATTCGCCAGTCGGGCATGCAGACGCACTTCACCGTGCTGCGTCGTGACCGCGAGCCGCTGGATGTCTCGGTGAACATGCCGGGTAACCATAACGTGCTCAACGCCTTGGCAACCATCGCCATCGCGACCGATGAAGGCATCACCGACGAGGCCATCGTCCAGGGGCTTTCGGGCTTCCAGGGTGTTGGTCGACGCTTCCAGGTCTATGGCGAGCTGCCAGTGGACGGCGGCAGCGTGATGCTGGTGGACGACTACGGCCATCACCCGACTGAAGTGGCTGCCGTGATCAAGGCCGTGCGCGGTGGTTGGCCGGAGCGCCGTCTGGTGATGGTGTACCAGCCGCACCGTTATAGCCGCACCCGCGACCTCTACGACGATTTCGTGCAGGTACTGGCCGATGCCAACGTGCTGCTGTTGATGGAGGTTTATCCCGCTGGAGAGGAGCCGATCCCCGGCGCCGACAGCCGTCAGCTTTGCCACAGCATTCGCCAGCGCGGCCAACTCGACCCGATCTACATCGAGCGCGGCATCGAACTGGCGCCGCTGGTCAAACCTCTGCTGCGTGCCGGCGACATCCTGCTGTGCCAAGGGGCAGGTGATATCGGTGGCCTGGCCCCACAATTGCTGAAGAGCCCGTTGTTCGCGAGTGCTGCAGCCAGCGAAGGGAAATCGAAATGACTGTTAACGACTATTCGAAACTGCATTCACACATCGCACCGAAGGATTTCGGTCGGGTTGCCGTGCTCTATGGCGGCAAGAGCGCTGAGCGTGAGGTCTCGCTCAAGTCGGGTGCCGCGGTCATTGACGCGCTGCAGTCTGCCGGCGTCGACGTGGTTGCCATTGACGTTGGTGACGATCTGCTCAGCCGTCTGCAGAACGAGAAGATCGACCGCGCGTTCATCATTCTCCATGGCCGCGGCGGTGAAGATGGCAGCATGCAAGGCCTGTTGGAGTGCCTGGGCATTCCTTACACCGGCAGCGGCATTCTCGCGTCGGCCCTGGCCATGGACAAATTGCGGACCAAGCAGGTCTGGCAGAGCCTGGGTATTCCAACCCCGCGCCATGCCGTGCTGGCCAGCGAAGCCGACTGTGTGGCCGCGGCGTCGGCCCTGGGCTTCCCGCTGATCGTCAAGCCTGCCCATGAGGGTTCGAGCATCGGCATGGCCAAGGTGCACAGCCGTGACGAGCTCATCGTGGCGTGGAAGGACGCTGCCCGTTATGACGCTCAAGTGCTGGTCGAGCAGTGGATTCAGGGGCCGGAATTCACCGTGGCCGTGTTGCGCGACAAGGTGCTGCCACCGATCGCCCTGGGTACGCCGCACTCGTTCTACGACTACGACGCCAAGTACCTGGCCAACGATACCCAGTACCGCATTCCCTGCGGCCTGGACAGCGCCAAGGAACAGGAACTGATCGACCTTACCGCCCGTGCTTGCGAAGCCATCGGCATCGCAGGGTGGGGCCGGGTTGATGTGATGCAGGACGAGCAGGGCCGGTTCTGGCTGCTCGAAGTCAATACCGCACCAGGCATGACTGATCACAGCCTGGTCCCGATGGCGGCTCGCGCAGCCGGCCTGGACTTCCAGCAGTTGGTGCTGGCAATCCTGGCCGCTAGCGTTGAGGCGCGAGGTTAAGCCCATGCAAGGCGCGATGTTACGTCATCAGCAACCCGCCACCGGCCGCAAGCCGGTGCCGCGTGGTGCCAGCCGGATGGTGGCCAAGGAGCCACTGTCGGCGCGCCTGCCCAAGGCAAGGTTCAGTGTTTTCAAGCGTCTGCTGTGGCCGGTATTGCTGGTGGTCGCCGGTTTCGGTGCCTACGAGGGCGCGCAACGCCTGATGCCGTACGCCGATCGGCCGATTACCAAGATCGCCGTACAGGGTGACCTGAGTTACATCAGCCAGCAGGCGGTGCAGCAGCGAATCGCGCCTTATGTCGCGGCGAGCTTCTTTACCGTAGACCTGGCGAGCATGCGCGCCGAGCTGGAGCAAATGCCCTGGATCGCTCGCGCCGAAGTCCGCCGCGTCTGGCCGGATGAGGTTGTGATCCACCTGGAAGAGCAGTTGCCGATTGCGCGTTGGGGGGATGATGCCCTGCTCAACAACAAGGGCCAGGCCTTTGCCCCGCGCGAGCTGGCCAACTATGAGCACCTGCCGCAGCTGATCGGGCCGCAGCGGGCGCAGTTACAAGTGATGCAGCAGTATCAGATTTTGAACCAGATGTTGCGGCCCATGGGTTTCTCGATCGCTCGACTGGAATTGCGTGAACGTGGCAGCTGGTTCCTGACCACGGGCGCTGGCAGTGCCGGTCCGGGTATCGAGCTGCTGCTGGGACGCGACCACTTGGTGGAAAAAATGCGCCGTTTCATTGCCATTTACGACAAGACACTCAAAGAGCAGATCACCAACATCGCCCGCATTGATCTGCGATATGCCAACGGCCTGGCCGTCGGCTGGCGGGAACCGAATGCACCGACGACGGCCCAACCCGCCGTTGCGAAGAATTAGAGAGAGGCAGGACCATGGCAAATGCGCATAGCGGCAAAATGATCGTCGGGCTGGACATTGGCACCTCCAAGGTGGTGGCGCTGGTGGGCGAGGTCGCGGCTGACGGTACCCTGGAGATCGTCGGGATCGGTACGCATCCATCGCGCGGCCTCAAGAAGGGCGTAGTCGTGAACATCGAGTCGACCGTACAGTCGATTCAGCGCGCGGTTGAAGAGGCCCAACTGATGGCCGGTTGCCGCATTCACTCGGCATTCGTTGGCGTTGCCGGCAATCACATCCGCAGCCTGAACTCCCACGGTATCGTTGCCATTCGCGACCGTGAAGTCAGTGCCGCCGACCTTGAACGCGTCCTGGACGCTGCCCAGGCCGTGGCCATCCCTGCCGATCAGCGCGTCCTGCACACCCTGCCGCAAGACTACGTGATCGATAACCAGGAAGGCGTACGCGAGCCGCTGGGTATGTCCGGGGTGCGTCTGGAAGCCAAGGTTCACGTGGTGACCTGCGCGGTCAATGCCGCCCAGAACATCGAGAAATGTGTACGTCGCTGTGGCCTGGAAATCGACGACATCATTCTCGAACAACTGGCCTCGGCCTATTCGGTACTGACCGATGACGAGAAAGAGCTGGGCGTGTGCCTGGTGGACATCGGTGGTGGCACTACCGATATCGCCATCTTCACCGAAGGCGCTATCCGTCATACCGCAGTGATCCCGATTGCGGGCGACCAGGTGACCAACGACATCGCGATGGCCCTGCGTACCCCGACCCAGTACGCCGAAGAAATCAAGATTCGCTATGCCTGCGCCCTGGCCAAGCTCGCCGGTGCAGGTGAAACCATCAAGGTGCCGAGCGTGGGTGATCGTCCTCCGCGTGAACTGTCGCGTCAGGCGCTGGCTGAAGTGGTCGAGCCACGTTACGACGAACTGTTCACCCTGATCCAGGCCGAGCTGCGTCGTAGCGGTTACGAAGACCTGGTGCCCGCGGGCATCGTCCTGACCGGCGGTACCTCGAAGATGGAAGGCGCTGTAGAGCTGGCGGAAGAGATTTTCCACATGCCGGTACGCCTGGGTGTACCGCACAGCGTTCGCGGCCTCAGTGATGTGGTCCGCAACCCGATTTATTCCACCGGTGTGGGCCTGCTGACCTACGGGCTGCAAAAGCAGTCCGACGGCGTGACCCTGACCGGTATTAACAGCAACAGCTATGGCGATGAACCGAAGGCACCCGTGCTGGAACGCTTGAAGCGTTGGGTGCAGGGCAACTTTTAAAGTTTCAAAGCAGTAGTAGTAGGCGCAAAAAACTAGAGAACTGTAAGGAGAGGGAAAATGTTCGAGCTCGTAGACAACGTCCCGCAAAGTCCGGTCATTAAAGTGATCGGCGTCGGTGGCGGCGGTGGCAACGCCGTCAATCATATGGTCAAGAGCAACATCGAAGGCGTCGAGTTCATCTGCGCCAACACCGATGCTCAGGCGCTGAAAAACATCGGCGCGCGCACCATCCTGCAACTGGGTACTGGCGTGACCAAGGGCCTGGGTGCTGGTGCCAATCCTGAAGTCGGTCGTCAGGCGGCACTGGAAGACCGTGAGCGCATCGCTGAAGTACTGCAGGGCACCAACATGGTGTTCATTACCACGGGCATGGGTGGTGGTACCGGTACCGGTGCGGCGCCGATCATCGCCGAAGTGGCCAAGGAGCTGGGCATCCTCACCGTTGCCGTGGTCACCCGGCCGTTCCCGTTCGAAGGCCGCAAGCGCATGCAGATTGCCGACGAAGGCATTCGCGCGCTGGCTGACAGCGTCGACTCGTTGATCACCATCCCCAACGAGAAACTGCTGACCATCCTGGGTAAAGACGCCAGCCTGCTGTCGGCGTTCGCCAAGGCCGATGACGTGCTGGCAGGGGCTGTTCGCGGTATCTCCGACATCATCAAGCGCCCAGGCATGATCAACGTCGACTTCGCCGACGTGCGCACCGTGATGAGCGAAATGGGTATGGCGATGATGGGTACTGGCTGCGCCAGCGGCCCGAACCGTGCTCGCGAAGCCACGGAAGCGGCCATCCGCAACCCGCTGCTCGAAGACGTCAACCTGCAGGGCGCCCGTGGCATCCTGGTGAACATCACCGCAGGTCCTGACCTGTCGCTGGGTGAATACTCCGATGTGGGTAGCATCATCGAGGCGTTCGCGTCCGATCACGCCATGGTCAAGGTCGGTACCGTTATCGATCCGGACATGCGTGACGAGCTGCACGTTACCGTAGTGGCTACCGGCCTGGGTGCGAAAATCGAGAAGCCGGTCAAGGTTATCGACAACACCATGCAGACCGCGTCCGTGCAGACCCCTGCACCTGCGCCAGTGCGTGCCGAGCAACCATCGGTTAACTACCGTGATCTGGAGCGCCCGACTGTAATGCGCAATCAGGCTCATGCCGGTGCTGCAGCGGCTGCTAAACTCAACCCACAAGACGATCTGGATTACCTGGACATCCCGGCATTCCTGCGTCGTCAGGCTGATTAATGAAATTTATCAGGGGTATAAGGGTGATTGGTGTTCAGCAAAGGCCGGGTCTGCTATTATCCCCAGCCTTTGTTGATACCAGTTCGCAATTTGCGCTGAAGCGGCCAATGCCATGATTAGACAACGCACCCTGAAGAATATTATCCGTGCCACAGGTGTCGGCCTGCACTCCGGGGAAAAGGTTTACCTGACCCTCAAACCCGCCCCTGTGGATACCGGCATCGTATTTTGCCGCGCCGACCTCGACCCCGTGGTGCAGATTCCTGCCCGCGCGGAAAATGTTGGCGAGACCACTATGTCGACGACGCTGGTCAACGGCGATACCAAGGTAGATACGGTAGAGCATCTGCTCTCGGCCATGGCTGGCCTGGGCATCGATAACGCCTACGTCGAGCTCTCCGCGTCCGAAGTGCCGATCATGGACGGTAGCGCTGGGCCCTTTGTATTCCTGATTCAATCTGCCGGCCTGGAAGAACAGGACGCAGCCAAGAAGTTCATCCGCATCCTGCGCGAAGTGACAGTGGAAGACGGCGACAAGCGCGCTACTTTCCTGCCATTCGACGGGTTCAAGGTGAGTTTCGAGATCGATTTCGATCACCCGGTATTCCGCAACCGTACCCAAAGCGCCAGCGTGGACTTTTCCAGCACCTCGTTCGTGAAGGAAGTCAGCCGCGCCCGTACCTTCGGGTTCATGAGCGACATCGAGTACCTGCGCAAGCATAACCTCGCACTCGGCGGCAGCGTGGAAAACGCCATCGTCGTCGACAAGGAAGGCGTGTTGAACGAAGACGGTCTTCGCTACGAAGACGAGTTCGTCAAACACAAGATCCTAGACGCCATCGGTGATCTCTACCTGCTGGGCAACAGCCTGATTGGCGAGTTCCGTGGCTTTAAGTCCGGGCACGCGCTGAACAACCAGCTGCTGCGCAAGCTGATTGAGGAAAAAGACGCTTGGGAAGTGGTGACTTTCGAAGATGCCAGTACGGCGCCGATCTCTTACATGCGTCCGGTTGCGGCAGTGTAAGTACGAACACTCTCTTCTTTAGTTTTTGGGGCCACCTTCGGGTGGCCTTTTTTATGCGTGCCGTTCAGTCGTGCGCGGGATTTTTGTCCTTGGCGTGACTGGCCAGGCGCTCCAGCGCAGCGCGCAGTTTTGGATCACTGATGCCCTCGGCTGTCGCCTGAATGTTTTCGGCGGCCCGGTTGGAGATATCGAGCGGGTGCCCGTGGGCTTTGGGTGCGGTGGTGGGGGGCTGCACCTTGAACAGGATTCGGTTCAGGTTGTAGAACGCTTCCAGGCTCTGTAGCTGGCGTTGCAAGCGTTTTTGTTGATACCGCAGGCGGGTCGCCCAATGACCGTCAGTGACGATCAGCAGCAGTGTCCCTTCGCGCCAGGAGGCGACGTGGCAATGCTCGCGTGCTGCGGGTTGCAACTGGCTTTCCACCAGGCGCTGCAAGTGTGCCAGGCGTTGTGCCTGGTTGAGCAGAGCCTTCAGAGGCCGCGCCTCGCGCAGCAAAATGGCTGGCGCGCGTGCAGTCAGGGGGCGAAAAGCCATGGTTGGTTACCTGAGGTTACAGAGCCCATAGCTTACCAGATCGCCCTGCGCTGACCGCGTTAGAGGCGCTGTAAATGCAGTCTTGTCGCAGTTATGGGTTGAAACTGACGAAAAAGCCCTTATTTTAGGAAAGCCCCGTCAAAGCGCTGTGCCAGCACTGTGGAAAACAACGCCACTTTCCTCTCCATCGTTTCCGGGTAGAATGCTCGTTCGCATGCGGCCATAAGGGCTGCACGGGCGACTCACGGGGCCGCCCTCCATCCCTACGTGTGGAAGATCCTGCCGATATGTTTGCGCCTTTGTTAAAGAAACTTTTTGGAAGCAAGAATGAGCGTGAAGTCAAACGCATGCTCAAGACGGTACAGATCGTCAATGCCTTCGAAGAGCAGATGGTGGCCCTTTCGGATGAGCAACTACGCGGCAAGACCGCCGAGTTCAAAGAGCGCCTGGCCAAAGGCGAGACCCTGGACAATCTGCTGCCTGAAGCCTTCGCGGTTGCTCGCGAGGCCGGTAAGCGGGTCATGGGGATGCGTCACTTCGACGTGCAGTTGATCGGTGGCATGACCTTGCACGAAGGCATGATCGCAGAAATGCGTACCGGTGAAGGCAAGACCTTGGTCGCAACCCTGGGCGTCTACCTCAACGCATTGTCTGGCAAGGGCGTGCACGTGGTCACGGTCAACGACTACCTGGCCCGTCGCGATGCCAACTGGATGCGCCCGCTGTATGAGTTCCTCGGCCTGACCGTCGGTGTGGTTACACCGTTTCAGCCGCCGGAAGAGAAGCGTGCGGCCTATGCTGCCGATATCACCTACGGCACCAACAACGAATTCGGTTTCGACTACCTGCGCGACAACATGGCGTTCAGCATGGAAGAGAAATTCCAGCGTGAGCTGAATTTCGCCGTGATCGACGAAGTCGACTCCATCCTGATCGACGAAGCGCGTACCCCTCTGATCATCTCCGGTCAGGCGGAAGACAGCTCCAAGCTGTACATCGAGATCAACAAGCTGATCCCGCGCCTCAAGCAGCACATCGAGGAAGTCGAAGGCCAGGTCACCCAGGCCGGTCACTTCAGCATCGACGAGAAGAGCCGTCAGGTCGAGCTCAACGAAGCCGGTCACCAGTACATCGAAGAGATGCTTTCTCAGGTTGGCTTGCTGGCCGAGGGCGAAAGCCTTTACTCGGCCCACAACCTGGGCCTGCTGACCCACGTTTATGCCGGCCTGCGCGCGCACAAGCTGTTCCATCGCAACGTCGAGTACATCGTCCAGGACGGCCAGGTCCTGCTGATTGACGAGCACACCGGTCGTACCATGCCGGGCCGACGCCTGTCCGAAGGCCTGCACCAGGCGATCGAAGCGAAGGAAAACCTGAATATTCAGGCCGAGAGCCAGACCCTGGCGTCGACCACCTTCCAGAACTACTTCCGTCTGTACACCAAGCTGTCCGGCATGACCGGTACTGCTGATACCGAGGCGTTCGAGTTCGCGCAGATCTATAACCTGAACGTTATGGTCATTCCGCCGAACAAGCCGCTGGCCCGTAAGGATTTCAACGACCTGGTCTACCTGACGGCAGAAGAGAAGTACGCTGCCATCATCGCGGACATCAAGGAAAGCATGGCCCAGGGCCGTCCTGTACTGGTAGGTACCGCGACGATTGAAACCTCTGAGCACATGTCCAACCTGCTCAAGAAGGAAGGCATCGACCACAAGGTCCTCAACGCCAAGTACCACGAGAAGGAAGCCGAGATCATTGCGCAGGCCGGTCGTCCGGGCGCGCTGACCATCGCTACCAACATGGCGGGTCGTGGTACCGACATTCTCCTGGGCGGTAACTGGGAAGTTGAAGTGGCGGCCATGGAGAACCCGAGCCCTGAGCAGGTTGCCCAGATCAAGGCCGACTGGCAGAAGCGTCACCAGCAGGTGATCGAGTCTGGTGGTCTGCACGTGATTGCGTCCGAGCGCCACGAATCGCGTCGTATCGACAACCAGTTGCGCGGCCGTTCCGGTCGTCAGGGTGACCCGGGTTCCAGCCGTTTCTACCTGTCGCTGGAAGACAGCCTGATGCGCATCTTCGCCTCTGACCGGGTGAAGAATTTCATGAAAGCGCTGGGTATGCAGTCCGGTGAGGCGATCGAGCACCGCATGGTGACCAACGCCATCGAAAAAGCACAACGCAAGGTTGAAGGGCGCAACTTCGATATTCGTAAGCAATTGCTCGAATTCGACGACGTGGCCAACGAGCAGCGTAAGGTGATCTACCACATGCGCAACAGCCTGCTGGCTGCTGACAACATTGGTGACACCATCGCTGACTTCCGTCAGGAAGTACTGGATGCCACCGTCAGCCAGCACATTCCGCCGCAGTCGCTGCCCGAGCAGTGGGACGTGGCCGGTCTGGAAGCAGCTCTGGCCAGCGATTTCGGGGTCAAGCTGCCGATCCAGAAGTGGCTCGACGAAGACGATCACCTGTACGAAGAAACCCTGCGCGAGCGCCTGCTGAGCGAGCTGCTGGCGGCGTATAACGAGAAGGAAGAGCAGGCCAGCGCCGATGCCCTGCGCACCTTCGAGAAGCAGATTCTGCTGCGCGTTCTGGATGACTTGTGGAAAGACCACCTGTCGACCATGGACCACTTGCGTCATGGCATCCACCTGCGTGGTTATGCCCAGAAGAACCCGAAGCAGGAGTACAAGCGCGAGTCGTTCAACCTGTTCCAGGAGCTGCTGGACTCGATCAAGCGCGATACCATCCGCGTGCTCTCGCACGTTCAGGTTCGCCGCGAAGACCCGATCGAAGAAGAGGCGCGTCTGCGCCGCGAAGCCGAGGAATTGGCCCAGCGCATGCAATTCCAGCATGATGCTGCACCCGGTCTGGAGCAGAATGACGAGCAGGAAGAAGGCGCTGAAGTTGCTGTTGCCGCTGCGCCGGTGCGCAACGAACAGAAGCTGGGGCGTAACGAACTGTGCTGGTGTGGTTCGGGCAAGAAGTTCAAGCATTGCCACGGCCAGATCAACTGACGATCCCGCCCAGGTAACACGCTGACATTTGAACACCGCGCCGCGACAGGCTTCCTGCCTTCGCGGCGTTGTTCCATCTCAAGCGCCGCGGCAACGAGCTCGGCGTATTTTTTTTAGGAGCGCTTTCATGGCTGTTGGTCTTGGTCCTTTGCCAACGTTGCACCCGGTCCCAGGTTTTGAACTCGGCATCGCCTCGGCGGGCATCAAGCGCCCAGGGCGCAAGGATGTCGTGGTCATGCGCTGTGCCGAAGGCTCCAGCGTGGCAGGTGTGTTCACCCTGAACGCCTTCTGTGCGGCACCTGTAATCCTCGCCAAGCAGCGTGTACAGGGCACCGTACGTTACCTGCTGACGAACACTGGCAATGCCAACGCTGGTACCGGTGCACAGGGCCTGGCGGCTGCTGAGCGCGCTTGCGCCAAGCTGGCCGAGTTGGCTGGCGTTGATGCCAGTGCGGTGTTGCCGTTCTCCACCGGCGTCATCGGCGAGCCGCTGCCGGTCGAAAAGATTGAAGGCGCTCTGCAAGCCGCGCTGGACGATCTGTCGGAAAACAACTGGGCAAACGCTGCGACCGGCATCATGACCACCGACACCCTGCCCAAGGGCGCGAGCCGTCAGTTCCAGCACGATGGCGTCACGGTCACCGTGACCGGCATCAGCAAGGGCGCGGGCATGATTCGCCCGAACATGGCGACCATGCTGGGCTACATCGCCACCGATGCCAAGGTTGCACCGCACGTGCTCAAGGACCTGCTGCTGGACGGCGCGAACAAGTCGTTCAACCGCATTACTATCGATGGCGATACCTCGACCAACGATTGCTGCATGCTCATTGCGACCGGCAAGGCCGCAGTACCTGAAGTCACCGAAGCCAGCGGCCCGCTGTTCGCGGCGTTGAAGCAGGCAGTGTTCGAGGTATGCATGGAGGTGGCACAGGCTATCGTTCGCGATGGTGAAGGTGCGACCAAGTTCGTGACCGTTGAAGTCAACGGCGGTGGCAATCATCAGGAATGCCTGGACGTTGCTTACGCAGTGGCCCACTCGCCGCTGATCAAGACCGCGCTGTTCGCCTCCGACCCGAACTGGGGCCGTATTCTGGCGGCAGTAGGCCGTGCGGGTGTGCCGAACCTGGATGTGAGCCTGATCGACGTCTACCTGGGTAGCGTCTGCATCGCCAGCAAAGGCGGTCGCAGTGCCAGCTATACCGAAGAGCAGGGCGCCGCTGTCATGGCGCAGGAAGAAATCACCATTCGCATCGAGTTGGGCCGTGGCCAGTGCAGCGAGGTCATCTGGACCACTGACCTGTCCCATGAGTATGTGAAGATCAACGCCGAATACCGGAGCTGATCGACTCGTTGACCAGGCCGGCTCCAGCGCGAGCCGACCTGGTCGGCGACAGCGGCGGTACATTCTCCAAACCTTCTGGAGCCGAACCATGAGCTACCACCTGATCATCGGCGACAAGCTTTACTCCTCCTGGTCACTGCGCGCCGCCCTGGCGCTGGAACTGACCGGAGCGTCCTACACCGAGCAACTCGTCAAACTCAATCAACCTGATACCCGCGCCCGCCTGCTCGAGCATTCGCCGACCGGCAAGGTGCCGTTGCTCAAGTCCGAGCATGGCACCATCGCCGATTCCCTGGCGATTGCCGAGTACCTGGCCGAGCGTCATCCGGACGCCCATCTGTGGCCGACCGACGTTGCTGCCCGTGCTCAGGCCCGCTCTGCCTGTGCGCAGATGCACAGCGGTTTCTTTGCCCTGCGTGGCACCATGCCATTCGACCTGAGCCGTGACCAGGCGTTGGACGCGACCCCGGCGGACGTCCAGGCGGATATCGACCGTATCGTTGCCTTGTGGGCCGAGTGCCGTGCTGCCGCAACCGCCAGCGGCCCGTTCCTGTTTGGCACGCCTAGCCTGGCCGACGCGTTTTTTGCGCCAGTGGCGGTTCGCCTGCGTACTTACCGGGTTGAACTGCCGGTTGAAGCGCTCAACTACATCGAAGCGATTTACCAGTGGCCCGCTTTCCAGGCCTGGCAGAAAGCGGGATTGGCGGAGTGTGGACGGTGAAACGTATTCATGTAGCTGCCGCCGTGATTCGCGGTACCGATGGCCGGGTGCTGATTGCTCGGCGTGCCGATAGTCAGCATCAGGGCGGCCTTTGGGAGTTTCCGGGCGGCAAGGTCGAGGAGGGCGAAGCCGTACAGGCTGCGTTGGCCCGTGAGCTTCAGGAAGAGCTGGGTATTGCCGTCAGTGCGGCGCGGCCATTGATCAAGGTCAAGCACGACTACCCGGACAAACAGGTGCTGCTGGATGTGTGGGAGGTGTCCGCGTTTACCGGTGAGCCCCACGGTGCAGAGGGCCAGCCGTTGGCCTGGGTGGCGCCACGCGAGTTGGCGCAGTACGACTTCCCTGAAGCCAACCGGCCGATTGTGGCGGCTGCGCGTTTGCCTGGTGAGTACCTGATTACCCCAGACGGCCTGGAAACGTCCCAGTTGCTGCGCGGTATGCAGAAGGCCATCGCCGGCGGCGTAAAGCTGCTGCAATTGCGTGCGCCGAACATGTATGACCCGCAGTATCGCGACCTCGCCGTGGATGCTGTCGGCCTCTGCGCTGGCAAGGCACAGTTGATGCTCAAGGGGCCGTTGGAGTGGTTGGGCGACTTCCCGGCGGCCGGTTGGCACCTGACTGCGACACAATTGCGCAAGTACGCCAGTAAGGGGCGTCCGTTCCCCCAGAACCGTTGGCTGGCAGCGTCCTGCCATAACGCCGAAGAGTTGGCGTTGGCTGAGCAGATGGGGGTTGATTTTGTCACCCTCTCGCCGGTGCAGGCGACGCAGAGCCATCCGGATACCGCGCCATTAGGCTGGGAGCAGGCCTCGCAGTTGATCGAGGGCTTCAATCGTCCGGTGTTCCTGCTCGGTGGCGTTGGCGATGCAGAGCGTGAGCGGGCCTGGCAGAGCGGTGCGCAGGGTGTTGCCGGGATTCGGGCCTTCTGGCCCGAGATGTAACCACTGCGAATCGTGCTTGATGGGCGCTGACTGGCGCCTCAGGGTTTGGCTGCAGGCTGCCACAGCACCTCGGCCACGCCCTGGCGCCGCCCAATCAGTCGTGCTGCTACAAACAGCAGGTCGGACAACCGGTTGATGTAGGCCAAACCAACCCCAGTCAATGGCTCAATGGCGTTCAGCGCTTGGCAGCGTCGTTCGGCACTGCGGGCCAGGCTGCGGCAGACATGGGCCTGGGCGACCAAGGCTGAGCCTCCGGGCAGAATGAAATTCTCCAGCGGTCCCAGTTCATCGTTCCAGCGATCGATCACCTGCTCCAGTGATTCCACTTGCGCGTCATTCAAGGCTTGATAACTGGGCATCGCCAGCTCGCCTCCCAGATCGAACAGTCGATGCTGACAAGGTGAAAGCACTTCGATCAGTTCTGCCAGGGCAGGGTCCGTCGCAAGGCCTGCCAGCAGCACGCCAAGCTGGCTGTTGAGCGTATCCACTTCGCCAATGGCTTCAATGCGTGGGTGATCCTTCGGTACTCGGCGGCCATCGCCCAAGCCCGTTTCACCCTTGTCGCCAGTGCGGGTGTAGATCTTCGACAAACGAAAACCCATGTTCAAGACTCCATCTTTTGGTTCGGTGTGGGGGTTGCCAGGGGCAGGCGCAAAGTGAAGCAGGTGCCTTGACCGGGTGCTGACTGCACCTCCATCTGGCCTTTGTGGTTATTGGTGATGATGAAGTAGGAGACGGACAGCCCCAGCCCGGTGCCCTGGCCAATTTCCTTGGTGGTGAAGAACGGCTCGAAGGTCCGCTTGCGTACGGCTTCCGTCATGCCGACACCGTTGTCTTCGACCTGGATCTCGGCCCATGGTGGATTCAGTCGCGTGCGCAGGATGATGCGACCGGGCTCGCGATCATCCTGGCGCTGGTGAATGGCCTGAGCCGCGTTTTTAAGCAGGTTCAGCAGCACCTGTTCAAGCTCGTTCGCCGTGCAGGGTACCGGCCCCAGCTCAGGGTCGAACTGGCGGACAATGGCTTGGCCTTTGAAGTCGAAACCGATGGTCAGGTCGAAGTCGTTGCTGGCGATTTCTACCGCCTGGTCGATCAAGGCTGGCAGGTCGCAAGGCACCAGCTGGCGATTGCTGCGGCGGCTGAAGCTGAGCATATGGGTGACGATCTTGGCCGCTCGGGTGCCGGCCTGCTGGATGCCATCGAGCAGTTGCGGCACTTCGCGCAGTTGCAGGTAATGGTTGACGACGCTCAGGTCGATGCCTGCTTCACTGGCTTGCTCGATGTTCTTCGGCAAGTCAGGCGACAGCCGCCGCCGGATGTTCTGGACGTTGTGCAGAATCGCCCCGAGTGGGTTGTTGATTTCATGCGCCATGCCCGCTGCCAGTCCGCCGACCGAGAGCATTTTTTCCGATTGCACCATCATTTCCTCCAGCGACAGGCGCTGGGTGATGTCGTCGATACGGATCACCACGCCACGTCCGCCACCGCCCATGAGTGGGTAAAAGGTCAGGGCATAGTGGCGAGGTTCGTCGTCCTTGGTCCAGGTGACGCGTTCGATTTTCGCTACTCGGTGCTTCTCGACGCTTTCCTTGAGTTGCGGCAGGAAGGGGCGTAATGGCTCGAAGGCGAGGAAAATCGGCTGGTTCAGCGCCTCGTCCAGCGGTGTGCCGGAGAGGGCGGTGGCTTCCTGGTTCCACTGGGTGACGTAGAGCTGTTCGTCGAGTGCGATCAGGGCCGAGGGCATCGAGTCGATAATGCTGTTGAGGTAGTTCTGAAAACCGGTGAGTTTTTTCTCGATCTTGCTGCGTACCTGGACTTCCAGTTCAAGCTTGCGGTTGGTATGGCGTGTCTCCTCGGCCAGGCCCTGAGCCTGGTCGAAGGCATCCTGGAATTCGTCGCGAGCGCGCTTGAGCTGCTGTTCGCGTGCTTCGATGCGCGAAAGCATCGTGTTGAAGGCTTCTGCGAGGCTGCCGATTTCGTCGCGGTTACCCGGCTGGGCGCGCAGGGCATAGTTCTCTTCACGGGTCACCTGGCGCGTGAGCTGTTCAAGCCGGTCGATCGGCTCGGTAATCAGGCGCTTGATCTGCCGGGCGATGATCATCCATAGCAGCACACTGAACACCAGAATCCCCAGGCTGGCGGTCAGCGTGCCGGTGTAGAAGGCCATGGGCAGTTCGCTACTGGCCACCAGCAGCAAGTGGCTGGGCGGTGAACCAGGGCGTGGCAGCGGGATCAGTTGGGTGTTGCGAAATTCGGTGAGCCGCCAGGTTTCGATGTTGCGATAGCGTTTGGGCAGGTCGAGTAATTCGCCGTGCTGCAATTGCGCGAGACGTTTGCCATCGCTGCCATACAGGGCGGCAGCGCGCAGTGGTGAATAGCTATCCAGCTCCCTGAGCAGCCGGTCGGCGGCTTCCGGTGAGTCGCTAGCCTGTTGCGCCAGTTGAGGGTTGGATACCAGTCGACCGATGGTCTGCAACGCCTGGGGCGCCATGCTCTCTTGAGAGATCCAATAGGCAGCACTGATGAAGGTCAGGTTGGCGACCAACATTACGGTAATCAGCAGCACCAGCAGGGCAGCTAGTAGCTTTTGCCCAACGGGCAGGTTTTCCAGGCGTTCGCGCAATGGCATGGTTGAGGCGTGATCCTGGTGGGGGTTTAGGCGGCCAGAGTACCGCCCGAGTCAGTCGCTGGGCAATCCATGCGCATTCAGGTACTCGACCAGGCGCCGGTGGAGCCGTTCCAGATGCGGCAATTCGCAGCCATGACGGGCGGCAATGCGGCAGGCATGGCCGAGCAGGTAGTGGATCTCTGTGCGGCGTTCCTGACGGACGTCCTGGTACATCGATGAGTAGTTGGCGGCGGTAGCCTGAATCACTCGCTCCACCTCCTCGGCAAGGCCCTCGGCGGCTTGTGGTTGACCACAGCGGCGCAACAGCTCGGCGAGCTCCAAGCACAGGGTCGCCACTTCGCAGTGGTGTTCGCTCAGGCCGCCATTGCGGCACTCATGCAACACCGTCAGTGGGTTGATGGCGCAGTTCAAGGCCAGTTTGCGCCAGAGGCGGGTAAGGATGTCGGGTGTCCACTGGTGTGGTATCCCGGCATCTTCCAGTTCATCGAGCCAGTCGGGCGTGCTGGGCCTGGCGGGATCGCCCAGCCAGTTGAAGCCGTGGCCGGCAAACACCACCTGCCAGTCCGCCTGACGGAAGGCGCCTTCCGTGCTGGAGGCGAATATACAACGTGCGTGGGGCACCAGGGCGGCAACCTCGTCCTGGCTGCCCAGGCCGTTTTGCAGCAGGATCAGCTCGGCATTGGGGGCCAAGCGGGGCAGCAGGGGGGCAACCGCCTTGTGTGCGTCGTAGGCTTTGCAGGCCACCAGCAGACGGTGGATAGGCCCTGCGCCCGTCGCTGTCTGTGCGGGAATCGCATGGGTGTACGCCTGATCCTGTTCGATCAGCGTCAGGCCGCCTGCGGCCTCATAGGCAGCCACACGCTCATCGTCCCGCAAGATCAGGCGTACTGCTTTGCCTGCACGAGCCAGACGACAGGCCCAAAGGCTGCCCAGACTGCCGGCGCCGAGAATATGCCAGGTGCTGCTCATCCGCGTTTCGCAACCGTTATAATGAGCGAGCATTTTAACCGTCAAACCCGGCGCGCTCCATCGTGCTCTTTCATCAGGGCAGGTAGCGTGTCTTTTATTTTTGGAGAAAAGGATATGCCGTCGTTCGACGTGGTATCGGAACTGGACAAACACGAAGTCACCAACGCGGTAGACAACGCGATCAAGGAACTGGACCGGCGCTACGACCTGAAAGGCAAAGGCAGCTTCGAGTTCAAGGAAAAGGAGCTGACTGTCAACCTGACAGCCGAAGCCGAATTCCAGCTTGAGCAGATGATTGAAATCCTCAGGTTGTCGCTGATCAAACGCAAGATCGACGCCCAATGCCTGGAGATCAAGGATGCTTACCCGTCCGGTAAGGTCATGAAACAGGAAGCCGTCCTCAAGGAAGGTATCGACAAAGAGCTGGCGAAGAAGATCGTTGCCCACATCAAGGAGGCCAAGCTCAAGGTTCAGGCCGCCATCCAGGGCGAGCAGGTACGGGTAACCGGCAAGAAGCGCGACGACTTGCAAGAGGCCATCGCCGCCTTGCGTGCCAAGGAATTCGGCATGCCATTGCAGTTCAACAATTTCCGCGACTGAGCACCCTGCGTCAGGAACCTCGGCGCCGTTTTGGCGTCCGAGCTTCTCTAGGCCGTTGATACGATTGCGGTGGGATATTTACGCTTTTTGCCATTTGGCATCAGGAGAGCACTATGGATTTGAACGCTGAAGTCGATCAACTGGTCAAGACCTCACAAAGCTGGATTCCATTGATCATGGAGTACGGCAGCCGTTTTCTGTTGGCGCTGCTGACGTTGTCCATCGGTTGGTGGCTGATCAACAAGGTGACATTCCGTCTGGGCAAGTTGCTGGCTTTGCGTAATGCCGACCTTGCACTGCAGGGGTTCATCAGTAGCCTGGCCAACATCGCCCTCAAAGTGTTGTTGATGGTCAGCGTCGCTTCGATGATCGGCGTAGAAACCACGTCCTTCGTTGCCGCCATTGGTGCCGCAGGCCTTGCCATCGGCTTGGCATTACAGGGCAGCCTGGCGAACTTTGCCGGTGGCGTGCTGATTTTGCTGTTCCGTCCGTTTCGCATTGGTGATGTGATCGAAGCGCAAGGGGTCAGCGGAACGGTGGATAGCATCCAGATCTTCCACACGGTGCTGCGTACGGGTGACAACAAGACCGTGATCATGCCCAACGGCAGCCTGTCCAACGGCATTATCACCAACCACAACCGTCAGCCGACCCGTAAGGTCGTGTTTGATGTTGGTGTCGACTACGATGCCGACTTGCAGGCTGCGCGCCGCGTGTTGCTCGAGCTGGCCAATGATCCACGGGTTCACAAGGATCCGGCGCCACAAGCCGTCGTGTCGACCCTGGGTGACAGTTCGATCACCATTTCCCTGCGTGCCTGGGTCAATACCGGTGACTACTGGGATGTGTTGTTCATGCTCAACGAGCATGCCCGTGATCGCCTGCGTGCCGAGGGGATCGACATTCCCTTTCCGCAGCGCGTGATTCGCGTGGTCCAGGAAGCGACTGCCTAAAACGTTGCCTCCCTAGGCACCCGCCTTGCCGATAGCATCGTCGGCAAGGCGGGTGCCTGGAATGTCCTATCGCGAGCGTGACTTTTCTGGCATACAGGCTGGCCAAATGTCGTTTGGCCTGGCGTTCCCATGTTGACCCCGCTGCTGCAAATCACCCCGCTGCGTGCATTCTGCTTCGCACTGACCTTGGCGTTCTTCGAGCTGCTGACCTATGTCGCCAGTGATGTGGTCATGCCTGCCATGCCTACGGTGGTGAATGACCTGCAGGCGAGCGCAGATTTCATCCCCCATGCCCTGAACCTCTATCTGCTTGGCGGCGTACTGCTGCAATGGCTGATCGGGCCGTTGGCGGACCGTTATGGTCGGCGCCCGCTGCTGCTCGGTGGCTGCGTGTTTTTCAGCTTGATGTGCCTGCTCACCCATTGGGTGGATGGGATTGAGCTGTTCAACCTGCTGCGATTGTTGCAGGGGATTGGTCTGGGCTTTGTGGTGACGGTGAGTTATCCCGCTCTGAACGAAGCCTTCAGCGAGGCGGATGCGGTACGGATGATGGCCCTGCTCGCGAATATCGCCTTGCTATCCCCCTTGCTGGGGCCTTTGCTCGGCACGCTGTTGCTGGAGTGGATGTCCTGGCGTTGGGTTTTTGTACTGATAGGCGCTGGTGGCGTGCTTGCCTGGTTGGCGCTGTATCGCTTCATGCCTGAAACACTCGGTGTTGAGCGGCGTGACGGCAGCAGGCTGGCGTTTCAGCCGATTCATCTGCTGCCCTTGTTGGCCGGCTATCGGCAGTTGTTGCTCAACCGTTACTTCGTCGCGGGCAGCATGGCGCTTGGTTTGATCGGGTTGCCGTTGATCGCCTGGATCGGGCTGTCACCGGTACTGCTCATTCACGACCAGGGCTTGAGTACGCTGGACTACGCGCTGTGGCAACTGCCGGTGTTTGGCGGCCTGATTGCCGGAAACCTGATCATTAACCGGATTGCCGAGCGCTATACACTGCTGGCCCTCGTGCGCCGTGGGCTGTGGCCGCTGGTGAGTGGTTTGCTGGCAATGATGGTTGTCGCCTGGTTGTACCCGTCGGTGATCGGTGTGGTTGCAGGGCTATCGGTATACGCGCTTGGCCTTGGAGTCTGTAATGCCGTGTTGTACCGCATCACGCTGTTTGCCAGCGAGCAAAGCAAAGGCCTGGTGTCGGCGATGCTGGGCATGATCACCATTGCTTTGCTCGGCCTGGGAGGCTCCTTGCTGGCAATACTGGGCGCGGGTGAGGGCTTGCTGACGTTTGCTCTGGTCGCGGGTGTCGCCGGCCTGCTGGCGCTCTGGCCGTTGCGTACGGTGCTGAGCGCTGGCGAGCCGGTTGTCTCGGATTAAGGGCGTTCGCCCACCGAGTTCTGTGGCTGATCCTGAGGTTCAGGCTTTCCACGGCGGGCTTCTTGATGCCAGTGCAGGGCAATCAGGATAAGCGTGGGTACACCCAGCAGTGCCGTAATCAGGAAGAAGTCGTGGTAGCCGAACTTTTCCACCATGACGCCTGAGTATCCACCGATCAGCCTTGGCAGCAACAGCATGATGGAACTGAGCAGGGCATACTGGGTGGCCGAGAACTTGAGGTTGGTCAGGCTCGACAGGTAGGCGACAAACGCCGAAGTCGCCATGCCAGAGCTGAAGTTATCCAGCGAGATGGTGACGATCAGCATGTTCAGGTTGGGGCCCATGTCTGCCAGCATCAGGAACAGGATGTTGGTGCTGGCCGAGGCTGCGCCACCGATGAACAGGATCGGCAGGATGCCGAAACGGACGATCAGCAGCCCGCCTAGGCCGGCGCCCACCAAGGTCATGATCAACCCGAAGATCTTGCTGATGCTGGCGATCTGATCCTTGGTGAAGCCTTGATCGATGTAGAACACGTTGGCCATCACGCCCATCACTGTATCGGACATCCGGTAGGTTGCGATCAGCCCAAGCAATAGCAAGGCCTGCCAGCGGTAGCGCGTAATGAAGTCGTTGACCGGGGTCAGCACCGGGGCCAGGCCACGCCGGCCCATTGAGGACAGGCACAACGCTGTGAGCGTGATGTACAGAATCGCGCGAAGGAACGCGCGGTCTTCCAGCAGCAAGTCAAGCAGGCTCACGCCCTCGAACAGCACACTGGCAAAGTCGGTGTAGTACAACTGGGTAAACGTTGCCGGTACCGACACGAGCAGTACGATCAGCACGAACACGGATACCAGTTGGTGGGCAAAGCCATAGCGCGCCGCCGACAACTGAGTGCGCAGTGGTACAGGCGGTTCGCGCATCAACAGGCTGGTAATCAGTGCCGGCACCATCATCACACCGAACAGCACATAGGTACCGGTCCAGGCTTTGTGGAGGTAGTTGAAACCGGTGGAGCCGAAACCTTCAGCGAAAAACAGGGCGCCCGCGGTAGCCAGCAGGGCCGCGACGCGGTAGCCAGCCATATAGCTGGCTGCCAGGGCTGCCTGGCGCTGATCGTCGGCGATCTCCAGGCGAT
The DNA here is from genome assembly GCF_053629555.1 of Pseudomonas sp. HLS-6 TE3448. Taxonomy (NCBI): domain Bacteria; kingdom Pseudomonadati; phylum Pseudomonadota; class Gammaproteobacteria; order Pseudomonadales; family Pseudomonadaceae; genus Pseudomonas; species Pseudomonas sp. HLS-6 TE3448. The sequence continues at coordinate 405,260 of NZ_JBRJIO010000001.1, read as the reverse complement.
AGGCATCAACGGCAATATCCTGTGTTGCCGAGGAAAACGCGACAAGTACGGCCAGTGCAATCAGCCAGGACAAGTGTTTTTGGGGGTCGCAGAACCCCATCCCGACCAGGCCCACGACGACCAGCACCTGCGATAACACGAGCCAGGAGCGGCGTCGACCGAGCTTGCCCAGCAGTGGCAGGCGCCACTGGTCGAGCAGTGGCGACCACACCCATTTAAAGGCGTACGCCAAGCCTATCAGGCTGGCATAGCCAATCGTCTCGCGGGCCACACCGGCCTCGCGCAGCCACACGGACAGGGTTGAGAACACCAACATGTACGGCAGGCCGGCGGCAAAGCCGAGCAGCAACAGCACCAGCGTTGACGGGCTGGCATAGGCAGCGAGCGCATCGCGCCAGGTTTTACGGGGCATGGGCCAACATCTGCCTCAAGTTTACGAAAACAAAGCGCGCACTCTAACCGCTGTGCTCCATTGGACGCCAGCCATGGCACGACATATCCACACGATTATTCTGGACGGTGACCCCTTCTGCACGCAGCCTGGCACGTTGTTCATCACCTGAAGGTGTGCCCTGCGCAAGGCTCAGGCGGCCACCGGCAGCAATCACGCGGTGCCAGGGAAGCTGTGTCGAATCGGGCAGTTGCCCGAGGGTACGCCCGACCCAGCGCGCAGCACGCCCCAGCCCGGCCATTTCGGCCAATTGACCATAGCTGACGACTTTGCCTGCAGGTACCTGGTTCAGTACCACATAGAGTGCCGTTCGTCTGGCTTCAGGCGTTTGCCTTGGATCACCGGGCACGGCGTTCACTGTTGTGCACTCTGCGCGACAGCCTGTCGGGTCGCCGTGAGCCGGGAAACAGCAATTGAACACATCGGCATGGTTTGGCTTTGTCCTCGCTCGGGGCGTATCTGGATAACGCTTTTACAGGCGCAAACCGCCGTCCAGTTCCAGAATGCGCCCGCTGAAGTAATCGTTTTCAAGAATGTAAGCGGCCGAATGGGCAATTTCCGCTGGTGTGCCCATGCGCTTGAGCGGAATGCCAGCCGTCATTTTCTCCAGCGCCTCGGGCTTCATGCTTGCGGTCATCTCGGTTTCGATGAACCCGGGGGCAATGCCGGCCACGCGGATACCATAGCGGGCCAACTCTTTTGCCCAGGTAACCGTGGCGGCCGCGACGCCTGCCTTGGCGGCCGAGTAGTTGGTCTGGCCCAGGTTCCCCGCGCGGGAAATCGAGGAAATGTTGATGATTGCGCCCTGGTTTTTCAGTTCGATCATTTTTGCCGCCACTTCACGGGTGCAGAGAAACACCCCCGTGAGGTTGACGTCGATCACGGACTGCCATTGGGCCAGGCTCATTTTGCTCAGTTGGCCATCCTTGACCTTCACCAGCAGACCGTCACGCAGGATGCCCGCGTTGTTGATCAGGCCGTGAATGGCACCGAAATCCGCCGCCACCTGCTCAACCATCTGGACGACCTGGTCTTCGTCAGCGACATTGCACAGGTAGTAGCGTGCTTCGACACCCAACGCCTTGCACGCCGCGACGGTGTGCTGGAGTTTTTCTTCGTTGAGGTCGACGAGCGCCAGGCGTGCCCCTTTATCTGCCAGGTACTCGGCCATTGAACGGCCCAAACCCTGGCAGCCGCCGGTGATAATGATTACTTTGTCAGTCAACTGCATAAGGATGCTCCACGGGCAGGTTTGGGGCGGGCGAACACATTTTATTTATGACGAATTCTAGTCTGGGGGTCACAACGTGAGCGCTAAAGCGACGAAGCATGCACGAGAACTGCTGCTCAAGGAATACCGTGGCGTCCTGTCGACCCACTCCAAGTCGATGCCGGGCTTTCCGTTTGGTTCGGTGGTGCCCTATTGCCTGGATGCCGAAGGTCATCCGCTGATCCTCATCAGCCGTATCGCTCAGCACACTCATAACCTGCAGCGTGATCCGAAATGTTCGTTGCTGGTCGGCGAGCGGGGCGCTGAAGACGTCCAGGCGGTGGGCCGTCTGACGCTGCTAGCCGAGGCCCGGCAGCTTGAGGACGCCGACGCCATTGAAGCGGCAGCCGAACGTTATTACCGTTATTTTCCGGAGTCGCGTAATTACCACCGCGCGCATGATTTCGATTTCTGGGTGCTCAAACCCGTGCGTTATCGCTATATCGGCGGCTTTGGCGCAATTCACTGGCTGGACCACGTTGCCCTTGCCAACCCGTTTGCCGGGAAGGTTGAGGCCAGTATGGTCGAGCACATGAATAGCGATCATGCCAAGGCGATTGCTCACTATGTGGCCTTGAGCGGCTTGCCGCAGACCGTGCCTGCGCAGATGGCCGGTATCGACAGCGAAGGCATGCACTTGCGAATTGGCCATGGCCTCTACTGGCTGGCGTTTGGTGAGCCTTGCAACACGCCGACACAAGTACGCGAAGCCTTGGTTTTTCTGGCCCACGCCGACGATTGGCCGAGTAACGAGCCGGTTGAGGCTTGAAATTGCAATGGACTGCAACCATTAACCGGGTATTGGAAGGTCGTCTTCCGTCGAGGAACCCTTGATGCGTGCTTTTCTACTGCTGTTTCTGCTTTTTCCGGTGCTCGAGCTCTATGTGTTTTTCAAGGTCAGCACAGCCATTGGTTTTTTCCCGACGTTGCTGCTGATCATTGCCTCTTCTGCACTGGGTGTGCTGGTCATGCGGGTGGCTGGTCTGGCTACCGCGCTGCGCGCCCGTGAAAGCCTGCAGCGTGGCGAACTGCCTGCTGAGGAGATGTTCCAGGGGTTGTTGCTGGCCGTCGGTGGCGGTCTGCTCCTGGTGCCTGGTTTCATTACTGACGTGCTGGGCCTGATCTGCCTGCTGCCGTTCACCCGACGCCTGATCGGTCGACGTTTGCGTGAGCGTGCCGAGGCGCAGGCCATGCGTCAGCGGGCGTTTTCAGATGACCCGTTTGCAGGCCGTCCTGGTGCTCAGGGCGGTACGCCGCGGCAGCCGAATGTGATTGAAGGCGAGTACGAGCATCGCGACTCTTGAACCCTGGCGATAACCTGACGGCCCCATACGGGGCCGTTTTTCATTCGCCCGCTCGACAAAAAAATTTTCATGTACAGCCTTGTAATCGCCTTGAGCGACCTCATGTATGGGTCACCGAAAGGTTTCTGGTTACAAACACCAGACAAGACATGCGTGGTTCGCTTGGCGAGCCACCAACGGTCGGGCCAACTTGGGCCACGCCGATAGCCTCAACCAGCCGGTTTAAACCGGCCGATGAAAACCACAATTAGGAGAGATCGACAATGAAGCTTCGTCCTCTGCATGACCGCGTCGTCATCCGTCGCAGCGAAGAAGAATCGAAAACCGCTGGCGGTATCGTTCTGCCAGGTTCGGCTGCTGAAAAACCTAACCGTGGCGAAATTGTCGCTGTAGGTACCGGCCGCATCCTGGATAACGGTGAAGTACGTGCGCTGGCCGTGAAAGTGGGTGACAAGGTTGTTTTCGGCCCTTACTCCGGTAGCAACACTGTGAAAGTCGACGGCGAAGACCTGCTGGTGATGAGCGAGAACGAAATTCTCGCGGTCATCGAAGGTTAATCAACCGCTGGTTTCCCGTTACTTCAAAGTATTCAAGGATTAAACGATCATGGCTGCTAAAGACGTAAAATTCGGCGATTCCGCCCGTAAGAAAATGCTGGTTGGCGTCAACGTTCTGGCTGACGCGGTAAAAGCGACCCTGGGCCCGAAAGGCCGTAACGTAGTTCTGGCCAAGAGCTTCGGCGCACCGACCATCACCAAGGACGGCGTTTCTGTCGCCAAAGAAATCGAGCTGAAAGACGCGTTCGAGAACATGGGCGCTCAGCTGCTCAAGGACGTCGCTTCCAAGGCTAACGATGATGCCGGTGATGGCACCACCACCGCTACCGTTCTGGCTCAAGCCATCGTCAACGAAGGCCTGAAAGCCGTCGCTGCCGGCATGAACCCGATGGACCTGAAGCGCGGTATCGACAAGGCGACCATCGCCATCGTCAAAGAGCTGAAAGGTCTGTCCAAGCCATGCGCCGACTCCAAGGCCATCGCTCAGGTTGGTACTATCTCGGCCAACTCCGACAACTCCATCGGTGACATCATTGCCGAAGCCATGGAAAAAGTCGGTAAAGAAGGCGTCATCACTGTCGAAGAAGGCTCGGGCCTGGAAAACGAACTGTCGGTTGTTGAAGGCATGCAGTTCGACCGTGGCTACCTGTCCCCTTACTTCGTCAACAAGCCAGACACCATGGTTGCCGAGCTGGAAGGCCCGCTGCTGCTGCTGGTTGACAAAAAGATCTCCAACATCCGCGAACTGCTGCCAGTTCTGGAAGCCGTTGCCAAGTCCGGCCGTCCGCTGCTGATCGTAGCTGAAGACGTTGAAGGCGAAGCGCTGGCGACCCTGGTCGTCAACAACATGCGCGGTATCGTCAAGGTTGCTGCAGTCAAGGCACCTGGTTTCGGCGACCGTCGCAAGGCCATGCTGCAGGACATCGCTGTCCTGACCGGCGGTACCGTGATCTCCGAAGAAATCGGCCTGAGCCTGGAGTCCGCTACCCTGGAGCACCTGGGTAACGCCAAGCGTGTCACCCTGTCGAAAGAAAACACCACCATCATCGACGGTGCAGGTTCCGAAGCCGACATCGAAGCACGCGTCAAGCAGATCCGTGCCCAGATCGAAGAGACTTCCTCGGACTACGATCGTGAAAAACTGCAAGAGCGTCTGGCCAAACTGGCTGGCGGTGTTGCCGTGATCAAGGTCGGTGCTGGCACCGAAGTTGAAATGAAAGAGAAGAAAGCCCGCGTTGAAGACGCCCTGCACGCTACCCGTGCAGCCGTTGAAGAAGGCGTGGTGCCTGGCGGTGGTGTAGCACTGGTCCGCGCTCTGCAAGCCATTTCCGAACTGAAAGGCGACAACGCCGATCAGGACGTGGGTATTGCTCTGCTGCGTCGCGCTGTTGAAGCGCCGCTGCGCCAGATCACTGCTAACGCCGGCGACGAGCCAAGCGTTGTGGTTGACAAGGTCAAGCAAGGTTCGGGCAACTTCGGTTACAACGCTGCTACCGGTGAGTACGGCGACATGATCGAGATGGGCATCCTGGACCCAGCCAAGGTTACCCGTTCGGCTCTGCAAGCTGCAGCGTCCATCGGTGGTCTGATGATCACTACCGAAGCGATGGTTGCTGACGCTCCAGAAGACAAGCCTGCCGGTGGCATGCCTGATATGGGCGGCATGGGTGGCATGGGCGGTATGGGCGGCATGATGTAAGCCAGCCTTACCCGCTTCAAAATAAAACCCCTGGCCGAAAGGCCAGGGGTTTTTTGTTTTACGGGGACATCGCTGCCACAGGGCCTACCTGCGAAGGTAGCGGTAGGTCAGTGTGTTGGCTGCATCTGGATCACGCTGCTTGAACACATCCCCTGTAGGGCAATTCGGTTATCGGGTTTGGACTGTTGCTGGTGCAGGCACTTCAGCGGTGGCCGGTCTGCGGTACAGCACGGCGTAGTAGCAGCCCAGGCTGATCAACCAGCAGAATACGGCAGTCCAGACGTTGTGCGAGAAGAAGTGCGCGCCTTGCAGCATCCGTCCGACCGAAAACACGGTACCCAGCCCAAAGGCAAACCACAGTGCTGCCCGTGCCATGCGTGGGCGTCGATCACGGAGCACGAAAAACAGTGCGAACAGGGTAAAACCAGTGGCCGCATGGCCGCCTGGCCAGCAGCGTCCGGGTTTGTCCGTTGCTGGGCGTGGGCTGAGCAGTTCGCTGTAGGTCTCTTTGCCGCCGAATTCCTGCAGGCTCCAAGGACACTGCACAGCGGTTACTGCCTTGAGCGGGGTTACAAAGCTGGTAGACAAGGCCATTGCCATTACCAGGCAACCCAGTTCGCGGCGCCAGGGGTTGAGTTTTTTCAGCAGCAGGCTGGCGATAAACCCGACAATCGCTGCCAATCCCAAGACGATTACAACTTGTTTGGCCCGATCATGCAGGATGTCTTCAAGAAAGAAGCTGTGTCGTCCGATGAACTGGCCTGCCACAGGGTCATAGGCCCACTTGGCAATGTTCATGTCCAGGCTGGTCAGTTCCAGAAGGAGCAGGGCGGTGGCGACTAAAAGGGGAAGGCCGAGGTACAGCCAGGTGTTAATGGGGCGCGATGGTGGGCGGATGCGGGCTTCAGGCATGACAGGTCCTGGCAAACAAAATGGACAGTCCCGGTCGGCAAGCCCGAGCCGGGTATAGGCTTGACGTAACGACCGGCGATTTTCTGTGGAGGGGGGTGCGTAGTCTGTGAATACTCGGTGAAAAAAACGTTAACCAGTGATAAATCTGTTCTGATCTGGTAGTACGTGAGCGATGGCCTTAAGCTGCGCCTGCCAAGCAGGCAAATGCAGTGAACGGGGGATACCCATGCGAATTCTATTGGTTGAAGACAACCGCGATATTCTGGCCAATCTGGCAGATTACCTTGGCCTCAAGGGCTACACGGTCGATTGTGCCCAAGACGGCCTTTCGGGTTTGCACCTGGCGGCGACCGAACACTATGACCTGATTGTGCTCGACATCATGTTACCCGGTATTGACGGCTACACGCTATGCAAGCGCTTGCGCGAGGATGCCCGGCGCGACACGCCGGTGATCATGCTCACCGCCCGTGACCAACTTGACGACCGTCTTCAGGGTTTTCGCTCGGGCGCCGACGATTACCTGCTCAAGCCATTTGCCCTGTCGGAGTTGGCCGCACGTATTGAGGCGGTGCTGCGTCGTGCTCAGGGTGGCGGACGCCGCAGCCTGCAAGTCGGTGATTTGAGTTATGACCTGGACACGCTTGAGGTCACGCGCCAAGGGCGCTTGCTCAAGTTGAACCCGGTCGGCCTGAAATTGCTTGCCGTACTCATGCAAAAAAGCCCCCATGTGCTGCGTCGCGAAGTGCTTGAAGAGGCGCTCTGGGGGGATGACTGTCCTGACAGTGATAGCCTGCGTAGCCACGTTCATCAACTACGCCAGGTGATCGACAAGCCGTTCGACAAGCCATTGCTGCACACAGTACATGGTGTGGGGTACCGCATGGCCGAGGGCCGCGATGGAGTTTAAGCAAAGCCTGGCGCAGCGGATCATCATCGCCTTTGCCTTGATGAGCGCCTTGGTCGCGGGAGCGTTCGCTTTCGGTATTGTGGCGACGGTACATCTGGTCGAAGAGCGTTTGATCTCTGCCGTATTGGGTGGCGATCTGCAGCGGTTGCTGTTGATGGACAGCGTGAGTGACTGGAGCCACAGGCCACGGCCAGATCAACTGTTCTACTTCAGCGGCGGGCGCGATGACTTTGCCTTGCCCAAGGATCTCAGGCACCTGGACCCGGGGTTTCATGAGGTCTTTCGCGATCAACTGTCGTATCACGCGATGGTCGAGATCGTAGATGGCCGTCGCTATGTCCTGTTGCAGGATCAAAGTGATTTCGAAGAGCGCGAGCGTGTGCTTTTTGCCGTAGTGGTGGTCGGCTTTGTGTTGAGCCTGGCGCTGGCGGTGTTCCTGGGCTGGGTGTTGGCGCGCAAGGTAATGGCGCCGGTGATCCGTTTGGCTCGTCAGGTTCGTCACCGCGATCAATTGTTGGGCCTCGCACCGCCTCTGGCTCCGGATTATGCCGCCGATGAGGTCGGGCAACTGGCGGTGGCATTCGATGCCACCTTGGGCCGATTACGCGATGCATTGACCCGTGAGCGGCTGTTCACCAGTGATGTGAGTCATGAGTTGCGTACACCCTTGATGGTGCTGGCCACGTCCTGCGAATTGCTGCTGGAGAACACGAAGCTCGATGACCGCGCAAGGGCACAGGTCGAGCGTATCGCCAGGGCCAGCGAGGAAATGCGTGAGTTGGTCAAAACCTTCCTGATGTTGGCCCGGGCTCAGCGTGATGAGGGGGCCGTTGCCTCGCAGGCGACCCTGAAGGAAGTCGCTGATGACCTGCTGGGGGTGTGGCGCGACACCATTGAACAGAAAGGCCTGCAGTTGTACTACAGCGCAGGCGCTGCGGGATCGGTTCTCTACAATGCAACCTTTCTGCAGGCGGTGATGGGCAATCTGCTGCGTAATGCGGCGCATTACACTGAACGCGGTTTCATTCGCTTAACCTTGGAACCCTCCGGGTTCATGGTTGAAGACAGTGGCGTGGGCATTCCTGAAGAGCAGCGTGAAGCCATGTTCCAGCCGTTTGTACGCGGTGGAGAAAAGCGTGGTGAGGGGCTGGGGTTGGGGTTGTCATTGGTACAGCGGATCTGTGATGACCAGTGCTGGATTGTCAGCCTCACGGCCATGACACCCAATGGCTGTCGCTTCCATGTCGATCTGAGCCACGGCCGAAGTCAATTGACTGATCGGGATGAGATCATCGGCTAACCCCGTCCTGAAACAGGATGAAGTTGGTGTGAACGTGTTTAACGTTTTTTTCACATCCGCATGACCTGACGCCAACGCCCACCTGAATAAGGTGGGCGCCAATGGAGTCAGGAGAGGCAGAATGCGTAGTCCCATCAAGCTCGAGTTTTCCGAGAAGCACGATCAGCAACAGGCTCAGGATTGCTTTCTCAAGCATCAAGATGGGTTGGCGCGCCGTCTGTCCCACCAGCGTGATGAACAGTTGGCGCGTCGTGCGCTGGCGCTGTCGGGGGAGCCGGGTCTTGTGCTTGATCTGCCGTGTGGTGCCGGGCATTTTTGGCCGTTGCTGGCGGAAAAAAACAATCGTGTGATCATCGGCGCCGACAACTCGGAGGCGATGCTTGAAACCGCTCGCACGTCGCAACCGGCCGGTGTCGTCGAGCGTGTGCGCACCCTGCAGACCTCTGCATTCAACATCGACTTGCCCGACAATGCCGTCGACAGCATTTTCTGTATGCGACTCTTTCAGCAGGTTGGTGAAGCGGCGCACCGCAAGGTCATTCTCTCCGAGTTTCAACGTGTCTCCCGTGACAGCGTGATCCTCTCGCTCTGGGTCGATGGCAACTTCAAAGCCTGGCGACGTAAAAAGCTGGAAGCACGTCGCTTGGCGAAAACAGGTTCAGAAGAGGCTCGCCAGAATCGCTTTGTGCTGCCTGCTGCCACGGTGGAGCAGGAGTTCGTCGAAGCAGGATTCCGCATTCAGGAACGGTTGGATTTTTTGCCGTTCTACGCCATGTGGCGCGTTTACGTGCTGCGTAAAGGGTAAGAGGCGCCTGCCTGTCACCGCCACGGCAGCCGTTTGGCCGCCTACAACGATCACATAGTTGCGTCACCATTCGTCGTGGCGCAACGCAGACTGGCAAAAGCTGCTCTATTTTTACCTCAGGGTGTTTGGCAGCGCTGTCAAAGGTTTAGAGTAATGAAACTAGAAATTGCTCGAGGTCTGTTCTTCCTGGGTGGTCTGGCAATCGCCACCGCTGCGGCAGCCGCGTGGGATGAACCAGGCCCTGGTATCCTCAGCGACACGGCCCACTGCCCTACGCCACATGTTGTCAAGGATCGGGTCGTGGCCACGCCCGATCACGACTTGCTACTGTTGTTGTTCGGCTTGAGGCAAGGGCTTCGCCCCCAAAGCTGATGGTGTTTTGGGTGACCTGAAAAGCCTCGTCAACGACGGGGCTTTTGATTATGGGCTATTCAGGTTGGTTGTGAGTTCCCGACCCCTGGCGGAGCGTCCGCCTTGGCCAGCAGGGTGTAGACGCAGGGCAGGACAAAGAGCGTGAACAGGGTTCCCACCGACATGCCGGTGGCAATCACGGTGCCGATGTCGAAGCGACTGACCGCCCCGGCGCCGCTGGCCAGAATCAAGGGCACCATGCCAAAGACCATCGCGGCAGTGGTCATCAGTACCGGGCGCAGGCGAATCGCGGCGGCCTCTTCGATGGCTTCTCGTACCGACAAGCCATTTTGCCGACGTAACTGATTGGCGAATTCGACGATCAGGATGCCGTGTTTGCTGATCAGGCCGATCAAGGTGACCAGCCCGACCTGGGTATAGATGTTCATGCTCGACAGGCCAAGGAACAGCGGAATCAGTGCGCCGCAGATTGATAGCGGGACTGTCACCAGAATGACCAGAGGGTCGCGGAAACTCTCGAACTGCGCTGCCAGTACCAAGAAGATGATGGCCAACGCCAGGCCAAAGGTGACCCACAGTGCCGAGCCCTCCTGGATGAATTGCCGTGCAACGCCACTGTAGTCAAAGGCATAGCCGGCGGGGGCTTCTTCGCGGGCGATGTTGCGCACGGTTTCGATGGCTTCCCCCATACTGACCAGCGGTACGCCCTGGATAATGGCCGAGTTCAGCTGTTGGAACTGATTCAGTTGGCGCGGTCGTGCGCGGTCGCTGACGGTGATCAGCGTCGACAGCGGCAGCATTTGCCCTTGTTCATTCTTGACGTAGTAGTTGTTCAGCCAGCCAGGGTTGTCACGGTAGGCGCGCTCGACCTGGGCTATGACCTTGTAGCTGCGTCCTTCAAGGGTGAACCGGTTGATCTCCGCCTCACCCAGCAAGGTCGCGAGTGTGCTGCCTAGCGTGCCCATGGTCACCCCCATTTGTGCAGCCTTTGCCCGGTCAATATCGACGACGACTTCGGGCTTGTCGAAGGCCAGATCGATGTCGAGAAAGGCAAATTTGCCGGTGGCCTGGGCGCGTGTTTTTACCTGCTCCGCCACTTGCAGCAGCGATGCGTAATCGTTCGGGGTGTTGATGACAAACTCGAAGGGCAAACCTTGGGTCGTACCGGGCAGTGAAGGCAGGTTGAAGCCGAAGACCTGCAGGCCACTGATCTGGTTGAGCTTTGCCTGAACCTCTGGCAACAGTGCCATTTGGGTTCGCTCCCGCTCATTCCAGGGCTTTAGCAGGAAACCTCCGATGCCTGACTGCACCCCGTTGAAGCCATTGATCTGGAAGGATGAGTAGTACTCCGGGAATGCCTTGAAAATGTTTATGAATTCGTCGGTGTAGGCATTCAGGTAGTTCAGGTTGGCTGGCTGTGGTGCGGTGGCCAGCATGAACACGATGCCTTGGTCTTCGTCCGGTGCCAGCTCTTTCTTGGTGAACATCAGCAGCACCGGAATCAGGCACAGGACGATCACGGCAAACACCAACACTACGGGGCGCGTGTTGAGTGTGCCGTGGAGGATTTTCTGGTAACGCTGCTTGAGGCGTTCAAATAGCTGGTCGAGGCGATAGGCCAGGCCGTGGGTGTTGGCTTCATGGCGCAGGAGCATTGAGCACATCATGGGCGACAGGGTCAGGGCGACGATCCCGGAGATGATCACGGCGCCAGCGAGGGTCAAGGCGAACTCCTTGAACAGTGCGCCGGTAAGGCCTTGTAAAAAGCCAATCGGCGCGTACACCGCTGCCAGCGTGATGGTCATCGAGACCACGGGTATCGCAATTTCTCGCGCCCCTGCCAACGAGGCCTCCAAGGGCGTCTCGCCAGCTTCGATGTGCCGGTGGATGTTTTCCACGACGACAATGGCATCATCCACCACCAGACCAATCGCCAGCACCATGGCCAGCAGGGTCAGCAGGTTGATTGAGTAGCCCATCAGTTGCATGAAAAACAGTACGCCGATCATCGACAATGGAATGGTGATGACCGGAATCAGCACCGAACGCAGCGCCCCGAGGAACAGAAAGACCACGACGATCACGATCAGTACGGCCTCCGCCAGGGTTTTGATCACTTCGTTGATCGAGGCCTGGATGAACAGTGTGGCGTCGTAAGCGATGGAGGCTTTCAGGTTGGGCGGTAACTGGCTGTTCAGTTCCGGCATCAGTTTGCGCACTTCCTTGATGACATCCAGCGGGTTGGCCGCTGGCGTCGCCTTGATGCCGATGTAGACTGACGGGGTACCATCGAAAGAGCTGACCGTATCGTAGTTCTCCGCGCCCATTTGCACCCGGGCCACATCGCGCAGCAGCACCCGGCTATCGCCCATGGTTTTCAGCGGGATGGCGGCGAAGGCTTCGGCCGACTTGAGCTCAGTGCTGGCGTTGATACTGGTGACCACGTATTCGCCTTTGACTTCGCCCGCCGCAGAAAGGAAGTTGTAGCGCCGTACCGCGTCAGTCACATCGCTTGCGCTCAGGCCATAGCCGGCGAGTTTGACCGGGTCGATCCAGATGCGCATCGCGAACAACTGGTTGCCGAGGATCTCTGCTTCAGCCATGCCCGGCAATGTTGCCAGCTTGGGTTGGATCACCCGTGACAGGTAATCGGTGATCTGCGGGTTGCTCAGTTCGCTGCTGTAGAAGCTGATGTACATCAGCGCCGAGGCGCCAGCGGCCTCTTTGCTCAGGACCGGGTCTTCGGCATCTTGAGGCAGTTTGTTCTTTACCTCATTGGCCTTGGCCAGCAGTTCGGTAAACATCCGGTCACTGTCCGAGCCGATTCGGGCGTAGATCGAGATCACCGAGAAATTCTGCCGGCTCACCGAAGTCATGTAGTCAACGCCCTCTGCGCTTGCCAGGCTCTGCTGCATGGGCTGGGTGATGTAGCCTTGAATGGTTTCCGCGTTGGCGCCGGGGTAGGCGGTGGTCACCGTGATCAGGGCGTTTTCCATCTGCGGATACTGACGGATCGGCAACGAGCTCCAGGCCTGGAAGCCGAGCAGGACGATCAGCAGGCTGACCACACTGGCCAGAACAGGGCGGCGAATGAACGGATCGGTTAAGGCCATGAAGGTTCCTTGATCAATCGACGCGTGGCGAGGTGTCCGGCTCGCCCGTCAGGGTCTTGTCCGGGCTGACGGTGATCAGGGCGCCTTGGCTGAGTTTCAGCTGACCGGCCGTTACAACCTGTTCACCTGCCTTAACGCCTTTGGCGATGACCACCAGGCCTTCACGGCGCTCGCCGGCTTCAATGAAACGGCGCTCTGCCACCCACACCGGTTGGCCGTCAGGAGTCTTTTGTGGCTGGCCGTCCTCGGCGGTCTTGGGCACTGCGACGTACACCGAGGTGCCATACAGGGTGTAGGTGACCGCAGTCTCAGGGACGACCACTTCCGTGCGCGGGTTGGGCAGCAGTATTTGCAGGCTGGTGAACATGCCGGGTAACAGCTTGCCATCGGGGTTCGCCAGGGTGGCGCGGACCTGTACATTACGGGTGCTGTCTTCAACCTTGGGGTTGATAGCGCTGATGGCGCCAGGGAACGTCTGGTTGGGGTAGGCTGCAACGCTGACCAGTACTTGCTGGCCGATGCCCAGTTTGGGAAACGCCTGTTCGGCCACGTAAAAGTCCGCGTACAGGCTGCTCAGGTCCTGAAGGGTGGCGATCACTGTGCCACTGGGCAGGTAGTCGCCGATATCGACCTGGCGGATACCAATGGTACCGCTGAACGGCGCAAGGATCGTCTTTTTCGCCAAGGAACCTTTGAGTTGGGCGACCACGGCTTTGCTGCGCAGCAGTTGTGCTGCGAGGCGATCGAACTCGCCTTTGGAGATTGCCTGACTGTCGATCAGTTGGCTGCCGCGTCCATACTCGACCTGCGCCAGCCCGAGGTCCGCCATCGCGGTACCCAGCAAGGCGCTTTCCACGTCGCTGTCGAGCTGCAAGAGGGGCTGGCCTACTCTGATCCGCTGGCCTGACTCGAACAGCAGGGTCTTGACCGTACCGGCGGTCTCCAGGCTCAGATTGACCCCCTGAAACGCCTTGAGGCTGCCAACTGCGGGCAGCCGACTCTGCCAGAGCTGTTCGCGCGCGGCAGTCGCCGCCACGCTCACGGGAGGTCTTGGCGCGCTGAATTGCTGAATTTGCTGATAGATACTGAAGGCTTTGTAGCCTCCCAGAATCAGCACAATCAGCAACACGACACCCAACATGATCAGCATGCGGCGGCGCAGCATATTCCATTTCCTTGGAGGCTAGACAGGCAGGCACAGCACTGACGAACACCTGCTCACTGTTGTGCAGTGTTGTCGAATATTACGCCTTTGCCTAATGCAGGGAAGTCCATTTCCCCTGTTTCCCCTGGATGTGGCTCAAGCCAGGTGCAGATGGTTGTCCCAAAGCCCGGGCGGCAACTGCAACGGTTGGCCGACCGGTTCTGCCTTGCGGCAATCATAGAGCCGGCAGCGGCCTTGGCCAGAGGTGACGACGAAACCGTCTGCGACTGCGCCAACACCCGCGCAGTCGGGCATCGGGGCATCCAGGCGCGTCGCACCCGTGTCCAGATCCCAGATGAACAGGCGGTTGGCCCGAGGGGCGGTCAGTGCAACCAGTCGCAACTCACTGTGTACCGCGACACTGGCGGTGTAGTTCGCCATCGACTGCAACTGTGCCTGCGCCACGGGGAATGGCTGGAAGGGTTGCCCTGGGCGTTTGATCGCCAGCAGTTCAGCAGTCTCGTGAGCGTCGCCCATGAACTGCTGACAGGCGACCAGCGTGCCGTCGCTGGCAACGGCCAGGTGACGAACGCTGTTCATTTGCTGGCTCAGGGTTTCCTTGCTCAGCAAGGTGCCGTCGCGGTGCATCAACACCAGGCTGGGTTCCATGGCATCGAGGTTCATCTCGACGCGGCTTTCGGCTTCGGTGCGAATACCGCCGTTGGCGACCACCAGGGTTTCACCATCGGGTAGCCAGGACACCTGATGCGGGCCAAGACCGTGGGTGGGCAGCTCGCCACTGTGCTGCAGCCGTTCGCCCTCGAATCGGTAGACCCCAAGTACACCACGCCCCGGATCAGTGGTGTCGTTCTCGGTGGCATACAGCCATTCACCGCCCTTGTGAATCACCGCGTGGCCATAGAAATGACGGTTCGGCTGTGAGGTGACGGTTTGCAGCAGGCGGCCGTCGCGCAAGTCGACCAGATAGCTCTCGGTACCGGGTCGACGCGCCACGAACAGGGCGATGGGCAGTTCAGGGTGATTGATGATGTCGTGGCAACGCTGTCCGACCTGGGTCGCGAATACCTGGCTACCGTCCAGGCGGTAGCCGACGGCGTAGTGGTTGCCGTCGCTATCGTCGCGGGCCGAGAGCAGCAGGGGCTGCTGACGCTTGTTCTGGAACAGGGTCCATCCGCCTAGCGTGAGGGCAGCAAGCACCGCGCTACCGACTTTCAGAGCCTGACGTCGCAACATGATCAGTCACCGTCGTTGGCGTTGAAGCCCAATTGAATGCCCAGCGCCTTGGCCAGATCAGTCTCGTGTAGGCGGTGGACGGCGTTCAGGCTGTCATAGATCGCGTTCAACTGCTCACGACCGGCTTCATCTTCCAGCAGCTCGCCAAGGGGCTTCGGCGTGTCGGCCAACAGCTTCAGCGATGCCGCATAGGCAGCGTCGATCTTGTCGGCAAGGGCCTTCTGGTCGCTGCCGAGCAGGCTGCGCAGCCCTTGATTGTCGACCCCGGCCCAGACTGTCTGTGCCGCACTGAGGCTGGCATGCAGGCTCTTCAGAGACGACTGGCTACGCCAGGCTTCTGCCTGCAGTGGCTGCGGGATGCCCTTGCTCATGCGACCCATCGGCGTGCCGAGTTTTTTCTTCAGGGTGTCCAGCGCAGTGACCTGGGCGCGGAGCACGTCGGCAATCGCTTCGTGAGAGTCGGCATAGCGCTGGTTCGGGAACTTGGTCATCTGTGCGAGCACGCCGTCGTTCTTGTTCCAGCCCTTCAGGATTTCTTCGGCCAGGGCTTTCTGACGCTCGCCGATGGCAACCAGCAGCGGGCAGTAGCGGGCTTTCTGCTCGGCATTGGCGGTGTCCGGCTTGCTGTCAAACAGGATGTACTCGTAAGCCGAGAGCCCCTGGACCACGACGCTGGAGTTGGCGAGGGTGCTGGCATCGATCGGCTTGTCACTGTTGATCAGTTGTTCTACCTGGCGTCCTACCAGGTTTTTCTTGTCTGGCCAGAACTGCACCTGCCAGGCGCGGTTGCCCTCGGCCAGCGGCCCGATCAGCAGTGGTTGCAACTCTGCCCAGGCCTTTTGGGCGTGAAGGAAGTCAGCCCGTGCGGTTTCCAGGCTGTTCTTGCCTTCGCAGAAGGCCAGCGCGCTGACGGCCAGCTGACGGTCGGCTTCGACCCAGCGGCTGTAGGTGGGCAGGATCACTTGCTTGGCAATCGCGGCGGAAGTGACCGCTTGCGGATCCTGCGGCGAGCAGGCGCCCAGCGCTAGGGCGGCGAGGCTGGTAAATAACAGTTTGGGACGGAACATGCCCGGCTCCTATGGCTAGAGTGAGTTCAGGAATGCCAGCAGCGCGGCGCGTTGCTCTGCATTGAAAGTCAAGACGTGTTGTTGGGCGGCCTTGGCCTCGCCGCCGTGCCAAAGCACCGCTTCGAGCAGGTTGCGTGCACGGCCGTCGTGCAGGAATTGGGTGTGGCCACTGACTGTTTCGGTCATGCCGATGCCCCACAGCGGTGCGGTACGCCAGTAAAGGCCACCGGCAGCAAACTCGCTGCGATCGTCCGCCAGATCCGGCCCCATGTCGTGCAGCAGCAGGTCGGTATACGGGCGGATCACCTGGTTGGCCTGTTCCGGCTCCGCGGCGTTTGCCGAGGTGGTGAACGTCGGGATATGGCAGCGTTGGCAACCGGCTTCGAAGAACAGGTTCTTGCCGGCCAACACCTGTGGTGAGTCGACATCCTTGCGTGCGGGCACTGCCAGATTGCGGGTATAGAACAACATCAAACGCAGAATGTTATCGCTGACCTCCGGTTCACCACGGTCTTGGCGGGCATTCAGGCAGTCGGTTTGTGTCGGTGTACAGTCGTCTATCGGGCGCAGGCGGGTGGTCAGCCCCATGTCGCCGGAGAAGGCGTGCACGTTTTGCTGGTTGAGGTTTGGTTGCCCGGCTTTCCAGCCAAAGCGGCCCATGACGGTTTTACCCTGGGCATCGTCCCACACCTGATTGGCATAGCCTCGGATGCCGTCACCGTTGCTGTCGTAGGGGTCGGCGTTAGCCAGGATGGCCTCTTCCGGAATGGCTTCCAGCAGACCGAGGCCAATCATCGGCGGTGCGACACGTGCGGAGAAACGTGTGTCGGGATGCATTGGCCCGTAGCCAAGTTGGCTGATAACCAGCTTTGGCTTGCGCAGCTCGACCGTGGTGCCGTCTGTGAAGGTGACGCTGTGTGGTGTGTACTCCACCCGTACTTTGCCTTCGGGTGCAACTCCAGGCACAGCCATATCCTGCAACTGTCCGCCATAGACCGGTTCGGGTACGACACCCAGGCGTTCGATGACCGGCAGATATTCTGTTGCATTCGGGATCGACAGGCGCACCAGCATCGAGGTTGCGCTTTTGGCCTCTGGCCCAGGAGGGTGGCCGCGACCGTCCCTGATGTGACAGTTCTGGCAGGCATTGGTGTTGAAGAGGGGGCCCAGGCCGTCACGAGCGGTGGTTGTGGACGGTGCAGTTACCCACGGGTTGCGGAAGAAGCTGTTGCCGACACTGAAGTCGAGCCGGCGGCTCGGCGTCATATTGGCTGAGGCCATCGAAAAGGCATTTTTGTCGTGCTTGTTGACCGTCGACGTGCCGCCAGCCCTGGCTTCCCCTGGCTCAGCCTGAGTGAAGCGCGGGGCGTCGTCACAGGCTGCCAGCGGCAGTACCAAGAGCAGGAGAGAAAGGCAGCGAAGCAACGAGGACATCTGAAATCCTGAGGCGCGAGCAAAAACCGGCTCGCAAGCTTAGCAGGCTATCCGCTTGTTGAATAAGAGGGATTTGCGTTTGCTTGATGAAATTTGCGCGTGGCGGCTAATGCGGGGGAGGGCGCTGCCGGCCTGAAGGCCGGTAGCGGTGCTTGGCGGGCTGTAATGCCGAAGCGCGGGATACGCTGCGGTTTTACATCATCTTCAAGGTAAAACGATTGCCCTCCAGACTGATGATCAAGTTATGGTTGCCGCCACCCCGGTTGTTTCCCGGCACTTCCAGGGTGCCGCCCGTATAGTCCATTTCAGGGCCGAATAAATATTTAACCGCATTTTCATGGGCCGGTTCCCAGTAATCTTGAAACAGCCACAGCGTTGTCTCGGCTTTAGCACCCATGACCAGTTCAATGGCTTTATAGTTTTCTGAGACCTTTCCGATCCACGGTACGTTCATGCAGCCGTTCCATGCAGATTGTGCGCCGATGGAAAACAGATCGCTTTTGCTTTCGCCATTGCGAATGGACAAGGTGTACGGGGTGTTATTTGCGATGGATCGCAGAATGCTGACGCTCGCCATAAATTGCTCCAGTTTCCGGGTAGGTTCAAAGTTCAATGTTGGGGTTCGGGCGGGGCTCTGTTGCTTGGCCATACACATAGACGGCGTGCATGGTTATTTCGTTTAGCGGGGAAGGAAGTTCTTCAGGTGAATAACGTCCTTCAAGGGAGAGTCCGTGACCGCGTGCCGTTGTTTCAAAGGCCTTTCTGAAGGGCTCGGCAGGGTCATAGAGGTATACTTTGCCACCCGGCGCGCTCAGTACCCTGCACATTTCCTGGGCGGCGCCCACGGTTATAGGAGCCCCCATCAGTGTTTCGCAGGGGTACTGGTCTTCTGCGAGTGGAAAAATGGGGTAGTCATAATCATTCACGGGAATAAGGCGGGGTATTTCCTTTCCTGTATTCGGGCCGTTGGATATCTTTTGGCCATCTTTATTGATGTTGTCTGCATCCGTAAAACCGGTGATAAAAACGGTGTCAGATATTTTGTCAATGATTCGGCCTTCTCCCCAGATGTCGAGTATTTTCATCAGGGCACGCTCCTTGAGTGTCTCTATATTGATATATGGAGATGGAAGAACTTCCGGTGTTCATGTTTTATAAACTGTCATTTCTGTGCACAGCTGATCCGTAGAGTTGAACACTCTGAAACGGTGATAACAATGCGAACGCTGGACAGTAACGTGTAGGAGGAGGGCGGTTTGACAGGAGGGCTATTGGCGAGGCAAACGTACGGGGCCTGGTGACGCTGTGTGAAGTTCAAGTCGTATAACGCAACATGCCCGATGCAGGGCATCGGGCATGTGGTTTACAACGGAGCGCTGAACGGCTGATCAGAATTCGTGATCGGCGGTGTCTGGTTTCAGGTCATTGATCCCCAGCTTGGCGGCTGCCTGCTCAATGGCGCCGGTCTGTTTGACCAGGGCGGCAATGGCATCACGGATGATCTGGTTACCGGCAGCGTTGTCTGCGGCGATGAGCTGGTCGTAGTGTTCGCCTTTGGCGGCATGGTCAACGATGACCTGCAGTTTTGCCTCGGTGGCTTCCAGATCGGCCTTGAGAGTAGCGTCGGCTGCTGGATCGGCCTTGGCTACCAGCGATGACAGGCTCGGGCCAGTCAGCTTGGTACCGTCAGCTCGGGTGTACTCGCCCAGGTAGACGTTACGGATACCTTTGGCATCGTAGAAGTGCGAGAAGTGGGTGTTGTCGCTGAAGCAGTCCTGCTCGTCTTCAGGGGAGTTGGCTTCCAGGGACACCTTCATGCGCTCTCCGGCCAGCTCGCCCAGCGACAGGCTACCCATGCCGAACAGCATCTTGCGCAAACCATCGGTAACCGGCTCGGCTTCGAGGGTGGCACGGTAGTTGTCAGCAACACCTGGCTTCCAGTTGCCGACCATGGTTTCCAGGTCATCGACCAGCAGTTGGGTGACGGCCTTGAGGTAAGCGCGGCGACGCTCGTTGTGGCCACCGGTGGCGCCTTTACCTTCCAGGTAGTCCGATGCAGGACGTGCACCCGCACCTGGGCCGGTGCCGTTCAGGTCCTGGCCCCAGAGCAAGAACTCGATGGCATGGTAGCCGGTGGCGACGTTGGCTTCGGAGCCGCCCAGCTCGTTCAGGCTGGCCAGTTTCTCGGCAGTGATGTCCTTGACGTCGACCTTGTCTTCACCCACCTGGATTTCAGTGTTGGCAATGATGTTGGCGGTGCCGCCCGGGTTGCCCAGGGCGTGCTCATAGTTGGCATCGACATAATCGATCAGGCCTTCGTCCAGCGGCCAGGCGTTCACTTGCCCTTCCCAGTCGTCGATGATGGTGTTGCCGAAGCGGAAGGTTTCGCTCTGCAGGTACGGAACACGTGCAGCGACCCAGGCGGCCTTGGCGGCTTTCAGGGTTTCGTCGTTGGGGGTGGCGAGGAAGGCGTCGATGGCGCCTTGCAGGGTTTTTGCGGTGCTCAGGGAATCGCTGAAGACGGCGTAGACCATCTCGGTGTAGTGCTTGATCACGGCCTTGCTGGCGGCTTCGTCAAGTGCACCTGCGGCAGGGGCGGCAGCACTGGCGGCGGGTGTCTGTGCTTGCGGCGCGTTGGCCTTGTCCTTGCTATCGCCGCAACCGGCGAGAGAGATGGCAATGGCCAACAGACTGGCGGTGGCCAGAGGCATACGAATCATGGCGATTTCCTGCGTCGAGAAGTTGAACAGGTGTGCGGGTGCACGCAAAACTGCAACATAATGCGAAAGATTTGCATTTGATGTAAAGGGGCAATACATAAATATTCAAATGCTTGTCGCTGGCGTTTTGCGGGCGCGTCAGAGGATTGAAACCTGACTTCGGCTTGCCTGTTTGAGGAACGTGGTCAGCTCTCGAGCGGGTAGCGGCTTGCTGTAGTGGTAGCCCTGGCCTTCGTGGCAGCCTTGGGCAACGATGTAGGCCTCCTGTTCGGCCGTCTCAACGCCTTCGGCGATGACCTGCATGCCCAGGCTCTTGCCAAGCTGGATGATGGCCCGAACGATGGTGGCGTCATCATCATCCTCGAACAGGTCTTGCACGAAGCTCTTGTCGATCTTGATCTTGTCCAGTGGCAGCGACTTCAAGTAACTGAGCGACGAGTAGCCGGTGCCGAAGTCGTCAATGGCGATCATCGCGCCCGAACGGCGCAAGCTCAGCAGGTGCTGCGCTGCGGTGCTGATGTCTTCCATCAGGCCGGTTTCGGTAACTTCCAGCTCCAGGCTGCGTGGCGGCAGGCGGTAGATCTGCAACAGGTTGTTGACCACCCGCGGCAGTTCATTGTGGTGCAGTTGCACGGTGGACAGGTTGACTGCCATGCGCAGTTCGCTGAAACCCTGGTCATGCCACTCGCGCAGCTGACGGCAGGCCTGGTCGAGCACCCATTCACCGATGGTGATGATATTGCCGTTCTGTTCGGCCAGCGGGATGAACTGGTCGGGCGGTACCATGCCCAGTTCGGGATGTTGCCAGCGGAGTAGCGCTTCAACCCCGACGACTCGGTGGTCGCGATAGCTGATCTGTGGTTGGTAGACCAGAAACAACTGGTTGCGTGGCAGGGCCTCGCGCAGGTCTTTCTCCAGCTCGCGGCGGCGACGCATCTCGCTGTCGACGCTGGCAATGTAGAACTGGTAGCGGTTGCGTGAGCGGGTTTTGGCCAGGGTCATGGTCTGCTCGGCCTTTTGCAGCAGTTTCTCGGTGCTGTCGCCATCTTCCGGGAACAAGGTGATGCCGATGGTCGCACGCAGGCGAATTTCCTGGTGGTCCAGTGCAAAAGGAGCTTCCAGATCATCGAGGATGCTTTGCGCCAGCTCGGCGGCTTCGTACGGCTGCTCGATATCGGCCTGAACCAGTGCGAATTGGTCACCACCGAGTCGGGCAAGGGCTCCCAGACGGCCACTGTGCGCACGCAGGCGGTCGGCCAGGGCCAGTAGCAGTTGGTCTCCGGCCTGGTAGCTGAACTGTTCGTTGATGCTCTTGAAGTCATCCAGGCCAACGCACAGTACGGCTACGCGACGCTGCAGGCGTCCAGCGTCGACCAGGATCTTGTCCAGTTGCTGCTGCAACTGCTGGCGGTTTGGCAGCCCGGTCAGAAAATCATACTGAGCCATGCGCTGCAGACTGTTTTCGGCTTCGTGACGCAGGTGGGTATTGCGTTCGATGGAGGCCAGCAACTGGTTGGCAGTATTGACCCATACACCCAGTTCGTTCTTTTCGTGCCCCTTGAGCAGCGGCAATTTGTGTTGGCTTGGGCGGTCCGGATTGATCTGAGTGAGATGGTTGATGATCTTTGAGAGCGGTTTGGTCAGTAACCAGTGGTAGACCAAATACAGCACCAGGCCCATTGCCAGAGCGCGTAGCACGCCAGAAATGAAGATGATCACCGAGCTGACGATGAAGTCCTGGCCGTAGGTAGCGGTATCGAGGGTAATGCTCAGGTCGCCGTAATACTCACTGTAAGGGCCTCGACCGATCAGCTGTGTCTTGAAGGTCTTTTGCTGGCCCAGAATCAGGTCGGTCAACCAGCGCGTTTGCAGTTCCTGCAATGGCCGATTCTTTTCTGCAAGCATGGTTTCGTTGGGATGGCCAATGGACGCCATGCGCACCGATTGGTCCTGGAACAGGCCTTCGATGACCTGCATGCCCATTTCCCGATCGAGGCTATAGACCGCCTGCGTAGAGGGGTCTCGGAACATGTCTAGGATACGCTGGGCATCGGTTGCGACAGCCTGGCGCGTCTTGTAGGCGTCGAACACGATCTGCGCGCAGCTAAGTACTACACCGACGACCAGCGCCGAGAGCAATACCACCCTGAGCAACTTGACCGATAAGCTGTTCTTGAGTTCCAGCTTCAATGGGGTTTCCTTAATCCATGCGCATGGCATCATTTTGCCATCAATCTTGGCAATCCACTATCGGCCTTCAACACGTATTACTCGATCTTCTGAGTTACTTCGTCAGAGGTTTGCGATCCTTGTGTCACTGTATCGGTTGTAAGGCCTTGCGACTTTAGTGTGGGGTGACAACTTTCCCACGCCTTGATGTTAGCGCGGTATCGGTCTACGGCAAGCGCGCAGAGCGGTAGAGTGTGCGAAAAAAAACCCGGCCAGGCCGGGTTTTTTTCAAAGCAGTTGCATTCAGGCAGTGAAGGTTTTGCCTTCGAACTGCTCGGCAACGAACTTCCAGTTAACCAGGTTCCAGAACGCCTCGACGTACTTTGGACGCAGGTTACGGTAGTCGATGTAGTAGGCGTGCTCCCAGACGTCGCAGGTCAGCAGCGGGGTGTCGCCGTTGGTCAGCGGGTTGCCGGCGCCGATGGTGCTGGCCAGAGCCAGGGAACCGTCAGCCTTCTTCACCAGCCAGCCCCAGCCCGAACCGAAGGTGCCGACGGAGGTCTTGGTGAACTCTTCCTTGAACTTGTCGAAAGAGCCAAACGCAGCGTTGATGGCGTCAGCCAGGGCGCCCGTTGGCTGGCCGCCGGCGTTTGGTGCCAGGCAGTTCCAGTAGAAGGTGTGGTTCCAGACCTGAGCGGCGTTGTTGAAGATACCGCCCGAAGAGGTCTTGACGATCTCTTCCAGGGTCTTGCCTTCGAACTCGGTGCCAGGCACCAGGTTGTTCAGGTTCACGACGTAGGTGTTGTGGTGCTTGTCGTGGTGGAACTCCAGGGTTTCCTTGGAGATGTGCGGCTGCAGGGCGTCGTGGGCGTAAGGCAGCGGCGGCAGTTCAAAAGCCATGGTGATTCTCCTAATCAGGTCTGTTGCGGTGAGCGCAAGGCCGATCACGGGCGGCCGGAAGTGCATCGGCGAGTCTGTACTCTTTGCGACGCAGGGTCCGGATCATAGCACCGGACCCCAGGCTTAACCACGCAACAAGTGTGTGGGAAAGAGGTTCCAGAGCCTTCTTCCGGTTTTAAGCGATGTTGTCTCAGCCCAGGATCAGTTGAGCGGCCACCGCAAACATCATGACCGCCACCATGAGGTCGAGCATCCGCCAGGTATTCGGCCGGGCCAACCAGGGCGCGAGCCAGGCGGCGCCCAGTGCGAGGGTAAAAAACCACAGTGCCGAGGCACTGGCCGCACCGGCCACGTAGGCGCCGGGCATGGTTTGCTGAGCACCGAGCGAGCCAATCAACAGCACGGTGTCCAGGTACACATGCGGGTTGAGCAGGGTGACCGCCAGGGCGCTGAGCAGTACTGCCTGGCGCGAGCGTTGTCCTTGGCCTTCGGCGTGTTGCAGGCTTTGCTGCGAACAGGCACGTATCAGCGCTTTGCTGGCGTACCAGATCAGGAAGACCGCGCCGCCCCAACGGGCGATTGCCAGCAGCGTGGGATTCTGGGCCAGCACCGTCGCCAGGCCGAAGACGCCTGCGGCCACCAGGATTGCGTCACACACGACGCACAGCATGGCCACCGGCAGATGATGTTCACGGCGCAGGCTTTGGGCGAGAACGAAGGCGTTCTGGGCGCCGATCGCCATGATCAGGCCAAAGGCGACCAACAAGCCGTTTAGATAACTTTGCCACATAGGAAGAACTCCACAGACGACTGCCGTTGCCCCTCGTCAGGCCACGCAGCAGATATAAAGAAGATGCTGGTGATTCTGGGCAAAACAGCTGTATAAGAAAAACAAATAAAGCTGATCTGGCATTAGGAAAAATAATGTTCGATTACAAATTGCTCTCGGCCCTTGCTGCGGTGGTCGAACAGGCGGGCTTTGAACGTGCCGCCCAGGTGCTGGGTTTATCGCAGTCGGCCATCTCGCAGCGGATCAAGTTGCTTGAGGCCCGGGTGGGCCAGCCGGTGCTGATCAGGGCCACACCGCCGGGCCCGACCGAGATCGGTCGGCGTCTACTCAACCACGTACAGCAGGTGCGGCTGTTGGAGCGCGATCTGCAACGGCAGGTACCAGCATTGGACGAGGAGGGCATGCCCGAGCGTCTGCGCATTGCTTTGAACGCCGACAGCCTGGCGACCTGGTGGGCGGCAGCAGTGGGTGAGTTCTGTGCTGAGCAGCGCTTGTTGCTGGACATGGTGGTGGAAGATCAGGATGTCGGGCTCAAGCGCATGCGGGCGGGTGAAGTGGCCGCCTGCCTATGTGGCAGCGAGCGGCCGGTGGCCGGTGCACGCAGCTTGTTGTTGGGTGCCATGCGTTACCGGGCGGTGGCGAGCCCGGCGTTCATGGCGCGTCATTTTGCCAATGGCTTTGAGGTCACGCGGTTATCACGCACGCCTGCATTGGTGTTCGGCCCGGACGATTTCCTGCAGCACCGCTACCTGGCGTCGCTGGGGGTCCAGGAGGGGTTTATGCATCACTTGTGCCCGTCCTCGGAGGGGTTTCTACGTATGACCGAGGCTGGTCTTGGGTGGGGGCTGGTGCCCGAGTTGCAGGTGCGCGAACAGCTTTCATCGGGGCGTCTGGTAGAAATACTTCCTGATACCCCTATCGATGTGCCGTTGTACTGGCATCATTGGCGCAACGGCGGGCAATTGCTCGGGCAACTGACGGAGCATCTTGCGACGACAAGCCGGCAATGGCTGGTGCCGTTGTAGGCGCGACTCGCGTCTGCAGCATCTGAGATATTTCTAAGCGGAGTGGTTCATGCGAATTCTGGTCACCGGCGCAAGCGGCTTTATTGGCGGGCGCTTTGCACGCCATGCGCTTGAGCAAGGCCTGGATGTCAGGGTCAACGGCCGACGCGCTGAGGGTGTTGAGCACTTGGTACGTCGTGGTGCGCAGTTCATTGCTGGCGATCTGGGTGATCCTGAACTGGCCCGGCGCTTGTGCCAAGGTGTCGATGCCGTTGTGCATTGTGCGGGTGCTGTGGGGCACTGGGGGCGCTATCAAGACTTCCATCAGGGCAATGTGGTGGTCACCGAGAACGTCGTTGAAGCCTGTCTGAAGGAGCATGTCCGACGCCTGGTGCACCTGTCATCCCCGTCGATTTACTTCGATGGTCGGTCGCACATGGGGATCACCGAAGATCAGGTGCCTCGACGTTTCCATGATCATTATGCGAGTACCAAGTTTCTTGCTGAGCAAAAGGTCTTCGGGGCGCAAGAGTTTGGCCTCGAGGTACTGGCCCTGCGTCCGCGCTTTGTCACCGGTGCCGGGGACGTCAGCATTTTCCCACGGCTGCTGCAGATGCAGCGCAAGGGGCGCCTGGCCATTGTGGGCAATGGCCTGAACAAGGTCGATTTCACCAGTGTGCAGAACCTCAACGAGGCGTTGTTCAGCGCCTTGCATGTTGGTGATGAGGCGCTGGGCAAGGCGTACAACATCAGCAACGGGCAGCCGCTGCCCATCTGGGACGTGATCAATTATGTCATGCGGCAGATGCACGTGCCGCAGGTGACACGCTACCGCTCGTTCGGCCTGGCATACAGCTTGGCGGCGTTGAATGAAGGGGCTTGCCTGCTGTGGCCAGGTCGCCCACAGCCGACCCTGTCGCGCCTGGGTATGCAGGTCATGAACAAGGACTTCACGCTGGACATCAGCCGAGCCAGGCATTTGCTTGACTACCGTCCGACGGTCAGCCTTTGGACGGCGCTTGATGAATTTTGTGGTTGGTGGAAAGCACAGCACATCGGCCACTGAACCGATCGGTTCGCGGGTGGTCGATCAGTGCGGCCCTCGGGCGGTTTATACTAATGCTCATTTGCTATCACGGCGGTTGAAGGTACCCATGCGTAACGATGCCCATGACGATTTCGATGATGTCCCAAGCCTGAGGGCCGAGGCGCGTGATCACGACGACTTCACGCCGGCTGCTCAGCCTCACGCCGGTGTGCGTCAACCTGCCCGCAAGGGCGGTGCAACAGGCCCGCTCTGGGCATTGCTGGGGGCGTCCTTCATTACGCTTGCCGGGCTCGGCTGGTGGAGTTTCCAGCAAATCTCATTGATGGAGCAGCAACTGGTTGCCACCCAGGAAAGTTTTGCGCGTATCAGCGAAGATGCAGCGGGGCGCCTGCAGGCGATCAGTGGCAAGGTCGCTGCCAGTGAGTCCAGCGTGACCACTGGCAGCGAAGCGCTGAAGTTGCAGATCAAGCAACTGCAGGCCAGTCTGGCTGAGCAGCACAAGCAGCAGCAGGGTGTCGCCGGTCAGCAGGGCGATTTGGGCAAGCGTCTGGAGCAGGCACTGGCACAGGCCAGTGAGCAGCAGGCAGCCAATGCCCAGGTGCAAGCCCAGCTCAAGGCGGTTACCGCCGAATTGGCTGCCTTGAAGGCTGCTCAGGCCGAGTCTGACAAGCTCGATGCTCAGCTCAAGGGTTTGTCGGCTGAAGTCGCGGCGCTGAAGAAGCAAGGTAATCCGAACGCGGCGATCGAGCGTCTGGAGCAAGACTTGATTGTGCTCAAGAGCGAGCAGGAACACCGCCCGGCAGCGAGTGCAGGCGCGGGGGCGTCTACGGCTGAATTCGATGCCTTCCGTGGCCAGGTGACACGGAACATCAATACGCTGCAAAGCCAGATACAGAACCTGCAGCAGCAGATCAACGCGCGGCCTTGAGGCCGCGGTTGAACGGATCATCTGCCTGCGCCCCTTGCCCTTGTGTGTGCGGTTGCCGCTGCTGGGGCGCGGGGTGCCTTGATCGCAGGCAGCTTCCGTGTTGTTGACTACATCCGTGGGTAGTCGATGTACCCGACCGGGCCCTTGCCATAGAAGGTTTCCGGGTGCGGTTCATTCCACGGTGCATCGGCTTTCAGGCGCGCGGGCAGGTCCGGGTTGGCAATGAATGGAATGCCAAAGGCCACTGCATCTGCCTTGCCGCTGGCCAAGGCTGCGCTGGCAGAGGCTTTGTCAAAGCGCTCATTGACGATGTAAGGACCACCAAACGCGGCTTTGATCAACGGGCCTATGCTGTCATCAGCCTCTTTTTCCCGTGAGCAAATGAAGGCGATACCCCGTTTGCCCAGCTCGCGGGCGACATAGGTGAAGGTTTCGGCACGGTTCGCGTCGCCCATGTCATGGGCATCGGCGCGTGGCGCCAGGTGCATGCCGACACGTTCTGCCCCCCAGACCTCGATCACTGCATCGGTCACTTCCAGCATCAACCGTGCGCGGTTTTCCAGTGAGCCGCCGTACTGGTCGGTACGTTGGTTGGTGCTGCTCTGCAGGAACTGGTCGAGCAGGTAGCCATTCGCACCATGGATCTCGACGCCGTCGAAGCCCGCCGCCTTGGCATTCTCGGCACCGGTACGATAGGCCTCGATGATGTCGGCAATCTCTGCGGTCTCCAGCGCTCGAGGGGTCGGGAACTCGCTGATTGGCCGTACCAGGCTGACATGGCCTTTGGGTTGAATGGCGCTCGGTGCCACCGGTGCTTCACCATTCAGGTAGCTGGGGTGGGAAATGCGTCCTACATGCCACAGCTGCAGGAAGATCCGACCGCCGGCCGCATGTACGGCCTTGGTGATTTGGGTCCAGCCACGGACCTGATCATTGGACCAGATACCGGGTGTGTCCGGGTAGCCGACGCCCATGGGCGTCACTGAGGTGGCTTCACTGAGGATCAGCCCGGCGCTGGCCCGCTGCACGTAGTACTCGGCCATCAGCGCATTGGGTACGCGGCCTTCGTCCGCCCGGCAGCGGGTCAGCGGAGCCATGATGATACGGTTCGGCAATTGCAGATCGCCGAGGGTAATGGGGTCGAAAAGCGTCGTCATTTACGTAGACCTCGTTGCAATCAGTGGGTGGCAGGTGCCAGTTCGGCGTTGTCGCCGTTCTGGCGGAAAGTAATCAGGGTGACGATCAGGGCCATAACCGCCAGTGCGGCAGCAGCCAGCGGCACACGGGTCAGCCCCAGGCCTTGGTCGATGACCGTGCCACCGACCCAGGCGCCGAGCGCATTGCCCAGGTTGAAGGCGCCGATATTCAGGGTCGATACCAGGTTTGGCGCGGCCTTGCCGAAGCTCACTACGTTGACCTGCAAGGCCGGTACGGCGGCGAAAGCGGCGGTGGCCCAGAGAAACAGGGTGATTTCGGCAGGGATCAAGGCGGTGCTGGTCCAGGACAGCGCCGTGCTGATCAGCGCCATGGCTGCAAACACGCCCACGAGGGTGGCCGCCAAACGGCGATCAGCCAGTTTGCCGCCCAGAACATTGCCTACGGTCAGGCCTAGGCCGATCAGCAGCAGGGTCCAGGTCACGCCTCGCGGGCTGACGCCAGTGACATCACCGAGCAGCGGTGCGACGTAGGTGAAGAGGGCAAACATCGACGCGGAGAACAGTACGGTCATCGACAGCGACAGCCAGATACCCGCACCTTTGAGCGCTGCCATTTCCGAGCGCATGTCGAGTTTTTCTTCATCATGCTTGTTGGGCAAGAAACGGATCAGACCAAACAAGGCGACGACACCGATCAGGGTCACGGCCCAGAAGGTCGAGCGCCAGCCCGCTACCTGGCCCAACGCTGTGCCCAGGGGCACGCCGAGGACGTTGGCCAGTGTCAGGCCGGTAAACATCAAGGCCACAGCCGACGCACGACGATTGGCTGGCACAAGGTTCGCCGCCACTACCGAGCCGATACCAAAGAACGCGCCATGGCAAAGGGCGGTGACCACACGGGCGAACATCAGCACGTTGTAATCACTGGCCAGTGCGCACAGCAGGTTACCGATGATGAAAATACCCATCAGGGCAACCAGGGCTGCCTTGCGCGGCAACCTGGCGGTGGCCAGAGCCATGAACGGTGCGCCGATTGCCACGCCCAGGGCGTAGCCGGTGACCAGCCAGCCAGCGCCGGGAATCGAGACGCCCAGGTCGGCAGCGACATCGGGCAGCAGGCCCATGATGACGAATTCGGTGGTGCCGATAGCAAACGCGCTCAGCGCCAGTATCAGTAAGGGAAGGGGCATGCGAAGGTCCTTGTCAGAGCTCTTGGCTCATTTGCTTGAGGAACGCCTGAATGGTGTCCTCATTGCGTTTGAAGAAATGCCACTGCCCGATCTTCTGGCTGCTGATCAGCCCGGCGCGTTGCAGGGTTGCCAGGTGCGCCGACACGGTTGACTGCGACAACCCGCAGCGTTGATCGATCTGCCCTGCGCAGACACCGTATTCGGTGCTGTGCTGCTGATCGGGAAACTGTACGTGTGGGTCTTTCAGCCAGTTGAGGATTTCTCGCCGTACTGGATGGGCCAGGGCTTTTATTATTTCGTCGAGATCAAGGGTCATGGTGGTGGCTCATGAGGGGTAACGGTATATCGCGATGCAGCGAAATATAAATCGGTATTTTGCGATATACAAATATGAAGAGGTTCTTAGCACTGCGTAAATCGGTATATCGGGTTATAACGATATGTGCGGGCCAGGTGCTAAACTGCGCGGATGAACTACCTTGCACATCTCCATCTTGGCGGCCAGCAGCCCGAGCAATTGCTCGGCAGCCTGTATGGCGACTTCGTCAAAGGGCCGCTGGACGGTCGCTTTTCGCTGTCGTTGGAAGCGGCTATCCGTCTGCATCGACAGATCGATGTATTCACCGACAGTCACCCCGTGGTGCATGAGGCGCTGGGACGGTTTCCACGCGAGCGTCGGCGCTATGCGGGGATCATTCTTGATGTGTTCTTCGACCATTGCCTGGCCCGGGACTGGCTTGATTATGCCGATCAGCCGTTGACGCAGTTTACTCACCGGGTCTATCGGGTGCTGGCCGAGCAGCCGGTGCTACCGGGTCGCCTGGCGCAGATAGCCCCTTATATGGCGGCTGACGACTGGCTGGGTTCATACCGTGAGTTTGCGGTGCTGGAGCGCGTGCTCAAGGGCATTTCCCGACGGCTGTCGCGCCCCGAGGGG
Source organism: Pseudomonas sp. HLS-6 TE3448 (assembly GCF_053629555.1). Classification (NCBI taxonomy): domain Bacteria; kingdom Pseudomonadati; phylum Pseudomonadota; class Gammaproteobacteria; order Pseudomonadales; family Pseudomonadaceae; genus Pseudomonas; species Pseudomonas sp. HLS-6 TE3448. The sequence continues at coordinate 374,825 of NZ_JBRJIO010000001.1, read as the reverse complement.
CTCGACGGTGCCTGGGAGGAGGTGCAAGCGTTGTACGAGCCTTTGCAGGAAGACTTTCGGCTGTTCTACCCGCAGTTGCAGGTCTTCGCACAGAAAGCCCTGCGTTAAGCCGCTTTGGCCCGCCGTTGCGGCATGGCCTCTGGGGGCTGACCGTACAGCGCGCGATGCACGGCCTGCTGAGCGTTCAGGGCCAGTACGGCGCGCTCCTGATCATGGCTGGCGATGGGCTCAAGCAGGTGAATCTCGACCTCGGCGCGTTCATGGCTGAACAGGCGCAGCAGGTGCGAGAGCAGGTCATCATCGCCGATAAAGGGTGCGATGGCGTCTGTTTCGCCATTGCGCAGGTAGCGCAAGGCGACCGGTTGCACTGGCACGCCGGTATCGATGGCGCTGGCCAACAAACGGCCGTGAAACGTGCGCAGGCTGCGCCCATCGGTGGTGGTGCCTTCCGGGAATATCAGCAGGTCGCACTGTTGTTGCAGGTGCTGGCTGATCTGCTTGCGCAGCAGTTGGCTGTCGCCGCCTCCGCGACGGATGAACAGTGTGCCTGCCTTGTGCGCCAGCCAACCGGCTACAGGCCAGGTGCGTACTTCGGCCTTGGACAGGAACGCCAGTGGCGTGATCATGCCGAGCAACGGGATGTCCGTCCAAGACACATGATTACTCACCCAAAGCATGGGTTGTTGCGGCAGGTTGCCCACCACCGTGACCTTGAAGGGCAGGGCATTGCTCAACTGGCGCATGAACAGCTGCGACCAGCGTTGCCGGCGCTGTAGCGAGGGGTTCAGGCGAAGGCGTTCGTAAAGGCTGAACAGGCTTGCCATGCTCAGCCCGAGAAGAACCACCAGCAACAGGCGCAGAACGCGTCCCTGGACGCGCAGGCGCCGCATCAGACGGCCGCCTTGAAGTGGCGAGCGTAGCGCGGGCAGAGGTTGTCGCGCTTGAGCAGGATGAACACGTCGGCGACCTGAAACGCCTCGTCCCAGCAGGGTTCGCCACAGATCTTAGCCCCCAGGCGCATATAGGCCTTGAGTAGCGGCGGCATTTCGGCGATGACATTGCCTGGCAGGGCCAGGTTCGGCAGTGGCGTTTTCGGCTCTGCGCGCAGGTGCTCGTTACACAGGTAGCGCTCGCGCAGGCGCTGCATGATGGCATGGGCCTGAACGCCACCATCCTGCATGGGAATACTGGCGCAACCCATCAGGTAGCTATAGTTGCCTTCGTTGAGCACTTCAGCCAACTCGCTCCACAGTACGGCGATGGTGCCGCCATTGCGGTAGGCCGGGTCGACGCAGGTTCGACCCAGTTCCAGGATCGGGCCATGCAGATGGCCGAGGCCGTGCAGGCTGAATTCTTCTTCACTGTAAAAGCGGCCCAGCGTACTGGCCGCCTGGTGGTCAAGAAGTCGGGTGGTGGCCACCAGGCGCCCGCTGGTCAGGTCACGTACACCGATATGCTGACAGTGAGGGTCGTAGTCATCCATGTCCAGGCCGTGTTCTGCTCCGTTTAGCTTGGCCTTGAATTCACTGCTGAACACGTTGAAGCGCAAGGCCTGTGCTTCTTGCAGGGCCTCTGGGCCGACCAGACGTTCGGCTTGCAGACGGCGTTCAGTGCTGTTGTCGCCAGAGCGAGCGATCTGAGTCATTGCGAGTCTCCATAAGCCAGCCATGGGGTTGCGGCCGGTCGACTTTGTTGTGCAAAGTCAGCCTAGGTAGACGTGGTGTCACCCCGGTGAATGATTGGTGATGCTTCTATGACAGCCTTCTAAGGAGTCCCTCAATGGTCTGGCTGGAACGACTCAACCACATGCCGTCTCAACCGCTGTTGGCGACGTTGGGGGAGACCTACAGTGTGTTGCTCGAGCGGCTTGGCACCTGCAGCCCGTTCGAGTTGGCAATCCTGGGTGGACGGTCGATGCCGACCCCGGGCTTGGCCTTCTTGCTTGGTTATCAGGCTGCGTTGCGGGTGCTTTGGCCCAGTGCACCGCAGAGCCTTGGTGCCCTGTGTGCCAGCGAGCGACGCAGTGTGCGCCCGGCCGACATGCAAACCCGGCTTGATGAACTGCGCCTGAGTGGCAGCAAGGATTTTGTCACCGCCGGGCTGGATGCCGACTGGCTGTTGGTGGCCGCCCGCAGCGAGGCAGAGGGGCAATCACCGCGCTTGAGCCTGGCCGTGGTTTACCCCGGCGAGCCAGGGGTTCGTTTGGAGCCTTTGCCAGCGCTACCGTTGATGCCAGAGGTCGGGCATGCCCGGCTGCACCTTGAGCAGGCGCTGTGCGAGCGTCTGGCCGGTGATGGCTGGGATGCCTATGTCAAACCCTTTCGCACCCTCGAAGACCTCTATGTGCTCAGCGCTCTGTGTGCCTGGCTGTATGGCGTTGGCCAGGTCAGCGGATGGCCGCAGAGCCTGCAACTACGCCTGATCAGTCTGCTTGCCGGCTGTGCCGAGGGTAGTCGGCTGTGTGCGGATACGGTGGCTTGTCACCTGCTGCTGGGCGGGCTGTTTGCCCAGTTCGCGGGCTTGCGGGAGGAGATCAACCGTGCGTTGCTGGCCAGCAATGGGCAGTGGGCCAGCCTCTGGCAGCGCGATCAGGGCGTTCTTGATATCGCCAGTGCTGCACGGGCCAAGCGCCTGGCCAAGGCCTGCGCCGCTGCGGGATTGTCATAGAACCGGAGTAGTCTGGGGCGGATCGACTGTCTTGAGGTTCGGCCATGGGCAAGGCTGTACTGCTGATCATTGCATTGAGCGTGTTTGCGCTGGAGGGCCGTGCAGCAGAGATCTGGCCCGATTCGGACTGGGCTTCGACAAGCCCGCTGGCAGGCCCCGCGTTGCAGGCACTGGAGGCGTACGCGTTTGCGCCGCGTGGCAGTCAAGGCCGTGAGGGCGTACGCACGGATGCTTTGCTGGTCGTCCAGGATGGGCGCATCGTGTATGAGCGCTACGTGGCACCGACGTCGGCGCAGACACGCCATTTGACCTGGTCGATCAGCAAGAGCGTGCTGGCGACGGTGCTCGGCGTTGCCTACGGCCAAGGGCGTTTCAGCCTGCAAGATCCGGTGGCGCGCTATTACGCGCCGATGCAGGCTCACCCTGAGGTGCGCATTGAAGACCTGCTGCACTGGGCCAGCGGCCTTGCGTGGCAAGAGGACTATGAGTACGCGCCGCTCAACTCTTCGGTCGTGGCCATGCTCTATACCCGAGGGCGCGCGGATATGGCCGCCTACGCCGCCAGCCGTGCCCGTGCTGCCGGCCCCGGTGAGCGTTTTCTCTACTCCAGTGGCGACAGTAACCTGTTGGCGGCGGCGCTGCGTGGCATGGTCGATAGTGAGGATTATGCCTGGCAAGCCCTGTTCCAGCCGTTGGGGATCACTCAGGCAACCTGGGAACGGGATGCCAGCGGTACGTTGGTCGGCTCCTCTTACCTGTACCTGAATGCCCGCGACCTGGCCCGCATTGGTTTGCTGATGTTGCGTGATGGGCGCTGGCAGGGGCAGCCGTTGCTGCCGCCTGAATGGGTGGCGTTCAACCGCCAGCCGTTTACAGCGGCGAGCGCAGCGCCGGGCGAAGCAACACCCGGTGGCCACTGGTGGTTGAATACGCCTGTTGCAGGCAGCACCAGGCCCTGGCCGGATGCGCCCGCCGAGACGTTTGCCGCCTTGGGGCATTGGGGCCAGGCACTCTACGTCTTGCCCGCTCAGAAACTGGTGATCGTGCGCTACGCGGATGATCGCGATGGGCGCTATCAACATAACGAACTCCTCAAGCGGGCCCTCGCGGCTTTCGCGGGAGAACAACCGTGAAACGTGTGTTGCTGGTGCTGCTGATTAGCGCGTGCGCCTGGGCCGGGTGGGAGCGGGAGGCCTTGCTGGCGTTTCCTGGTGTGCTGAGTGCCTACTCTGCCAAGGAGTACTGCTCCTGCCGTTACGTGATGGCATTTTCTGCCGAGTATTGCCGTGGATATGTTCAGCAGTACCTGCCATTGAGTACGCTGCGCGATGAGCCGTCTTTGCACTTGGTCAGCGCTACAGGGTTGGGGCGTAGCAATCGTGCCGTGTGGGAAGGGCCGAGGCAGGGCTGTCGCTTGCTGCCATGAGGGTGTGCAGGTAAGGTTGGCGGCTACTGTGCCTATGGATTTCACATGTTCAAATCGTCCCGCCTTTTCTTCGCTCTGCTCGCAGCGTTGGCCTTGCCGGCCCAGGCTAATTGGTACCTGGACAACGAGTCGTCGCGGCTGTCGTTTATTACCAACAAGAATGGTGATGTCACCGAAGTCCATCGTTTTCTGGTGTTGCATGGCAAGGTCGATAGCAAAGGCGCGGCTGAGTTGCAGATCGAAATGGACTCGGTCAATAGCGGTATACCATTGCGTGATGAGCGCATGCGCAAAGACCTGTTCGAGGTCGCCCGTTTCCCCTATGCACTGATTCGGGCCCAGCTTGACCTGCGTCCGATCAATGACCTGGCCAATGGTGCTCAGTTGGAGTTGCGTTTGCCGGTGACGGTCAGCCTGCATGGCAAGGAGCATAGTTACAGTGCTCAACTGCTGGCGACTCGGCTTGATGAGCGGCGCTTTCAGGTGGTAACGCTTGAGCCGCTGATGCTGCGGGCTGAAGAGTTCGACCTGGCACCGGGCCTGGATGCCTTGCGCAAGGTCGCCGGGCTGCAGTCCATCAGCCTGTCGGTTCCGGTGGGTGCGGTGCTGATTTTCACGGCGCGCTGAGATGGCCGGGGCGGTCTTTCCCTGGCGCGGGGGTAACCAGTTCGAGTTACTGATCGACGGCCCCGAATTTTTCCCCCGGATGCTCACCGCCATCGTTCGTGCCCAGTATCAGGTAGACCTGGAGCTCTACCTGGTGGAAGCCGGTGCCTGCGCCGAGGCGATGGTGTCGGCGCTGGTTCAGGCAGCAGAGCGCGGTGTGCACGTACGCTGCCTGTTCGATGCTTACGGATCGTTGGCGTTTACGCTGAGCTTGCGCCAGCGACTGCTGGCGGCCGGTGTCGAGTTACGCTTTTACAACCGGCTGAGCTGGCGCCGTGGTGTGCGCAACCTGTACCGCGATCACCGCAAGTTGCTGCTGGTGGATCAATCTTGGGCGGTCGTCGGCGGTACGGGTGTCACGGATCAATTCTGGACCCCAGGTGAAGAGGTCAGCGAGTGGCATGAGGTCATGGTCGAGATGCGCGGGCCGCTGCTGGCGGACTGGCAGATGCTGTTCGACCGGCAGTGGCGAGCCAACTTGCGCCGCACAGCCTGGCGCCCGCCGACTCATTTTGGTTTGCCACGGGTGCCTCGGGTACCGCCAGAGGGCAAAGGGCAGGGGCGTGTGGCCTATGCCGATGCCCGGCAGCACCGCGATATTCTGCAATCGCTGGTGCGCGCGCTGAACAGTGGGCAGCGTCGGGTCTGGTTGGCGACACCTTACTTTCTGCCGACCTGGAAAGTGCGTCGTTCATTGCGTCGGGCGGCTTCACGGGACGTCGATGTGCGCCTGCTATTGACGGGGCCGCGTACCGATCATCCGTCGGTGCGCTATGCCGGCCATCGCTATTACCCCCGGCTGTTGCGTGCCGGGGTGAAGATCTTTGAGTACCAGCCCTGCTTCCTGCATTTGAAAATGGTGCTGATTGACGATTGGGTGAGCATCGGCTCGTGCAATTTTGACCATTGGAACCTGCATTTCAACCTTGAAGCCAACCTTGAGGCACTTGACCCGCCGTTGACCGCAGCAGTGGCCGCCAGCTTCGAGCGAGACTTCGCCCAGAGCACGGTCATTGACCTCGAGCGTTGGCACGCCCGGCCCTGGTGGAAGCGGGTTCAGCAGCGGATGTGGAGCTGGCTGGATCGTCTGGTGGTCAACCTGTTGAATCTGCGCGACTGAACGACTCTCGCTGTAGTACCAGACTATTACCCGCCGTTGGCTGGGGAGGGCTATTGTGATGGAGAACTTTCCCCCCTGTGCCCAAGGAGTCAGCGAAATGGCCGCGAAGAAAATCCTGATGCTGGTCGGCGATTACGTCGAAGATTATGAAGTGATGGTGCCGTTCCAGGCATTATCGATGGTCGGCCATACCGTGCACGCCGTGTGCCCGGGCAAGGCCGCGGGGCAGACGGTACGCACGGCAATCCATGATTTCGAGGGTGACCAGACCTACAGCGAGAAGCCGGGGCACAATTTTGCCCTGAATTTCGACTTCGCCAAGGTACGTGCCGAAGACTACGACGCACTGGTGATTCCGGGTGGGCGGGCACCGGAGTACCTGCGCCTGAATGAGCAGGTGTTGCAACTGGTCAAGGCCATCGATCAGGCGGGCAAGCCGATTGCGGCCGTCTGCCACGGCGCCCAACTGCTCGCCGCTGCGGGCGTACTGGCAGGCCGCGAGTGCAGCGCCTACCCGGCGTGTGCACCGGAAGTGCGCTTGGCGGGTGGTCAGTATGTCGACATCGAAGTGACTCAGGCCCATGTTCAGGGCAACCTGGCCACGGCGCCTGCGTGGCCGGCACACCCGGCGTGGCTGGCCGGTTTCCTGGGCTTGCTCGGCACCCGGATCACACTCTGAAGGAGGCGGTATGTGCGAGCTCTACGTGAAGGCCGATCCCATTCTGTATGAGTCGCGCAGCCGCTCTTTGCGCATTCGCGGGGTCGTGACCACGGTGCGGCTTGAGAACCAGTGTTGGGATGTGTTGCAGGAGATCGCCGAGGTCGATGGAATGACCGTCAACCAGTTGATCACGAAGTTGTATGAAGAGGTGATGGCCTACCGCGGCGAGGTCGTGAATTTCGCCTCGTTCCTGCGGGTGAGCTGCATTCGTTACCTGAGCCAGCGTCAGGTAGCGCAGCCGGTGTCGTTGCGCGTCGTGGGATGAAACGCTGCGGCGATGAGACCCGGCTGGGCCTCATCGCCGTGCAGCTTACTTCACTTCTACTGCCAGGCTCTCGGCGATCTTGTGTTGCCAGATCGCTGGACCGGTGATGTGAACCGACTCACCTTTGCTGTCGACCGCAACGGTAACAGGCATGTCCTTGACCTCGAACTCGTAGATCGCTTCCATGCCCAGTTCGGCGAAGGCCAGCACCTTGGATTTCTTGATCGCCTGGGCGACCAGGTAAGCCGCGCCACCGACCGCCATCAGGTAGACAGCCTTGTTGTCCTTGATCGCCTCGATTGCAGTCGGGCCGCGCTCGGACTTGCCGATCATGCCCAACAGGCCGGTTTGCTCAAGGATCTGACGGGTGAACTTGTCCATCCGCGTCGCGGTGGTCGGGCCGGCTGGGCCAACGACTTCGTCACCAACCGGGTCGACTGGGCCTACGTAGTAGATGAAACGGCCCTTGAGGTCTACTGGCAGCGCCTCACCCTTGTTCAGCATCTCGACCATGCGCTTGTGCGCAGCGTCGCGACCGGTGAGCATCTTGCCGTTGAGCAGGATGGTTTCGCCCGGCTTCCAGCTTTGAACGTCTTCCGGGGTCAGGGTGTCGAGGTCGACACGGCGAGCCGATGGGCCGGCTTCCCAGACGATTTCCGGGTAGGCGTCCAGCGACGGCGCTTCCAGCTCTGCCGGGCCCGAGCCGTCGAGCACGAAGTGCGCGTGACGGGTTGCGGCGCAGTTCGGGATCATGCACACCGGCAGCGACGCAGCGTGGGTCGGGTAATCCATGATCTTGACGTCGAGTACAGTGGTTAGGCCGCCAAGGCCCTGGGCACCGATGCCCAGTTGGTTGACCTTCTCGAACAGTTCCAGGCGCAGTTCCTCGATACGGTTCTGCGGGCCGCGGGCTTTGAGCTCATGGATGTCGATGGACTCCATCAGTACTTCCTTGGCCATGACCGCAGCTTTCTCGGCGGTACCGCCGATGCCAATGCCGAGCATGCCTGGTGGGCACCAGCCAGCACCCATTGTCGGAACGGTCTTCAGCACCCAGTCAACGATCGAGTCGGACGGGTTGAGCATCGCCATCTTCGATTTGTTCTCGGAACCGCCGCCCTTGGCTGCCACATCCACTTCCACGGTGTTGCCGGGAACGATGGAGTAGTGAATCACCGCCGGGGTGTTGTCCTTGGTGTTCTTGCGAGCGCCAGCCGGGTCGGCCAGGATCGAAGCACGCAGGACGTTCTCCGGCAGGTTGTAGGCGCGACGGACGCCTTCGTTGATCATGTCGTCCAGGCTCATGGTGGCGCCATCCCAGCGCACGTCCATACCGACGCGCACAAATACGGTGACGATGCCGGTGTCCTGGCAAATTGGCCGGTGGCCTGTGGCGCACATGCGCGAGTTGATCAGGATCTGGGCGATGGAGTCACGGGCTGCCGGCGACTCTTCGCGCAGGTAGGCCTCGTGCATCGCCTGGATGAAGTCCACGGGGTGGTAATAGGAAATGAACTGCAGGGCGTCGGCAACGCTCTGAATCAGGTCGTCTTGCTTGATCACGGTCATGCAGCGCGCTCCTCTTAAAGACGGGAACATTCAATAAGGAGTTTCGACGCAAACGGGCTGTCGAAACGACTTTCAAGGCGCGCCGACTGGAGCTGGCGACGCAAAAAAGGCGCCGCAGTATAGCGTGCATCGGCAGTCGATACACGTTTGTGTCGTGCAACAAAGGTCGGCAGCAGACAGGCATCGATTTTGCGTGGTACGTCAGTGCAAACATGGCAATTGTTGTGTTCAGCGCCTAAAGTGGCACCTAGCCATCTTTCAACTTGTCGCCATCAATGGCAGCACGGTGAGTCATTTGTGACCGAAACAGCGCTGCAAAAGCTTCTCATCAAGCGTTTCCTCCTGGCTGTCAGCACCTACTCGCTGGTTGTGGTGCTGGCCTGGGTGGCATTTCTGTGCGGCCATTTCCTTGCGCCGCCGGGGTTGTTGGTGGCAGGCAGTGGCTTGATGCTGTTGACCCAAGTGCTGCTGGGCCTGGTTTTTCTCAGCGGGATCAACTTGCGCTTCAAGGACCCTAGCCTTACCGAGCTGCAGATCGTCCTGGCCTTGATCGGGCTGACCTGGTTGTTGGCCCACCTGGGGCAAGCGCGCGGAACCTTTATGGTGGTCTATCCATTGATCCTGATGTTTGGCCTGTTCCATTTGCGTGGTTGTGCATTTGTCCGCTGCGCCGCGCTGGTGTTTGGCTGCTTCCTTGTCCTTAATGGCTGGGAGGGCTTCACCGGCCGGATGGCCAACCCATCGCTTGCGTTGCTGCAAGGCAGTGCGTTGCTCGTGGTGCTGGTCTGGTTGTGCCTGTATGCCCGCTATGTACAAGCCTCGCGGCAACGCATACGCAAGCATCGCTTCGCCCTTCAAGCCCATCAGGACACCTTGCGCGGCATGATGCGTCAACTGGAGGAGTTGGTGGCCACTGACGAGCTGACCGGTCTGTTCAATCGCCGACATTTTCTGCGTCTGGCCGAGCAGGAGCTGGGTCGCATGGAGGCGGGTGGCCAACATGGTCTGGCGCTGATCGACCTTGATCATTTCAAGCGTATCAACGATGTGTACGGGCATGCGGTCGGCGACCAGGTCCTTCAGGCATTTGCCCGTATTGCCCGGGCGTGTTTGCGTGAAACCGACATCGTGGCGCGTTATGGCGGCGAAGAGTTTGTGTTGCTCCTGCCCCACTGCAGTGCCCAGCAACTGTCGGTGTGTTGCGAGCGTCTGCGCCGAGCCTTTGCCGAGGCTGAGCTGGCAGCAGTCGTCTTGCCAGGCTCGCATTTGAGCTTGTCGGCGGGCATGACCTTGCTCACCAAAGGTGATGATCTGGACGCGGCCTTGCACCGCGCCGACCAAGCCCTCTATCGTGCCAAGCATGGCGGTCGCAATCGTTGCCTGCCGGCTTGGGAGTATGCCGATGCCTGAACTGCATGTAGGGGAGCACTGCTGGACTGTGGCGGCCGGTAGCAACTTGCTTGATGCCTTGAATGACGCCGGTATGGCCATCCCCTACAGCTGCCGGGCCGGCAGTTGCCATGCCTGCCTGGTGCGCTGCCTGGAAGGTGTGCCGACCGATACCAATCCCGCTGCGCTGGCCGAGGAAAAGCGTCAGGACGGCTGGCGGTTGGCCTGCCAGTGTCGGGTGGACCAGGACCTGCGCATTGCGCGCTTTGATCCTCTTGAGGATGGTGTGCCCGCTGAAATCGTGGCACTCGACTGGCTCGCCCCTGAGGTGTTGCGCCTGCGTGTTGTGCCGCTTAAACCGTTGCGTTACCAAGCCGGCCAGCACTTGGTGTTGTGGACGGCCGCAGGTGTTGCCCGGCCCTACTCGTTGGCGAGCCTGCCGGGCGAAGAGGGCTTTCTGGAGTTTCATATCGACTGCCGTCGGCCTGGGCTGTTTTGCGATGCGGCTCGACAACTGCACGTGGGTGAAATGCTGCGCCTGGGGGAATTGCGTGGCGGGGCGCTGCACTATGACGCCGACTGGCAAGAGCGCCCGCTATGGCTGCTGGCCGCCGGCACGGGCCTGGCGCCGCTCTGGGGCATCTTGCGCGAGGCCTTGCGTCAGGGCCACCGCGGGACGATTCGGCTCTTGCACCTGGCGCCCGACCCGCACGCGCATTACCTGGCGGCGCCGTTGCAGGCGCTGGCGCGGGAACACCCATTACTGCAGGTGGAATTGATCACCCCAGAGCAGTTACCCGCTGCGCTGGCGGCATTGCGCCCACCGTCACGGCAAACCCTGGCGTTGGTTTGCGGCGCGCCGACCAGTGTGGAGCAGTTCGCCCGTCGACTGTTCCTGGCCGGCGTGCCGCGCAATCAGGTATTGGCGGATACCTTTACCGACCACGCCTGAAGCCTCCGGTGCGTCCGAACCTGGCCGCTAGCGCGCCTGACCGGCGTGTGCCAATGCCGCCAGCTCCGCCTCACGCTCAGCAATGGCTGCTTCGAGTTCAGGTGAGCGCTTGGCCCACTGTTCGGGTGGCAGGGGTTTTGACCATTCGCTGATCTCGGGGTACGGCAGGTCCGGTGGGGGTGAGAGCTTCCAGGTTTGCAGCATGAAGGCCAAAGGCGCGCCGAACACGAACAGGGCAAATACCAGCCATAGTGCCTTGTGCATGCGCCCAGTGACGGCATACTCGCGAATGCCATCCATGTAATTGCAACATTCGCCCCAGAAGACGTTTCGCCCTTTAAGCCTTGCGCGGGCACCTTCAAAGTCGTTGGCTTCAGGTAGCGCCTGCGGCCCGACTTCCATGTAACTGCGCATGCACTCCCACAAGGCCATTGCCGTGGTACCGCCGCCACAGTTGAAACCCAAGCTGAAATGCTGGTTACCTTCCTGTGCATCAGGATCGGGGTTATCAAAGCCGATGAATAACAGCCCCATTTCCATTCGCCCCCCTTGGCTGACGGTCGAATGCTGGACGGCTGCTGCGGTCACCGACTCCCACGGCACAATCCAGTATTCGCCGTCTTCGCGGGGAACGCAGACCTCGCGGCGTTGGCGATTGAAGCGCAACGGCAAGGGGACAGGACGGAACAGGCTTTGGATCAAAATAAATGATGGAACACCAACGATGAGTCCTGCTCCGATAGCGAAGATGTACCAGAGGTCATCATCCCAAGAGTAATACCCCATAATCAGAAACATCATCGCAAGGGGCCATATGACCATCACCCCTGATCCAATGCTGTAGCTCCCAATATCGAGAAACACCTCATTCTTGCGCCAGATGGTGTTGAGTACATCCGCCGGCGGTTCACCGGTCGGGATCGGCAGGGGTGCCAGGTAATCACGTTGTGAGAACAAGCGTTTTTGGGTTGTACCGGCTGCCGGTCTACTCATTTTCGCCACGTCGGCTGCAGGTAGCGCGAGCATTGCTGCTGGTCACTCAACAGGTAATGCCGGGCACTGTCCAAACCGGGAGTAGGATCGTCACGCAGGGCGACGACGCCATCTTTATGGGTGATGGTAAAGGCCACGCCCCGTTCGCCGCCGACAAAGGCGTCCTCGCCGAGCAGCGAGATCAGTGGTGTCCGGTAGTACACGCGCAGCGAAACATTGGCGGGGTTTGAACTGAGGTTGTTCGACAGGCGAAACTCACCGTGCAAACGCAGGCCTTGCCCCTCTTGGTGGGGTATCCAACTGCAGCGGCTTTCCGCCAGCCAGTATTTACCGACATCGCACCATAAGCGCGGCGGTGCCACGGTGCTGAGTGGGTTCATCTCCAGTTGCATATCCCAGGTATCACGATCGATCGGGTCACCGATCATGGCCAGCGCCAGGTAGGTACTGTGGGGTTCCGCACCCGGCAGGTCGAGGGTCAGGCTTCTGATGACCGAGAGGCTGCGTTTAATGTAGGGATGAGCTGAATAGGTCAGCGTGTTGAGCACCTCAACACTGACCTTCGGCGCATACAGGATGCGGTACAGCTGGGCGAACTCCTGCTGCTGCGCCTCGGGCGAAACGGGCCCCAGGTCGCGCGCCCGCCGTTTGGACCAGCAGCAGTAGGCGAGAAAAGCCTGCAAGGGCTTTTGCTGGAAAAACCAGGCGATCAGGTACAGCATGCCCAGCCCGGCGATCAGGATCGTGACCGGCCCCATCCAGAGTGAAAAACCTGCAATTGCGGCATCGACGGTCATGACACCAGCGATAGCCCTGGCGGTATAGGCTACACCGAGTAATGCTTGGGTGCCGAAAACCGCCACTTGAGCGCCAACGACGGAGTGGCGCATGTCCAGCCATGGATCTATAGAGTTGTGGGAGTTTTCCAGTTGCGTTTGTAGTGAGCTGAATTCTTTAAATGCTGCATAAAATGACAACCCACCAATAACACCACCAAACAACGTCAATACAGGTGCGCTTGCCCAGATATTATTAGGAAGCTTTGCTGAAACTTCTTTTACCCCCAACCCCTTCCGAATCTGCATATCCACCACCGCCGTCAACGCCGCCCCGGCGTACAGCGTCGCGGAAATCGTGTCGTTGATCCGCTGATTGTCCATCCCCTCCAGCGCACTGGCCTGGCTCAGGTAGCTATTGGCATTCCAGCTGTTGAGCAGGAGCACCATCAGGGCGATCAAGCCGCCGCTGTTTTGCACCACCTTGCTGTTGAAGATGCCCGCCGGTTGCCCCAGGCTAATGGCCCGCCCGGTCGACTGGGCCCAGCGCCACAGTTCCTCGGCCGAGTCACCAAACAGGCGCAGTACCGGTTTGCCAGCTTCGATGCCCCAGCGCGCCTCGGCCCCCGTGCCCAGTTTGATCGCCACCAGTAGGCTGTTCCAGGTCGGGCTCAGGGCCATGGCTTCCTCGCCCCTGAGCCGCAGCAAGGCCGCGCCGAGGCGTTTGACCAGGGTGTTCCATTCGCCATGGGGGGTACTGGCCCGCGCACCGATATCATCCAGGACCGCCCGGCTCAGCGGCGCCAGGGCCTTGGCCAGGGCTTCATAGGCGTTGCCGCGGTTTTCCTGGGCCAGGGCGCCGAGGATCTCGCTGTGGCGCGTGGCACTGTTCAGCGCCGCTTCCAGGGTTGGGCTCCAGGCGAAGAACAGCTGGCGCAGCACACCGGGGTCGGGGCTGCGGACATAGTAGGCATATTGTTCGGCGCCTTTATCGTGCAGGCACTGGGCACTGAGGCAGGCGGTGGCCAGGTGGTCGAGCCAGGCGCGAGTGCCGCTGTCGTCATAATCGACCCACCAGGTCGCACGGTGGTGACGCTTTAAATACAGGTCACGGTCGGCATACAGCAGCGCATGGCGCTCGTTGACCTGCGCGTAGTGGGCCGGTGCGGTGTGGTCGAGCCAGGTGTTCAGGGCCGGCAGGTCGATGTATTCCTCGACCCTGGCGCCCGCCCGCTCCGTGAGGTGGGTGACTTTTTCAGCGCGGTACTGGCTAACCAGGGTTTCGACTTCGTTGTACAGGTCAATCGGAATGAAAGCACGAACCGGGGCGGTGGCCTCGGCGATTTGCTCGCGCAGCGCCCAGAGTTTTTCATCCGCCTGCCGGGAGCTGTAGGTGTGCCCGCGTTGTTGTTCGATCAGTTGTTCTTCCTTGAGCAACTCGTCGAGGCGCCGGTGAGCCTTGAGCAGAATGTCGCCCTGCTCGGTGCTGAACTCGATTTCCCGGCCCGGGCCGCTGTCGTTGCTCTTGTGGTAAACGTAACGCAGCCGGCCCGCCACTTCCGCGGCATCCTCGGTGATCAGGCTGCGAACAAAGCCCCCCACGCTCAGGCGCAGGGTGTTGTCCTGGGTCCACTGCTCATGGCGGGTTTGCACCTGCTCCTGCTCATGGTTGATGTCGCGCAGCACGCCCAGCTCATCGTCCAGGCAGGCGAACACGCGGTACAGGGCCTTGGCCTGGGCGTGGATGGTCGCCAGCCAGTCCTTGACCTGCAGGGCGTCCCAGCGCTCGGCGCTCCATTCACCGGTGGGCGGGGTGTCGGCGCTCACTTCGGCGTACTGTTCCGCCGCCTTGGCCCGCTCCTGGTTGTGGTACATGGCATCGGTGTAGGCCTTGATGCTGGCCGGTGTGGGGTCCGCGATCATCTGATCGCCGAGGATTTCGGCGTGCTGCGCGTACTCCGTGCGCTGATATTCAATGGCCAGTGCCCGCAGGTAACTCTCAGGCAGTAGCTCGGCGAGCACCTGGTCGGCGTGTTCCCAGGGCGGGCAATGCGGCGCCTGCAGGGTGTCGGCCACCTGGCGCAAGTCCACGTGGCGCATGTGCCGGTCGCGTATCTTGCGTTCACTCAGCCGGGCACACTGTTCAGGCCCGATGGGGTGTTCGGTAAAGCTCATCCAGGCGTCGTGGTGTTTATCCAGCGCCAGGCCGACAAGGGTGCCATTGGCCACACGGCCAGGCGCGTCGTGAAGTGCCTGTTCCAGCAGCAGGCCGTTGTCGGCCACCGCATAGCGCTTGAGCGGGCCTTCGTGGTGCCACAGGTAGAGGTAACCGCAACGCAGCCGGCGCGCCGCCATGGCATGGCTTTGCGGCACAACCCCAGGGTCGCAGCACGGGTGGCTGGCCCACTCTTCGGCCAGGGCGTAGCGCACCGGGACGACGAAGATCTCGGGCTGCGAGGCTTGGCAAAGCTCGACCGGGCTATTGATGTCGACATGAGGGTGAGCCCTGGCGGCACGGTCGGCTTCGGCCAACTGGCAGACATAGGCTTTCTTTTCGGCGCTCATTCCATGCGCTCCTTGTTGTTGGGGGCAGTGCTTGTCAGTGAGGCACTGACCGCAAAGCGCCGAACGCTAGCAAAGATGCTTTGGGATTGATGTAGGGCGATTCCGAAAGCGTTGGTGCAGGCAGCGTGGCGCAGGTGCAGAAGGGCGTGTGGAGCGCAAAAACAAAAAAGCCCCGCAGTGTCTACTGCAGGGCTTTTGATGGGCTGGCTTGACCTTAGACGATCGGGTCGCCGACGTGCAGGATCTTCATGCCATTGGTGCCACCGATGGTGTGGTAGCTGTCACCCTTGGTCAGGATGACCCAGTCGCCTTGCTCAACCACGCCACGCTGGATCAACTCGTCAACCGCGGCCTGGCTGACTTTGTCCGCTGGCAGGGCTGCTGGGTCGAACGCTACTGGGTACACGCCACGGAACATCGAGGCACGAGCCTGGGTGGCACGGTGTGGCGAGAAGGCAAAGATCGGCACCGAGGAGCGCAGGCGCGACATGATCAGTGGGGTGTAGCCACTTTCGGTGAGGGCGATGATCGCCTTGACACCCGGGAAGTGGTTGGCCGTGTACATGGCCGCCAGGGCGATGCTTTCGTCGCAGCGCTCAAAGCGGGTGTGCAGGCGGTGGCTGGACTTCTGGCTGGTCGGGTGTTTTTCCGCGCCCAGGCAGATGCGCGCCATGGCCTGGACGGCTTCGACCGGATAGGCACCGGCAGCACTTTCTGCCGAGAGCATCACCGCGTCAGTGTTGTCCAGTACGGCGTTGGCGACGTCGGACACTTCGGCACGGGTCGGCATCGGGTTCTGGATCATCGACTCCATCATCTGGGTGGCGACGATCACGGCCTTGTTGTTGCGGCGGGCGTGCTGAATGATCTTCTTCTGGATCGCGATCAGTTCGGCGTCGCCGATTTCCACGCCCAGGTCACCCCGTGCCACCATGACCGCGTCGCTGGCGGCGATCAGGCCGTCGAGGGTTTCATCGTCGGCAACGGCTTCGGCACGTTCGATTTTTGCCACCAGCCAGGCCTTGCCGCCGGCTTCGTCACGCAGGCGACGGGCATACTGCATATCGCTGGCGTCACGCGGGAAGGACACGGCCAGGTAGTCCAGGTCCATCTCTGCAGCCAACTTGATGTCAGCTTTGTCTTTCTCGGTCAGGGCCGGGGCGGTCAGGCCACCGCCTCTGCGGTTGATGCCCTTGTGGTCAGACAGTGGGCCACCGATCAGCACGGAACAGTGCAGCGCATCCTCGGTAGCGGTTTCGACACGCATGACCACGCGGCCGTCGTCGAGCAGCAGTTCATCGCCGACGCCACAGTCCTTGACCAGGTCCGGGTAGTCGATACCGACGATGTCCTGGTTGCCCTCGGTCAGTGGGTGAGCCGTGGAGAAGGTGAAACGATCGCCGACCTTGAGTTCGATCCGCTTGTTGGCGAACTTGGCGATACGAATTTTAGGGCCTTGCAGGTCGCCGAGCAGGGCCACATGGCGGCCGAGGCGGGCGGCGATTTCACGGATCAGCTGGGCGCGAGCCTTGTGCTCTGCGGGGGTGCCATGAGAGAAGTTCAGGCGCGCGACATCCAGACCGGCGAGGATCAGTTGCTCGATAACTTCCGGTGAATTACTGGCGGGGCCGAGGGTGGCGACAATTTTGGTACGGCGGATGGTCATGCACAGACTCCTTTAGTGAAGCGCTGCGAAAGGCTACTCCTGAAAAAGCCTGTAGTCATTGTTCCTGTGTACTACCTTGCAGGCGGAGTGCAGGTCGTTTGAACCGTAGGACGTGTGTCGGGTGGCTCGTCTTCAGATTTGCGGCCAAAAGCCGATACACTGCACATCACAGGAGAATCCCCCATGCGAGCCTTGATAGTCTTAGCCTTGGCGACCAGTGTCGTCGGCTGTACCCGCTGGTCGATGGACCACCATTTGAATAATGCCTACCGTGCCTATGATCGGGGTAATTGCGAGCGGGTGATGCTCGAGCTGTCCCAGGTCGACCGTACCAGCCGAGCCCGGCCGTTCGTACAGCCGGAAGTCGCGATGCTGCGGGGGCAATGCCTGGAGCGCCAGAAGCTCTACCCGGACGCGGTGCAGACTTACCAGTACATCATTCAGCGTTACCCGCAGAACGAGTATGCGTTCCGTGCCCGGGCGCGTTTGCAGACGCTGGAACGCCTTGGCCACTACCGCGCAGGTGAGGAGGCGATTACCCGCCCGGCAGCGGTTACCTCCTGGCGCTAGTGCGAAAGTACTAGGGTTCGATTGTGACGTATGGGGTATGTTGCGCTAGTCTTGTCATAGGCAAGCGCCTCCCCATCGGCAGTACTAGCGCGACCCTGCTCAAGGGTTTCCGACAGTGGTTCGAACCATGTTTACCGAGCGCCATATCGAGCGACACCAGCTCCCTTATTTCCTCAAAGTCTTCAACCGCCTTACCGATCAGCCTATTGGTTACCTGGGTAATGTGTCGGAAGACGGCCTGATGCTGATCAGCCAGCTGCCTCTGCTGGTGGGACCGGATTTCGAGTTGCAGATCCGTTTGCCCGGCATTGACGGTGCCCAGCACCTGATCAATCTGACGGCCAGTTGCCTCTGGTGCCATGAGGACCAGACGCCAGGCCACTACGACTCTGGCTTCATGCTGCTGCACCCTCCTCGTGAGTATGATCACCTGGTGCTTGCCCTGCGCAACTACTTCAGCTTCTACCCATTGAGCGCTTCGGCTTGAGGTAGACTCGGGGGATTTTCTGATCAGGGAATTCCCGTGAGCTCCAGCATCTTCTGGCACGACTACGAAACCACCGGCATCAACCCCCGTAGCGATCGCCCGTTGCAGGTTGCCGGTGTGCGCACTGACCTTGAGCTCAACGAGATCGAGGCGCCGGTCAACCTCTACTGTCGACCCAGTGACGATATTTTGCCGCACCCAGCGGCGTGCCTGATCACTGGCATTACGCCGCAGCACTTGGCCGATCATGGCCTTGGCGAAGCTGAATTCATGACGCGCATTCATGCCGAGCTGGCGCGCCCGGGTACCTGTGGTGCGGGTTACAACACCTTGCGTTTTGACGACGAGGTCACGCGTTACAGTCTTTACCGCAACTTTTTCGACCCCTATGCCCGAGAGTGGCAAGGTGGCAATAGCCGTTGGGACCTGATCGACACGGTACGGGCCGCCTGCGCTTTACGCCCGGATGGCATCAATTGGCCTGAACAGGACGGACGCATCAGCCTGAAGCTCGAACTGCTGACTGCCGCCAATGGTATCGATCACGGCCAGGCGCATGAGGCGTTGTCCGACGTGCGTGCCACTATTGCGATGGCAAGGTTGATCAGACAAAAACAACCGAAGCTATACGACTGGCTGTTTCAACTGCGTAGCAAGCAGAAAGTACTCGACCATATTCGATTGATGCAGCCCGTTGTACATATCTCCGGTCGCTTTTCCGCCGCGCGTAATTATCTGGGTGTGGTGTTGCCTTTAGCGTGGCACCCACGTAATCGCAATGCACTGATTGTCTGTGACCTGCACCTGGATCCCCGGCCTTTGCTGGAGGAAGAGGCCGAGGTAATACGCCAGCATTTATACACGCGCCGTGAGGCGTTAGCCGAGGGGCAGCTACCGGTACCCTTGAAGTTGATTCACATAAATCGTTGCCCGGTGATTGCACCGTTGTCGGTATTGCGCAATGAAGATCAGCAGCGCTTGGCGCTGGATATGCAGCTGTATCACGACAGGGCTGCTGAGCTGCAAGGTCATCAGGCGATTGTTCAAGATAAGTTGAAAACGGTTTATGCCTCCGAGGAATTTTCGTCCTGTGAAGACCCCGAACAGCAACTGTACGAGGGTTTTTTAGGCGAGCGTGATCGTCGCTTGTGCGAGCAGGTGCGCAGTGTTGATCCACAACAATTGGTGAGCGGGCAATGGATGTTTGATGACGAACGCTTACCGGAGCTGTTGTTCCGTTATCGTGCCCGAAACTTTCCTGAGACCTTGAGTGCTGAAGAGCATCAACGTTGGGTCGAGTTCTGTCGACAGCGTTTGACGGACGAGGCCATGGGCGCGCCCAACACGCTGCCCGCCTTCGAACAGGCGCTGGAGGGCTGTTGGGCTCAGGCAACGGAGCAGCAGCGTGGATTGCTCGGTACGTGGCGTGAATATGTTCAGGCGCTGAAGGTGCGTTTACACATGTAAAATATTGCGAACATAAAAAACGCCAGCATGCTGGCGTTTTTATTACAGGCATCAGTATATGCCGGTCGTGATTAACCGAGCAGCGTTGCCCAGCCTTCAACCACGTCGCCGCCCCACTTGGCTTTCCACTCTTTCAGTGTCTTGTGGTTGCCACCTTTGGTTTCGATGACTTCGCCGTTATGTGGGTTCTTGTATTGTTTGACCTTACGCGCGCGCTTGGTACCGGTGGTTTTCACCGCGCCACGTGGTGCTTTGTTCAGTTTGGCTTCTGGGTCCAGCAGGGCAATGATGTCGCGCAGCGACTTTTGATACTCGCCCATCAGCTCGCGCAATTTGCCTTCGAACTCCAGCTCTTTCTGTAGTTTGTCGTCTTCCGACAGGTTTTTCAGACGGGCCTGCAGTTCTTTGATGGCTTCTTCTGTGGCGCGGTATTCGTTGATCAGGGACATGGGGCAATCCTTGGTGGAAAGGGAAACAGTGCCGCAATAATAGTCAGAGGTTTTCGTCAAGTAAACATTAAACTCGAAAATCACATGAACGCATTTTAATGTCTGGAATCTGTCAGGTAGAAATTTACAAACTTAAAGTGTCTTGGAACAAGTAACTTTTTGTCGCAGCTGGCGTAGCGCCAGTGGTCGAAGACCTTGCGGCCACCGTCCATCAGTCGACCTGGCAGTTGCAATCATTACTGCAGTTTTGCTGGGCAATCGTTAGAATGAGCACCTTTGCGAAGTTCTGGAGTCCATTTTCATGCGCACCTATCGGCTGGTGATTGCGTGCCCCGACCGCGTCGGCATCGTCGCCAAAGTCAGTAATTTCCTGGCGTCCTACAACGGCTGGATCAACGAAGCGAGCCACCATTCCGATGAATTGAGCGGCTGGTTCTTCATGCGTCACGAAATTCGCGCTGAAACCCTGCCGTTTGGTATCGAGGCTTTCCGCGAGGCCTTCGCGCCTATCGCAGAAGAGTTCTCCATGGTTTGGCGGATCACCGATACCGACCAGAAGAAGCGTGTGGTGTTGATGGCCAGTCGCGAGTCCCATTGCCTGGCCGACCTGCTTCACCGTTTTCACAGCAATGAACTGGATTGCGAGATTCCGTGCGTGATTTCCAACCACAACGACCTGCGCAGCATGGTTGAGTGGCACGGCATCCCGTTCTTCCATGTCCCTGTCGACCCTCAAGACAAGCAGCCTGCATTTGCCGAGGTTTCGCGCCTGGTCAAAGAGCATGCCGCCGATGTGGTCGTGCTGGCGCGCTACATGCAAATCCTGCCGCCACAGCTGTGCCAGGAATATGCGCAGAAGGTGATCAATATTCACCACAGTTTCCTGCCGTCGTTCGTTGGCGCCAAGCCCTACCACCAGGCGGCAGTGCGCGGCGTGAAGCTGATCGGTGCAACCTGCCACTATGTCACTGAAGAGCTGGATGCCGGTCCGATCATTGAGCAGGATGTGGTGCGCGTCAGCCATAGCGACACCATTGAAGACATGGTTCGCTTTGGTCGGGATGTCGAGAAGATGGTGCTGGCCCGTGGCCTGCGTTATCACCTGGAAGACCGCGTACTGGTGCACGGCAACAAAACCGTGGTGTTCAACTGATTCGGTGGTTTAGCGCGATTTCGGTATGAGCCATCCGTCCGCGCTTCGCGCCAGCGACTGCAGGTGTGGTCGGTTGGGTGTGCGGGGGGAGGGCAGGCAGCGACGGGCGTCGCTGCCTGCAGGTGGCGTTAAATGCGGAAGCTGCCGACCAGGTGTTTCAAGCGGGTAGCCTGTTGTTCCAGGTCTGAGCAGGCGCGCAGGGTCGATTGCAGGTTCTCGACACCTTCCTGGTTGAGCATGTTGATTTCATTGATGTCCATGTTGATCGAGTCGACAACCGCCGTCTGCTCTTCAGTGGCGGTAGCGACCGATTGGTTCATGCCGTCAATCTCGCCGATGCGCTGTGTCACGCTGCTCAGGCGCTCGCCTGCCTGGTTGGCGATCGACACGCTGTCCTGGCTGTGGCGCTGGCTCTGACTCATGGTGTCAACCGACTCACGGGCGCCAACCTGCAACTCCTCAATCATGTTCTGCACCTGTTGTGCCGACTCTTGCGTGCGGTGTGCCAGGTTGCGAACTTCATCGGCAACCACCGCAAAACCACGACCGGCCTCGCCAGCTCGCGCAGCTTCGATCGCTGCGTTGAGTGCCAGCAGGTTGGTTTGCTGCGAGATGCTGGTGATGACTTCAAGGATTTGGCCAATGTTGACCGTCTTGTTGTTGAGCGTCTCGATGTGGGCGCTGGACGTGCAGATCAGGTCAGACAGGCGATTCATGGCCTGGATATTGCGGTCGACCACCTGCTGACCTTCTTCGGCCAGGTGCCGTGCAGAACTGGCCTGTTGTGAGGCCTGCGCAGCGTTATGGGCGATTTCCTGGGCGGCGGCACCCAACTGATTGATTGCTGCGGCAACGCTGTTGGTGCGGTTGGACTGTTCGTCAGAGTTGACCATCGACGAGTTTGAGGCGCTGATTACACGCAATGCCACTTCATTGACCTGTTGGGTCGCCGAAGACACTTCGCGAATAGAGCCGTGGATGCGCTCGACGAAACGGTTGAATGCCTTGCCCAGGGTGCCGAACTCATCGTGGTTGTGAATGTTCAGGCGTTTTGTCAGGTCACCTTCACCTTCAGCAATGTCTTCCATTGCCTTGGTCATGATGTTCAAGGGTTGCAACAGCATGCGAATCAGCAGGCCCAGCAGGGCGATGATGATAACGATGGCGACCAGGGTGGCGATGATCGCCGAGGTACGGAATTTGCTGAGCATCGCATAGGCTTTCTCCTTGTCGATGGACAGGCCGATGTACCAGTTGGCTGACGGCAGGCCTTTGACTGGCGCAAAGCTCAGTACGCGGGTGCGGCCGTTGAGCTCGACTTCGCTCATTTCCTTGGTGAGGCTCGGGGTGTTTTGCGGGAACAGGTCCGACAGTGACTTCATCACCAGGTTTTTGTCGGGGTGCACCAGGATTTTGCCCTGATCGTTCACCAGGAAGGCATAGCCCATGCCGCCAAAGTTCAGCGAATTGATGATTTCGGTCAGGCCATCGAGGGCCAGGTCACCGCCGACCACGCCGATGTTACGGGCTGCCGTAACCACCACGGAAATCACCATCTTGCCGGTGCTGGCGTCGATGTAAGGTTCGGTCAGGATCGGGCCATTGGCTGCCAGGCCATCCTTGTACCAAGGGCGAACACGTGGGTCGTAACCGTCAGGCATCTTGGTCAGCGGACGAATGGTGAAGCCACCATTGATGTCGCCCAGGTAAACCGTCAGGAAGCTTGAAACAAGCGACTGTTGGCCGAGTATCGTGCCGATGGCTTCTTGATTGGGGAAGGCGGCGATGTTCTGGGCCGCGTTTTGTACCAGCAGAATACGACCGTCAAACAGGTTCTTGATGTTGGTCGATGTGGATTCGCCCATTTCCTCAAGATAGTTTTTCAGATCATCGCGAATCGCATTACGCTGCAGGTAATCGTTGTACAAGGTAAAGAGGGCGAAGGCGATCATGACGATCAATGAAGCGGCCATTAGGATCTTATGGCTGAAACGGAGGCTTTTGTTCATAACGTATATGTCCGCTAAGGTCTTCTAATCCGGGTCTGTCGCACAAAGAACAGCTTCAAAGCAGTGCAGGGGCCGATGTCCTTGTCGGGTCTTTTTCTGGCTTTTGGTGCGGTGCATCACACCTAGCTATCGACCGCTTTCATGCAAAGCTTGAATAGAGGAAGAAAAAATAATGACTGACTCCGCACACGTCGTACTGGGCGCAGATGTTGATGGTCAGCCCGTCGTTCAGGCACTGCGTCTGACCAACCGTCACGGGCTGGTGGCGGGTGCCACGGGCACCGGAAAGACCGTGACGTTACAGCACTTGGCCGAGGCTTTTAGCGACGCGGGTGTGGCGGTGTTTGCCGCCGATGTCAAAGGTGACTTGTGCGGCCTCGGCGCAGAGGGCGATCCGCAGGGGAAAGTCGCCGAGCGCATCGCCTCGATGCCGTGGCTTGAGCATCGCCCGCAGGCCTACCCGGTCACCTTGTGGGATGTTCACGGCCAGTCGGGCCACCCCTTGCGCACGACGCTCAGCGAGATGGGGCCGCTACTGTTGGGTAACTTGCTGGAGCTGACAGACAGCCAGCAAGCCGCGCTGTATGCCGCGTTCAAGGTGGCGGATCGAGAAGGGTTGTTGCTTCTTGACCTCAAGGACCTCAAGGCACTGCTTGCGCACTTGAAGGACAATCCGCAGGTATTGGGCGACGATGCGGCATTGATGACCAGCGGCTCCAGCCAGGCGCTCTTGCGTCGTCTGGCGAGTCTTGAGCAGCAGGGCGCCGAGGCGCTGTTTGGTGAGCCTGCGCTGCAACTGGAAGACCTTTTGCAGCCGGCTGCCGATGGGCGCGGGCGTATCCACCTGCTGGATGCCAGTCGTCTGGTGCATGAGGCGCCAAAGGTGTACGCAACCTTCCTGCTCTGGCTCCTGGCCGAACTGTTTGAGCAGTTGCCTGAACGTGGCGACGCAGACAAACCCCTGTTGGCATTGTTCTTTGATGAGGCGCACCTGTTGTTCAGCGGAACGCCAAAGGCATTGCAAGAACGCTTGGAGCAGGTGGTTCGGTTGATCCGCTCCAAAGGCGTTGGGGTCTACTTTGTTACCCAGTCGCCGGGAGATCTGCCCGACGATGTTCTGGCTCAGTTGGGGTTGCGTATCCAGCATGGCTTGCGTGCATTTACCACCAAAGAGCAGAAATCGCTCAAGGCCGTAGCGGATGGCTTTCGGCCTAATCCGGCGTTTGACACGCTTTCAGTGCTCACGGAGCTTGAGATCGGGGAAGCATTGGTGGGAACCCTGCAGGAGAAGGGAACACCCGGGATGGTTCAGCGCGTGCGGATTGCACCGCCGCAGTCACGTATCGGGCCATTGAGTGACGCACAGCGGGCACATCTGATTGCAACTTCGCCGCTGGCTGGTCGTTACGATAAGCCGATCGACCGCGAATCGGCGTATGAAATGTTGTCGGCACGTAAAGGTACCGCGCCCGCGCCGGAGCAGGTTTCAGCAGCCAGTGAGGACAGTTTTGCCGATAAAGCCGGTGAGTTTTTACAGAGTGCTGCAGGGCAGGCAATCAAGTCGGCAGTACGCCAAGCGGCCGGTCAGTTGGGGCGGCAGTTGGTAAGGGGGCTGATGGGGTCGCTGCTGGGGAGTAAACGCCGCTAGTGGTGGCGAGATTTCAAGCATAAGAAAGGCGCCGTGAGGCGCCTTTCTTTACTGTACGGCTGCGGGTCAGGCGATGGCTTTGGAGGCCAGCCAGAACAGCCCGGCTGCCAGCGACATCGATGCTGGCAAGGTCAATACCCAGGCCAGAAGGATGGTGCGAACAGTGCCGCCTTGCAGGCCGCTCTTGTTCGCGACCATGGTGCCGGCAACGCCAGAGGACAGTACGTGGGTGGTCGACACGGGCAGGCTGAACACGTTGGCCATGCCGATGGCGCAGGCTGCGGTGATCTGTGCCGACATGCCCTGGGCGTAGGTCATGCCTTGCTTGCCGATTTTTTCGCCAATGGTCAGTACAACCCGTTTCCAGCCAACCATGGTACCGACGCCCAGTGCCAGGGCGACAGCCAGGATTACCCAGAACGGCGCGTACTCGGTGGTGGCGGTGAGGTCTTTACGCAGCTTTTCCAGGTCGGCTTTTTCACGCGCTTGCAGGTTAGGCAGCTTGCCGACCTTCTTCGCGGTGTCGTCCAGGCAAAGCAGGTAGCGTCGCACTTCGACGCGCTTTTCAGGCGACAGCGAGTGGTAGTCGGAGACGCCCACGAGCGATTGCGTCAGGGCATTGATGGTCGGTTCGGTCTGCTGCGGGTTGCAACTGAACTGCTCCGGCAGGTCGCCATTCTTTGCCTTGCCCAGTGCGAGGAACTCGCCAAGGGTAGCGTTGTTACGCTGATAGAACTGGCTCAGGTGCAGGGTTGCGTCGCGGGTGCGCTCGATCTGGTAGGTGGTGCTGTTCAGGTCGAGGACGAACTGCGCCGGGACGATGCCGATCAGTACCAGCATGATCAGGCCAATACCTTTCTGGCCGTCGTTGGAGCCGTGTACAAAGCTGACGCCCATGGCTGAAATGACCAATACCAGGCGGTTCCAGAACGGTGGGTGTTTCTTGTCGTCGACCTGACGGCGTGTTTCCGGGGTCTTGTGCATCTTCGACAGCGGGCGCCACCATTTCAGGGCAAGCAGCACCAGTGCGGCGACCAGGAAGCCGGCCATTGGCGACAATACCAGCGACATGGCGATATCGATGGCTTTCTGCCAGTTGACGCCATCACCCAGCGGAATGTCGTTGAGCATCGCGTTGGCCAGGCCCACGCCCAGGATCGAGCCGATCAAGGTATGGGAGCTGGATGCCGGAATCCCGAAATACCAGGTGCCCAGGTTCCAGGTGATCGCCGCCGCCAGCAGCGAAAAGACCATGGCCAGGCCGTGACCGGTGTTCACATTGATCAGCAGTTCTACCGGCAGCAGGTGGACGATGGCGTAGGCCACCCCGACGCCGCCGAGCAGAACACCAAGAAAGTTGAACACGCCGGAAAAGAACACGGCCAGGTGAGGCGGCATGGCTTTGGTGTAGATGACTGTGGCAACCGCGTTGGCGGTGTCATGAAAGCCATTGATGAACTCGAATGCGAGCACGAAGGTCAAGGCAAGCAGCAGGCTTACCAGGACCCAGGCATCAAGTCCGCTGAATAATTCGATCATGAAGGTTTTCTGACCCGGTCATAAGGGGGCGCGATTATGCCAGAAATCATCGGTAATCGATGCACTAGCTGCTGGTCGGTAAGTACCTGTCCAGCTATGGGTCGCGACAGTGAAAAAAGAGGGTTGGCGGGTTCAGGCGGATAAAATTCGGTGAAATTGCGGTTAAATTCCGCGAAATCAAGGATTTTAAACGAGCTCAAAAAAATCATACGTTTGTATGAAATTTGTGAGATTACGTAACCGTTAACTGATCCAGCGCAAGACTCCTCCAGCTATGGCGCTGCACGCGCACCCGATAAGACCCCTCAGGGCAAGGCGGGCAGGCGGTTTGAAAACGATGCTAAGGCTCCTCGGCCTTGAGCTCCTTTTCCATTTTCTGCAGTTCCTGGGCAAACGCCTGGTCAAGAACGCTGGCGCGTTTGCGCCACGGTTTGCGTTCCGGGTCGGGCTGGGCAGCGTAGGTGGTTACTTCACCACCGTAAACTTCCTTGTAACGTTGTTCCTGGCGCTCAAGTTCCGCGCGCAGTTCATCTTTCGTCACAGTTGTTACCTGATAGTTGAAATGACACTCTGGTGTTAAGGCGGATGCTGTCCCGCAGGCAGGCTTCATACGCGACAATTGTGTATGAAACACCGTGGGCAGTCCGGGGTATTTCCGGGTAAACGGATGACCACGTGTATTTTGAAGCTTTCAAGGCGCTGTCGTCGAGCCGTTGAGCGCACTTGCATGAGGCTCGAGTGACGGCGTGCACTACCGTGTCATCCAAACGTAAGTTGGATTATAGCAAGTGAGTTGAATAACTCTATCGTTCGGTACTGCCTCGGCCGCAACAACAAAGTTCTGTTGCGCATTCATGAACGTAAATGACGATCGCCCATACATGCGCTGAACGGGTTGTTGAGTCGCTGCAAAAAATAAAAAACGGCCTCGCTTCGAGAGCAAGGCCGTGCCTGGGACTTCTACGGTGGGTACCTGACCAGTCTCTCCAAGAAGCCACATGGTGGCTGGAGAAAGGTATAAGCAATTGTGGGGTGCGGTCAATTGCGATTATCGGTCGATGGTTCGATAATCGCACTCGTGAGCGTTTTGCCGAGGTAAGCCATGAACGACGAACTACAGCCTAAAGGGCCAGGACTCAACGACCAGCTGCGAAGCTCCTTTGCTTCGTTGGCACCCCCGATCGTGGCTTCGCCGGCCAAGCGCATTCAGGCATTCACCGGCGACCCGGACTTTATGACCTCGTTGGCCAGGGGGCTGGCGGTCGTGCAGGCTTTTCAGGAGCGCAAGCGCCATCTGACCATTGCCCAGATCAGTCACCGTACCGAGATCCCCCGTGCTGCGGTGCGCCGCTGCCTGCATACCTTGATCAAGCTGGGGTATGCGACCACGGACGGCCGTACCTATTCGCTGCTTCCCAAAGTGCTGACCCTGGGGCATGCCTACCTGTCGTCCACGCCGTTGGCGGTGTCGGCCCAGCCCTATCTGGACCGTATGAGTGACCAGTTGCATGAAGCCTGCAACATGGCCACGCTGGAAGGCGACGATATCCTGTACATCGCGCGTTCGGCCACGGTACAGCGGCTGATTTCAGTGGACCTGTCGGTGGGCGGGCGGCTACCGGCTTATTGCACCTCGATGGGCAGGATCCTGCTGGCGGCACTTGACGATGCCACCTTGCATGAGTATCTGGAGCACGCCGATCTGCAGGCCAAGACCAGTCGAACCATTCGTGATCCAGAAGCGTTGCTTGAATGCTTGCAGCAGGTTCGCCAGCAAGGGTGGTGTGTTGTTGATCAGGAGTTGGAGCAGGGCCTGCGCTCGATCGCTGTACCGGTCTACGATTCGTCGGGCCAGGTGCTGGCAGCCTTGAATGTCAGTACACATGCCGGGCGGGTCAGTCGCAGCGAACTGGAACAGCGGTTCCTGCCCATCATGTTGGCGGCCAGTCGTGATCTGAGTGCGCAACTGTTCGCTTGAGTGGGCTGTTCAATGTTGTTCGATAAACGCACAGAGTTGCGTTTGTCGAATTGCGCGCTATTGGGTGCCTGATTAATGTCCCTCGCATCGAGTAGCCCGACTGCTCGAACATAATAATGAGCGAGAGGCCAAGCCCCATGAATAGTATCCTTCCTGTTCCCGCACACCTGTCCTACCGCGTCCTGCGCGGAAGCTGAGACCCCAAAAAGACTGCGTCCTCCAATCGTCTGTGCCGTTTACGCGCGCATGCGTACTTTCACGCATTTTTTCTGGATAACAATAATGAACAGTCCTCAAGCTTCAGTTGGAAACTGCCTTGATGTGCAGTCCTTCATCAATGCACAACCCCTCTCGCGCTACCAATGGCGTGTGGTTGTTCTGTGTTTTCTGATCGTTTTCCTGGATGGTTTGGATACCGCCGCCATGGGCTTTATCGCGCCCGCGTTATCCCAGGATTGGGGTATCGATCGTGCCAGTCTGGGGCCGGTCATGAGTGCCGCGTTGATCGGCATGGTTTTCGGCGCCTTGGGTTCTGGCCCGCTGGCTGACCGTTTTGGGCGCAAGGTAGTGCTGGTGGGGGCAGTGATTCTGTTTGGTGCCTTCAGCCTGGCTTCGGCGTACAGCAGCAATGTCGATCAGTTGCTGGTGCTGCGCTTCCTGACCGGCCTGGGGCTTGGTGCCGGTATGCCCAATGCCACAACGCTGCTGTCTGAGTACACCCCTGAGCGGCACAAGTCGCTGCTGGTCACCAGCATGTTCTGTGGTTTCAACCTGGGCATGGCCGGTGGTGGTTTTATTTCTGCCAAGCTGATTCCTCTGTTTGGCTGGCATAGCCTGCTGCTGATTGGGGGTGTTCTGCCCTTGCTGTTGGCGTTGGTGCTGTTGGCCTGGTTGCCGGAGTCAGCGCGTTACCTGGTGGTTCGCAACCGTGGTAACGACAAAGTACGCAAGACCCTTGCCCCCATTGACCCGGTTACGGTCGCCCAGGCCGCAAGCTTCAGTGTTCCTGAGCAGAAAACGGTCAAGGCGCGCAATGTGTTCGCGGTGATTTTCTCCGGAACCTACAGCGTTGGCACCCTGCTGTTGTGGCTTACCTACTTCATGGGCCTGGTGATCGTGTACCTGCTGACCAGTTGGTTGCCGACCCTGATGCGCGAAAGTGGCGCCAGCATGGAGCAGGCAGCGTTCATTGGTGCGCTGTTCCAGTTTGGCGGTGTGCTGAGCGCCGTCGCGGTGGGTTGGGCGATGGACCGTTTCAACCCGCACAAGGTCATCGGCGTGTTCTACCTGCTGGCAGGCGTCTTTGCCTACGCAGTAGGGCAGAGCCTTGGCAATATCACCCTGTTGGCGACGCTGGTATTGATTGCGGGCATGTGCGTCAACGGTGCGCAATCGGCCATGCCGTCGTTGGCAGCGCGTTTCTACCCAACTCAGGGGCGTGCCACAGGCGTGTCGTGGATGCTCGGTATCGGTCGGTTCGGCGCGATCCTCGGGGCCTGGATGGGCGCAACGCTGCTGGGTCTTGGCTGGAACTTCGAGCAGGTACTGACCGCACTGGTGATCCCTGCTGGCCTGGCCACGGTGGCGGTGATCATGAAGGGCATGGTTAGCCACGCTGACGCGACCTGATAGCGCAGTGCGGCCGATCCTCGACAGGGTCGGCCGCTGATTGACCCCCTCCATTTCCCTTCCTGCAGGCGTTGCCTGCGGGAGAGCGCGCAAGCAGCGATCGGAGTAGGAACAATTGGTTCGATTATCGAACACTTAGTCGATTATCGGATTGAACCGCGTTCTGGACGGCCTTAATCTGAGGTCAATCCTCCCTCGACTTCAGCGAATACCAGGAGTCTGCAATGGCTGAAATCCTCTCGCTCCACGACGCCGTGAAGCAGTTCGTCAACGATGGCGACAGCGTCGCTCTCGAAGGCTTCACACATTTGATCCCGACCGCGGCCGGTCATGAAATCATTCGTCAGGGCAAGAAGAATCTGACCCTGGTTCGTATGACGCCTGACTTGATCTACGATCAACTGATCGGTGCCGGTTGTGCCAGGAAACTGATCTTCTCCTGGGGCGGTAACCCAGGTGTAGGTTCCTTGCACCGCCTGCGCGATGCGGTGGAAAAACAATGGCCGCACGCCATGGAAATCGAAGAGCACAGCCACGCCGACCTGGCCAACGCCTATGTTGCAGGTGCTTCCGGTCTGCCATTTGCGGTGTTGCGTGCTTACGCTGGCTCTGACCTGCCGAAGGTCAACCCGCTGATCAAGAGCGTCACCTGCCCGTTCACCGGCGAAGTGCTGGCTGCGGTGCCGTCGGTACGCCCCGATGTCACGGTGATCCACGCGCAGAAAGCCGACCGCAAGGGCAACGTGCTGCTGTGGGGCATCCTCGGTGTGCAGAAAGAGGCCGCCCTGGCTGCCAAGCGCTGCATCGTCACCGTCGAAGAGATTGTCGACGACCTGAATGCGCCGATGAACGCTTGCGTTCTGCCGACCTGGGCACTGTCTGCTGTCTGCCTGGTTCCTGGGGGGGCACACCCGTCCTATGCCCATGGTTACTACGAGCGCGACAACCGTTTCTACCAGGCCTGGGACCCTATCGCCCGCAGCCGTGAGACTTTCACCGCCTGGATCGATGAATACATCCGCGGTACTGCTGATTTCAACGCATTCAAGGCAAAACTGGCCAGCGCTTCGGAGGCTGAATAATGAGCTACTCCACCAATGAAATGATGACCGTCGCCGCAGCCCGTCGTCTGCGCAATGGTGCCGTATGCTTCGTTGGCATTGGCCTGCCATCCAAGGCCGCCAACCTGGCGCGGCTGACCTCGTCCCCGGACGTGGTACTGATTTATGAGTCGGGCCCGATTGGTGCGAAGCCGACGGTTCTGCCGCTGTCCATCGGTGACGGTGAGCTGGCCGAGACCGCTGATACCGTTGTGCCGACCGGCGAAATTTTCCGTTACTGGCTGCAGGGCGGGCGTATTGACGTGGGCTTCCTCGGTGCTGCCCAGGTCGACCGCTTCGGCAACATCAACACCACGGTGGTGGGTGATTACCATCAACCCAAGGTTCGCCTGCCAGGTGCAGGTGGCGCACCAGAAATCGCCGGCTCCGCCAAACAAGTGCTGATCATCCTCAAGCAGTCGTCGCGTGCCTTCGTCGACAAGCTCGACTTCATCACATCGGTCGGTCATGGCGAAGGCGGCGACTCGCGCAAACGCCTGGGGCTGCCAGGTGAAGGGCCGGTAGGCATCATCACCGACCTGTGCATCATGGAACCGGAAGCGGGTACCAACGAGTTTGTGGTGACCTCGATCCACCCAGGTGTTACCCGTGAACAGATCATCGCCGCGACCGGCTGGCCGATCCGTTTCGCCGAAAATGTAGCGCAGACTGCCGAGCCGAGCGAAGTCGAACTGACTGCCCTGCGTGATCTGGAAGCGCGTACGGCGGCCGCTCATGGCCAAGCGCCAGGAGAAGCCTGATGCGTGACGTCTTTATTTGCGATGCAATTCGTACCCCCATCGGTCGTTTCGGTGGCGGCTTGGCCAGTGTGCGTGCCGATGACCTGGCAGCCGTGCCGCTCAAGGCGCTGATCGAACGCAACCCGTCGGTACAGTGGGACCAGATCGATGAAGTGTTCCTGGGCTGCGCCAACCAGGCCGGTGAAGACAACCGCAACGTTGCCCGTATGGCGCTGTTGCTGGCTGGCCTGCCGGACAGCGTGCCGGGTGTAACCCTCAACCGCCTCTGTGCCTCGGGCATGGATGCGGTCGGTACGGCCTTCCGCGCCATTGCCAGCGGCGAGATGGAACTGGCAATTGCCGGTGGCGTCGAGTCGATGTCGCGTGCCCCGTTCGTCATGGGCAAGGCCGATAGCGCCTACTCGCGCAACATGAAGCTGGAAGACACCACCATTGGCTGGCGCTTCATCAACCCGCTGATGAAAGCCCAGTACGGTGTCGATGCCATGCCGCAGACTGCCGACAACGTAGCGGATGACTATCAGGTGTCGCGTGCCGATCAGGACGCCTTTGCCCTGCGCAGTCAGCAGCGTACCGCCCAGGCCCAGGCCGCCGGCTTCTTCGCCGAGGAAATCGTGCCGGTGCGTATTGCGCACAAGAAGGGCGAGACGGTTGTCGAGCAGGACGAACACCCGCGTGCCGATACCACGCTGGAAGCACTGACCAGGCTCAAGCCGGTCAATGGTCCGGACAAGACGGTTACCGCAGGCAACGCTTCGGGCGTCAACGATGGTGCTGCGGCGATGATCCTTGCATCAGCCGAAGCAGTGAAAAAACATGGCCTGACGCCGCGTGCGCGCGTGCTGGGCATGGCCAGTGCCGGTGTTGCGCCACGTGTCATGGGTATTGGCCCGGTGCCTGCTGTGCGCAAGCTGGTCGAGCGTCTTGGCCTGGCCGTGACCGACTTCGACGTCATCGAGCTCAATGAGGCATTCGCCAGCCAAGGCTTGGCTGTACTGCGTGAGTTGGGGCTGGCGGACGATGCACCGCAGGTCAACCCTAACGGCGGCGCCATCGCCTTGGGGCATCCATTGGGCATGAGTGGCGCGCGCTTGATTCTGACCGCGCTGCACCAACTTGAAAAAACCGGTGGCCGTAAAGGCCTGGCAACCATGTGTGTGGGGGTTGGCCAAGGCTTGGCGCTGGCGATCGAGCGCGTGTAAACCAGTGACCTCATCACCCGGCCTCCACGCAAGGTCTGGGTGATGGGGTGATTGTTATGTGGAGCAAGGGTGTTGCCAAGCCTGTCTAGACTTTCAGAACCCTCCAAGAGTAAGTAGCCATGACTTCTGTCCGCTACATTGTGCCGTTGCTCACTACTCAGCCCGCGTCTGACGAATCAGGCGGCCTGTTTGCATAACGATCATTGATCTACTCGCGTACCCTTGGTGGTGCGTTTTGTTGAAGGACCTGCCATGACTCAACGACCGGGCAACCAATTGTTCGATGCCTATTTCACAGCACCTGCCATGCGTGAGGTATTTTCCGACCGTGGTCGAGTGCAGGGCATGCTTGATTTTGAAGCTGCGCTGGCCCGTGCCGAAGCCGCTGTCGGGGTTATCCCGCAGGAGGCGGTAGCGCCCATAGAAGCTGCCTGCCAGGCCGATCACTACGATTTCGGTGCGTTGGCTGAAGCCATCGCCGTGGCCGGTAACTCGGCAATTCCATTGGTAAAGGCATTGGGCAAGGTGATCGCCAGTGACGTGCCGCAAGCCGAGCGTTTCGTTCACCTCGGCGCTACCAGCCAGGACGCGATGGACACCGGCCTGGTGTTGCAACTGCGTGATGCGCTGAGCCTGATCGAAGCAGACCTCGCACGCCTGTGCGAGGCCCTGGCAGGCCAAGCCCTGGCCCATGCCGATACGCCGCTGGCCGGACGCACCTGGCTGCAACATGCCACCCCGGTGACGCTGGGAATGAAAATCGCCGGTACCTTGGGTGCCCTGACGCGGCATCGTCAACGCTTGCAGGAACTCAAGCCTCGGGTCTTCTGCCTGCAGTTCGGCGGGGCTTCTGGCACCTTGGCTGCCTTGGGGGAACAGGGTTTACGGGTTGCCGACGCATTGGCTGAGCAGTTGCACCTGAGCCTGCCCGAGCAGCCCTGGCACACTCAACGAGATCGCCTGGTGGAGTTTGCTTCCGTGCTTGCGCTGATCGCCGGCACCCTGGGCAAGTTGGGCCGGGATGTCAGCCTGTTGATGCAAACCGAAGCGGCCGAAGTGTTTGAGCCTTCTGCTCCGGGCAAGGGCGGCTCCTCGACCATGCCGCACAAGCGCAACCCGGTGGGGGCCGCAGTTTTGATCGGTGCCGCGACGCGCGTGCCAGGCTTGTTGTCGACCTTGTTCAGCGCAATGCCTCAGGAGCATGAACGCAGCCTTGGCCTGTGGCATGCCGAATGGGAAACACTGCCGGAGATCTGCTGCCTGGTGTCCGGTGCCTTGCGTCAGGCGCAGATTCTGGCCGATGGCCTGGAGGTCGATGCCGAACGGATGCGTCGCAATCTGGAGCTTACCCAAGGCCTGGTCTTGGCTGAGGCGGTGAGTATCGTGCTGGCGCAACGCTTGGGGCGTGACCATGCCCACCACCTGCTGGAGAGCTGCTGCAAGCGTGCAGTGGCTGAACAACGCCACCTGCGCGCGGTGCTCGGCGACGATCCGCAGGTGAGCGCCGAACTGTCGGCAGACGAGCTCGATCGTCTGCTGGACCCTGCACACTACCTCGGCCAGGCGCGTGCCTGGGTTGAGCGTGCAGTGGCTGAACATACCCGACTGAGTGCCTGAAGGAGACTTTTGTGGCTAGCGTACAACTTGCCGATGGCGTACTGAACTATCAACTCGATGGCCCGGAAGGGGCGCCGGTACTGGTGTTGTCCAACTCGCTGGGCACCAACCTGCACATGTGGGACACCCAACTGCCAGCGCTTACCGCGCACTTTCGCGTACTGCGTTACGACACCCGTGGTCATGGCCAGTCGTTGGTGACCGAGGGCCCCTACAGCATTGAACAACTGGGTCGGGACGTGTTGGCCTTGCTCGATGCCCTGCAGATCGAGCGTGCACATTTCTGTGGCCTGTCCATGGGCGGCCTGATCGGCCAATGGCTGGGTATAAATGCCGGCCACCGTCTGAACCGACTGATCGTCTGCAACACGGCGGCCAAGATTGCTACGCCAGAGGTTTGGAACCCACGGATCGAAACCGTGCTGCGTGATGGTCAGGCCGCCATGGTTGGCCTGCGTGACGCGTCCATTGAGCGTTGGTTCACCCCGGCCTACGCGGCGTCCCACCCTGATCAGGCCAAACGCATCACCGACATGCTCGCGGCCACCTCGCCGCAGGGCTACGCGGCCAACTGCGCTGCGGTGCGCGATGCCGATTTCCGCGACCAATTGGGCGAGATCAAGGTCCCTATGCTGGTGATTTCCGGCAGCGCCGACGCGGTGACTCCACCGTCTGGTGGCCTGTTTATCCGGGACAAGGTGAAGGGTGCCGAATACGCTGAGTTCCATGCTGCGCACCTGTCCAACGTTGAAGTGGGCGAACCGTTCAGTCGTTGCGTCATTGACTTTCTGTTGGCCCGTTGAGGAATCAGGTGTGGACGAGAAACAGCGTTACGAAGAAGGTATGAAGGTCCGTCGTGCCGTGCTGGGCGACGCACACGTCGATCGCAGCCTGAACAACCTGACGGCCTTCAATAGCGAGTTCCAGGAAATGATCACCCGTCACGCCTGGGGCGATATCTGGACCCGTCCGGGTTTGCCGCGGCATACCCGTAGCCTGATCACCATTGCGATGTTGATCGGCATGAACCGCAATGACGAGCTGAAGCTGCATTTGCGGGCGGCGGCCAATAATGGCGTCACCCGCGACGAAATCAAGGAAGTGCTGATGCAGAGCGCTATCTATTGCGGGATTCCAGCGGCCAATGCCACCTTCCACCTGGCGGAGTCAGTGTGGGATGAGCTGGGGGTTGAGTCGCGCGAGTGACCTCGACGACCTGAAAAACGGCGCCTGCACATAGACGTTCCCGCGTCTGTTGCAGGCGCTGGCCTGTACAGCACCATGTCCTCCTAACGCCAGGTCACCGGCCCGGCGCTGCCTTCCACAGCCGCTTTCAGGTCGGGCCGCAGCCCAAGCATGAAAGCCGCTTCTGCGACGATGAACAGCGGTCCGATGATCAGCCCGCTGATGTCATCGACAAACGCCGGTTTGCGCCTTTCGTAATAATGCCCGACGAACTGGATGGCCCAGCCTGCCACGAACAGCCCCAATCCTGCGCTCAACCAGACGGCAGTGCTTTGTGCTGCCAGCCGCTCACCAGCCCATAGGCACAGACCGAGCAGTGCGCCCATCACCAGGCCAAAGTGTGTGTCCAGTCGCAGGTAAAACCAGGCCGAAGCAGAGGCCACGAGCAGTGCAGGTGACAGCCACATCCCCATCAGTGACAGACCTGGGCGCGACAGCAGTACTGTCACTGCAACAACGATCAGCGGGATACCAATGAAATGCGTGGCGATGTTGCGTGGATCACGGTGATACGCGGCGTATTGACTGAGGTATGTGGCGAGGTTTTTCATTGTTGTTCCTCCCGTCGAGCGTTAAATGAATAACCGTCATACCTGGCGTATGCAGCCGCTTCAAGGCCACAGGTGTAGCGGTTGCGCATTTCTGTGCAGGATAGCCTGCTACAGGGGGAGGGGGAGCGGCGTGCGGGGATTTAACGGGATCAAGGTTCTCGCCCCGGTTCGCCTCAAACAGCTGGCGAACCGGGGCGGAATCTCGACAGGCTAGACGTTGCGGTGCTTACAGAATACCGATCGGGTAGCTGACGATCAGGCGGTTCTCGTCGAAGGAGTTGGTGTTGAAGTCCCGGCGCATGGTCGAGTTGCGCCATTTGAACGAGAGGTCTTTGAAGGTGCCGGATTGGATGACATAGGCCAGCTCCGATTCCCGTGCCCATTCCTTGCCATTATCGACACTGCTGGTCTGCACGTTGTCGCCGCTGATGTAGCGGTTCATCAAGGTCAATCCTGGTACACCGAGGCTGGCGAAGTTGAAATCATGGCGCAACTGCCAGGAGCGTTCCTTGGCGTTGTCGAAGCTGGAGTTGTAGCTGTCGTTGGCCAGGGTGCCGCCGCTGGTGCCGTTGACCCGCATCCAGGCGCTGTCACCACTGACGTCCTGTAGACCGACATAGAAGGTGTTGCTGCCGTAGCGCGCCGACAACAGGGCTGACGCGGTCTTGTTATCCAGCTTGCCGGCCCGTTCAGCGCCGTCTTCCTTGCCGATGAAGTAACCAAGGTTGGCACCCAGGGTCCAGTTGCCCAGTGGCTGGCTGTGAACAAGGTTGATGTACTGCTGGTTGTAGATGTCCTTGAGTTCGGCATTCCACAGGCCGATCAATGTCCGCTTTTCGTTGAAGCTGTATTCGCCGCCGGCAAAGTTGAAGCGGTCGGAAGTGAAGGCTGGCTTGCCGTTCATGTACATGTCTTCCATGCTGGCATCATTGCGTGGGCTGTTGCCACGGAACTGGCCACCATAGAGCGTAAGGCCGGTAATCTCCTGAGAGGTGATCTGGCCACCGCGGAAGGTTTGCGGCAACGAGCGGCCATCGTCCGAACGTAGAATCGGCAGCACCGGCATCCATTCGCCGACTTTCAGCTCGGTCTTGGACACCTTCGCTTTCAATGCCACGCCCAGGCGACCGAAGTTGTCGGCTGGGCGGCCGTCATCATGAACCGGTAGCAATTGAGTGCCTGCGGTGCCTTTACCGCCGTCCAGTTTGACCGAGTACAAACCCAGTACATCGACGCCGAAGCCGACGGTCCCTTGGGTGAAGCCGGACTTGGCATCAAGGATGAAACTTTGGGTCCATTCCTCAGCCTTGCCTTGTTTGTTTGCCGGGTCGACGAAGTTGCGATTGATGTAGAAGTTGCGCAGGTTGAGCGTGGCTTTGGCATCTTCGACAAAACCGCCTTCGCTGGCCAGTGCAGGTAGCGCGCAGGTGGTCATCAACAAGCCGGAAAACACGTGTCGTGCGGGTTGGAAGGTATTCATTGTGGTGTCTCTTGTTTTTATTGGGCCGAGGCCTTCAACCGTAACGTTCAGCCGTCACGGATCGAGGTGCTGAGCTGAATGATCAGTGTTTCAAAGCGGCGAGAGGATGGTGCTGCGAGCGGTGGGGGTGAATCAATTCGCTGCAAACGGTACTGTGCGATAAACGAACACTAACTAGGTGGTACATAATTTTCGTGGCATTCACATGGCTGCGATGGCCGTGCAGGCATCGGTGCTGCCAGGGTGAGCAGGCCAGGTAGCGTTCTTTCGTGGGGGCAAAAAAAAACCACCGCGAGGGTGGTTTTCAACGAGTGGCTTGCCTGGGGCATGAGCCCAGGCAAGGCAGCAGATTGCTGCCGACGCAATCAGTTCTTCGAAGCCTGCGCTGACGCCTGCTGACTCTGAGTAGTCTGTTCATGCCAGCCGCCACCGAGTGCCTTGTACAGGTTGACCTCGCTGACCAGTTGCAACAGGCGGTCGGCGATCAGCGCCTGCTGGCTGCTGAACAGCGAGCGCTGGGCATCGAGGAAGGTCAGGTTGCTGTCGATCCCGATACGGTAGCGACGCTCGGCCAGACGGTAGTAGTCCTGGTTGGCAGCGACCAGGTCACGCTGGGCTTGCAGCTGCTCTTTGAAGGTCTGGCGTGCTGCCAGGCCATCGGAGACTTCCTGGAACGCGGTCTGGATTGTTTTCTCGTACTTGGCGACGTTGATGTCTTTCTGGATTTTCGAGTAATCCAGGCTGGCACGCAGGCTACCCGCGTTGAAGATCGGCAGGTTGATCTGGGGTTGGAACAGCCAGGTGCCAGAGCCCCCCTTGAACAGGCCGCCCATGTCTGGGCTGAGGGTACCGGCGTTGGCCGTCAGGCTGATGCTTGGGAAGAACGCAGCCCGTGCCGCGCCGATGTTGGCGTTGGCGGCCTTGAGCAGGTGCTCGGCTTCCTGGATGTCCGGACGGCGTTGCAGCAGCTCGGAGGGCAGGCCTGCCGGTACTTCGCTAAGCAGGTCGGCATTGAGCTCCTGGCTGGCCGGGAGGTTGGCCGGCACGCTGGTGCCAAGCAGCACGGTCAGGCTGTTCAGGTCTTGTGCAACCAGGCGTTGGTACTGGGCCAGCTTGACTCTGGCACCCTCCACCGACGTGCGCGCCTGGCTCAGGTCGAGTGCCGACGACACGCCGACTTCATTGCTACGTTTGGTCAGCTGGTAGCTTTCCTCGTAGGTCTTGAGGGTTTCCTCGGTCAGCTTGAGCAGGGCCTGGTCTGCTTGCCAGGTCAGGTAGGCGTTGGCCACGCTGGCCACCAGGCTGATCTGTGTCGAACGGCGTGCTTGCTCGCTGGACAGGTAGGTTTCCAGTGCCTGTTCGCTGAGGCTGCGGACGCGGCCAAACAGGTCCAGCTCATAGGCGCTGACGCCGAGCGTGGCCGAGTACTGGCTGTTGATCGTTGCTTCGCCGGTACTGGAGACATCGCCGGGTACACGCTGGCGGCTACCACTGCCATTGGCCGAAACGGCCGGGAACAGGTCGGCGCGCTGAATGCGGTACTGCGCCCGGTAGGCGTCGATGTTCAATGCCGCGACGCGCAGGTCGCGGTTGTTGACCAGCGCCGTCTGAATCAGCTGTTGCAGTGCCGGGTCATGGAAGAACTGACGCCAGCCTTGCTCGGCTGCCGCGACCTCGGCCGACTCGGTTGGCGAGTAGGCCGGGCCTTGCGGCCACTGAGCCGACGCTGGCGACTCGGGTGTCTGGTAATCGGGAATCAGCGAGCAGCCGCCAAGAATGAAAGCGGTGACCGCCAGGGACAACAGGGACTTACTCATTGCCCAGCCTCATAGCGTGGAGTTTCGGGGGTGGCGTCGGCTTTAGGCTTCTTGCTGGCGAACAGCGACGACACACTGACGAAGAACAGTGGTACCCAGAAAATGGCCAGTACCGTGGCGGTCAGCATCCCGCCGATAACGCCGGTACCGATAGCATGCTGGCTGCCCGAGCCCGCACCGCTGGAGATAGCCAGAGGTACCACGCCGAGAATGAACGCCAGCGACGTCATGATGATCGGGCGCAGAC
Organism: Pseudomonas sp. HLS-6 TE3448; assembly: GCF_053629555.1. Taxonomy (NCBI): domain Bacteria; kingdom Pseudomonadati; phylum Pseudomonadota; class Gammaproteobacteria; order Pseudomonadales; family Pseudomonadaceae; genus Pseudomonas; species Pseudomonas sp. HLS-6 TE3448. Next base: position 335,101 of record NZ_JBRJIO010000001.1, on the reverse strand, counting down.
GCATCCGGCAGGCTTCCACTGCGGCGTCGATCAGGCTGCGACCCTGCTCATGCAGCTCTTTGGCGAACTCGACAATCAGGATCGCGTTCTTTGCAGCAAGCCCGATGGTGGTCAGCAGACCGACCTGGAAGTACACGTCGTTGGACAGACCGCGCAGGCTGGTGGCAGCCAGCGCACCGATGATCCCCAGCGGCACGACCAGCATGACGGCAATCGGGATCGACCAGCTTTCATACAGTGCTGCCAGGCAGAGGAACACCATCAGCAGCGACAGCGCGTACAGGGCTGGGGCTTGCGAGCCGGACAACCGCTCCTCGTAGGATAGACCTGTCCACGAATAGCCGATACCGGCGGGCAGTTGCGCTGCCAGGCGCTCGACTTCAGCCATTGCTTCACCGGTACTGTAGCCCGGGGCCGGCGCACCCAGGATCTCCATGGCTTCAACACCGTTGTAGCGCGACAGCTTCGGTGCGCCATAGATCCACTGGCCTTTGGCGAAGGAGGAGAACGGCACCATTTCACCGATCGAGTTGCGCACATACCACTTCTGCAGGTCTTCCGGGTTCATCCGTGAGCCGGGCTCACCCTGGATATAGACCTTCTTGACCCGACCGCGGTCGATGAAGTCGTTGACGTAGCTGGCACCCAAGGCAATCGACAGTGTGCTGTTGATCTCGGCGATGGTCACACCCAGGGCACTGGCGCGCTCGTCGTCGATGGTCAGTTGGTACTGCGGTTCATCGTTCAGGCCGTTCGGCCGTACTGCAGTCAGTACCTTGCTTTGCGCGGCCATACCGAGGAACTGGTTACGGGCTTCCATCAGCTTGGCGTGGCCGACACCGGCGCGGTCCTGGAGGAACACATCGAAGCCGGTGGCGTTGCCCAGTTCCAGTACAGCGGGAGGGGCGAACGCGAACACCATGGCATCACGGAAGGTGAAGAAATGCTGTTGAGCACGTTTGGCCAGGTTGAATACGCTGTTTTCAGCAGAGCGCTGGTCCCATGGCTTGAGCATGATGAAGGCCAGGCCCGAGCTCTGACCACGACCGGCAAAGTTGAAGCCGTTGACGGTAAACACCGAACTGACGGTATCCGACTCCTGCTCCAGCAAATAGCTGCGCATCTGGTCGATGACCACCTGTGTACGCTCGGCGCTGGAGCCTGCAGGTGTCTGCACCTGGGCGAAGAGTACACCCTGGTCTTCTTCTGGCAGGAACGCCGTTGGAATGCGGGTGAACAGCCAGACCATACCGACGACGATGATCAGGTAGGCCAACAGGTAGGGGGCCTTGTGCCGCAGCATGCTGCCCACGCCGCGCTCGTAGCTGCGTACGCTGCGGTCGAAGTTGCGGTTGAACCAGCCAAAGAAGCCACGTTTGGCAACGTGATGCTCACCTTTTGGCACTGCCTTGAGCATGGTGGCACACAGTGCCGGGGTGAAGATCAGCGCTACCAGTACCGACAAGGCCATGGCCGAGACGATGGTGATGGAGAACTGTTTGTAGATCACCCCGGTGGAGCCGCCAAAGAACGCCATGGGCAACAGTACTGCCGACAGCACCAGGGCGATACCGACCAGGGCGCCCTGGATCTGGCCCATGGATTTCTTGGTTGCTTCTTTGGGTGACAGGCCCTCTTCGGACATCACCCGCTCGACGTTTTCCACCACAACGATGGCATCGTCCACCAGCAAGCCGATGGCCAGCACCATGCCGAACATGGTCAGCGTGTTGATGCTGAAACCGGCGGCCGCGAGGATGCCGAAGGTACCCAGCAACACCACGGGTACGGTCATGGTGGTGATGACCGTGGCGCGGAAGTTTTGCAGGAACAGGTACATCACCAGGAACACCAGCACGATGGCCTCGATCAGGGTGTGGATAACCCCGCTGATCGATTCGGTGACCACTGGCGTGGTGTCATACGGGAAGACCGCCTTCATGCCTTGCGGGAAGAACGGTTCCAGCTCGCTGATGGTCTTGCGCAGTGCCTTGGCGGTATCCAGCGCGTTGGCGCCGGTTGCCAGCTTGATCGCCAGGCCCGAGGCCGGTTTGCCGTTGAACTGGGCACTGACTGCGTAGTTTTCGCCGCCCAGACCGATCTTGGCGACATCACCCAGGCGTACCTGCGAGCCGTCGCGGTTGACCTTCAACAGGATCTTCTCGAACTGCTCGGCGGTTTGCAGGCGGGTCTTGCCGATGATGGTTGCGTTCAGTTGCTGGCCGGGCAGGGCGGGCAGGCCGCCGAGCTGGCCGGAGGATATCTGGACGTTCTGCGCGGCAACGGCCGTCTTCACATCCACCGGGGTCAGCTGGAAATTGTTCAGCTTGGCCGGGTCGAGCCAGATACGCATCGCGTACTGGGCACCGAACACCTGGAAGTCACCGACACCGGCGGTACGCGAGATCGGGTCCTGCATGTTCGATACGATGTAGTTGGCCAGGTCGTCCTTGCTCATGCTGCCGTCTTCGGACACCAGGCCGATTACCATGAGGAAGTTTTTCACTGCCTTGGTAACGCGGATACCCTGTTGCTGCACTTCTTGCGGCAGCAGCGGGGTGGCCAGGTTCAGTTTGTTCTGCACCTGGACCTGCGCGGTATCGGGGTTGGTACCCTGCTCGAAGGTCGCCGTGATGGTCATGCTGCCATCGGAGTTACTTTCCGAGGACACATAACGCAGGTTGTCGATCCCGTTGAGCTGCTGCTCGATCACCTGGACCACGGTGTCCTGCACCGTCTGCGCCGAAGCACCTGGGTAGGTCACGGCGATGGCAATGGCGGGTGGAGCGATGCTTGGGTACTGGTTGATCGGCAACTTGAGGATCGACAGTGCGCCGACCAGCATGATCACCAAGGCGATCACCCAAGCGAAGATCGGGCGATCGATAAAGAATCTCGACATGGTTTACTCCCCTTTGGCCTCTGCAGTCGCGGCATTGGCCTGGGCTGGCTTGGCTGGCTGGGCCGACTGGACGTTGGTGGCTTCGCGTGCCTTGACCTCGATGCCCGGTTTGACGAACTGCAGGCCTTCGGTGATCAGGCGGTCGCCCGGGTTCAGGCCTTCCTCGATCAGCCACTGGTTGCCGACGGTACGGTTCGCCTTGAGCTGGCGAAGTTCGACCTTGTTGTCCTGATTGACGACCAATGCGGTTGGAGCACCTTTCAGGTCGCGGGTCACGCCCTGTTGCGGGGCCAGGATCGCTGCGTTCTTGACGCCCGCCTTGAGCTGGGCATGCACGAACATGCCTGGCAGCAGGTTGTGGTCAGGGTTAGGGAACACCGCGCGCAGGGTCACCGAGCCGGTGGTGGGGTCGACCGAGACTTCGGAGAACTCCAGGCGCCCGGCATGGGCATAGCTGCTGCCATCTTCAAGGGTCAGTTGAACCTTGGCGGCATTGCTGCCGACCTTTTCCAACTGACCGCTTTCCAGTTCGCGGCGCAGCGTGAGCAGCTCGACCGAGGACTGGGTGACGTCAACATAGATCGGATCGAGCTGCTGGATGACGGCCATGGCATCGGCCTGGCCATTGTTCACCAGCGCACCTTCGGTGACTGACGAGCGGCCAATGCGGCCGGAGATCGGTGCCAGTACCTTGGTGTAGCGCAGGTCGATCTGGGCGCTTTTTAGGGTGGCCTCAGCCTGCAAACGTTTGGCTTGCGCGTCGTCGTATTCCTGACGGCTCACAGCCTGTTCGGCAACCAACTGCTTGTAGCGCTCAGCCAGCGCACGGGTTGATTGCAGGTTGGCCTGGGCACTGGCCAGGGTCGACTCATACACCGATGGGTCAATCTGGTACAGCTGCTGGCCGAGCTTGACCTCGCTGCCTTCAGTGAAAAGACGCTTGAGAATGATGCCGTTAACCTGGGGGCGAACTTCTGCGACCCGGTACGCGGTGGTACGTCCCGGCAGTTCCGTGGTCAGGGTATAGGCTTGAGGTTGAAGGGTGACCACACCCACCTGGGGGGCCTGCGCGACAGGCGCCGCCGCTTCCTTCTTACAGCCGCTGAGCAGTGTTGCCAGGGCGACGGCGGAAACCAGAGCAGTAACAGCTGGTTTGAAGTGCATGGAGATCCTCGGGTCGCTGAGAGCTGAAGACGCTCAAGAGTAGTGGAAATTGAATGAGAGAAAAAATGGCGTCGAGTGGATAAGTAGCTTACTAACGAATATACTTACATTCACGGCTGTTTGTAAACACCTCTCGTTCGGTCTACCCGACTGCAGCGAGACCTGAATTAACCCCCGGGAACTGGCTCAGTAGACACTTGCCCGGCACCGAACCCGAGCGCCCACGGCGCGCCCGGCCCCTTGATGAGGTTGTACTGCCATGGTCCGTCGAACCAAAGAGGAAGCCCAGGAAACCCGTAGCCAGATTCTCGAGGCTGCGGAGAAAGCCTTCTACAAACGCGGGGTGGCGCGCACCACCCTGGCCGATATTGCAGAGCTGGCAGGGGTGACCCGGGGGGCCATTTACTGGCATTTCAACAACAAGGCCGAGCTGGTTCAGGCCATGCTCGATACTTTGCGCGAACCGCTTGATGAGCTGGCAAGGGCGAGTGAGAGCGAGGAGGAAGCCGACCCGTTGGGGTGCATGCGCAAACTGCTCATTCAACTCATGCAGCACTTGGTACTCGACCCTAAGACGCGGCGCATCAATGAAATCCTGCATCACAAGTGTGAGTTCACCGATGACATGTGTGACATTCGCCAGCAGCGCCAGAACTCAACCATTGACTGCCATGCACACATCACGTTGTCGTTGGCCAATGCCATAAGGCGAGGCCAACTCCCCGCCGATGTAGACCCAGAGCGAGCCGCCATTGCGATACATGCTTATATAGACGGCATCATCAAACGCTGGCTGCTGTTACCCGAGAGCTTCGATTTGTACAAGGATGCCGAACTGTGGGTGGACACCGGCCTTGATATGCTGCGCTTGAGCCCAGCCTTGCGCAAATAAGAGTTTGTGAAGGATTGTGAGTAACTGCGTCTATTTGTTTCCAAGGTCCAGTTGTGTCCAAGGCCTCGTTCAGGTGAAGTCGACAGGTTCCGTTCTCACGGAGTGTCTGCGCTCTGGTAGTTAGCAGGCTAATTAATTATTTCATCGAGTCCTACCATGAGAGCCCTGAACCCGAAGCTTGGTGGTGCCGAACGGCCGCTCAAAGGTATTGCCTTGATCTGCCTGGCGGTGCTGTTGTTTGCCAGCCATGACGCCTTGTCCAAATACCTGTCCGGCTTCTATGCCATTGTGATGGTGGTTTGGGCGCGTTATGTGGTGCACACACTGCTGATGCTTGCGGTTTTTGTGCCGCGTGCGGGGTTTTCGGCGGTGGTGCGTACTCGGCGCCCGGGGTTGCAACTGGCACGGGCCTTGTGTCTGATTGGTACCAGCCTGTTCTTCACCACTGGCCTGCGTTACATCCCACTGGCCGAAGCCACGGCGGTCAACTTCCTGGCCCCCTTGCTGGTGACGGCACTGTCGGTGCCGCTGCTGGGCGAGAAGGTCAGTCGCAGCCAGTGGCTGGCGGTGCTCGGTGGTTTTGTCGGGGTGTTGATTGTGGTACGCCCGGGGGGCGCGCTGTTCACCCCGGCGATTATCCTGCCGTTGTGTTCCGCGCTCTGTTTCGGTGGCTACCAGTTGCTGACGCGCAAGCTCAGCGGCTTCGATAGCCCAACCACCAGTAACTTCCTCACCGGTATTCTCAACAGCCTGATCATGACCGCGTTGGTGCCGTTTTTCTGGACGGTGCCTACCCTGACCCACGGCCTGTTCATGATTGGCCTTGGGACCTGCGGCATGCTGGGCCACATGTTGCTGACCCAGGCATTTCGGCATGCCGCTCCAGCGATGCTGGCGCCGTTCAGTTATGGGCAGATCCTGTTTGCCGGGATGTTTGGCTACCTGGTCTTCAACCACACGCCGGACCTGTTCGGTGTGGTTGGCATTACCATCATCTGCCTCAGCGGGCTGGCGGTAGCCTGGGCTCAACGCCGGGGCGCCTAAGTGCGCCCACGCAGTTGTTGATTGGGCAGCCTGAGGGCGGCACCCAGGCCGAGCAGCGAGATCAAGGCGCTGCCCAGCAGGACGTCGCGGAAGGTCAGGCTCAATGCACTGCGCAGGGCCTGCAATGCTGGGCCATCCACGGTGCTCAGGCTGTCGAGCAGGATGTTGCTGGTAAGGCCGTGTTCACTCATGCCAGGCTGAATCGGGCCTGTATGCCCCAGCATTGCCAGCAGTAGCGCTGACATGCTGGCCACACCAATTGCGCCGCCGAGTGCGCGGAACAGGTTGGTGGTGCTGGTGGCGACGCCAATATCACGTGGTTCAACAGAACTCTGCGCGGCGACCAGCGAGGTTGGAAACTGAAGGCCTGAGGCAATGCCGGTCAGCAGCATGAAGGTCGCACTGGTCAGCCATGCGTCTGGCGGGGTCAACGCCATACCGATGATTGCCAGCGGCATGCACAGCGCACCGGTCAGGATCTGCGGCTTGAAGCGACCGCTGCGGGCCGTCAGCCGCCCGCCCGTGTAGGCCCCGATGGGCAGGCCGATGGCCAGCGGCATCAGGTAAAGCGCTGCGCTATCGGCACCCGCACCCGTGATGCTTTGAAAGCGCAGGGGCATCAGCATAGACAGCGAAATGGCCTGGAAACTGGTCATGAAAATAGTGCACCAGCACAGTACTGCTGTGCGATTGCTGAACAGCTTCAATGGCAACAAGGGCTCGGGTGTTCGCCGCTGGTGGGCCACGAACAGCACCAGCCCGACCACGGCAGTACTCAGCAAACCGAGCATTTCCTGGCTGTTCCAGGCGTAGCCTTGGCCGATCAGGGTAATGGCCATCAGCAGGGTGCCGAGCCCGGCCACCAGCAGCACGCTACCCAGGTAATCGATCACCGCCGCCCGCTGAGGGATGACCAGCACGCGCAAGGTGCGTCGAGCGATCCACCAGGCGAGCAGCCCCAGAGGCAGGTTCAACCAGAACACCCAATGCCAGGACAGGTATTCGGTGAGGTAACCACCAAACACGGGCCCAGTGACGCTGGCCAAGGCATACATACTGCTGAAGTAGCCCTGATAGCGACCACGGTCGCGCGGTGCAATGATGTCGCCAATGATTGCCTGACTGACCGAGATCATCCCGCCAGCACCGATACCCTGCAGCACCCTGGCGACTACCAGTTGCTCCATACTTTGCGACAGGGCACAGAATACCGAGGCCAGGGTAAACAGGCCGATTCCGAACAGAATCATCCGCCGCCGCCCATACAGATCGCCCAGTTTGCCGTAGATCGGCACGGCCACCGTCATCGCCACCATGTAACCGGATATCACCCAGGCCAACAGGCTGACATTGTTGAACTGGGTCGAGATGGCTGGCATCGACACGGCGACGATGGTCTGGTCCAGTGCGCCGAGGAAAATCGCCAGCATCAGGGCGATCAGCACGCTACGCAGGACGGTTGGGGGCAAAGGAGCGTTCACGGACAAACCTTGGAGAGAAGTGAGTGGCCAGTTTACCTGCGTGCGTCGACTTTTCTAATCCGCCAGAGGTGTAACGTGCTAAAGGCCGATGTCCCATGCCGGTTCGGCGCTGAAGCGCTCCGCAAGAAAGTCGAGCATGCTGCGCAAGGTCGCGGGCATATGCTTGCGTGATGTGTACACCGCATTCAGGTTCAACTCGCGTGGCTTGGCATCCGGCAGCAACCGGATCAGCGCTTTGCTGCGCAGCGACTCGGCCACCAGGTAGGTTGGCAGCATTGCAATACCGGCCCCGGCCAAAGTAGCCCGTTGCAGCGTCAGGGCCTCATTGGCGCTGATAGAGCCTTGCACCGGAACCGAGACGGCCTCGCCGTGAACCTCGAAATGCCAGAGGCTGTGGCCGAAGTAGGAGTGGGTCAGGCAGTTATGCCGGGCCAGGTCCTCGACCCGTTGTGGTGCCGGGTGCTCGCGCAGGTACGCGGGTGATGCGCAGATCACTGAACGACAGACCGTCAGGCGCCGTGCAATCAGGTTGGGATCAAGGTCGTTGCTGGTCCGGATGGCCAGATCAATGCGTTCGTCCACCAGGTTGACGGTGCGGTCGAGCATCTGCAGGTCGACCTTCACGTCTGGATAGCGCTTCACATAGTCGGCGACAGCTTCGACCAACTGCGCATGAGCGAACGAGGTGCTGACACTGATGCGCAGTTCGCCGTGTGGCGCATCATCCGGCCGCCTGACCGCCGCTTGCAGGTCGCCGGCCATTTCCAGCATTTGTCGGCAGCGCGGCAGCGTTTCGTTGCCGGCTGCGGTCAGGCTCAGTTTGCGCGTAGTGCGTTGCATCAGCCGGGCACCGACCCAGTCCTCGAGCTCTGCCAGGTAGCGCGAAACGACCGGGCGTGAAAGCTCCAGGTGGTCGGCGGCAGCCGATTGGCTGCCGAGGTCAACCACGGTCACAAACACCCGCATTGCAGTCAGACGGTCCATGATTTGCCCGATTTCAGAAACAAACTATGTCCAAGGATCGCATTTTTTGCGATGGATCATGCAACTAAGCTGTTCCTCATTGATGACTTCAGCGCAACTCAGATCGGAGGTTTCCATGAGCAAGATCGCAATTATCGGTGCTACTGGCCGTGCTGGTAGCCAGTTGTTGGAAGAAGCCTTGCGCCGTGGTCACAGCGTCACGGCCATTGCCCGCAATACGGCCTCCCTGTCCGGACGCTCGGGCGTGACCACACGTCAGCTGGATGTCACTGATGCTGCCGCGCTAGAGCAGGCCCTGATCGGCCATGACGTGGTGCTCAGTGCGGCACATTTCTCCGGGATCAAGCCGCAGGCGATCATCGAGCCGGTGAAGCGGGCCGGGGTCAAGCGTCTGCTGGTCGTCGGAGGCGCCGGTAGCCTGCTGCTGCCATCCGGGCACAAAGTGATCGACAGCCCGGACTTCCCGGAAGCCTATAAGGCTGAGGCTACAGCAGGCGGCCATTACCTGGACACCTTGCGCCAGGAGCACGAACTGGACTGGACCTTCCTTTCACCCTCGGCCGAGTTTGTTGAAGGCGCGCGTACCGGGGTGTACACGCTGGGCAAGGATCACTTGCTGATTGGTGCTGACGGCAGGAGCTGGATCACCTTTGCCGACTACGCCATTGCCATGCTCGACGAGGTAGAGAAACCAGCCCATTCTCGCCAGCGTTTCACCGTGGGCGCCGGCAAGGGCGACCTATAAGGCGCTGCGTAGCCGGGCCAGGTCTCGTAGCGGCGGTGCCCCGTACAGGCGGCTGTACTCGCGGCTGAACTGTGACGGGCTCTCATAGCCGACGCGATAGGCCGCCACCGAAGCCTCCAGCCCATCGTTGAGCATCAACCGCCTGGCCTCCTGCAGACGCAGTTGTTTTTGGTACTGCAGGGGGCTCATCGAGGTCACGGCCTTGAAGCGGTGGTGCAGCGTCGACGTGCTGAGGTTCACCTCCCGGGCCAGTTCGTCAATGCGCAACGGGTGGTGGAAATGCTCGTTCAGCCATTGAACGGCCTGACAGACACGGTGTGTCTGGCTGTTGGCCATGGCGATCTCGTAAAGCCGGTAACCCTGCTGCCCGCGCAGTAGCCGGTACAGAATCTCGCGGCGTACCAGCGGTGCCAGTACGGCAATGTCTCTGGGGGTGTCGAGCAGGCGGACCAGGCGCAGCAAGGCATCGAGTAGCTCGCTGTCGATGCGTTCTATAAACAGACCGCGCCCTGAGCGTGGAGATGGCACGCTCATCGGGCCGGCTTCGGCAATCAGGCTATGGATTTCAGCCGGGTCGATATCCAGGCGCACGCCAAGTGTAGGGTTCTCAGGGCTCGCATCCAGCAGTACACCACTGATCGGCAGGGCTACCGACACGACCATGTAGTGCAGTGGATCGTAGGTGTAGCACTCATCGCCCAATCGGACTTCCTTGCTGCCATGGGCCATGATGCACAGTGCCGGTTGCGCCAGTGTAGGCATCGAGCGCACACGCTCTTCATAGCGCACCAGGTACAGGTCGTCGATGGCCGATGCAACGCCAATCTGGCTGGCCGTGTGTCGCTTGATCAGGTCGGCCAGTTCCAGTCGTTGCTGCTCGAAAGCAGGTTCCAGTTGTGGCGCGGCGGGGGCTTCGGATGACATGCGACAGCTTCCTGAGGTGACCGGACAAAGCATAGGTTTGTGCAAGTGGTGACGCTAGTCGGATGCTGCCGGGTTCTTGCCTGATCCTGCGTGAGCTGTCTCTCTAGGGGCATGATTGTGCCGGATGCTTGCCTGAAACCCATCGGCATGGGCGAGGCCTCGCGTCAGGTTGGGCTTTCGCTGGCGATGAGCCTGTGCAGAATCAGGCAAGTCATCGGCAGGAATTGCCTATCGCCACGCGTGTTCGTGGTTCTACGCTGTGCAACCTGGCAATTTCCCCCTCTGGCCGCTTTCAGGAGAACCGCCCATGACTTCACCTCAACCGGTCAGCCATCTTGCGTTCGTTCGTGCCAGTTCCGGGCGCTCGGCAGAGCTGGGCGAACGCCTGCAGCAGTTGCTTGAGCCTTCGCGACAGGCGCCCGGTTGCCTGAGCTTCAGCCTGCAACGCTCTACCAGCGATACGCAGCTTTGGCTGCTCAGTGGCTCCTGGTGCAATTCGGCTGCGATGGCGGACTATTTCGCCTCGCCAACCTTGATGCTGTTCGGCGACTTGCTTCAGGCGCAGTTACTCGACAGCCTCGACGTACAGACATTCGGCGAGGCGCACACAGGTTAGAATGCTGGCTTTCCAGTCACCGAGGCAGGTTTCAACTCCATGGCACGCAGAGAGTTTGCACAGTACGAGGCCGTTTCGGCCGTGGTTCCGGGAGAGGGCGGTTACAGTGCCGCCATCGCGGTAAAAGGTCTGGGCGCCGGTGGTGCACCACGCTTCCACAAAGTGCTGCCGGGCCAGACCTTCAAGACCGCTCACGAAGCTGACGTCGCCGCGTGTGGTGAACTAGAGCGCTTGGTCGGGGTCAGCGAGGACGCCGAACTGCGCTGGTAACTCACACCTGCGGACGGGTCATCTTGAACAGGTTGCCCAGTTCAAAGTAGTCCGCCGGGCCGCCACCACGAAGGATCGGCTCGGCGGCCGCCGTGTCGTAGATACCCTCTTTGAGCAGATGCTCGGCGATATGCACGGCCACCACTTCACCCAGAATCAGCCAGCTCGGTACCAGTGCCTGGTCGGCACGTTGCAGCTGGACGATCTGCGTCACCTTGCATTCGAACGACACCGGGCTTTCCTGCACGCGCGGTACGGCGATCACCTTCGAGGCGGCGGGTGTCAGCCCGCTCAAGGCGAACTCATCGACGTGCGACGCGACTGCTGCGCAGCTCTGGTTCATGGCTTCGGCCAAGGGACGGGTAGCCAGGTTCCAGGCGAACTCGCCGGTCTGCTCGATGTTGTTCAGGCTGTCTTTGCGCCCGACGCTGCAGAAGCCGATGATCGGTGGGATGTAATTGAACGCGTTGAAAAAGCTGTACGGCGCGAGGTTCAGGCGACCTTCTGCGTCCTGGCTAGAGATCCAGCCAATCGGTCGTGGGCCGACGATGGCGTTGAAAGGATCGTGGGGCAGGCCATGGCCTTTTGCGGGTTCGTAGTAGTACATCGAGGGTCTGCTAGCAATTTTACGGCCTGCTAGTGTGCCAAGGTCCATCGTCGTTGAAAACGACCAAGCCCGGCCGAAGCCGGGCGTTGAGCATGTCGTTGCCGTTGTATTAGCTGAAGCGGTGGGCCTGGGTGCGGTCGAAACCATCTGCGGCAAACCTGGCAGCGCCGGTGCGGTCGAAACCGTCTTCGGCAAACTTGGCAGCGCCGGTGCGGTCGAAACCGTCTTCGGCAAATTTGCCAGCGCCGGTGCGGTCAAAGCCGTCTTCAGCAAATTTGCCAGCCCCCGTCCGATCAAAACCGTCTTCGACATAGCCGGCTGATTGGCTGTGCTCGCTGGTAAAGCTGTGAGCATGGGTGCGTTCAAAGCCATCTTCAGCGAATGCGTTTGCAGCCAGAACCGAGAAGGCGAGGGTCAGGATCAGTTTGCTTTTCATGGTGGTTGCTCCGGGGTAGTGAGGGGTTGTGTGTTGCTATGGGTTCAATGTTACGCTCGTTAAATTGATTAAAAAGCGCAAAAAATAACGCGTATAAATCAGTTAATTCGATACATATGGCGAAACAAAAAAACCAACGAATTTTTCATCTCTGCTCGACTGGTTTTTCATCCGTCTTTACGCAGCCTTGCCGCACTTTTTCCTGGAGCGGTGAACGCGTGAATAAACTTCCTCAGATAACCCTGGCGTTCTGGGTCATGAAGATCTGTGCAACCACCTTGGGCGAAACCGCCGGTGACTTGCTTTCGATGACCCTGAACGTTGGCTATGCCCTCAGTTCGGTCATTCTGATCGGCATTTTCCTGGCGACCCTGGTTACCCAGCTGTTTTCCCGTACCTACAGCCCGGTGCTGTACTGGTTGGTGATTCTGTCGACCAGTACCGCCGGTACGACGATGTCCGACTTCATGGACCGCACACTGGGCTTGGGCTATGCCAGTGGTTCGATGATCCTGATCGGCATTCTGGCGGCGATTTTTGTCGCCTGGCGCTTCAGCGGTGACTCGCTCGATGTGAGCCATGTTCAAACGCGGCGTGGCGAGCTGTTCTACTGGGCCGCGATTCTGTTCTCCAACACCTTGGGTACCGCGTTGGGCGACTACCTGGCCGACGACTCCGGCCTGGGCTTTGCCGGTGGTGCGTTGCTGATCGGTTCGGCCATTGGCGTGGTGGTGTTGGCGAGGTACTGGACGCGGTTGTCGGGTGTGTTGCTGTTCTGGGTAGCGTTTGTGCTGACTCGGCCATTCGGCGCCACCTTGGGCGACTTCCTGACCAAGCCGCACGAAAAGGGCGGGCTGGATTTTGGCACCGTCGGTTCATCGCTGGTGCTGGGCGGTGTGCTGTTGGTGCTGATTGTCGCAGCCTCGTACTACCAAGGACGTGAGCAACGCCAAGTCTCCGCCGAACTTTCGTGAGGCACTGAACACAAAAAAGGGGGCCAGTAACGGCCCCTTTTTTGTGTTCTGGCGCTGATCCCTGCGCCGACGCCATCGCAGGCAAGCCTGCATCCCACAAAGACCGCTGTATCAGTCGGTGACGATTCGTGAATGCTGGCGGGTGTCCTTCATGAATACATACACCAGCAGCGAACAGGCGATGCAGGCGGTGACGTACCAGTAGAAGCCGGCTTCCATGCCATTGCTCTTGAACCACAGTGCTACGTATTCGGCGGTACCGCCGAAAATCGATACCGTCAGTGCATAGGGCAGGCCAACGCCCAGGGCGCGGATCTCGGTAGGGAACAGCTCGGCTTTGACCACGGCGTTGATCGAGGTGTAGCCACTGACGATGATCAGTGCAGCCATGATCAGGAAGAACGCGCCCCACCAGGTCTGGATGGTGTGCAGGGTGCTGAGGATCGGTACGGTGAACAGTGTTCCCAATACACCGAAGGCAATCAGGATCGGACGACGGCCAATCTTGTCGGACAGGCCGCCGATCACTGGCTGCAGGCACATGAACAGGAACATTGTGGCCGCTGAAATGGTGGTCGAGTCGCTGATGGTCATGCCCACCGTGTTTACCAGGTACTTCTGCATGTAGGTGGTGTAGGTGTAGAAGGCCAGGGTACCGCCCATGGTCAGGCCAACTACCGTCATCAGCTCCTTGGGATGACGTATCAGTGTGCGCATCAGGCTTTCCTTGGACTTCTCCTTCTTGGTGAACGAGCTGGTTTCTTCCATGCCACGACGCAGGTACAGCGCAACCACTGCACACAGCGCGCCGATCACGAACGGTACGCGCCAGCCCCAGGCGTAGAGCTCTTCGGTAGTCAGTGTCTGTTGCAGGACGATCAACACAGCCAGGGCGATCAGCTGGCCGGAGATCAGCGTCACGTACTGGAAACTGGAGAAGAAACCACGGCGCTCCTTGCTGGCCATCTCGCTGAGGTAGGTAGCCGAAGTACCGTATTCCCCGCCCACGGACAGGCCTTGCATCAAGCGGGCGATCACCAGCAAAACGGGGGCCGCAACGCCGATGGTTTCATAACCGGGAGTCAGGGCGATGAGCAGCGAGCCGGCACACATCAACAGCACCGAGGCCATCAGCGCAGCCTTGCGTCCCTTGCGGTCGGCGTACAGGCCCATCAGCCAGCCGCCGATAGGGCGCATCAGGAAGCCCACGGCGAAGATCGCGGCGGTGTTGAGCAGTTGTGCGGTGGAGTCACCAGCAGGGAAGAAGGCCTTGGCGAAATACAGCGAGAATGCGGCGTAGACGTACCAGTCGTACCATTCGACCATGTTGCCGATGGAGCCACTGAAGATCGACTTGAGCCGGCTGGCAGTGTTTTTTTCTGCGGCAGGCGCTATGGCCGCCCCGACAGACAGGGTGCTTGAATTATCCATGATGGATCCTTCTCGTTGTTTTTGTGGAGCGCGCCGAAACGCAGCTTGCCTGTGCCATAGCAGGAGCTGTGCCAGATGCCAGAGGCCCGTTCTAGAAGGGTTTAGCCTCTTTGGTAAGCGGAAATTCGCTTATCGCTCAGGGGGAGGTCGGCAAGAATCCGCTTACTGGCTCAGGGCCGGTCGAGAAAGTCTTCACGCTGCAGGCCGTGGCGCTGCATCTTTTCGTTGAGGGTGCGCCGGGGCAGTTGCAGCTCCTCGAGCACTGCCTTGATATCGCCCTTGTTGCGGGTGAGTGCCGCACGCAGGCATTGGGCCTCAAAGGCCTCTGTCTGGGCGGTCAGCGACTGCCCGCTTTCTACCGCCAGCGTTTGAGGGGGTGTCAGGCCCAGAACGTGGCGCTCAGCAGCGTTAGCCAGTTCGCGTACGTTGCCTGGCCAATCGTGGCTGAGCAGGTTGCCCAGTTGTGCGCCGCTTAAAACGGGTGGGGTACGGGCCAGTCGTGCGGCGGCGGTGCGGGCGAAATGCTGGAACAGCAATGGGATGTCTTCGCGGCGCTCGCGTAACGGCGCCAAGTGCAGTTCGGCGACGTTCAAACGGTAGGCAAGGTCTTCACGAAAGCGCCCGGCGCGGGCCTCTTCAAGCAGATCGGGTTTGGTCGCGGCAATGATCCGCAGGTCGATGGCGATGCTCTGGTTGGCCCCCAGGCGTTCCAGCTTCTGTTCCTGCAAGACGCGCAGCAGTTTGGCCTGTTGAGCCAAGGGCATGCTCTCGATTTCGTCGAGGAACACCGTGCCGCCGTTGGCGTATTCCAGCTTGCCAATACGTTTGCCCTGAGCGCCGGTGAAGGCACCGCTTTCGTGGCCGAACAGCTCAGCTTCAAACAACTGCTCGGGGATCGCCGCGCAGTTAAGCGCGACAAAAGGTTTGTTCGCACGCGGGCCGAAATCGTGCAGGCAACGGGCAACCTGCTCCTTGCCGCTACCGGTTTCGCCACGTATCAGGACATTGACCGGTAGCGCGGCGAGCTCCAGTACCTGACGGCGTAACTGCTGCATGCCTTGGGACATGCCAAGCAACGTGGATTCCAGCCGCGCCTTGAGGTCGGCCTGTTCATGTAGCGAGCGGTTTTCCAGCACCAATTGGCGTTTTTCCAGGGCGCGGCGCAGGCTGCTGAGCAGGTCTTCGGGGCTGAACGGCTTTTCCAGAAAGTCGTAGGCCCCCTTGCGCATGGCCTGTACGGCCATCGGCACATCGCCATGGCCGGTCAGCAGGATCACCGGCAGGTCGGCATCGCGTGCTTGCAACTGTTCCAGCAGTTGCAGGCCATCCATGCCGGGCATGCGCACATCGCTCACCACCACACCGGGGAAGTGCTCGGGCAATTGTGCCAGGCACGCCTCGGCACGGTTGTGCAACTGAACGCTGAAGCCCGACAGGGTCAGCCACTGCTCCACCGCAGTTAGGATGCTGGCTTCGTCATCAACGACGATCACCGAATTCAACATGCTGGCTCCGTATCGCTGGGCAAGGTCAGGGTGAAGCGGGCGCCACCCGGCAGGTTTTCAACCTGCAGGCGACCACCGATTTCATGGACGATACCGTAGGAGATAGCAAGACCCAGGCCAAGCCCTTCACCCACAGGTTTGGTGGTGAAGAACGGGTCGAAAACGTTGGCCAAGTGTTCGTCGGCAATGCCGCCACCGCTGTCCAGTACGCTCAGCTTCCAATCGTGCTGGTCGACCTCAATGCGCACTTCCAGGCGTTTGTAGGGCTTGTCGAGCATGGCGTCGAGGGCATTGCGCAGCAGGTTGATCAGCACCTGTTCAAGGCGGATCGCATCGCCACGCACCCAGGCTGGTCGGGCCAGGTACAGCGCCGTACTGACGCCCTCGGCGCGGATACGCGGATCGAGCAACTGCATGGCCTGATCCACCACCGTGGCCAGGTCCAGGCGTTCGCGCAGGCCGCTGGGGCTGTTGCGGGCGAACGTTTTCAAGTGCCCGGTCAGGGCCGCCATGCGGGTCAGCATCTGTTCCAGTGGCTCCAGTGCCTTACGCGCTTCGTCGAGGCGTTCATTGTCGAGGAGCAGGCGCAGGGTGGCCAGTTGCATGCGCTGGGTGGTCAGCGGCTGGTTGATCTCATGGGCCAGGGCGGCTGACATCTGCCCCAGGGCGGCCAGTTTGGCGGACTGCACCAAGCCTTCCTGAGCGGTACGCAGGTCGCGGGTGCGGGCTTCGACCAAACGCTCCAGCTCCTGGCGGCTACGTTGGCGCAGGCGTGCCATGCGCAGGCGCTGGCTGATGAACAGCAGCGCAAAGAACAGGCTTAGCCATAACGCGGCAGCCGCCAGGGCTGCGTTGCGCCCGTCTTCAGTCACCTGGGGCGAGCGCAACAGGTGCAGTGTCCAGCCTTCAGTGCCCAGCGGCAGGCTTTCCCACAGGTAGTCCCTGGTGCCTGCTGGCCCCTGGACACTGACCAGTTGGCTGTTGTCATCAAAGCGGTTCAGTGGATGATGTTTCAGAGGTACCAGCGGCTGCTTGTCGTATTGCCGGGTTTGCTCCAGCTCCTTGCGGTCTTCGGCGCCAAGCGGTTGCAGTTCGCGGTAGCGCCAGCCGTCCTGGTTAGCGATGAAAATAATGCCGCGGGCATCACTGACCAGCAGGATATCGTTGCCCTGGCGCCACTCCCGCTCCAGCTCCGGAAACTCCAGTTTGACCACCATTGCACCGAGAAAGCGCCCGTTACTGTCCTTGACCGCACTGGAGAGGAAGTAGCCAGGGATGCCGCTGGTGACCCCTACGGCATAGAAACGCCCACTGCCCTGGTTCATGGTCTGTTTGAAGTAGGGGCGGAACGCATAGTTCTGCCCAACGTAAGTGCTGGGCAAACGCCAGTTGCTGGCGGCGACGGCCAGGCCCGTGTGGTCCAGCAGTTCCAGGGTCGAGGAATTGGCCGCGCCGTTGATACGCTCCAGCTTGTGGTTGAGCGCCTCCTGAACCTGGGCTGTGACCGGGCCACTGAGGGCTGCGATCAGTTCCGGGTCGAGGGCCAGCACCGCGGGCAAGGCGCGGTAGCGTTCGATCAGGGTGTGTAGCGAGTTGGCGTACAGGCCCAGTTGCTGGCTCGCCCTGGAGGCATCCTCCAGCAAGGCCTGGCGCTGGGCATGCTGCCAGGCCCACGCCGTGCTCAAGAGCATGCCTGTGAGCATCAGGAACAGCATCAGGCCCAAGCGCATGGCGCGAAAGGAAATAGGCATGGCAAACAGAATCCCGGCAACGGGGAAGGCATTCCGGCACTTCCCCTTGGACATCGCGGCGACCGCTTACAGCAGCTCGAAACTCTGCTGTTTCACGGCCTCTGAGTCCAGCCCGACCTGCACGTTGAACTCGCCAGGTTCTGCAGCGTACTTCAATTGAGCGTTGTAGAACTTCAGGTCGTCTTCGCTGAGGGTGAAATGAACGATGCGTTCTTCGCCCGCCTTGAGGCTGATTTTCTGGAAGTTCTTCAGCTCCTTGATGGGCCGGCTAATCGACGCTGCGACGTCGCGAACGTACAACTGAACCACAGTTTCACCGTCACGCTTGCTGGTGTTTTTCACGCGGATGCTGGCATCGAGGGTTTGCCCAGGCTTCAGGGTCTTGCTGGACAGCGTCAGCTCCGACAGGCTGAACTCGCTGTAGCTCAGGCCATAGCCGAACGGGTAGAGCGGGCCGTTGGGTTCCTCGAAGTACTGCGAGGTGTAGTTGCCCGGCTTGCCCGGTGTATATGGGCGACCAATGCTCAGGTGGTTGTAGTACATCGGCACCTGCCCCACCGAACGCGGGAAGGTCATAGGCAGTTTGCCGGACGGGTTGTAGTCGCCGAACAGTACGTCCGCGATGGCGTTGCCGCCTTCGGTGCCGCTGAACCAGGTTTCGAGCATGGCATCGGCTTGTTCGCGTTCCCAGGTCAGCGACAATGGTCGGCCGTTCATCAGCACCAGCACCAGCGGTTTGCCGGTGGCTTTCAAGGCCGTGATCAGGGCGCGTTGGCTGGCGGGGACTTCCAGTGTGGTGCGGCTGGACGACTCATGGGACATGCCCCGCGACTCGCCTACCACGGCAACCACGACATCTGCTTGCTGCGCGGCCTTGACCGCTTCATCGATCATCACTGCCGCAGGGCGTGGGTCGTCGATGATTTCCGGCGCAGCGAAGTTGAGGAAGTTCAGGTAATCGAGGATCGCCTTGTCGTGGGTAATGTTTGCACCCTTGGCGTAGATCACGCGGGCGCGTTCGCCCAGCACACGGCGCATACCGTCATGCACGGTCACGGAGTGACGCGGGCGGCCTGCTGCGGCCCAACTGCCCATCATGTCGATAGGGGCATCGGCCAGTGGCCCGACCAGGGCAATGGTGCCCTGTTTCTTCAGGGGCAGGGTCTGGTTGCGGTTTTCCAGCAAGACCATGCTGCGGCGCGCTACATCACGGGCGGCATCGCGGTGCAGGCGTCCTTCGGCGTAGGTGTCGGCCGGGTCTTCGCTGGCGATACCGATGCGTCGGTACGGGTTGTCGAAAAGGCCCATGTCGTACTTGGCGCCCAGCACTTCACGCACGGCATTGTCGATATCCGCCTGATTGATCTCGCCGGACTTGAGCAGGCCCGGCAGTTCCTGGCCGTACAGCGAGTCGTTCATGCTCAGGTCGATGCCGGCCTTGATCGACAGCTTCGCCGCTTCGCGACCATCACGGGCGATGCCGTGCTTGATCAGTTCAAAGATCGCACCGTGGTCGCTGACCGTGACGCCCTTGAAACCCCACTCCTTGCGCAGCAGGTCATTCATCAACCAGGTGTTGGCCGTGGCCGGTACACCGTTGATCGAGTTGAGCGCCACCATCACCCCGCCTGCACCCGCATCGACAGCGGCGCGGTAAGGCGGGAGGTAGTCGTTGTACATCTTGATCGGGCTCATATCGACGGTGTTGTAGTCGCGCCCGCCTTCCACTGCACCATACAAGGCGAAGTGCTTCACGCTCGCCATCAGGCTGGTCGCCGATGCCGGGTTGTTGTCCTGAAAGCCCTCGACCATCACTTTGGAGATCCGCGAAACCAGGTAGGTGTCTTCACCGAAGCCTTCACTGCTGCGGCCCCAGCGCGGGTCACGGGCGATATCGACCATGGGCGCGAAGGTCATGTCGATACCGTCGGCACTGGCCTCTATTGCCGAGGTACGGGCGACCGTGTGGATGGCTTTCATGTCCCAACTGGAGGCCAGCGCCAGGCTGATCGGGAAAATGGTGCGGTGGCCGTGGATCACGTCATAGGCGAAGAACATCGGGATCTTCAGCCGGCTGTTCTTCACCGCCGCATCCTGCAGAGGGCGGTTCTCGCTACGGGTGATGGAGTTGAACGTACCGCCGATGTTGCCCGCGGCGATTTCCTTGAGGATCTGCGGCTGGGGCATTTCCGGGCCGATGCTGATCAGGCGCAACTGGCCGATTTTTTCCTCGAGCGTCATTTGCTGCATCAGGTCGGCAATAAACGCCTGCTTGTTCTTCTGCGGCTCGGTAGTGGTATCGGCAAAGGCGGTATGGCTGGCCAGGCTGACAAGCAGGCCCAGCAAACAGAGTTTGTTCATGACTATTCGTTCTCAAGGCTCAGAGCAGTATTCATCAGGGAGACTGCACAGCCGAAATTGGGGGAGCAGCTATTGTTGTAATGGGCTGGGATCTTTTAGCCGATTGTGCCATTGCATTCCAGCGATGGCCGGGGATTATGCCTGAAGTCCGGACTTTTACGGGTAATCAAGGAGCACGATGACGATGCAGGTACTTCATGCCAAAGCGATACGGCTCTGGGTCGTGTTGATGCTGTCCAGCCTGCTGGCCGGTTGTGGGATCAACAACATTCCTCAGTATGACGAACAGGTCAAGGCGGCCTGGGCGCAAGTGCAGAACCAGTACCAGCGGCGCGCCGACCTGATTCCCAACCTGGTGGAGACGGTAAAAGGCTATGCCAAGCAAGAGCAGACCACCCTGACCGCCGTTGTCGAGGCCCGGGCCAAGGCCACCTCGATTCAGGTCGACGCCAGTACCTTGGACGACCCGGAAAAATTGCGCCAGTTCCAGGCGGCACAAGCTCAACTCAGCGGGGCCTTGAGCCGGCTGATGGCGGTTTCCGAGCGTTACCCGGAGCTGAAGTCGAACCAGAATTTTCTGGCCCTGCAGTCGCAACTCGAAGGCACGGAAAACCGGATTGCCGTGGCGCGCAAGGATTTCATCGCCGCCGTACAACGCTACAACACCGAGATCCGCACCTTTCCCGGGCGTATCTGGCACAGCTTGATGTACAGCGACATGCCGCTGCGTGAGACCTTCGAGGCGACCAGTGCCGATGCCGACAAAGCCCCTGAAGTGAAATTCTGATGCGCCTGCTCAAGGCTGCTGTGCTGCTGGCACTGCTCTGTGCAGCCTTGACGCTGCGCGCTGAACCCAGCTTCCCGGCCCTGACCGGGCGCGTGGTGGACGAGGCTCATTTGCTCGATGCGGCCAGTATTGCCCAGCTCAGCCAGATGTTGGCGGCCCATGAGCAGGCCAGCGGCGGTGAGCAGGTGGTGGTGGTCACCTTGCCTGACCTGCAAGGCATGAGCATTGAAGACTACGGCTACCAGCTAGGACGGCACTGGGGGATCGGCCAGCGCGGCAAGGACAATGGCGCATTGCTGATCGTCGCGCCACAGGCGCGCAAGCTGCGTATAGAGGTCGGCTACGGGCTGGAAGAGCGCCTGACCGATGCCCAGTCCTCCGTCATCATCAACAGCATCATTACCCCGGCGTTTCGGCGCGGCGAGTTCAGCCAAGGTATCGTTCAGGGCACGGCGGCGATTATTCAGGTATTGGGGGGCAACCCCTTGGCCGAACCGGCCCAGGCGACGGGCGCAGAGGCCGAAGGCGGCTCGCGCGGCTGGACCATCGGCTTGTTCATCTTGCTGGTGGTACTCGCCTTCACCTTGCAAGGCTTGGGCTTGAGCGGTGGGCGAGGCGGGCGCGGCGGCGGTTTTGGTGGCGGCCTTGGTGGCTTCGGCGGCGGTTCGGGTGGGGGCGGCTTCAGTGGCGGTGGCGGCAGTTTTGGCGGTGGCGGCTCATCGGGCGGCTGGTAGATAACTCATCAACAAGAGCCACAGTGCATGGCATTGCTCAGTGAATTTGAACAACGGCAGGTCGCCGAGGCGATTGCCCAGGTCGAGCGCAACACCGACGCGGAACTGGTCACGGTGTTGGCCGCCCGGGCTGACGACTACACCTATATCCCGCTGCTCTGGGCCAGCCTGCTGGCACTGGTGCTGCCGGGCATCATCTATTACCTCAGCGGCTGGCCGGGTGGGCATGGGCTGTTGATCGCGCAATGGCTGACCTTCATTGTGTTCAGTCTGGTGTTTCGTGTACCGCGCCTGACCACCCGCTTGATTCCGCGCGCTGTGCGCCATTGGCGGGCCTCGAACCTGGCCCGGCGGCAGTTCCTTGAACAAAACCTGCACCGTACGGTGGGCAGCACCGGCATGCTGATCTTTGTCAGCGAAGCCGAGCGCTATGTGGAAATTCTGGTCGACGAAGGCATTTCCCGGCATTTGGACAATCAGGTCTGGGACCGCATTGTGCAGCGCTTCACCGGGCAGGTCGGGCAAGGCCAGACCTTGCAGGGTTTTCTCGACTGTATTCAGGCGTGTGGCGAACTGTTGAGTGCCCATGTGCCACTGACGCAGGCCCGTAATGAATTGCCCAATCGCCTGGTGATATTGCCGTAAGGGCAGGGCAATCATCGACAAAAGCTGTGCCTGCGCCGGTCATCCACGTAAAATGCCCGGCACTGGCGCCGACTGGCGCGTCCCCGCACTCCGAGGCACCCACTCCTGATGTCCGATACCCCTACCGCCCAGGCCGCGCCGGATGCGCGTGCGCAGTTTCTGGCCCTGCTCGCCACCTGCCTGCAGCAGAATGCCCTGATCAAGCTGGTGCTGGCGCGCCATGTCGGCACCGAAGAAGCCCTGCAACGGGTGATCGCCAAGCCGCTGACCGTCAAGGGCCAGGCTTGCCTGTCGTTTGTCTACCGCTACCAAACCCGTGACATCACCCGCAATTTGCCGGTCGACGAAGCCCTGGCACTGGTGGCTGAACTGCTGCCAGGCAGTTTTCGCAACGCCCACCTGCAGAGCCTCAGCGATGAAGCCCAGTTGGAGTTCAGCAAGAAAGGCAAGCCGATGCTGCACCACAGCGCAGCACAGCAGGCACGTCAGGCGCCGGCGGGCGAGCATGACCGGGAGAAGAAACGCTACCTGGAACTGAGCCGACCGTTCCTGGTCGACCTGGGTGTCACCGACAAGCAGCATGCGCTGATTCCGGCCATGTCGCGCAAGTGGAAACAGATCAACAAGTTCATCGAGGTGTTTTCCCATGCCCTCGGCAGCTCGACCCTGGGCGCAGAGCAGCCACTGCGTGTCGCGGATTTCGGCTCGGGCAAGGGTTACCTGACCTTCGCCATCCATGATTACCTGCGCAACACCCTGCAGCGTGAGGCCCAGGTCACCGGCGTCGAGCTGCGCCAGGACATGGTCGAGCTGTGCAACAAGGCTGCGGCTCAGTTGGAGCACCCGGGCCTGCATTTCGAGCATGGCGACGTGCGTACCGTCGTGCCCAGCGCCATCGACGTGATGATTGCCCTGCATGCCTGCGACATCGCCACCGACTATGCCATCCACACCGGTATCCGCTGTGGTGCAGCCATCATCATGTGCTCGCCGTGCTGCCACAAACAGATTCGCCCGCAAATGCACACCCCGGGCCTGCTCAAGCCGATGCTGCAATACGGCCTGCATTTGGGCCAGCAGGCTGAAATGCTGACCGACAGCCTGCGCGCGCTGTACCTGGAAGCCTGCGGCTATGAGACCAAGGTATTCGAGTTCATTTCCCTTGAACACACCAACAAGAACAAGATGATCCTGGCGATCAAGCGTCGCGATCCGGTCGATGCGAGCGTGTTGATGGCCAGAATCCAGGAGCTCAAAGCGTTCTATGGGGTTCAGGAGCACTGCCTGGAAACCCTGCTGCGGGCTGACGGTTTGCTCGCGGCCTAAACCTTGGCTGGGCGCTGGGCCGGATGCACCCGTGTGCGCCGGCCCAGTACCACAGTCAGAATCACCCCGGTGGCAAACACCCAGGTAATCGGCTCGACCTGTTCGCCAAAGAACAGGGCGGAAAAGGCGATAGTGAAGAAGATCTGCAGCAACTGCACCTGACTCACCCGGGCGATGCCACCCAGCGCCAGGCCAGCGTACCAGGCAAAGAAACCGATGAACTGCGAGAACAGCGAAACATAACCGAAGGCCCACCAGGTTTTGCTGCTGACCTCGCCCTGGTGCTGCAGCGCCAGGTACACCACCGGCCCGAGCAGCAACGGGCTGGCCAAAACCAGCGCCCAGCAGATCACCTGCCAGCCGCCCATTTCACGCGCCAGTCGCCCGCCTTCGGCATACCCCAGGCCACCCACCGCAATGGCGGCGAGCATCAGCAGGTCACCGGCCTGGATCTGCCCGGCACCCATGATCATGGCGTAGGCCAGCACCAAAACGCTGCCCAGCGCGGCGCAGGCCCAGAAGGCTTTTGACGGGCGCTCGTGGGACAACCAGGCCGCGTACACCGCTACGCACAGCGGCTGCAGGCCGTTGACCAGTGCTCCGTGGGATGCCGGTACGGTTTGCATGGCCCACGCGGAAAACACCGGGAACCCCAGAATGACCCCCAGCGCTACCAGGCTCAGCCCTTTTATTTGCTGCCAGGTCGGCCATTTTTCGCGACGCCAGAGCAACAGCGCGGCAGCGGGAATGGCGGCGACCAGCGCCCGGCCCAGCCCATTGAGCAGTGGGTGCAGTTCCTGCACGACGATACGGGTCATGGGCAGGGTCAGGCTGAAAATGACCACGCCGAGCAGGCCGAGGGCCATGCCGGTGTTTTCGCGGGTAGACATGCGGGAACGCCTTGGGCAGATAAGTCCGTCCATTGAGCCACAGGCGTTGGGTGCGGTCTTGTAACAGTTGCATACAAAACAACGGATACAGTCCCTGCACAGCGTTTAGCGGCGACGTTTGCTGGCAGGGGGAACGGCCACCGCCAATTCAGCCTGCCCCAACGGGTGGCTGCTGGCATCGAAGAAACACAGTTCGATGTCCGGGCGCTCGGCAAACAACGCCGCATAGTGCTGCTTCTGGCCGATGATCGCTGCTTCGCTCAGTGGGTGTACCGCAATCGCGAGGTGGCCGGGGTTGGCCTGTTTGATGGCCTCCACCAGATGCCGGTCGGAGCTGTCCAGGCGGTGCCCGAAAATACACAGGCCACCCTCATGGCTGGCCAGTTCGCCGTGGCACCAGCTCAGATAGTCCGAGGTACGGATAGCGCGCAGTTTGTCGTCGCTGCTGCTTTCATTGATGAACAGCGGCACATCGCCGGGGGTGTTCACCGCAAAGCCGTCGAGCAGTGCGCTTTCGCGGGCACTGCGTTGGCGGGTGCTGCCGTCCTGTTGCTTGAGCAGGTGCAAGCCACCGTGCAGGTAAAGCAGGCGATGGCCTTCACCGCGGCTGCGGCGTACGTCAAACACGCCCTCCTCATCGAACAGCACCTGAAACCCTTCAGGCGCGTAGCTCACCGCCCAATGGGTGAGCAGGTCGTAGTTGCTCGAATAGATGCTGCGGTAATTGCGCAGCTCCTGGTTGAGGGTGTGCAGGGTCGAGGCAGGCAGCAGCTTCCACGGGATATGCACGCTGCGCACGGCATGAATCAGCGCTTCCTTGATTGCGTAATAGCGGTTCAGCGGTGCCGACGAACTGATGGCCAGGGCGGCATTGACCCGTACCGTGGTGTTCAGTGCCGTGAGCACCGGCTCGAACACCTCCGTGCCCATGGACTTGAACAAGGCCTGATCGGTAAGCCCCAAGGGTTTGTGGCGTACCCGCTGGGCCAGCTCGAACAATGAGAAATAGGCGAACGGGCGCCACACCATACGGCTGGCGCCGTTGCCCAGCAGCAACCCGCTGCAAGGACGGCGGGAGACCAGTTCAGGCCAAGCGGCGAGGGTGGCGTCGAAGTTGGCAGAGGGCATGCAGGGCTCACAGACAGGTAATGCAAAGGAATGGGCGCGACTGTATCACGCACGTCCCGCTTGTCATCAGCGTGGGCGACTATGCTGGAGGCGTCCACTGGTTGAGAGAAGCCCATGTCGATACACCGCATTGCTGCCATCATGAGTGCCGTGCTGCTGCCCTGGGCAACAGCTCAGGCCATCGACGGCCCAGGCTTGGCAGCCGCTCAGCATATTGCCTACCCGGCGGTGATCGCCCATCGCGGCTCCTCTTTCGATGCCCCGGAGTCGACTGCGGCGGCCTATGCGCTGGCGCGTGAGTTGGGGGCCGATTACCTTGAGCTGGATCTTCAACGCAGTAGCGACGGTGCGCTGGTCGCGCTGCATGACAGCAACCTGCTACGCACCAGCGATGTGGCCCAGCGTTTCCCCGAGCGCAAAGACCGTCCCGTGAGTGCCTTTACCCTGGCGGAGCTGAAAACACTGGATATGGGCACCTGGTTCAACCAGGCCTACCCTGCTCGTGCACGCCTCGC
Source organism: Pseudomonas sp. HLS-6 TE3448 (assembly GCF_053629555.1). Taxonomy (NCBI): domain Bacteria; kingdom Pseudomonadati; phylum Pseudomonadota; class Gammaproteobacteria; order Pseudomonadales; family Pseudomonadaceae; genus Pseudomonas; species Pseudomonas sp. HLS-6 TE3448. The sequence goes on along the minus strand of NZ_JBRJIO010000001.1, from coordinate 308,989 downwards.
ATATGCCGGGTTGCAAATACTGACCCTGGACGAGGTGCTGGACATCGCCGAGGCCAACCCGCAGCGGGTGCCGGGCCTCTATATCGAAACCAAAGCGCCCAAGCTGTTCCCCGGTATCGAGCAGGACCTGCATGATCGGCTGAAGGCTCGCGGCTGGCTCGACATGCCTGGCCGGGTGGTGCTGCAAACCTTCGACCGCGACAGCCTGGCGTTGCTCCATTCGATCATGCCGCAGGTACCCAAGACGCTGTTGTTGTGGCTGGGCAAAGGTTACGTTGAACCCGCCGAGGCGCAAACATTCGCTGAGTCAGGGGAAACCGATCGAGCCGCCTTCCTCGCGCGACAACACCCGAAAGACAACGCCGAGTTCGAGCGCTGGCTCGACTATGCCAAGGCAGGCGGCGCCATAGGTGTTGGCGCCTCGGTGGCGCTGACCGGGGGCGGCGATCAGAGTTACGCCAACCTTGTACAGCCCTCGATGATCCGGAATGCCCATGACAAAGGGCTGCTGGTGCATGCCTATACGGTTGACCTGCCGGTGGATTTTCAAAAGGTGCTGACCGCGGGGGCTGATGGCATTTTCACCAACCGCAGCGGCGAGCTGCAGCGTTTTCTCGGGCGCTCACTGCCGCAAGATGAAGCGCCGATTCTTGAATCCCTGGGCTATTGAGTGGCTGGCTGCCGCGTGGACGCGCGCGTAGACTCTCGTGCCTTGCTCTGTTCAGGCCCCGTGTTCCGATGACGTTTTCGCTTGTGTTTGCTGTGCTCGCCTCCGGCTTTATCTATGGCATTACCCCAGGCCCCGGTGTCCTGGCGGTGCTCGGTATTGGCGCGGCACGTGGGCGTAAGGCGGGGGCGGGGTTTCTTTGTGGGCACCTGCTGGGTGATGTGCTCTGGTGTGGCACTGCGTTGGTGGCCATCGTCGGCGCGCGCCAGGTTGGCAGCCTGTTGTTTGATGGCCTGGGCGTAATCAGCGGCGTGTACCTGTTCTGGCTGGGCCTGCGCGCCTTGCGCAGTCGCCCGTCTGCTGAAGACGGGCAGCAGGGGCCGGTGCGTCAGCCGTTCTGGCATGGCGTAGTGTTCGGCCTGACCAATCCCAAGGCCTACCCGGTGGCCGTTGCCACCTTTACGGCATTGTTATCCAGCCGCGCCGAGGCACTGACCTGGTCGATGCTGCCCTTGTTGATCGTGCTCAGCTTTGTGGGTGGCTTGCTGGCCTATGCGATTCTGGTGGCACTGGTGGGCGCGCGCCAGGTCCGTACGTTATATGTGCGCTATGAACTGTGGATCACCCGGGCCTGCGGGTTGATGTTCATTGGTTTCGCAATCAATGCGCTGGTGCATGCCTTGCCGGGGTTGCTGGCGGGTTAATCGCGTGGCCCCACGCAGGCTTGCCTGCGGTGGCTTCGGTGGGGTATCCGCGAGTATGCGGTGCCTGCATCGCGTCATTAGTGAAGCGAGAGCTCCTTTTTGGCTCAACGAGTGAATTTTCGGAAATTTCATACACGTCATTGGGAAAGGGTTGGCGTTTGGAGTGCGGGTTTCAGTGGTATCAAGCTCGTTGCGACTGCAAAACAAGACGACCTCCTCACTCTTGGTGATGAAATGAAACGACTGATTCGCCGGCGCGACATGAGCGCGTTTAGCCTTGCTCGAATTGAAAGTCCTTTTTTCGCTTTATCTGATGTAGAACGTTCACTTTTATATCCAATGGAAATGGACGGGCTGGTTGATCTTATTAGTGAGTCCGGGTCTTCCATTGAACAGTGTTTGTATGAACAGGATAAAGCTCGCATTCTTGAGGCCGTCAGCCAAACTAACGGGTAATGAGTTAAAAAATAAATTGACTACGATGGTATCAGTAACACGCTCGCTGTACTGGTCAATCGATCTGGTTAGTTAACTGATGAGGGACGATTAATTTTCTCTGATGGGAAGGACTTTACAAATACCACTCGTACTCTGGTTCAAGAGTGGGTTCCGCTCGCCAATGACGAGCTTTCCTATGAATCGGGCTCGGCAATGCATGCCTACGGGGCCTTGCGCCGCATAAAGCAGCGCTTTCAGGAATCCGAGGATGAGTGGCGAGAAACCGGTAAGTCCTGGCACTGGGTTCCTGCTACCGCAGACACCGTGTATGAGCGGAGAAGCGACGAAAAATGAAAGTAGAAAGCAGTGACTACAAGTCAGTGGTGTGGTTTATATGGGGCGGGCTAGATGCGCTTTATCTTGCCTGGTATGTAATGGGTAGCCTCCGTCATGAGAAAATACCCTACCTAACGGATCTGGAAAGTACAGTGGTATTGCTGGGTGAGCTAGGTCCCGCTCAGGTGGTAATGGTTGTGCTGAGTTGGGTGTTGCAGTTGTCGATATGTGTTAGCTGTTTTTTATTTTTGGCCCGGCGAGATGCCGCGAGGTGGGTCGGGTACTCACAGTTGCCTTTGAGGCTGTTTTTTATTGTGCCTTCGGTTTCAGTTTTATTGGTGGGTGTTCAGTTTTTTCCAGATTATAGCCCGCTGTTGATGGTTGTTTTGGTTATTGTGTCTGAGGTTATAAAGTTCTGGAGCCTTCGGAAGTTTGGCGCGCGTCATGTGGCTGATTGATGACTTCGGTGGGGTATCCGCGAGTTCGCGGCGCTTGTATCGCAGGCAAGACCTGCTCCCACCGGGCCCCGATCAAACCGTAGACTGCCCCCAGGAAGTTGGACAAAAATCCAACCCTTGGGGGCAGTCCACCGTGTGGGAGCAGGCTTGCCTGCGATGGCGTCAGTGAAGGTATTAGCGCTTCATGGCCTGCGCCTCGAACCCGTCGAGCAGGGCGTCAATCAACGCTTTGGCCGCCTCCATCGCGTGCAGCGAGGCCCAGCGCAAGCCTTCCGGGGTGCGCTCATGGCAGAAGCAGGTCTGGTTTACGGCATCAATGCCCGCTTTCAGTTGCAAGGAGGCATGCACCAGCGCGTCTTCGGCACTAATGCCTTCGTTAACGGAAAACAATGGCGGGTGCCCTGCGTCGCAGGAGCCAAAAGGTAGCGATGCCGTTTTATACGGCGCACAACGTGGTGGGTCGGGAACAATTTTCATCATGGTAAAGCTCCTATAGACATAGAGGAGCTGCCCTGACTCACTTCCACATGAGGGTGGCAGCCACACGCAGGGTGGAAGACCGGTCTATAGGAATCCGGCGCACCCCAAAGGGTGCCCTGCGCGTAGCCGCCATAACAAATCATACAGGCATAAAAGTACGCCAGCATTCACCTGTCAGGGAATACACGCCTATAGAGGGTCCAGACTTCCACATCTGGTCGCTGAATATGCAGCGACCCCCGAAGGCTAGTGGGCATGCCGTTGTGCAACAAGGTCAGCACTTCCCAAGGTTATGTAGGAAGTTTCGCTTACTCCGATGCAAACAGCTCTTTGTTCCGATTGCGCCATACGCGGTAGGCGCGAATGCCGGCCCGTACCGAGCCGAACAGCAAGCGATCCTCCAGTTCCCGCGCGATCCCCGAGCGCACCAGCATGCGCAAGAACTTGCCGCGGGCACGGGCAATGCCGAACAGAATGCCTTGCGCTTTGAGGGTGTCCCGCACTTCACGCAAAGCCGCGATACCGCTGACGTCGATGGTGCTCACCGCTTCAGCGTCGAACAGCACCGCACGGGGTTGGTGTTCACGTTGTACGGCATCGAGCAGGCGCATTTTGAAGTAGTCGGCGTTGAAGAACAGAATCGCATCATCGAAGCGGTACACCACTAAACCCGGTACGGTGCGGGCATCTTCGTGGTGACGAATGTCCACCTGGCCTTCGACGCCGGGTAGCCAACCGAGTACGGCATCGGTTGGCTGGTAGATGCTGTACAACAGGCGCAGGATGGCCAGGGTTACGGCAATGATAATGCCCGGCAGCACGCCCGCCCCGAGCACGCCGACGGTGGTGAACACGCAAAGCCAGAACTCGAAGCGACTGAGTGTACGGATCTTGCGCAGTGACTGCACATCAATCAGCCCCCAGCCGGCCATCAGCAACACCGCGCCCAAGGCGGCTTGTGGAATCCAGGCCAGTGGTGCGGTGAAGAACATCAGGATCGCCGCGATCACCAGCGCGGCAATAATGCCCACCAGTTGGCTCTTGCCGCCGACCATATCGTTGACCGCCGTACGCGAGTCGGCACCGCTGATGGCAAAGCCCTGGGAAACCCCGGCAGCGAGGTTCGACACACCCAGTGCAAGAAACTCGTGGTTGGCATTGATCGCGTAACCGTGGCGCGCGGCGAAACTGCGGGCGGTGAGCATCGCACTACAGAAGCTCACGGTCGCGATACCCAAGGCGTCACGCATCAGGCTTTTCATTTCTGCCAGGTTGGTTTGCGGCCAGGCCAGTTCCGGCATCCCGGCGGGCACCGCGCCCAGAATGGCAACGCCGAAGCGGTCCAGCCGCAGCACGCCAACCGCCAGCGTGGCGATGGCCACGGTCACCAGTGCCGCCGGCAAGCGTTGGAAGTGCCGGGGCAACCAGATCAGTGCAATCAGCCCGGCAACCCCAATGGCCAACGTCGGCCAATGGATTTCGTTCAGGCGCTGCAGCATGTTGATCAGGCTGAGAATGAAGCCATCGCCCTCGATCTGAAAGCCGAGCACTTTGCCTAACTGCCCGGCCAGCAGGCTCAGGCCGATCCCGTTCAGGTAGCCGATCAGAATAGGTCGCGAGAAAAAGCTGGCGATAAACCCGGCCCGTGCCGCCCCGGCGGCGATCAGCATCAGCCCCACCAGTACCGTGACAATCACCGACAACTGCGCCAGCCGCTGCGGATCGCCCATCGCCAGTGGCGCAATTGCTCCGGCAACCATCGCACAGGTGGCGGCATCCGGCCCGACCATCAACTGCCGCGAACTGCCGACCAAGGCATAGACAATCATTGGCAAGATGCAGGCATACAAGCCCACATGGGGCGGCAGGCCGACAATTTGCGCATAGGCAATGGCGATAGGGATCTGAATCGCGGCCACAGACAGCCCGGCCTGAAGATCGTGGCGAAACCACTCGGCGCGGTAATGCAGCAAATTGGCCAGGCCCGGAAGCCAGCGGGAGAGAAACATGAACGGGTCCTTTCGACTGTTTCAGAACAACGCCGCGTTCATTCCCGAGCGCCGAAACACTGCGGCGGGCAGGGCGCCTGGTCAGGGTGCAGCGAGATGAACTGTTTGTACCCGATTGCAGAAACGTTGCAAGAAATTTCGACAGTAAAGCGACTGGCGTTGTTTTGAGTCAGGCGAGAGGCAAATGCGCAGGCCTAGACAGCGTCCCTAAGCGAAAGGCCTTGGTTCTTTGTTTAAGAGCAATGCCAATGTCACGGGCTTATAGGGTTTCTATGGGGTGTAGGCTTGAATTTGGCTTGGAAAAACAACCCCCCGCTAAAAGCGGGGGGCGTCTGTAACCTGAACCCGCCATGTGGCTGGGGCTTTCATGCTTCTGCCAACGCGGCCAGCACATGAGTAGGGTCATTATGAATCGCACGCAGCAATGCACGTGCTGGCCCTTCTGGAACACGACGTCCCTGCTCCCAGTTCCTGAGGGTCCCAACAGGTACATCGATTCGTTTTGCAAATTTTTCTTGAGTAAGACCTGTAGCTTCGCGGATTGCTTTCACGTGTACAGCGTCGACCCGGAATTCCCGGGATGGCTTGCGCTCACCACGGGCGATCTCATCCATCTCAGTCATGCTGTTAACAAGACGATCGAAGAGATTTTTGTCCATCATTTCCACCCTTGGTTGATGCTTTTTAGTACTGCCTTTTCTTTTTTCGTCAACGTATCCTGGATACCTTTACGGTAAATCAGCAGCATTCGTATCTGTTCTTTGTGGGTAACGTGGTAGTAAATAACACGCACACCCCCACTCTTTCCCTTTCCTTTTGCAGCCCAGCGGACCTTTCTCAATCCCCCGGTTTCCTCAATGAGATCACCTGCTTCTGGATGCTCTGCAAGATAGTGCTGGAGCTTCCGGTACTCTTCATCTTCGAGGTGAGTCTTCACATCCTCTGTGAAAATTGTTGTTTCGATGAAAATCATGCCGTCCTTGGGTATGCGTCATTGGCGTAGTTGAAGTCTATGTCGTACCTTCGCGCGGTGCAACAGGAGCCGGCGCAATCGCATTGATGCAGTGAAAGATTGAAAACGTCGTAGTGGCGGGGAGGGGGCAGATCAGGCTGGACTGATGGTAAGGAAAAATGCCTTATTTTCAGCAGCGTATGGAATCAGACGAATTTTCAGCGAGGGGAAAGTGGAGCGGGTGAAGGGAATCGAACCCTCGTTATCAGCTTGGGAAGCTGGAGTAATGCCATTATACGACACCCGCTCTGCAGGACGACTTTGTACCAGAAGTGAGGCGGGAATTGAAGCCTTTCTTCACGCGTGTTGTGCGGTCGGCCGGTAACGCAAGGTCTGCATCTTGCGGGTGCCCGAAGGCGTGTGATGCAGGTTGCTGCGTTACCGGCGACCCCGATGCTCAGAGGGCAAAGGCATGTTCTCCCAGGGTAAACGGCGTGCGTACGCGGTGTTCCCGAGGCGAGGGGGTGAGGAAACTCAGCAGTGCATCGCGCGAGTCGCGGCAAGCGGCCTTGTGTTCCATGTCGAGGAAGTGGCCGGCGCTCTGGATACGGCTGAAGTGGCTGTTGCGCACGTGTTTGCTGAACTTCTGTGCGTCTTCGGTGGTGGTGTATTCGTCCCATTCCCCGTTCATGAACAGTACCGGGATGTCGATGACGCGGGCCGAGCGCAGGGCGTTGTCCAGGTCGTGCTTGAGCACTTGGTTGATGTGGAAGTGCATCTGCTTGTATTCGTGGTTGTCCAGGCTGCTGACATGCCGGTAGTTGAAGCGCTTGAACAGCGACGGCAGGTGCTTGCCGATGGTGTCGTTGACCAAGGCGCCGACTTCGTAGCGGTCGCACTTGTTCAGGTAGTGTGAACCGCGCTCGAGGTAGTCGCGCATCGGTTCGTTGATCACCGGCGAGAACGAGCTGATCACCGCCTTTTCGATGCGCCGTGGCTTGTGGGCCAAGGCGAGCAGGGTGCAGGCGCCGCCCCAGGAGAAGGACATGATGTGATCGGCAGCAAAATGGTCGATCAGTTCCAGAAGGATCTGGCCTTCGATCTCTTTGGTCAGCAGATGGTCGTTGCGGTTGTGCGGCTTGGACTTGCCCGAATAGGGTTGGTCGTACAGCACAACGTTGAATTGTGGGTGCAGGTTACGCACCGTCTGGGCGAACGAGGCAGTGGTTGCCAGCGATCCATTGATCAGGATGATCGTCTTTTCGGCGGCGTCTGCGCGATAGAACTCCGTGTAAACCCGGTACTGACCTTGTATATCCAGCACAGCAATTTCTGGCCTCATGTCATCGACTCCTGGCGCAAGAAAGGGTAATCGCGCAAGCAAGATTGCACGTTCTTTATGACAGGTAGGCATACGCCTTGAAGTGAAACTGAGGGCCCTTGTCGATCCGCTACAGGCTGGTCGACGGGTATTGTTCTAGGCGGGCAATCTGCCGGACCCCATCACTTCGAGGTGCTGGTAGCCGGCAAAAAGGTGTCTTTGACTGCGGTTGTGACTGGTGAGTCACATGCAGACCGACGTTTGGATTCAAGCAGCCATGTGCTGAACCCGCAAGTGCCGTTGGTGTAATTGGCGATATTTTTCTGCCAGGCGGTCGTGACGTCAGAACGCGCTGATTTCGTCTGGGCGCAAGGCGCGGTACTCGCCGGGCAGCAGCGACGGGTCCAGTTGCAGGGGGCCCATGTGTTCGCGGTGCAGGCGTATTACCTTGTTGTCAAAGAAGCCGAACATCCGTTTGACCTGGTGATAGCGGCCTTCGACGATGCTCAGGCGAGCGCTGTGTGGGCTGAGTATCGTCAGGTCTGCCGGTTGCGTGGTGAGGTCTTCAAAGGCGAAGTAGAAGCCTTCACGAAACTTTTCGATGTAGTGCTCGTCGATGACGTGCTCGGTTTCGACGTAGTAGACCTTGGGGAGTTTGGTCTGTGGCTGGGTCAGGCGCCTGGACCATTGGCCGTCGTTGGTGATCAGCAGCAGGCCGGTGGTGTTGTAGTCCAGGCGACCGGCGATGTGCAGGTCGTGTTTGTCCGGCTCGTCGAGCAGATCAAGGACGGTGCGGTGCTGTGGGTCGACCGTGGCACTGACGCACCCCGCTGGTTTGTGCAGCATGAAGTAGCGCGGTGCTCTACCGGCTTGCACAAGCTGATCATCGACTTCGATTCGGCTGAACTCGCGCACCTCATGCCGTGGGTCGCCGACCTGTGTGCCATCGACGCGTACGCGGCGCTCTGCCAGCAGCAGGCGAACTTGCTGGCGGTTGTAGCAGGGCAGGTTGCTGAGAAAACGGTCGAGGCGCATGGGGCGAGAAGGGGCCAGTATCGGGGGCGCAGTTTAGCGCTTTGCGGCGTCCTTGGCTGCCTGCAGTTGGGCTTCTACCTGGGCGCAGCGCGGGCACAGGCAGGCTTTGTCACGCAGCTCGGCCGGCAGTGCTTCAAGCACCTGCGGGTCGATGCTGACGCCGTAGCACCAGCAATCGTGCGTAGCGCTGCGAGGGTTGGCGAGGCTGCAGTGGTTGCTGGCACCGCAGGCCGGGCAGAGGTTGGGCTCGTTCATGCGTGATCCGTGCAGACGCGGTTGCGCCCGCTTTGCTTGGCGCGGTAAAGCGCGTGGTCGGCGCGACCGATCAGGGTGTGTAGCGTATCGTCCGGGCGCAGGCTGCTCAAGCCGATGCTGACGGTCAGCTTGATGTCGGCGTCGGCATAACTGAACGCCAGTTGCTCGGTTTTCTGGCGGATCTTTTCTGCAACACCGAGTGCCTGTTGATGCTCGCTGCCCTGGAGTAGCACGACGAACTCTTCGCCGCCCCAACGGCAGATGATGTCGGAGACGCGCAGGCAGCTCTCCAGTACGCGGGCAAACTGGCGTAACACTTCGTCGCCACCCAGGTGGCCGTAGGTGTCGTTGAGGGCTTTGAAGTGGTCCAGGTCGAGTAGCAGCGCCACCAGTGGCTTGGGCTCGCGCTGGGCTTCGAGCAAGGCTTGTGCGGCAAGCAGGTCGAAGGCCCGGCGGTTCGGTAAGCCGGTCAGGCTGTCGAGGGTGGCCAGGGCCTGGATGCGCTCATGGTGGCGGTTGATCATGGCATTGAGCAGCGAGAGTACGACCAGGGTGATCATCGCGCAGATCGCCAGGTTGATGTACAGCGATTGGAGGATGCTGTCCAACCGGCCGTCTTCATGTTTTTCGACGAACAGGTACCAGTTCAGTTCCGGGATGAAGCGCACGTTGAGGAACTGGTTGTGGCCGTCGGCACTGCGGTATTCGCGGCTACCACTGACGGGGATGGGCATCTGCTGAGCCAGGTCACCCAGCCCTTTGATGTCGCTCAAGTGTTGCCCGGCCCGCATGCCCTGAGGGCCTCCATCAGAGCCGGTCAGCACGATGCGGCCCTGGCGATCAGCGAAGTAGACACTGCGCATGTAGCGTTTTTGGTAGTCGTCGATGCACTTGATGACCGATTCGAGGCTTAGCCCGACACCGGCGGCACCGATGAAGTTGTTCTGGTAATCAAGGACCTTGTAGTTGATGAAGATGGCCATGTTGTCCTGGTTGGCCATGTCCAGGTCGACGTTGATTTCGTAAGGCGCATCGAGGTTGCGAAGGCGGAAGTACCAGGCATCACGGGCTTCCTGCAGGTCGATCTGCTTGAGTACACCCTGGGCCTGGAAGTAGGTGTGGGTGAGGTCGGAGACGAAGAAGGCGGTATACGCGCGATTGCGAGCCATCACCTCGTTCAGGTAGCGGGTCATGCGCTCAGGCTCGTGTTCCCCGGCCAGCACCCAGTCGCGCAGGAACGTGTCGTTGGCCATCATCGATGAAATGAGGATGGGGCGTACCAGGTCTTTCTGAATTTCCGAGTAGAGGGTGTCGGCAGTCAGTGGCAGCTCGGTGTTGATGATGTTGTCACGGATCGAACTGCGTGAGGCGAAGTAGCTGAGCAGAGACGTCGCGAGAAAGCCGCAGCCCAGCAGGAGCAGTAACGCCAGGATCAGCGAACGTTGTGAAAACAAGGCAGAACGAGACGGCATGGCATTTCCGTTGCTGGTACCAGTGGCCTGTATTCTAGTGGTCTTGAAGAAAAATAACTGGATGATTTTTAAGGTTATAAGCCTTGTATCAAATTATTTCATCTGCGGCACCGGGCGCGCTTTTGCGTGTCTGATGTTGTGCCGGTCGATGACCATCGATTGGCGCCGACCAGCGCCGCTGGATGGCAGCTTAGCGGTCCAGGAGGCCGCCATGTATCGCCGACTTTTGCTGATTGTAGTGTTGGGTTCATTAATGGCTGCGTGCGTACCTTATGGAGACCATGGCTACTACCGCAATGACGTTTACACCGTAGATCGTTACTCCTATCGGGACTACGACCGGCCTTCCTACTCGTATGGGCGAGGCTACTATGTGGTGCCTCAGCAGCGTTATTACGCGCCTGCGCCACGTTACTACCGAGCCGCCCCCGAGCCTTACTACAACAACCGTTATCAGGGGCGTGGTTATGACGCCCGTTACCGTCATGACAACCATGGCTACCGGGATGCGCCTCGCCGGGACCGTGATGGCGGCCGTGGTTATGACCGCAATTATGGCCGTGGTCATGAGCATGACCGTGGTCGGGCTTATGGTCGCGGTCAGGAGCACGGTCGTGGCCAGGATTACGGTCGTGGACACGACCGCGATGGCAGATCGGATCGCAACTGGAACCGCTGACACCTGCTAGCACCCCGGAAGGCATCGCCTTGCGCGGGCTGGCCTGCTACAGCACCTACGTGAGTGGCTGTGTGAGGTCTGCCAGCGGATGGCGACCTTCCCATGCCTTGTTGAAATGCGCCTCGACCACTGCTGCGGGTACATGGCTGATGTCTGGCCAATGCCAGTGGGGCTTCTGGTCTTTGTCGATCAGGCGCGCGCGCACCCCTTCGGCGAATTCCGGGTGGCGACAGCAGTTCAGGCTGATGGCGTATTCCATCTGGAACACTTGAGCCAATGACAGGTGCCGTGCACGAGCAATCTGCTGCCAGACCAGCAGCGCGGTGAGTGGGCAGCCCTCAAGCATCGTCTGTGCGGCACGGTCGAGCAGGGTGTCGGGTTGATGCCGTAGCTGGGCGATGGCGCGCCAGGCGCAGACCGGATCACCGACATCAAGCAGGTTGTCCAGATGCTGGCGGCGGGGCAACCACTGCGCGGCTGGCAGGGCAGGCAGGGCTTCCTGTTGCAGGGCTTTTAACAGGCTATTCAGTTGCAGGGCCGTCTGTTCCTGCCAGTTCAGTTGCAGCAGGCCTTCTATCAGGCTTTCCTGCTGATCCGGGGTCATGAAGCGGTCGGCCAAGCCCAGGTCAAGTGCATCGTGGGCGTTGATCGGTGCGCCGGTCAGGCCCAGAAAAAGGCCCAACTTGCCGGGCAGGCGCGAGAGGAACCAACTGCCGCCGACGTCCGGGTACAAGCCAATACTGATTTCCGGCATGGCCAGGCGGCTGTTTGGGGTGACGATGCGCACGCCGGCCGCTTGCAGCAGGCCCATGCCTCCACCCAACACATGGCCGTGGCCCCAGCACAATAGCGGTTTGGGGTAGGTGTGCAGGCAGTAGTCCAGGCGATATTCGGCGGCAAAGAAATGAGCGGCCGTCGGCGGTACTTCACCGGGCCGATCAAGGCAGGCCTGGGCCAGGCTGCGTACCTCGCCGCCAGCACAGAACGCCTTGTCGCCGTTACCACGCAGCAGTACGCAGGCAATGCGCGGGTCTTCAGCCCAGGCCTGCAGGTGCGTGTACAGCGCCTGGACCATCGGAAGTGACAACGCATTGAGTGACTGTGGTGCGTTCAGGCTGGCGATACCAATGCCAGCACCGTCAACACCGGTCAATACTTCAAACGCCACGCTCATGGGGAGGCCTCGACAGGTTTATCCCGAAAGTATGGTCGCTGATGGTGATCGTGCCGGTCGTCGGTCGGATCGATTGACAAGCACGAGCGGGTTTCCTAGTGTCCGCCCCATTGTTTTCTGGATGACACCATGACCGACGACGACCGTATCAAACTCGAACCCAGCTGGAAGCAGGCCTTGCGCAGCGAGTTCGACCAGCCCTACATGCAGGAGCTGAAAGACTTTCTGCGCCAGGAACATGCTGCAGGCAAAGAGATCTACCCGCCAGGGCCGATGATTTTCAATGCGCTGAATTCCACGCCGCTGGATAAGGTCAAAGTGGTGATTCTTGGCCAAGACCCATACCACGGCCCCGGTCAGGCCCATGGTCTGTGTTTTTCGGTGCAGCCAGGTACGCCTACACCGCCGTCGTTGCTGAACATTTACAAAGAACTGCAGCGCGACCTGAACATCGACATTGCCAACCATGGCTGTCTGCAGCACTGGGCTGAACAAGGCGTGTTGCTGCTCAATACCACCATGACTGTCGAGCGAGGCAATGCGGCGTCCCATGCCAACAAGGGCTGGCAGCACTTCACCGACCGGATTATTGAAGTGGTGAGTGAGCAGCAGCCAAACCTGGTTTTCCTGTTGTGGGGCGCGCATGCGCAAAGCAAGCGCAAATTGATTGATGCCACCAAGCATCTGGTCCTGACGTCGGTGCATCCATCGCCGTTGTCGGCTTACCGTGGTTTTCTCGGATGTGGCCATTTCAGCCAGACCAATCGCTTCCTCGAGCAGCGTGGCCTGGCGCCTATCGATTGGCGCCTGCCGCCTGCGTAAATGAAGCACCTTCTGTGGGCTGCGCAAACCGCTTGGTTCTTCGGCTTGTGCAAGCGGCAGGTTATTCGCTGTGCCGGGTCCAGTGGTGGAACAAGGGCTCGGCCAGAAACAATACAAACAGCAGGCGCATGACCTGCAACGCTGTTACCAGCGGTACTGACAGTTGCAGGGTTTCGGCGGTCAGGCTCATTTCCGCGATGCCGCCCGGCATCATGCCCAAGGTTAGTGAGCGCAGATCGAGGTGGGTGGCGAGGCTCAAGGCCCAGGCGGCTAGCCCCGCGATCAGCATGCTCAACGAGGTGGCAATCAGTGTTCGCCCAAGAAAGGACGGCGCGCGGCGGAAGAACGCTCGGTTGAAGTGACAGCCCAGGCCGCTGCCAATCAGCCATTGGCCGATCTGGCTGGCGCCGTCTGGCAAGCCGATCTGCAGGTTCCAGCCAATGCTGACACTGGCGGCGACCAGCAATGGGCCGAACAACCAGGGGTTGGGCTGGCGCAGCCGTTGCCATGCCCAGGCCGTTAGCCCGCCCAACGGGAGCACCACGACCAGCCAGCGCCAATCGACGTTGCCGGCATGCAGCAGCGATACACCGTCGCCGAGCAGGAACTTGAAGGCGGCAGGTACGCACAGCACGACCACCAGCACCCGCAGGCTTTGCGCCGCTGCGACGTGGCCGAGGAACGCGCCATTACGCGCCCCCAGGTTGACCATCTCCCCTGAGCCACCCGGCATGCTTGAGAAAAATGCCGTGGCTCGATCCTCACCGGTTCTACGCAACAGCCAGACCCCGACCACGCTGGACAGGCTGGTAAGCAATGCACCGAAGAAGATCAGGCCAAAGTGGCTCGCCACCTGCTCGACCACCGCAGGGGTGAAGTGCAGGCCGATGCCGACACCGATGATCCATTGTCCGCCTTTACGGCCGCCGGGTATTTCCTTCAGTTGCCAGGGTGTCAGGCAGCGCACCAGGATGACGGCGAGCAGCGAGCCGACCATCCAGGGCAATGGCCAGCCGACCTGGCTGGCGAGAAAGCCGCCTGCCAGGCCGACCAGTGCGGTTGCCCACCAGCCTTGTGGTGCTGAATCAGGCATCTGCCAGGGCACGTCGCTGCACGCTGCGTTTACGCCAGATACGCAGCAGTGGCAGTACCAGCATGAACGCAGTCAATACCCATACCGACAGGCTGATCGGGCTGGCCCAGAGGATGTCCAGCGCACCGTTGGAAATCGACAGGGCCCGGCGCAGGTTCTGTTCCATCAAGCCACCAAGGATGAAACCGAGCAGGATTGGCGACAGCGGGAAGTCGAGCTTGCGCAGGATGTAGCCGAAGATGCCGATGCCGATCATCAGGAACAGGTCGAAGGTGGTGGCGTGGACGGCATAGACACCAATGGCGGTAATGATCGCGATCACCGGCACCAGCGCCCAGTTCGGCACTGCGAGAATACGGGTGAACAGGCGAATCATCGGGATGTTCAGAATCACCAACATGATGTTGGCGACGAACAGCGACGCGATCAGGCCCCAGACGATATCGGGTTGTTGTTCGAACAGCAGTGGCCCCGGGGTGATGTTGTACAGGGTCAGGGCGCCGATCATCACGGCGGTAGTGCCCGAGCCCGGCACGCCGAGGGTCAGCATCGGTACCAGAGCGCCGCAGCAGGATGCGCCAATCGCTGTTTCTGGCGCAGCCAGGCCGCGTTTGTCGCCTTTGCCGAACGTGCCGCTGGCGCCCGCGATACGTTTTTCGGTCATGTAGGCCACGGCGCTGGCCAGCGTTGCGCCGGCACCCGGCAGCACGCCCATGATGAAACCAAGCAGGCCGCAGCGAATGTTCACCACGAACACTGATGCCGCTTCCTTGAGGTTGAACAGCATGCGTCCGGTGGCTTTTACGGCTTCGTGGCCGTGGTGGGTTTTTTCCAGCAGCAGGAGAATCTCGCTGATGGAGAACAGGCCCAATACCAGGACGACGAACTGGATACCGTCGGCCATGTGCACGCTGTCGCCAGTGAAACGGTACACACCACTGTTGGCGTCAATCCCGACACTGGACAGGAACAGGCCGATCAAGGCGGCGATAAAGGTTTTCAGCGGCCTGTCCCCGGCCATGCCACCGAGGCAGACGATGGCAAAGACCATGAGCACGAAGTACTCGGCAGGGCCGAAGGCTATCGCCCATTTGGCCAGTAACGGCGCGAACAGCACCATGCCGCAGGTGGCGATCAGGGCGCCGATGAACGAGCTCCAGGCCGACAGCGACAAGGCCACGCCGGCCAAGCCCTGACGCGCCATCGGGTAACCGTCGAGGGTGGTCATGACCGTGGAGGCTTCGCCCGGGATGTTGAGCAGGATCGAACTGATCCGCCCACCGTACTCGCAGCCCAGGTACACCGCTGCCAGCAGGATCAGCGCCGACTCTGGCGGCAGGCCCAGGGCAAAGGCAATGGGGATCAACAGGGCGACGCCGTTGATCGGGCCCAGGCCCGGTAGCAAGCCGACCACGGTGCCGATCAGGGTACCCGCCAGGGCGGTGACCAGGTTGTAGGGGCTCAGGGCGACGCCGAAGCCTTGGCCCAGATAGCTGAGGGTATCCATGTCAATTCTCCAGAATGTCGAGCAGGCCAAGGGGCAGCGGCACATCCATCACCCGGTCGAACAACAGGTACAGGGCAATGCTCATCACGCCGATGATGGCGGCGCTGGGCAGCCAGCGACCGCCGTACAGACGTGCCATCGGTACACCGATCAGGATGCTGCTGAGGATGAAGCCCAGCGGCTCGAAGGTGGCTGCGAAGACCAGTAACAGCAGTACACAGACGCCGATCTTGTTCAGCGTGGCGCGGTCCAGCGCCGGTTCATCGTCGCTGTGCACGATGGGGGTGGGGCGAAACAGCAGGTACAGCAGTGCTGCGCTCATCAGGCCAAGCATCAGCAGGGGATAGGCGCGGGGGCCGACCGGTTCGTAGGAAAAGGCGGCCTGGTAGGGCCAGGCCATGACGGCCAGGATGGCGCATGCCGCCAACAAAACGAAGGCGAAGAGTCGTTGCAGGATCATGGTGAATCCTCTTTGGGGCAGGGGATCGCCGGCAAGGTTGACGCCTACCGGGGCGGTGTAGGTGCCTTGCCAGCGATAGGCTTTCTGGATAAGCGGGTTACTGAACCAGGCCGAATTCCTTGGCCAGGGCCTTGTAGTCCGCCACCTGTTTCTTCACGTAGGTGTCCAGCTCATTGCCCGTCAGGGCGAAGGGGAAGAGTTCGCGCTGATCACGCAATGTGGCGAAATCTTCAGAGGCCAGCAGTTTGTCGAAGGCGTCTTTCCACCAGGCATATTCTTCGTCTGTGACCTTCGGCCCCAAGTAGAAGCCGCGCACTACTGGCCAGACAATGTCGTACCCCTGTTCCCTGGCGGTGGGGATGTCTTTCATTTCCGGCTCATCCAGGCGCTTTTCGGCAAACACCGCCAGCAGGCGCATGTTGCCGCTCTGGATATGCGGCATGGAGTCGGAGATGTCGGTACTGCCCACTTGAATGTGCCCACCCAGCAGTGCCGTGGCGATTTCACCGCCGCCTTCCAGCGCCACATAACGCAGGTCCCGCGGGTTGATCCCGGCAGCCTTGGCGATCAGTGCGGTCTGCATCCAGTCCTGGCTGCCGACGGTACCGCCCGAGCCGATAACCACTTTGCTCGGGTCTTTCTTCAGTGCCGCGACCAGGTCGTCGAGGGTCTTGTAGGGGGAGTCGCTCTTCACTGCGATGGCGCCATAGCTGGTGCCGACCGCCGCCAGCCAGCGCACCGCGTTTTCATCGAAGCGACCGAACTTGCCCTGGGCCAGGTTCAGCAGCGAGCCGCTCGACCAGGCAACCAGGGTGCCCGCATCGGCGGGGCGCTGGGCAACCACGGCGTTGTACGCCACGGCGCCGACACCGCCGGGCATGTAGGTCACGCGCATCGGTTTGGTGAGGATTTTTTCGTTGACCAGTGCGCTCTGTACCAGCTTGCAGGTCAGGTCGAAACCGCCACCGGGCGAAGCCGGGGCGATGCATTCGGGGCGTTTCGGTTCGCCAGCCAGGACATGGCCGGCCAGTAACAGGCAGCTAGTGGCAAGGGCAATACGGCGCAGGGAAAAGGTCATGGTCATTCTCCTCGGATATTATTGTTATTGGGCTTACCACAGCGCCACGTTGTAGCTCACCAGCAGCCGCACTTCGTCGGCGTCACGGGCGAACGACGAGCGGTAGGTCGCGTTGCGCAAGCGTACGGCGACGTTCTTGAACGTGCCGCTCTGGACGACGTACTTGAACTCGCTGTTGCGTTCCCACTCCTTGCCCTCGCCGCCGTTGGCCAGGCTGACATTGTCGCCGTTTATGTAGCGACTCATGAAGGTCAGGCCAGGTATCCCCAGCTTGGCGAAGTCGTAGTCGTAGCGCACCTGCCATGAGCGCTCATCGGCACCGGCGAAGTCGTTGATCTGGACGAAGTTCACCAGGTACGGGTCGGAGCCGTCGACATACGGGAAGGCGCTGTCACCGGACATATGCTGGTAGGCGGCGCTGAGTTTGTGCCCGTTCAGGGCGTAGCTGAGCAGGCCATTGAGCGCGGTGTTGTCGATCTTGCCGCCACGGGCCTGGCCCTGGTCATCGCTGAAGGCCATGCGCAGGTCAGCGCCGAAGGTGCCTGGGCCCATCGGCTGGCTGGCGAGCATGCCGACGAAGTGCTGGCGGTACACATCGTCGAGTTGGGCGTAGTGGTAGCTGCCGGTGATCCGGTCGGTGAACCGGTAGTCCAGGCCGGCCATGTCGAAGTGGTTGCCGGCGACGGTGCCGAGAAAGCGACCGTTCTTGTTGTTGAGGGCGATGTCTTCCTTGTTGGTGTCGTCGCGGTCCTTGGCCTTTTCCAGGCGACCGCCCGTAAAGGTCAGGTTCTTGATTTCCTTGGAGGTCAGCAGGCCGCCCTCGAATGTTTGCGGCAGGATGCGCCCGTCATTGGGCTGCAGGGTCGGCAGCTCGGGGATCAGCGTGCCGAGCTTCAGTTCGGTGGCGGAGATCTTCACCTTGCCGGTCAGGCCCAGCTTGGAGTACTCGTCGGCGGCATAGCCATTGTCGTGGGTCGGCAGCAGGCCGGTGCCGGTGCGGTCAGGGCTTGAGTCGAGCTTGATGCCCAGCATGCCCAGGGCGTCGATGCCGAAGCCAACGGTCCCTTCGGTGTAACCGGACTCCAGGTTGAGCATGAAGCCCTGGGCCCATTCGTCGCGTTTGGATTGCTGGGCGCTGGTGCCGTCGCGAAAGTCACGGTTGAAGTACATGTTGCGGGTTTCAAAGCTGGCACTGCTGTCTTCGATGAAAGCGGCCTGGCTCAGCGGTGCAACGCCAGCAAGGGCGAGTGCGCTGGCAATAGCGGTAGGGCGGGTACGCAAATGACGGGTAGGCGCGAACGCCTGCAGCTGCATCGACAGCATGGTGGATCACTCCGTTATTGTTCTTATTAGCGCGAGCCTTGAGGTTCGCTTATCGGCTTCTAGAGAGGGCCGTGAAAGGATGCTATGAGGTGAAGCTTTCACTAACCTTTCAATGCACTTTCATTGCGACGATGGCTTCACAGTGGTTGTCTCGGCTGTACACTCCGCGGCATTGACCGCGACGTAACCGGGGAAAAATCGATGCGTGTTCTGCTCGTCGAAGACCATCTGCAACTGGCCGAAAGCGTGGCTCAGGCACTCAAGGGCATCGGCTTGACCGTCGATATGCTGCACGATGGCGTTGCCGCCGACCTGGCCCTGGCCAGTGAGGAATATGCGGTGGCCGTGCTTGATGTTGGCTTGCCGCGCATGGATGGCTTTGAAGTACTGGCGCGTCTGCGCGCACGCGGCAAGAACGTGCCCGTGCTGATGCTGACCGCGCGAAGTGACGTCAAGGATCGGGTGCACGGCCTGAACCTGGGCGCCGACGATTACCTGGCCAAGCCGTTTGAGCTGAGTGAGCTTGAGGCGCGGGTGAAGGCGTTGCTGCGCCGTACGGTGTTGGGGGGGGAGCGCCAGCAGCGCTGCGGGCCATTGGTCTATGACCTGGATACCCGGCGCTTCACATTGGGTGATGAGTTGCTGACGCTGACCTCCCGCGAGCAGGCAGTGCTTGAAGCGTTGATCGCCCGCCCTGGGCGGGTGATGAGCAAGGAGCAGTTGGCGGCGCAGGTGTTCGGTCTGGATGAGGAAGCCAGCGCTGATGCCATCGAAATCTACGTGCATCGCCTGCGCAAGAAGCTCGATGGTCAGCCGGTGGCGATCGTGACTTTCCGGGGGCTCGGCTACCTGCTTGAGCACCGCGATGCGTGACTCAGGAAGCCTGCGCGGGCGGCTGTTATGGAACCTGGCGCTGCTGCTGGTGGTGTTGATGGTGGCCAGCGGCCTGAGCGCCTATTGGAACGGTCGAGAGGCTGCCGACACCGCCTACGACCGCACGCTGCTTGCCTCGGCGCGAACCATTGCGGCCGGGCTGTCCCAGCGCGACGGTACCTTGAGCGCCGATGTGCCTTATGTGGCGTTGGACACCTTTGCTTATGACAGCGCCGGACGTATTTACTACCAGGTCAACGATATTAATCAGCGTTTGATCTCCGGCTACGAAAACCTGCCGCCGCCACCACCGGGTACGCCGCGCACTGACGACTACCCGGCGCTGGCGCGTTTCTACGATGCCCAGTACCTGGGGCAGGACGTACGCGTGGTCAGCCTGCTCAAGGCAGTGAGCGAGCCGAACATGAACGGCATGGCCGAAATTCGTGTTGCCGAAACCGAAGAGGCGCGGGTACGCATGGCCCGCAGCCTGATGGCCGACACCTTGCTGCGGCTAGGGATGCTGGCGATTGGTGCGTTGTTTCTGGTGTGGTTTGCGGTGAGTGCCGCGCTGCGTCCGCTGGAGCGTTTGCGCCGAGCGGTAGAAGAGCGTCAGCCGGATGACCTGCGACCGCTGCCGCAGGTGCAGGTGCAACGAGAGCTCGGGCCGCTGGTGCGCGCCTTGAACCACTTCACCGAGCGCCTGCGCGGGCAGTTTGAGCGTCAGGCGCAGTTCATTGCCGAGGCGGCCCATGAACTGCGCACACCGCTGGCAGCGTTGAAAGCGAGGGTCGAGTTGGGGTTGCGCACGCAGGAGCCAAAGGTGTGGCGGGACACCCTGGAGGCCACCGCGCAAAGCACTGACAAACTGACCCATCTGGCCAATCAGTTGCTGTCGCTGGCGCGGGTGGAGAACGGTGCCCGGGCAATTGCCGAAGGCGGGGCGCAGTTACTTGATCTCAGTCAGTTGGCGCGTGAGCTGGGGATGGCCATGGCGCCATTGGCTCATGCCCGTGGTGTGGCGCTGGCGCTTGAGGCGCCGGAACCGGTGCAGTTGCGTGGCGAACCAACCTTGCTCAGCGAGTTGCTGAGCAACCTGTTGGACAACGCCTTGGCCCATACCCCGCCCGGTGGCAACGTGATCCTGCGGGTCATGGCCCCGGGTGTACTTGAGGTGGAGGATGATGGGCCGGGAATCCCGGCGGCCGAGCGCGAGCGGGTCTTCGAGCGGTTCTACCGGCGTGGCGCGCAGGGCACCGGCCTGGGGCTGGCCATCGTGGGTGAAATTTGCCGTGCGCACCTTGCCCAGATCAGCCTGCACGATGGTGAAGGCGGCGGCCTGAGGGTGCGCGTCAGCTTCCCCCCGGGCTAGTGGAACATGTGCCGAGCGCTGAGCAGGTCGCTGCTCAGCAGGGGGGTGTTTGCCGGTAACTTCAGGTGCGCGTAGGCCGGCAGCGAGGCGAGGGAACGCTCGCGTCCGCTGGTATCGCTGATGGCGCGAGCGATCTGGACGATATCGACGTAATCGATCTGCTGGGTCCGGCGGTCGAGGTCCTGGGTCAGGCTTGGCAGTTTTGCCAGTTGCTCAGGGAACTCCCAGACACTGAGGATCTTGTCGCCCAGCGCGGGATGAATCTGCTCGATGATGTGGTTCAGGCATACCGGATCGGACAGCAGTTCGTTGTGTTCTTCGGCGTAGGTGAGGATGGGCAGCACGCCGATTTGGTGAACCAGGCCGGCGAGGGCGCCCTGATCAGGCTTGAGGTTGGTGAAGCGTAGGCAGATTTCATAGCTGATGCCTGCAACCTCCAGGCTTTTTGCCCAGATTTCGCGCATTTTCTGCTCGACGACTTCTGAGCGCGCATGGAAGATCTGCTCGATCACCAGGCCGATAGCAAGGTTGCAGCTGTAGTTGATGCCCAGGCGCGTGATGGCTGCTTGCAAGTCGGTGACTTCGCAGGCTGCGCGCAGCAGTGGGCTGTTGACCACCTTGATCAGGCGCGCCGAAAGGGCGGCGTCGCGGCGGATCACTTTGCTCAGGGTGCTGACGCTGATCTCGCTGTCTTCGGCTGCTTCGCGAATGCTCAGGGCCACCTCCGGCAGGGTCGGCAGCACCAGGTCGTCGTTGTCGATGGCGGTCAGCAATTGTGCTTCGACCATCTTTGCCAGCGTGTTCATTGTGATTCTCTACCGCATTCAATGAGGGCCCTGACGTTCTGTACGGCAGGGCGGGGCTGGCTCAACGCTGGATTTCGCGGTCGCGATCCAGCTCATAAGGTAACGACAGCAATTGCAGGCTCGGGCCTTCCAGGCTACCCAGGTGCAGGTTGCCGTCTTCCGCTGCGTCGGCCTGGAGCACAGCCAGCAGTTCGCAACCGTGTTCGCTGCGGGCCGCCAGCACCACCTCGCCAACGGACGAGGCGTGTACCGGAGAAAACAGTGCGCTGCCCGGCTCTGGAAGTGGGCCGTCGATCAGGGCCAGACGGTACAGTCGGCGCTTGAGCTTGCCCAGGTACTGCATGCGCGCGACGATTTCCTGGCCGGTGTAGCAGCCCTTCTTGAAACTGACACCGCCCACCGCTTGCAGGTTGATCATCTGCGGGATGAACAACTCGCGGGTCTGCGCCATGACCTGGCCAATACCGGCGCGCACCTGGCCGAGCAGCCAGTCGTTCAGCTCGCCTGCTGCCAAGTGGGCGGCCAGGTGGCTGCGCACCTGGTCGGCATTCGCCGCCGGGCACCAGAGCTCAATGCGGCCTTCCGAGACGGCAATTGCCATCAGCCCATCATGCACAACGAATTCGTCGGGCTTGGCTGGCGCCGTGATGCCAAGCTCTTGCAGCGCCTGTTCAGCATGGCTCAGGCCGAAGCGAACCCAGGCGGCGCTTTCGTCGGTGAGCTTGGCTTTGGAGAACACGGCGTACTTCTTGAGGTCCGCCAGTTGTGGCTCGATCAGCTCGCTGGCCATGGCCAGCACATAGCCGTCAGCCTGCGGCAGGATGCGGAAGCTCGACTGCATGCGGCCCTTCTGCATGCAGCGGGCTCCAAGGCTTGACGTGTGTTCATTGAGGTAATTGATGTTACAGGTCAGTTGACCTTGCAGGAACTTGCCGGCGTCCGAGCCGCGGACGGCGAGGACGCCCTCATGAGACAAGGTGCAGAAAAAAGCAGAATCGGCCATGGGTCATCGCAGGGTGATAAGACTGGGGCTCATCATAGAGCGCCGTCGGAAAAATAGGTAGGTGAACTAGACCAATGCCTTGTGCCTGGCCTTGCCTACCCTTGTATACTGGCGGCCTATTTGAGGAGGGCTCCATGGTCGAACAATCTGAACTCAACCGGCTCTTTTGGCACAGCCGCCGTGGCATGCTCGAGCTGGATGTGCTGCTGGTACCTTTTACCCAGGAAGTCTATGCGACCCTGAGCGAAGCGGACCGTGAGTGCTACCGCAACCTGCTGGCTTGCGAAGATCAGGACATGTTCGGCTGGTTCATGGAACGTACCGAGTCCGAAGACCCTGAATTGCAGCGCATGGTTCGCATGATCCTGGACCGTGTCCAGCCCAAGTGACCGCTTCGAATGTCGCTGGCAAGCCTCTCGGGGGTTGCTGGCGGCCTACCTGTTCGGCCAGCTGTCGGCGCTGCTTGCCCTGACCCTGCTGGACCTTCCCGTTGTCGTGCGCTTACTCGGGGCTGCCCTGTGCCTGTTGCATGGCGCCTGGGTGTTGCCGCGGCATGTCGTATTGACTCATCCCCATGCGTTCAGCCGTTTGCGTAGAGACGCCCAGGGCTGGCATCTGTGGAACCCTGCACAGGGCTGGCAGTCGGTGCAGTTGTGCCGTGACAGCCTGGCGTTGCCTGGCCTGGTATTGCTGCGCTTCAGGCGCGCTGGGCGACGGTGGACGGAAAGCCTGTGCATTCCCTTCGACGCGCTGGAGCCGGTGCAGCACCGGCGCCTGCGCGTGCGGTTGAAGTTCAGTCGGCGTAGGTGGGCGGCAGCAGAATAGTGTCGCGTGCTTCTTTCAGCATCTGTGGGTAGTCCAGCGTGTAATGCAGCCCGCGACTTTCCTTGCGTTGCATGGCTGAACGTATCATCAGCTCCGCGACCTGGGCCAGGTTGCGCAGCTCGATCAGGTCGCGGCTGACCTTGTAGTTGCTGTAGAACTCGTCGATTTCGTCGAGCAGCAGGCGTACCCGGTGTTCAGCACGCTGCAGGCGCTTGTTGGTGCGCACGATGCCGACATAGTCCCACATGAATCGCCGCAGTTCGTCCCAGTTGTGCGCAATGATCACGTCTTCGTCCGAGTCGGTGACCTGGCTGGCATCCCAGCATGGCAATGTTGCGGGCATGCTTACCTGGTCCAGCTTGCTGATGATGTCGGCAGCAGCGGAGCGCCCATACACGAAGCACTCAAGCAGCGAGTTGCTGGCCATGCGGTTGGCGCCGTGCAGGCCTGTGAAGCTGGTCTCGCCAATGGCATAGAGGCCGGGCACATCGGTATGGCCCTGTTCGTCGACCACTACGCCGCCACAGGTGTAGTGGGCGGCCGGCACTACCGGGATTGCCTGGGTGGTGATGTCGATGCCAAAGGTCAGGCAGCGTTCGTAAACGGTCGGGAAGTGGCTTTTGACGAACTCGGCGGGCTTGTGGCTGATGTCCAGGTAGACACAGTCTGCCCCGAGGCGCTTCATCTCGTGGTCGATGGCGCGGGCGACGATGTCCCGTGGCGCCAGTTCGGCGCGCGGATCGAAGCGTGGCATGAAACGCTCGCCGTTCGGCAGTTTGAGCAGTGCGCCTTCGCCGCGCAGTGCTTCGGTAATCAGGAAGCTCTTGGCCTGCGGGTGATACAGGCAGGTCGGGTGAAACTGGTTGAACTCCAGGTTGGCGACCCGGCAGCCTGCCCGCCAGGCCATGGCGATACCGTCGCCGCAGGCCCCATCGGGGTTGCTGGTGTAGAGGTAGACCTTGGCGGCCCCTCCGGTAGCCAGTACGGTGAAGCGTGCGCCGTAGGTGTCGACTTCGCCTGTCGAGCGGTTCAGAACGTAGGCGCCCAGGCAGCGCTCACCCTCCTGGCCCAGGCGCCGTTCGGTGATCAGGTCGACCGCAACCCGCTGCTCAAGCAGTTCGATGTTGGGGCGCTGTCGAGCCTGGGCGAGCAGGGTGGTAAAGATCGCCGCGCCGGTGGCGTCGGCGGCATGAATGATGCGTCGATGACTGTGGCCACCCTCACGGGTCAAATGGAACTCAAAACTGCCGTCGTCGACGCTGGCATGTTCATCGCGCGTAAAAGGTACGCCCTGGTCGATCAACCACTGGATGGCTTCGCGGCTGTGTTCGACCGTGAAGCGCACGGCATCTTCATGGCACAGCCCGCCGCCTGCGTTGAGCGTGTCCTCGACATGAGACTGCACGGTGTCGGTGTCATCGAGTACGGCTGCTACACCACCTTGAGCCCAGAACGTTGAACCGTTGGCGAGCTCGCCTTTACTGAGAACGGCAATGCGCAAGTGCTCTGGCAAGGTGAGGGCCAGGCTCAGGCCGGCAGCGCCGCTGCCAATCACTAGGACGTCATGTTGAAACTGTTGGCTCATGTCTGGAACTTCCGCGCGGGGCGACCAAGAGGGCGTAGGTGCCCCCTAGTATATAAAGGGGGGGATCGGCACAATAGTCAGGCTTTTATGGCATTGTGAAACTATCGTGAATCGAAATGGGCAGTCTTTATAACAGCCCAATACCCGGTTTTTCCATGCTATCTGCCGATTTTGCGTATGAGGTATCCCTGTCGGCAGCGGGAACTTTCCTTGAATTTCGGATATCCATAGAAGGCTGCCTGCATCACAGGACGCCGCGTCGATGGCAGGCAGGGCTTGTGTTAGCCGCTCTGCCCATGCCTTCGATGACCAGACTATCGACGCAGCCGGCGACGACCGTGCTGCGTTTTTTCGTGCGGGCTGACGACAGGCTGCAGGAAACTTGCTTGGAGGGGGAGAACTTTTGCGAAAAGCCCGAGTCTATGTTTGCAAGCCTGAGCGATGGCTGTTGCAGCACTCCTCCAGGTTCACCGAGGAGTATTCATGCTAACCCAGGAAGAGGATCAGCAACTTGTCGAGCGCGTGCAGCGCGGCGACAGGCGAGCCTTCGATCTGTTGGTGCTGAAGTATCAGCACAAGATTCTCGGGTTGATCGTGCGTTTTGTGCACGACACCCATGAAGCCCAGGATGTGGCCCAGGAAGCGTTCATCAAGGCCTACCGGGCTCTGGGCAATTTTCGTGGTGACAGTGCGTTTTACACCTGGCTTTACCGCATTGCCATCAACACGGCAAAGAATTACCTGGTGTCGCGCGGTCGGCGGCCACCAGACAGCGATGTAAGTTCCGAGGATGCGGAATTTTACGACGGCGATCATGGTCTCAAGGATCTCGAGTCCCCAGAACGCTCGTTGTTGCGTGATGAGATCGAAGACACTGTTCATCGAACCATTCAGCAACTGCCAGAAGATTTGCGTACAG
The DNA here is from genome assembly GCF_053629555.1 of Pseudomonas sp. HLS-6 TE3448. NCBI lineage: Bacteria > Pseudomonadati > Pseudomonadota > Gammaproteobacteria > Pseudomonadales > Pseudomonadaceae > Pseudomonas > Pseudomonas sp. HLS-6 TE3448. Next base: position 283,343 of record NZ_JBRJIO010000001.1, on the reverse strand, counting down.
CGTTAACTTTGCGCGAATTCGAAGGTCTGAGTTACGAGGACATTGCAAGCGTCATGCAGTGTCCGGTGGGTACCGTGCGCTCTCGAATCTTCCGCGCTCGGGAGGCCATAGATAAAGCCCTGCAGCCCTTGTTGCAGGAAACCTGAGACAGCGGCGACAGCCAAGAGAGGAACCGCCATGAGTCGTGAAGCTTTGCAGGAATCGCTGTCCGCGGTAATGGATAACGAAGCGGACGAATTGGAATTGCGTCGGGTATTGAATGCCGTCGACGATTCTGAAGCCCGTGCAACCTGGTCGCGTTATCAGATTGCGCGTGCAGCCATGCACAAAGAGCTGTTGGTGCCGCAGCTGGACATCGCTGCTGCCGTGTCGGCAGCGCTGGCCGATGAAGCGACTCCGGTGAAGGCTGCCCCTCGGTCATGGCGTAGCCTGGGGCGTCTGGCGGTTGCTGCCTCGGTAACGGTTGCGGTATTGGCAGGCGTTCGGCTGTACAATCAAAATGAGATCACTGGCGCTCAGCTGGCAGCCCAGCAGCCTCAGCAAGGTCTTTCTGTGCCACAAGTGCAGGGCCCTGCTGTTTTGGCAGGCTATAGTGAAAGTGCCGACCAGCCAGGGCCGATGGCCAATGGTGTACTGCAGGGGCAAGCAGGCTGGCAGGATCAACGTTTGCCAGGATACTTGCGTCAGCATGCTCAGGAAGCAGCCCTGAAAGGCACTGAAAGCGCTTTGCCTTATGCCCGTGCGGCCAGCCTGGAAAATCGCTAAGTAAGGAGGATCATGCGCACGCTACCTCTCATACCGCTTCTGCTCGGTGTATGGTTGACGGGCCCGGTCTTCGCCGCCAATTCCTCCACTGAAGCTACTGACTGGCTCAGTCGCCTGGCAAAAGCCGAGCAACAGCAAAGCTATCAGGGTACTTTCGTTTACGAGCGTAACGGCAGTTTCTCTACTCACGAAGTTTGGCATCGCGTTCAGGATGGCAAGATCAGCGAACGTTTGGTGCAGCTCGATGGGGCGGCTCAGGAGGTCGTGCGGGTTGACGGTATTACCCGCTGCGTGAGCGGAGCCTTGTTGGCGGAGGTGAGCAGTGTACCGGCCGTTCCCGGTCGGGTACTTGATCCGCTGAAACTGATGAACTGGTATGACCTGGGTATTGCCGGCCGTTCGCGTGTCGCTGGTCGCGACGTCACTATCGTTACCCTCAGCCCGCGTGACCAGCATCGTTATGCGTTTGAACTTCACCTGGATCGCGAAACCGGCTTGCCGCTCAAGTCATTGATGATCAATGACAAGGGGCAGTTACTGGAGCGTTTCCAGTTCACGCGCCTGGACACGACCAATGTTCCGAGCGACGCTCAGTTGCAGCCTGGCGATAACTGCAAGGCGGTTGCCCAGGCTTCTGAAGAGGCTGCACAGCGCGTGACGGGCTGGCGTTCAGACTGGTTGCCGCCAGGGTTTGAGCTGGTCAACAGCTCGATACGCCAAAGCCAGGACGGAAAAAGAACTGTCAGTAGCCTCATGTATGACGACGGGTTGGCGCGCTTCTCTGTGTTTGTCGAGCCTTCTGGCGAAGGTGGCGCTGTCGATACGCGTACCCAGCTTGGGCCGACCGTTGCGGTTTCGCGACGCTTGACGACGCCCAAAGGGGATATGGCGGTGACCGTTGTCGGTGAAATTCCTATCGGCACTGCTGAGCGTGTTGCACTGTCGATGCGTGCGCAAGATGCTCAGGCCAAGCAGTGATTGTCGTTTTAGAGGTGCACGGATGACTGGTACACCGACCAGGGACTGACATGATTGGTAAGCTTTGCGGTTTGCAAAATCTGATGGAATTTTCTATAGGTCAGGCCTTTCGGGGTCTGGCCTTTTCTGCTGTTGCAGCATCAAGAATGCCTATGCATCCAGCCTGTTTGTCGCCTTCACGGGTGCCGCCGGGCTTCTTGCGTTCGCAGGTCCCTACTGCTTAACCACGCTTGTTGTGACGGGAGCCGTATGTCAATACCACGCTTGAAATCGTATCTAACGTTGTTCGCCGCCGTGCTGATGCTCGGTCAGGTGGTCACCGCGCAGGCCGAAGCTTTGCCGGACTTCACTACGCTGGTCGAGCAAGCTTCGCCGGCAGTGGTGAACATCAGTACCCGGCAAAAAATGCCGGATCGTCAGCTTGCCGGTGGGCAGATGCCAGACCTGGAAGGCTTGCCGCCGATGTTCCGTGAATTTTTTGAGCGCAACATGCCTCCAGCGCCCCGCTCGCCGCGTGGCGATCGCCAGCGCGAGGCGCAGTCGCTGGGCTCGGGGTTTATCATCTCCAGTGATGGCTACGTGCTGACCAACAATCACGTAGTGGCCGATGCCGACGAGATCATGGTCCGTCTGTCGGATCGCAGTGAGTTCCAGGCCAAAGTGGTGGGCACTGACCCGCGCACCGATGTTGCGCTCTTGAAAATCGATGGCAAGAACCTGCCAACCGTCAAGCTGGGCGATTCGGAGAAACTCAAGGTCGGTGAATGGGTGCTGGCTATCGGCTCGCCGTTCGGCTTCGATCATTCGGTGACCAAAGGTATCGTCAGTGCCAAGGGCCGTACACTGCCTAACGACACCTATGTGCCGTTCATTCAGACGGACGTGGCCATCAATCCGGGTAACTCCGGTGGCCCGCTGTTCAACATGAACGGTGAGGTGGTCGGGATCAACTCGCAGATCTTCACCCGTTCCGGTGGCTTCATGGGCCTGTCGTTCGCTATCCCGATCGATGTGGCGCTGGATGTCTCCAACCAACTGAAGAAAGACGGCAAAGTCAGCCGTGGCTGGCTGGGTGTGGTCATTCAGGAGGTCAACAAGGACCTCGCAGAGTCGTTCGGCCTGGACAAGCCGGCCGGTGCGCTGGTGGCCCAGGTGCTTGAGGATGGCCCGGCGGCCAAGGGTGGCCTGCAGGTGGGAGACGTTATCCTGAGCATGAATGGTCAGCCGATCATCATGTCCGCTGATCTGCCTCATTTGGTGGGTGGCCTGAAAGAAGGCGCCAAAGCCAGTCTGGACGTGGTCCGGGAAGGTAAGCGCCGTACGCTGGATGTCACCATCGGCGCACTGCCGGATGACGATCAGGAAATCGTAGCCAGTGCCAACGGTGGCATCGAGCGTAGCAGCAACCGCCTGGGCGTTTCCGTGGCGGACTTGAATGCCGAGCAGAAGAAGGCGCTTGAGCTGAAGGGCGGTGTGGTCATCAAGGAAGTTCAGGACGGCCCTGCTGCAATGATTGGCCTGCGTCCAGGTGATGTGATTACTCATTTGAACAACCAGGCGATCATTTCGGCCAAGAGCTTCACTGAAATTGCCAAGGACCTGCCGAAGAACCGTTCGGTGTCGATGCGTGTGCTGCGTCAGGGCCGTGCCAGTTTCATCACCTTCAAGCTGGCTGAATAAGCCGGGTTGATTGAAGAGGGCGGCCACGGCCGCCCTTTTTTGTGTCTTCTGATGAGCGCAGAGCGCTCTGTAAGCGCCTGCTGTGGGGGAATCGTACAGTTGGCAGGGGATGTTCCTACGGCGCCAAATCGTTGTTCACGTGACGCCCACGCTGAGCATCAGGTACAATTCCCGGCTATTTTTCGGCGGGCCTCGTTCCGCAGCCTTTTTGAGTGTTGACCCGTGAGTGATTTGAGTCATATCCGCAATTTCTCCATCATCGCCCACATTGACCATGGCAAGTCGACGCTGGCCGACCGCTTCATTCAAATGTGCGGCGGCCTGTCCGCGCGTGAGATGGAAGCCCAGGTACTCGATTCCATGGACCTGGAGCGCGAGCGCGGGATCACCATCAAGGCTCACAGCGTCACCTTGCACTACAAGGCAAAGGACGGTGTCACCTACCAGTTGAACTTCATTGATACCCCAGGTCACGTTGACTTCACCTATGAAGTCAGCCGCTCGCTGGCCGCCTGTGAAGGTGCCTTGCTGGTGGTCGATGCTGGCCAGGGCGTCGAGGCGCAGTCGGTTGCCAACTGCTACACCGCCATCGAGCAAGGCCTTGAGGTCATGCCGGTCCTGAACAAGATGGACCTGCCCCAGGCCGACCCGGAGCGGGTCAAGGAAGAAATCGAGAAGATCATCGGTATCGACGCTACCGATGCCGTTGCCTGCAGTGCCAAGAGCGGCTTGGGTGTGGAAGAGGTGCTTGAGCGCCTGGTGCACACCATTCCTGCACCTACCGGTGATATCGAAGCGCCGCTGCAAGCCCTGATCATCGACTCCTGGTTCGACAACTACCTGGGCGTTGTGTCCCTGGTGCGTGTACGCCACGGTCGCGTGAAGAAAGGCGACAAGATTCTGGTCAAGTCCACCGGCAAGGTCCACCTGGTGGACAGCGTCGGTGTATTTACCCCGAAACATACCCAGACCGTCGACCTCAAGGCCGGTGAAGTGGGCTTCATCATTGCCAGCATCAAGGACATTCATGGTGCGCCAGTGGGCGACACCCTGACCCTGAGCTCAACCCCTGAGGTTGAGGTGCTGCCAGGTTTCAAACGGGTTCAGCCGCAGGTTTATGCCGGTCTTTTCCCGGTCAGCTCCGATGATTTCGAAGATTTTCGTGATGCATTGCAGAAGCTGACCCTGAACGACTCGTCGTTGCAGTACTCGCCGGAAAGCTCCGACGCACTGGGCTTCGGCTTCCGTTGCGGCTTCCTTGGCATGCTGCACATGGAGATCATCCAGGAGCGCCTGGAGCGCGAATACGACCTGGACCTGATCACCACCGCGCCAAGCGTAATCTTCGAGGTCAAACTCAAGACGGGCGAAACGATCTACGTCGATAACCCGTCGAAGCTGCCGGATATCTCTGCAGTCGAGGATTTCCGTGAGCCGATCGTGCAGGCGACCATCCTCGTGCCTCAAGAGCACCTGGGTAACGTCATCACCCTGTGCATCGAGAAGCGCGGCGTACAGCGCGACATGCAGTTCCTCGGTTCGCAAGTACAAGTGCGCTACGATCTGCCGATGAACGAAGTGGTTCTGGACTTCTTCGACCGCTTGAAGTCCACCAGCCGCGGTTATGCGTCGCTGGACTACCATTTCGACCGTTATCAGTCGGCGAATCTGGTAAAACTCGACGTGCTGATCAACGGCGACAAGGTCGATGCCCTGGCCCTGATCGTGCACCGTGACAATGCGCACTATAAAGGTCGCGCATTGACCGAGAAGATGAAGGAACTGATTCCTCGGCAGATGTTCGATGTGGCCATCCAGGCCGCCATTGGCGGGCAGATCGTCGCGCGAACCACTGTCAAGGCGCTCAGAAAGAACGTACTGGCTAAATGTTACGGTGGCGACGTGAGCCGTAAGCGCAAGCTGTTGGAAAAACAGAAGGCCGGTAAGAAACGCATGAAGCAGGTCGGCAACGTGGAAATTCCACAAGAAGCCTTCCTGGCCGTGCTCAGGTTGGATAGCTAGGTCCTATGTCGCTAAATTTCCCGCTGTTGTTAGTCATCGCCGTTGCCGTTTGCGGTCTGCTGGCCTTGCTTGATCTGCTGTTTCTGGCGCCACGCCGGCGGGCAGCGATCAGCAACTATCAGGGCAGCGTCAGCCAGCCCGATATGTCGGTACTTGAGCAGCTCAACAAGGAACCGCTGCTGGTTGAATACGGCAAGTCGTTCTTTCCGGTGCTGTTCATCGTGCTGGTGCTGCGCTCGTTCCTGGTAGAGCCGTTCCAGATCCCTTCGGGGTCGATGAAGCCGACCCTTGAAGTGGGCGATTTCATCCTGGTGAACAAGTTCTCCTATGGCATTCGTTTGCCGGTGATCGACAAGAAGGTCATTGAGGTTGGTGACCCTCAGCGGGGTGATGTAATGGTGTTCCGCTACCCCAGCGATCCGAACGTGAACTACATCAAGCGGGTGGTTGGCCTGCCAGGTGACCAGATCCGTTACACCAGCGACAAGAAGTTGTTCGTCAACGGTCAGCTGATTGCCGAGCAACTGGTGGGTACCGAGCCAGGCACCCTGGGTAGCGCCGAGCTGTACAAGGAAAAACTGGGCGAGGTGGAGCACCTGATCCGCAAGGAAATGGGCCGCTACCGGATGCCGCCGGACCAACAGTGGGTAGTCCCGGCTGGGCACTATTTCATGATGGGCGACAACCGCGACAACTCCAACGACAGTCGATACTGGGATGACCCCAACATTCCAAAAGAGCTGCACGGCATGGTTCCGGACAAGAACATCGTCGGTAAGGCCTTCGCTGTCTGGATGAGTTGGCCAGAGCCGAAATTGAGTCACCTGCCGAGCCTTTCGCGGGTTGGGCTGATCAAGTAACACCTAAACGGCGCTGTCTTGGGACAGCGCCGAATGCTTTTCTGGCATAGGCTGTGTTCAGGGTATCTGTGGATGTCCCCGAATCACTGGGTCGGAAGGGCATGAAGCCAAATAGTCTTTCAGGATCCGGATTTGAACAACGCGTTAAACCTGACGGCCACGAGCCAATCCGATAAGTGTGGGCGCCGGGCTGAGTCCCAGGCGCAAAAAATCGGCCATAAACCGAGCGTGGGTACACTGTGAGCGTTTCCTTGAGCCGCCTCGAGCGCAAGCTCGGCTACACCTTCAAGAACCAGGAGCTGATGCTGCTGGCCCTCACGCATCGCAGTTACGCCGGGCGTAACAACGAGCGCCTGGAGTTTCTGGGCGATGCGATTCTCAACTTTGTTGCCGGTGAGGCGCTGTTCGAGCGTTTTCCGCAAGCCCGTGAGGGTCAGTTGTCACGCCTGCGTGCGCGGCTGGTCAAGGGCGAGACCCTGGCCGTACTGGCGCGTGGGTTCGACCTCGGCGAGTACCTGCGTCTGGGCTCTGGCGAATTGAAAAGCGGTGGTTTCCGTCGCGAGTCGATTCTGGCCGACGCCCTTGAAGCGCTTATCGGTGCGATTTACCTCGACTCGGACATGCACACCGCGCGTGATCGCGTGCTGGACTGGCTGACCGGTGAGTTCGAGAGCCTGACGCTGGTCGATACCAACAAGGACCCGAAAACCCGTTTGCAGGAATTCCTGCAGTCACGGGCCTGCGAACTGCCCCGCTATGAAGTGGTGGATATCCAGGGTGAACCGCATTGCCGGACGTTTTTCGTCGAATGCGAAGTGGCCCTGTTGACTGAAAAAAGCCGAGGGCAGGGTGTTAGCCGGCGTATTGCCGAGCAGGTCGCCGCGGCGGCAGCCCTGATCGCCCTGGGCGTGGAGAATGGCAATGACTGATACGAATACTACCCGTTGCGGCTATGTCGCCATCGTCGGCCGCCCCAACGTGGGCAAATCGACGTTGCTTAACCACATCCTCGGGCAGAAGCTGGCGATCACCTCGCGCAAGCCGCAGACCACACGTCACAACATGCTCGGGATCAAGACCGAGGGCGATATCCAGGCGATCTACGTCGATACCCCCGGTATGCACAAGAGCAACGAGAAGGCGCTCAACCGCTACATGAACAAGACCGCTTCGGCGGCCTTGAAAGACGTCGACGTGGTCATCTTCGTGGTCGATCGCACCCGCTGGACCGATGAAGACCAACTGGTGCTGGAGCGCGTGCAGTACGTGCAAGGCCCGGTGATCCTGGCCATCAACAAGACCGACCGTATCGAAGAGAAGGCCGAGTTGATCCCGCACCTGCAATGGTTGCAGGAGCAACTGCCGAATGCCGAGATCGTACCGATTTCCGCGCAGCAGGGGCATAACCTCGATGCACTGGAAGCACTGATCGCCAAGCACCTGCCGGAAAACGAACACTTTTTCCCGGAAGATCAGATCACCGACCGCAGCAGCCGTTTCCTGGCCGCTGAACTGGTGCGCGAGAAGATCATGCGTCAACTCGGTGCCGAGCTGCCGTACCAGATCACCGTGGAGATCGAAGAGTTCAAGCAGCAGGGCAAGATCCTGCATATCCATGCCTTGATCCTGGTCGAGCGTGATGGTCAGAAGAAGATCATCATTGGCGACAAGGGCGAGCGGATCAAACGCATTGGTTCCGAGGCGCGCAAGGACATGGAGTTGCTGTTCGACGCCAAGATCATGCTCAACCTCTGGGTCAAGGTCAAAGGCGGCTGGTCTGATGATGAGCGTGCCCTGCGCTCCTTGGGTTACGGCGACCTGTAAGCCTCCAGGCCCGATACCGTCCGGTGTCGGGCCGACTCCTTTCTGAAGTTCAACTCATGGAACTACCCGTCGGCCAACCGGCTTACGTCCTGCACAGTCGGGCCTACCGCGAAACCAGTGCACTGGTGGACTTCCTCACGCCTCAGGGCCGGCTGCGCGCGGTGTTACGTCGTGCACGCGGTAAGGCCGGAACGCTGGCGCGTCCCTTCGTTGCGCTGGAAGTCGAGTTCCGTGGCCGTGGTGAACTGAAAAACGTCGGGCGCATGGAAAGCAATGGCGTCGGTATCTGGCTGAACGGTGATGCACTGTTCAGTGGCCTCTACCTCAATGAGTTGATGACCCGACTGCTGCCCATCGAGGACCCGCACCCCCGGTTGTTTGAGCATTACACCGCAACCCTGCAGGCATTGGCCGCCGGGCGCGCACTGGAGCCGTTGCTGCGCTCGTTCGAGTGGCGTCTGCTGGATGAGCTGGGGTATGCCTTCGAGTTGGATCGGGATCTTGCGGGGGAACCGCTGGCCGCCGATGGCCTGTATCGGTTGCAGGTGGATGCAGGCCTGGAGCGGGTTTACCTGCTTCAGCCAGGTGTGTTCAATGGCGTTGAGCTGACAGCCATGGCCGAAGCCGACTGGAGTGTGCCCGGTGCCTTGAGCGCGGCCAAGCGTTTGATGCGTCAGGCGCTGGCTGTTCATTTGGGCGGAAGGCCATTGGTCAGTCGCGAACTGTTTCGCAAGCCGTAAGCTCGTCGTATGCTGTGAGGCTCAATTTTCAGGAGAGCTTCTTCGTGACCCACAGCAACCGCATTCTTCTCGGCGTGAACATCGACCACGTGGCGACCCTGCGCCAGGCCCGTGGCACGCGTTACCCGGACCCGGTCAAGGCCGCGCTGGATGCCGAGGAAGCCGGTGCCGATGGCATCACCGTCCACCTGCGTGAAGATCGCAGGCATATTCAGGAGCGCGACGTGCTGCTGCTCAAGGATGTGCTGCAAACGCGGATGAACTTCGAGATGGGCGTCACCGAGGAAATGATGGCGTTTGCCGAGCGTATTCGCCCGGCACATATCTGCCTGGTACCGGAAACCCGTCAGGAACTGACCACCGAGGGCGGCCTGGATGTGGCCGGCCAGGAAGCGCGGATCAAGGCGGCAGTCGAGCGCCTGTCGCGCCTCGGCTCGGAAGTGTCCTTGTTCATCGATGCTGACGAGCGCCAGATCGAAGCCTCTCGCCGTGTTGGGGCTCCGGCTATCGAGCTGCATACCGGTCGTTACGCCGATGCCGAAACACCCGCTGACGTGGCTGAAGAGCTCAAGCGCGTCGCCGACGGCGTGGCCTTTGGCGTCGCTCAGGGCCTGATCGTAAATGCCGGGCACGGCTTGCACTATCACAACGTGGAAGCGGTCGCGGCAATCAAGGGCATCAACGAGCTGAACATCGGGCATGCACTGGTTGCCCATGCCCTGTTCGTCGGCTTCAAGTCGGCAGTGGCCGAGATGAAGTCGCTGATTCTGGCGGCCAGCCGCGGCTGAGCAATAGGTCACTCATGTACGCCGCCAGACGAGGTGATACCTGGTCGGCGGCTTAGCATTGAGCGTTACTTGCGCGCGACCAGCACCGCACGGCGTGGTGCTGGCAAACCTTCGATGGTGCGGCTGTGATCGTTGGGGTCGAGGAAGTCGCTGAGCGACTGATAACGCATCCACTCGGTGCTGCGTTGTTCCTCGATGCTGGTGACGCTGACATCGACGCAGCGCACGTCGCTGAAACCGGCGCGACGCAGCCAGCGCTCCAGCGCGGGTACCGAGGGCAGGAACCAGACGTTGCGCATTTGTGCGTAGCGGTCTTCAGGTACCAATACCTGCTGTTCATCGCCTTCGATGACCAAGGTTTCCAGCACCAACTCGCCACCCTTGACCAGGCAGTCCTTGAGCGCCAGCAGGTGCTCGATTGGCGAGCGCCGATGGTAGAACACACCCATGGAGAATACGGTGTCGAAGCCTTCCAGGTTCGCTGGCAGGTCTTCCAGGGCGAACGGCAAGTGCCAGGCCGGCAGCTCTGGCAGGTAACGTTGCACGGCCTGGAACTGGCAGAAGAACAGCCAGTTGGGGTCTACGCCAATGACGCTGTCGGCACCGGCGCCGAGCATGCGCCACTGGTAGTAGCCATTGCCGCAGCCGACGTCCAGTACACGCTTGCCGCGCAAGTCCAGGTGCGGCGCGACCCGCTCCCATTTCCAGTCCGAACGCCATTCGGTGTCGACGTGAACACCGAACAGGTCGAAAGGCCCCTTGCGCCAGGGCGACAAGCCCATCAGTGCCGTGCGCATCTGTTCACGCGTGGCAGGCGCGCAGTCGCAGTCCAGGCGCAGGCCGTTGAGCAGGTCGACGTGCTCGGGCGTGAGCGCGGGCAGGGCATCGAGCGCCGCTTGCCAACGTTCCAGGTCGCCATGGCCTTTTTCCAGCTTGGCATCGAGTTGTGCCTGCAGGCCCTGGGACCATTCAGCCAGAGGTGTGCCCGCCAGGCGGCGAACAAGAGGGGAAAGATCAATCATGGCAGGGCAATCAGTGAGGCGAAATTAAGGCACTGGAACCACGGCACGACCTTGGAGAAGCCCGCTGCGAGTAGACGCTCACGGTGTTCTTCCAGGCTGTCGGGTTTCATCACGTTCTCGATGGCACTGCGTTTCTGGGCAATTTCCAGTTCGCTGTAGCCATTGGCGCGCTTGAACGCGACATGCAGGTCGGTGAGCAGGGCATGTTCCTGTGGGTCGTTGAAGCGCAGTTTTTCCGAGAGGATCAGGGCGCCGCCGGGCAGCAGGGCCTGGCGAATACGCGACAGCAGTGCCAGGCGCTGCTCTGGGGCAATGAACTGCAGGGTGAAGTTCATCGCCACCACCGAGGCGGGCTGGAACTCAAGGGCGAGGATGTCGCCTTCGATCACTTCGACCGGCAGCAGCTCCTGGAACATTGAGTCTTGGGCCGTGAGGTACTGGCGGCAACGCTCGACCATGGCGGCGGAGTTGTCCACAGCGATAACGCGGCAGCCGTCCTGACGTACATGCCGGCGCAGTGCCTGGGTGACAGCACCCAACGAGCTGCCCAGGTCGTACAGGGCGGTGTGCGGCTGAGCAAACTGCGCAGCCAGTACGCCGAGGTTCTCGACAATGGTCGGGTAACCGGGTACTGAACGCTTGATCATGTCCGGGAACACTCGGACCACGTCTTCGTTGAAGGCGAAGTCGGGCACCTGGCCAAGCGGCTGGGCGAATAGGCGGTCGGGTTCTTTGCTCACGGGCAGTCCAGGCGTTCAGCGGTAAAGGGTCGGCATTTTAGCCAAACTGGCAGCGGGATGCATGGCCGGCTGACAAGTGCGTCTTACTTCACCGTAATTGCACAATCAAAGGTCTGTGCCGGGGGGACTTCCGGTGCCCAGGGTTGTTGATAGACCAGTATCAAGTGACCCTCGCCAGCGGTCTTCGCCTGGAAGCGCCATACCGATTGCCCGGCGCTACCGACCAGCCCTGTACCTTCGGGGTTGCTGTAGACCTCCGGGCCAAGGCTGCGCAGGATACTGGCGGCAGGGTTTTGCAATAACCAGCGGTAGCCCGTGGTGGGGTTGCTGGGCAGCGTCAGGGTGAGGGTTTGATCATTTCGCAACTGGACGGGGCAGTCTGCCGTTTTTTCCAGATTGATGTTCTGCCGTGGTTGTTGGGCACAGGCGCTGAGCAGGGCGAGGCTCACGGGAACGAGCAGGCGGGCAAGGGTCATGATGGCTCCGAATGAACAACGAAGACGCAGCATAACCGAAGCGCCCGCACATGTAGGCGTCGGCCTCACCCGCGATGCAGGCACTGCGTGCGATGCGCCATGGCATCACGCGCATCGCCCGCAAGGCTGGCTCTCACAGACGCCGCAGTAGTCAGAACAACACGTTGGCAACGTCGCTGAAACGCTTGGCAAAGTGCACGTTCAAGCCTTGTTTGAGGTAGTCCGGCAGCTCTTCAAAATCGCCGCGGTTGGCCTCAGGCAGGATCAGCTCGAAGATTTTCTGTCGGCGTGCGGCAATCACTTTCTCGCGTACGCCGCCAATCGGCAGCACATGCCCGGTCAGTGTCAGCTCGCCAGTCATGGCCACGCCTTTCTTCGGCGCCTGGTCGCGGGCCAGCGATAGCAAGGCACTGGCCATGGTCACGCCGGCACTCGGGCCGTCCTTGGGCGTTGCGCCTTCCGGCACATGCAGGTGGATAAAGGCCTCGTTGAAGAAGCTCGGGTCGCCACCGAACTGCTTCAGGTGCGAGCTGACATAGCTGTAGGCGATCTCGGCAGATTCCTTCATGATATCGCCCAACTGACCGGTCAGTTTGAAGCCGCGGTTCAGGGTGTGGATCAGGGTCGCCTCGATTGGCAAGGTCGCGCCCCCCATGCTGGTCCAGGCCAGGCCGGTGATGACGCCTTTTCCTGCCAGTACCTGTTCACTGCGAAACACCGGCATGCCCAGGGAGGCTTCAAGGTCCTTCGTGCCAATCTTGATGGTCGTGTCGGGGTGCTCCAGTAACTGCACCACGGCTTTGCGCACCAGCTTGCCCAACTGCTTCTCAAGCTGACGTACGCCAGCTTCGCGCGCATAGCCTTCGATGACCGCGCGCAGGGCGCTGTCGGTGATACTCAGGCTGGTTTTGGCCACCCCGGCTTTCTGCAGTTGCTTGGGCCACAAATGGCGCTTGGCGATAGCCAGTTTCTCTTCGGTGATGTAGCCGGAAAGGCGGATCACTTCCATGCGGTCGAGCAATGGCCCGGGAATCGAGTCGAGGGTGTTGGCGGTGCAGACGAACAACACTTTGGACAAGTCCAGGCGCAGGTCCAGGTAATGGTCGAGGAAGTCGACGTTCTGTTCCGGGTCGAGGGTCTCCAGCAGCGCCGAGGCGGGGTCGCCCTGGTAGCTCTGACCCATCTTGTCGATCTCGTCGAGCATGATGACCGGGTTCATTACGCCGACGTCCTTCAAGGCCTGCACCAGTTTGCCCGGTTGGGCGCCGATGTAGGTGCGCCGGTGCCCCTTGATCTCGGCTTCGTCGCGCATGCCGCCAACACTGAAGCGGTAGAACGGCCGTCCCAGGGATTCGGCAATGGATTTGCCGATGCTGGTCTTGCCGACGCCTGGCGGGCCTACGAGCAGGACAATCGAACCGCTTATTTCGCCCTTGTAGGCACCCACCGCAAGAAACTCAAGGATTCGCTCCTTGATGTCGTCGAGGCCGGCATGGTGAAGGTCCAGCACCTTGCGCGCATGCTTGAGGTCAAGCTTGTCTTTGCCGTAAACGCCCCAGGGCAGGGCGGTTGCCCAGTCCAGGTAGTTGCGGGTGACGGCATACTCCGGTGAGCCGGTCTCAAGAATCGACAGCTTGCCCAGCTCTTCATCGATACGTTTCTGCGTGGCGCTTGGCAGGGTTTTGCCTTCCAGGCGCTGCTTGAACTGTTCCAGGTCGGCACTGCGGTCGTCCTTGGTCAGCCCCAGTTCCTGTTGGATGACCTTGAGTTGTTCCTTGAGGAAAAACTCACGCTGATGCTCACCGATCTGCCGGTTCACTTCGGCAGAAATCTCGTTCTGCAGGCGTGCGACCTCGACCTCCTTGCGCAACATCGGCAGGACCTTCTCCATGCGCTTGAGCATGGGCACACAGTCGAGCACTTCCTGCAGTTGGCTACCGGTGGCAGAGGTCAGTGCGGCGGCGAAGTCGGTGAGGGGGGACGGGTCGTTGGGGCTGAACCGGTTTAAGTAGTTTTTCAGTTCTTCGCTGTACAGCGGGTTGAGCGGCAGCAGCTCCTTGATCGCGTTGATCAGCGCCATGCCGTAGGCCTTCACCTCGTCGGTGGGCTCGCTGGGCTGATGCGGATAATCAACCTCGACCAGATAGGGCGGTCGATGGTGCTTGAGCCAGCCGCGGATACGCACACGGCTCAGGCCTTGGGCAACGAATTGCAGTTTGCCGTTTTCGCGGCTGGCGTGGTGGACCTTGACCAGGGTGCCGTAGGTTGGCAGCGTCGATGTATCAAAGTGCCGAGGGTCGTCAGGCGGAGTGTCCATGAAGAACAGCGCCAAGGCATGGTGCGGTGTCTTGGCCACCAGATCGAGGGTTTCTGCCCAGGGTTCTTCATTGACGATGACCGGCAACACTTGCGCCGGGAAGAACGGCCGGTTGTGAATCGGGATGATATAGACCTTGTCCGGCAGTTGCTGGCCGGGCAATGCCAGGTGGGTACGGCCACTGTGGCTGGCTTCGATATGTTCGACTTCGGCCTGTTCCTTTGGCGTTTCCGGGAGATCCTGCTGGTCGCTCATGGGGCACCTGCGTAAATGACTATGGTGCTTAGATGGGGCGGGTGAAAGGCTGTTTCAATGGCAAAGGTTGTGCCCACGCCATGCAAAAAAAACGGCCACCTAAAGGGTAGCCGTTCAATCACATGAAAGCGCCCGGTTTGCGCGGGGCGCTCTCAGTTGGCATCAGTCAGCCAATTTGTAAGCAATTACGTAGTCACCCATTTTGGTGCCCAGCGAGCCATGGCCGCCAGCCGTCACCAGCACGTACTGTTTGCCGTCCTTGCCGGTGTAGGTCATCGGGGTTGCTTGGCCACCTGCCGGCAGGCGCGACTTCCACAACTCTTTGCCGGTGTTTACGTCGTAGGCGCGCAGGTACTGGTCGAGTGTGCCGCTGAGGAAGCCCAGGCCGGAGGCCGTCACAATTGAACCGCCCATGCTCGGTACACCGATCGGCAGGCCAATCGGCAGCGGTGAGCTGTCGCGGCTGGTGCCGTTCTTGTGTTTCCACACCACTTTGCCTTTGTTCAGGTCAATACCGGCAACGTAACCCCAGGCGGGGGCCTGGCACGGTATGCCGAGCGGCGACATGAACGGATGCATGGTCACGGCATAGGGCGCACCGCTGTTGGGTTGTACGCCGCTGGTTTCGCTTTCACGCTTGCTGCCTGCGGCAACATCGGCGCGCGGCACCAGCTTGGAGACGAAGGCCATGTAGTTCGGGCTGGTGAACAGCAGTTGGCGAACCGGATCAACCGAGACGCTGCCCCAGTTGAATACGCCGACGTTGCCTGGGTAAACCAGGCTGCCTTGCAGCGATGGCGGGGTGTACTGGCCTTCGTAGCGCAGTTCGCGGAACTGGATGCGGCAGAGCATCTGGTCAAACGGGCTGGCGCCCCACATGGCTTGTTCGGTCAGGTCCGGGCCCAGCAGGTTGAGGTCCGAGCGTGCCTGGGTCGGCGAAGTGTGATCGCCTTCGACCGCGCCCTGAGGTACCGGGACTTCCTGGATCGGAATGATCGGCGTGCCGTCACGACGATCGAGGACATACAGGCTGCCCTGTTTGGTCGGTGCAATCAGGGCCGGTTTCACGCCATCGGCGGTGGCCATGTCGAGCAGGGTCGGCTGGCTGCCGACGTCCATGTCCCACAGGTCATGGTGGGTGAACTGATAATTCCAGCGCACCTTGCCGGTGGTCAGGTCCAGCGCCACGATGCCGGCGCTGAATTTCTCTGCGCCTGGGGTACGGTCGGCGCCCCATTGGTCTGGGGTCTGGTTGCCCAGTGGCAGGTAGACCATGTTGAGCTTTTCATCGACGCTGGCCAACGACCACATGTTGGGTGAGTTGCGGGTGTAGAACTTGCCCGCTGCCAGCGGTGCCGTGGCCTCAGGGTTGCCGGCGTCCCAGTTCCAGACCAGGTGCCCATCGTGTACGTCGTAAGCGCGGATGACACCGGACGGTTCGTTGGTCGACTCGTTGTCGGTGACGTGGCCACCAATGATTACCAGTTGGCGGGTAATGGCCGCAGGCGAGGTCGAGTAGTAGCCGCCAGCGGTGAATGGGCCGATACCGGTGGTCAGGTCGATGACACCCTGCTTGCCGAAGCCTTCACAGATTTTGCCGTTATCAGCGTTCAGTGCGATCAGGCGCGCATCAGCGGTGGGCAGGTAGAGGCGGCGAGGGCAGGCGCGGACCACCGCCATGCCGGCTTCGGAGATTTTGGGGGCCGGGCTGCCGTCCATGTTGACGTAGTTGTTCTCGTCGTAATACGACACCCCCCGGCAGGTCATGTGGGCGAAGCCCTTGAAGCCGACCGGGCTTTTGATCTGCGGATCGAAACGCCAGATTTCCGCGCCGGTGTCCGGGTCCAATGCCAGTACTTTGCTGTGCGCGGTGCAGGCATAGAGCATGCCGTTGGCCTTCAGCGGGGTGTTCTGGTTGGTCAGTTCCACCGGATCGTTGTCAGTTGGCAGATCGCCTGTACGGATGCGCCAGGCTTCTTGCAACTTGTGAATGTTGTAGGGCGTGATCTGGCGTAGGGGCGAGTAACGGTCACCATACTCAGTGCGGCCATAGGCCTGCCATTCACCGTCCGGCATTTGCGGCGCGGTGCTGGCCATGTCACTGCTGTCGCGGCCCAGCTTGCCATTGATTTCACCAGGGTGAGTGAACTGGCTGGCGATGGCTGTAGCACCCGACAACACGACGGCCAGGCTCAGCAGGCCGGTGTTCACTTTGCTCGGTTGGCCGCGCAGTGGGCGGCGTGCCCATGGCAGCAGCAGGACAACGCCAAGGGCGAACCACAGGGCCAGACGGGGCACCAGTTGCCACCAGTCCAGGCCCACTTCCCACAGTGCCCAGAGGGTGCTGCCCAGAAGAACCAGACCGTACAGGCCGAGGGCATTGCGGCGTAATGCCAGCAGCAGGATGCCAGACAGGGCAAAACCGATACCGGCAATCAGGTAATACAGCGAGCCGCCAAGCTGGCTTAGCTTTATGCCACCGGCCAGCAGTGCCAGGCCCATCAGCAACAGCAGAATGCCGAGCAGTCTCGGCAGCCAGCGGGTTCTACTCAAGGCACCGTCAGTGCTCATCGTGTGTTCTCCGTACAGTTGAAACAGTTCGAGCCGCAGCTCGGATAAAATTCGGGGTGATTCATGTTTAGAAGCTGCTCTGGATTTTCAGGCCGCCGATCAGTGCATCGTCGACCTGCCCGACACCGCCTGGGTGGCGGATGTACTGCAGGTTCGGGCGCACGGTGAGCCAGTTGGCCAAGTGAATGCCGTAGTACAGTTCGGCGCTGTACTCGGTGTCCTGGACCGGCAGGAAGGCGGGGTTGTCGTAGTCATCCAGGCCCTGGGCCGCGTTGCTGGCCTGGGCGTTCTTGCGGTAGGCGGGGTTGGCATGCACGCGTGCCAGGGCGAAACCGATATCGTCCTTGGCACGGGCATCAAACGGGCCCTTGTACACCACACTTGCCTGAACATAGTTGTCGATGGCATTGGTCTTCTTGTCATGCAGCGTGGCGTTGGCGAAAACGCTCAGGCCGCGGGAGTGGTCGCTGGCCAGCGACGTCACCTGTTGCTGCGCACCCAGCCAGAAGCCATGCTTGCTCGAACTGCTGCGATAGGCCTGGCCGCTGAGTGCTGCCGGTTGATCGTTGCTGTCTTTATAAACATCGGTTGCCTTGGCACTACTGTAGTAGTAACCGGCGCGATATTCCCCTTTCAGGCCGCTGAAAGTGGGGGTCCAGACCAGTTCTATCGGCAGCACTGCACCTTGGGTGCCGCTGCCGCTGAGCTTGAAACCATTGCCACTTTCAAGGTTGGAGGGGTTCTGCTCGTAAGCGCCGACCTGCGCATAGAGCTCAGGGCTGAGACGGTACTTGACCCGCATCGCCCACTGGCTGACGGGCCAGTTGTACCAGATGCCGCCCACCCAGTTGCCGACCTGTGAGCCACAGAAGGCCAGGTTCTGGAAGTCGCAGGGGAAGCTGTTGAAGTCTTCGCCTTCACCGAAACGGCCGATCTTCACATCCAGTGCGCCATCGAAATACTGCTGCTTGATCCATAGCTGGGTCAGTCGCCAGGTTTCGCCGCGACCCCAGACCTCCTGCGCAGAGGTGAAACCACCTACGCGAGGATCATTGATGCGGTCGTTGCTGATGTTGTCACCGTGGCGTTCGGTGACGGTCAGTTGAAACTCGGTGGCATGCCAGCCGAGGATCTTCTGCAGATCCAGGTGCGTACCGAGCGTGAACTGGTCGCTGTAGCGTGCGGTCTTGTCGTGGTCGTAGCCGCCGTGCAAGTTACTGCCCATCTCGCCGACGTAACCCAGGGTGAAGTCGTAGCCGCGCTCGGCCAGTTCTGCGCGGGTGCCGCCCCAGTCGCCAAGCATCCAGGGGGAGTCACTGTCCAGCATCGCGGCGCAGGTGTGCGGGGCAATTGCGGCAAGTGTCAAACCTGTCAGCAGTACGGAGGAAGAACGACGGGAGGGTGAAAACTGAGGCATGAGATAGCGCTATCTTTTGATTGTTGGAAAAACGGCAACGCCTCCGAATGTGCTCTATCACCGGAGACAAAACTGCTAATTAGGGAGAGTGAAGCGTTTCAGCGTGCGGCGGGCAGGATATAGATGAATGTGTAAGAAAAAAAGTCCAATCAACGTGAGGCACTGTTGCCGCTTCTGTAACAGTCCTTCAGCAGGGGGCAAAGGTGGTGTTCAGGCCGACTTCGATGCTGCATCTCGCTGGCTGAGCCTGTTGCGACGTGCGCCAGAACGCTCGGGCACACTAGACTGTCGGAAACAGGTCGAGATCCGAGTGCATGGCGTTGCTGAAAAAGCAGACGTGGAGCCAAGGCTCGGCTAAGGTGCGCACCTTTCGTTGGCTGGAGCACAGGCATGACTGCCGGTAATCAAAATCCTCTGCATGGCGTGACCCTGGAACAGATCCTCAATGCCCTTGTTGCGCGTTACCAATGGGAAGGGCTGGCGCAGCGTATTGATTTGCGCTGTTTCAAGAGCGATCCGAGTATCAAATCGAGCCTGACATTCCTGCGACGTACGCCGTGGGCGCGGGAAAGGGTCGAGCAGTTGTACGTCAAGATGCAACGGGGTCGTTAACTGATGCGTCTGGAGCAGCGGGTGCCTTGGGTAGGGCTGCTGGCCTGCCTGGGGTGGGCTGCACTGGCCATTCAGATGTACCTGGTGTTGTGGGCGCGCTGGCAGGCGCAGGCCAGCCTGATAGGCGGGCTGGTGAATGTCTTCAGCTACTTCACCGTACTCAGTAACACCCTGGTTGCCGTAGTGCTCAGTCAGGCGGCGTTTGGCCGAGAAGGCCCGGCGCGGCAGTTTTTTCTGCGGCCCTCGGTGAGTTCTGCGGTTGCAGTCAGCATTTCGCTGGTGGGGGTGGCATACAGCCTGTTGTTACGCCACCTGTGGCAGCCGCAAGGCTGGCAATGGCTGGTCGATGAACTGCTGCATGATGTCATGCCGCTGTTGTACCTGGGGTATTGGTGGTGGTGTGTACCCAAGGGCAGTTTGCGGGCAATACAGATTTTACCGTGGTTGCTTTACCCGCTGGGTTACTTTGGCTATGTGCTGCTGCGTGGGCACGAAATTGGCGTTTATCCCTACCCGTTCATTGATGTCGCCACTCTGGGGTATGCGCAGGTGATGCTCAATGCGCTGGCTATCCTGGTGGGTTTTGTTGCACTAGGGCTGTTGTTGATTAGCCTCGATCAATGGCAGGGCAGGCGTCTGGCAGCCGCCAGAGCGCAGCCCTGATGCCACGGTTTACGCGTTGTGGTTGTCGTCTTCGCCCAGGCGCCAATAGGCGACCGCTTTGAGCCGGTCCTCCTGCACGCCCTTGTCTTCCAGCAGCAGGCGTTTGGCCTGGCGGGTCAGTGTCTTTTCCAGGGCAACCCAGGTGTACAGCTCACCGGCGGGCAGGGGCAGGTGTTTCAGCACCTCAAGCAGGTCTTGCTGGTGACGCTGAACCCAGATGATCTGCACGTTTGCCAGGCTTGCCAGTGGTTGTTGTTCCAGCGCATTTTCCACTTCAATGACCACCAGTGCGTTACGCGTGGCCGGCAGTTCTTCAAGGCGTCGGGCAATCGCCGGAATGGCGGTTTCGTCACCGATCAACAGGTAGCTGTCGAACATGTCCGGCACCACCATTGAGCTGCGTGGCCCCGCGATGTTCAGCGTCTGGCCCACTGTTGCCTGAGCCGCCCAGGTAGAGGCCGGGCCGTCGCCATGCAGTACGAAGTCGATATCCAGCTCGCCTGCCACTTCGTCGATACGGCGCGGCGTGTATTCGCGCAGGGTCGGTTTGACGCCGTCCTGATCCTGTCCCGGGTTGTCCAGTGCGGCCTGTTCTTGCGGCGAGCAGGCAAACAGCAGTTTGATGTGGTCATCACTGCCCAGGCTCAGAAAGCCCTGCAGTTCAGGGCCGCCCAAGGTGATCCGGCGCATACGCGGGGTCAGATCGGTGACGCGCAGTACCTGCAGGCAACGGCGTTTGATCTCATGGTTGACGCGGTGAATCGTGGTGGTGTCGTTAACCGTCATTCGGTTTTCTCCTGAAGGGCCGTTGCCGGGCCGGCAACAATGGCTCTGGCGGTGTCATTGAGCAGGTTGCGCACCCGTACGATTTCTTCGGGGTTCCAGCGCCCGCTGTGCATTTGCAGCGCATGGCGCAGGTTGTGTACGGCTTCGTGGATTTCCTGCGGGCGGTCATGCACGCCGATAGAGCGTTTGCTGACCTCAAGGCGCATGCGCACGCCGTCCAGGGCGATGGCCTGTTCGGCCAAGGCCTTGAGGCCCGCTGCTGTGGCGCTGTAACGCTTCTTGCTGCCTTCGGCCTGGCCGATGATCCACTCGCTTTCTTCAAGAAAGGTCAGGGTGGGGTAGATGACGCCTGGGCTTGGGCTGTAGCGCCCGTCGAACAGGGCTTCGATGCGTCGAATCAGGTCATAGCCGTGACAGGGCTGTTCGGCGAGCATCGACAGCAGCAGCAGCTTCAGGTCGCCCGGGGCAAAGATTCGCGGGCCTCGTTCGCCTCGTTCGCGGCCACTGCGACGTTCAAAGCCGTCATGACGGTCGCTGTGCTCGTGGTGTGAAGGATGATCGCGCATTAGGGCTGCCTTTGGGTCTGAGATATATCTTGAGATACTTATTTAGATATTACTCAAGATATATCTTAAAGCAAGCGCTCGGTGTGCGGGTGTGGTTCACGGCAAGAGGCGTCGTGGGCGTTGCCCTAGGTTTTTTCTTACATAACCCTCGGATTCCCTTTATTCCTGCTTGCCCCCGTCAACTCTAAGATCTGCCGCGTTTCCTTCACCCTTCAGGGGGTATATGACGTGGTTGGTTTTTTCTTGCGTGTAGGCTTGCTCTGGGGCCTTTCATTTTTTGCCCAGGCGAATGTTCATTTGGTTACCCCTAAGGGTGGGCACGACTACGTGGCCCGCCAGGAACTCGAGGCAAACCTCGACCGGCTGGTCGACCGTGCCCATGAGCTCATCGGCGTGCCTTACCGTTGGGGCGGAATGTCGGAAAAGAGCGGTTTTGATTGCAGTGGCTTGTTGGTCTATCTGTACCGTAGTGAGGTGGGTATCAGCTTGCCTCGCACCACATCATCCATGCTCAAGGGGCAGGGCAAGACCATAAGCCCGCCGCAACTCAAGCGCGGTGATGCGGTGTTCTTTAACCGCAACGGCCAAGGTCGTATTGGCCATGTCGGGTTGTACATCGGCGAGGGGCAATTCATTCATGCACCGCGTAGCGGCAAGGCGATTCGTATCGATTCGTTAAGCAATCGTTACTGGCGCAATAGCTTCACCACGGCCAAGCGCTTTCACGGTCATTGAACCGTTGCGCCTCGCTGAGCGGTGAGCGTGGGTATGTTGCACAACGTATGGGTGCCTGGCACAAGGTAGGGCATCAGAAGTGGCGCCATGCCCTTGAGCACTTGTACCGGCAACGCTGAGGTGAACTTGAACGATTCGGCGGCTCGCCCTGGAACGAAGGCGGTCAGGGTGCCGAAATGGCTGTCGCCGATGTAGAACACGAATGTCGCAGTACGGTTCAGTGAGCGTGATCCGAGGATGCGTCCGCCTGCCCCGAAGCTTTCGATGCGGTTGTCGCCGGTGCCGGTCTTGCCGCCCATGACCAGTGCTGTACCGTCAGGCAGTTTGAAGCTACCCGACACCCGACGTGCCGTACCGGCATCTACCACTTGTGACAGCGCACCGCGCAGGGCCTTGGCGACCTCCGCCGGCAATACCCGTTCGCCGCGGTCTGGGTCACTGATCAGGCGCGTTTCATAAGGGGTGTCGGCCGCGAAGTGCAGGGTATCGATGCGCAGGGTGGGCATGCGTACGCCGTCGTTCAAGATGATACCCATGAGTTCGGCCAGGGCGGCGGGGCGGTCACCAGAACTGCCGATAGCAGTGGCCAGCGATGGCACCAGGTGGTCGAAGGGATAACCGACACGCTTCCAGCGTTGATGGATGTCGAGAAACGCCTCAATTTCCACCAGTGTCCGAATACGGCTGTCGCGGGCGCCTTTGTGCCGGCTCTTGAACAGCCAGCTATAGACTTCCTGGCGTTCGAAATGGCTGGCTGTAACCGCATCCTTGAATTGTGCTCCGGGGTTTTTCAGCAAGTAGCCCAGCAGCCACAAGTCCAGTGGGTGAACCCGGGCGATATAGCCTTGGTCGGGCAGGTCGTAGCGGCCCGGGCCGTAGTTTATGTACATCTCCTCGAGCCGTTTTTCGGTCAACGCGTCTTTCTTGC
The DNA here is from genome assembly GCF_053629555.1 of Pseudomonas sp. HLS-6 TE3448. Taxonomy (NCBI): domain Bacteria; kingdom Pseudomonadati; phylum Pseudomonadota; class Gammaproteobacteria; order Pseudomonadales; family Pseudomonadaceae; genus Pseudomonas; species Pseudomonas sp. HLS-6 TE3448. Next base: position 260,598 of record NZ_JBRJIO010000001.1, on the reverse strand, counting down.
GCTTGTCGGCTGAAGTGTCCTTTTTCAAGTGGGCCTGCACAAAGGCGTTGAAGGTTGCCTGGTCGGCTTCGGGAAACAGGTACCGGTGTACGGCAGCCAAACGGATCGGTGTGACATTCAGGCTGTCGAGAAAGGTGTCGAGGCGCTCTTGGGATGTCTTGCGTTGGTACTTTTTCCAGAATCGCTTGAGATAGTCGGTGCCTTCGCGGTCGGCGAAACGTGCCAGATACTCCTGGCGACGTGGGTCTGCATCATCTTTGAGCAGTTGGCCGCTGTTGTTCGGTGATTGGTACGTGCTGTAGCGCACCAGATCACGCATCAGGCGAATGAAGGGGAGGTTGATCGATTCGCGCAGGGCATCCTTCAGGGTCGGCAGGCGCCCATTGTCTTCGCGGCGGAAGTTGTTGAAGACGTGCAAGCCTCCACCCGTGAAGAAGGCTTCGCCGGGGTTGGCCGAGTACTTGCGCTCCAGTGCCGCATCCAGCATCGCGCTGAGGTTGCGGTCCTTGTTCTGAATCAGGTAATCCACCGCCCAGCCGGTAATGCGGTCCAGCTCGGGCACCTCGACTTTTTTCAGCTCGGCCGGGCTTTTGTCGGCATAGCGATCATGCAGTTCGGCGATGATCTCCAGGTAGGTGGTCAGTACCCGCAGTTTGGCGGTTGAACCCAGTTCCAGCTTGCTGCCTTCGTTGATGTCGAAGGGTTGATCGGTGCTGTCGGTTTGCACCCGTACCCGTGCACCGTCCGGGGTGCGTTCAAAGAGGGTGAAGCTGTAACGTACCTGGGTTGTGGTGGTCGGGGTCAGCAGGCGCTCGCCGAACAGCCCGGTTTTTTCTGCAAAGGCTGGGTCCGCGAGATTTTTGAGGTATTCGCTGATCTGGTCTTGCAGGCTGGACTGCAGCGTACTGGTGACTGAAAGATCAAGGCGATCCAGGTCATACAGGGGGCGGTTGAGCATCGCCGAGAGCCGCGCACGTGCCAGGCTGATGCCCTTGTTGGTGACGATGGGGACAATGGTCGGCTGGGCAACCCAGTCACGGTAGGTCGCTTTGCTGGCCAGCGCGGCGTCAGCCAGCGATCGATCGATGATGTTGTTGGCCGCGAGCAGGCGCACGTGACTGTCGGCCAGTTCGGCCAGATCATTGCGGCCTTTGGACAGGAAATACGATGGCCGACGCTGTGCGATCATCAGCGAGAGCACCTGACGCAGTGCCAACCCTCGTGCGGCAAGGCTGGCCGGGTCGTTGTCGGTGGACAACAACGACTGATTGACCTGGGCGAAGTCCGCGCCGTACCAGACCCTCAAGCCTTCGGCCATACCATGCACTTCGCCGTGACCGGGGACGGCCGACAGCGGCACACTGTTGAGGTAGTCGCGCACGATACGTTGCCGGGCTTCCAGGGTTTGTGGGCCGTTCTGATAGGCGCGGACACTGGCCGAAATCATCTGCCGGATTTTTTCGCTGCCAGACACGGTCAGCCCGTCAGGGGAGTGCCGGTATTTTTCCAGTTGAGTGGCCAGGGTACTGCCACCTGCCGATTGGCCCGGAAGGGCCAGGTACTTGGCGACCTGGGTATAGGCTGCCTTGGCGAAGCGTGGCCAGTCGACTGCCGGGTTTGCATTGGGATCATTGGGGTCAAGCAGGTCGCGGTTTTCGATGAACAGCAAACTGTGAACGATCACCGGCGGGATCGAAGCAAAGTCGGAGTAGAGGTGCTGCGGATAGTGATACTGATACAGGGCCTCGCCTTTACAGTCAGTAATCGACAAACCCGCCTGGATTTTTTCGGTGTAAGGCACGAAGAAACCATGCTTGGCATAGTTCATCAGCTCGGGGGAAAAGCGTGTCTGCTCGCTGACCAGATAGTCGCGCTTGAGCAGGCGAGGCAGGAAGTCACCGAGTGCGCTGTAGCCCAGGCGCTTATCGAACGGGCCATCGCCCGGATACATGATCGCGTCGCTCGGGCCTTTGTGCATCGAGTAACTGAGGGTTGCTGCAAAGTGGCTGAATTCACGTGACTGCACACGTGAAGTCTGCATTTCTTCGGCGATGGCGAAGCCCACAGCGATGAGGGCGATCAGTAGCAATAACCACAAGGGCCACAGCAGCCGCCACCAGACGCGACGCTTGCGAGGGCTTTTGGGTGGAGGCACGTCTTCCAGACGTTCAGAAGGGGCTTCAGCCGTTGTTGGTTCCGATTGCCACAGTGCGCCCATAGTCTTTAGCCCGGCTACGTGTATTCGTCTTGCTTGCCTGAAGCTTAGACGCTGAGCAGCTTAGGTGAAAAATTTGTAGAAGCTTGTAAGGCATTTCTCGGAGCGTAATCGGAGCATGCGCCTTTGGTTGTGGTTGTAATGCCCTGGTTTGGTGCTATTTTACCCGCCCTGTTTTTGAGGGCGGTGTAAGCGCGGGGAATGCCACTCCGTATAAGCGGATTTTGCCGAGACTTCTCGCCAAAGATCCTGGTTTTTATAGTGAAAAGACCTGCGATGGCCTTTTTATACTGCTCGCCCCTTTTGCTCAGCCTGCGTGGTGTTTTGCGGGCTGACGGGCTCACCCAAAAGGTTGGTCCGGCAAGGCTTCGTACCTGCCTATCGGCGGTGCCAGGTCTGCACGATCGGTTTATATCCAATAACAAAATGAGGTTGTATTTCTATGTCAGTCGGCAACCACCCTTCTCACGGTGATACCGCCCAAGGCGGTCCGCTCAAGCGAGAACTCGGAGAGCGTCACATCCGCCTGATGGCACTGGGTGCCTGTATCGGTGTCGGCCTGTTCCTGGGGTCGGCCAAGGCCATTGAAATGGCCGGGCCTGCGATCATGCTGTCGTACATCATTGGCGGTCTGGCGATCCTGGTGATCATGCGTGCCCTTGGTGAAATGGCCGTTCACAACCCGGTCGCCGGCTCCTTCAGCCGTTACGCGCAAGACTACCTCGGCCCATTGGCAGGCTTCCTGACCGGCTGGAACTACTGGTTCCTGTGGTTGGTGACCTGTGTTGCTGAAATCACGGCGGTGGCCATCTACATGGGCATCTGGTTCCCTGATGTACCTCGCTGGATCTGGGCCCTGGCGGCCCTGGCAAGCATGGGCGGGGTCAACCTGATCGCAGTCAAGGCGTTTGGTGAGTTCGAGTTCTGGTTCGCCCTGATCAAGATCGTCACCATCATCGCGATGGTGCTGGGCGGTATCGGCGTGATCGCGTTTGGCTTCGGTAACGATGGCGTCGCGCTGGGCATCTCCAACCTCTGGAGCAATGGCGGCTTCATGCCTAACGGCGTGACCGGCGTGCTGATGTCGCTGCAAATGGTGATGTTCGCCTACCTTGGCGTAGAAATGATCGGCCTGACTGCCGGCGAAGCGCGTAACCCGCAAAAGACCATTCCGCATGCCATTGGCTCGGTATTCTGGCGCATCCTGCTGTTCTATGTCGGCGCACTGTTCGTGATCCTGTCGATCTACCCATGGAACGAAATTGGCAGCCAGGGCAGCCCGTTCGTGATGACCTTTGAACGTCTGGGCATCAAGACCGCTGCCGGCATCATCAACTTCGTGGTGATCACTGCGGCACTGTCGTCCTGCAACGGCGGTATCTTCAGTACCGGTCGTATGCTCTACAGCCTTGCGCAGAATGGCCAGGCGCCTGCCTCCTTTGCCCGCACCTCAAGCAATGGCGTGCCGCGCAACGCACTGCTGCTGTCGATCGCGGCATTGCTGCTGGGTGTACTGCTCAACTACCTGGTACCGGAAAAAGTGTTCGTCTGGGTCACCGCTATCGCTACCTTCGGTGCGATCTGGACCTGGGTCATGATCCTGCTGGCGCAACTGAAGTTCCGTGCTGGCCTGTCCAAGGCCGAACGTGACCGTCTGCAGTTCCGCATGTGGCTGTGGCCGTTGAGCTCCTACCTGGCGCTGGCGTTCCTGATCCTGGTGGTAGGCCTGATGGCGTACTTTGAGGAAACCCGTATCGCACTGTACGTCGGCCCAGCCTTCCTGGTGCTGCTGACGGTACTGTACTACGTGTTCAAGCTGTCCCCGAAAGAGGACAGTGTGGCCGTGGCGCGCTCTGTGTCCTGATACGAAAACCCGGTCCAGTGAATGGATCAGGCTGCTGACGAACCCCCGCTTTTTAGCGGGGGTTTGTTTTTCCAAGCCAACGACGCCATCGCAGGCAAGCCAGCTCCAACAATGGCCGAGCAGCCTGTGGGAGCGGGTCTTGCCCGCGATGCAGGCGCCGCGAAGGCGCTGACACCGCGCCGAAGCCCCGGCATCCCACAGCAAGCTCGGCCGGTTTTCCGTTGAATCAGGCTACGTCTGTGTGCGCCTCAAAACTGTCAGCCCGGGCCATGCGCCACATACGCTGGTAGAACTCGCCGCTGACTGCGCCTGTCAGCAGTTCACCAGGCTTGAGGAACACGTGCAGTTGCGAGAACAGTTTGATTTCGGTCGCGGACATGCGTCGTACCAGGTGTTTGGCTTGCAGCTGTGAAGGGTGATCCAGGCCAGCCGCCGCGAGCATTTCGGCCAGGGCCTTGAGGGTGTTGCGGTGGAAGTGGAACACCCGCTGGGCTTTGTCGGGTACCACCAAGGCGCGCTGGCGCAGTGGGTCCTGGGTTGCGACACCGGTTGGACACTTGTTGGTGTGGCAGCTTTGCGACTGGATGCAGCCGATGGCGAACATGAAGCCGCGCGCCGAGTTGGCCCAGTCGGCACCAATGGCCAGGACACTGGCAATATCGAAGGCACTGACGATTTTGCCGCTGGCCCCCAGTTTTATTTTGTCGCGCAGGTTCAGGCCGACCAGTGTGTTGTGTACGAACAGCAGGCCTTCACGCATCGGCACGCCGATATGGTCGGTGAACTCCACGGGCGCCGCACCCGTGCCGCCTTCTTTGCCGTCGATGACGATAAAGTCCGGCAGAATGCCGGTTTCGAGCATGGCCTTGGCAATACTCATGAATTCCCACGGGTGGCCCAGGCAGAATTTGAAGCCTACCGGCTTGCCGCCGGAGAGTTCGCGCAATTGGGCAATGAACTGCATCAGCTCGATTGGGGTCGAGAAGGCGCTGTGTCGTGACGGTGAGATGCAGTCTTCGCCCATGGCTACGCCACGGGTTTCGGCGATTTCACGGGTGACCTTGTGCTTGGGCAGGATGCCACCGTGACCGGGCTTGGCCCCTTGGCTCATCTTGATTTCGATCATCCGTATTTGCGGGTTGCGCGCCTGTTCGGCGAAGCGCTCAGGGTCGAAGCGACCCTCCGCCGTTCGGCAACCGAAGTAGCCGCTGCCCAGTTCCCAGGTCAGGTCGCCGCCATGCTCGCGGTGGTAAGGGCTGATGCTGCCCTCGCCAGTATCGTGGGCGAAGTTGCCGAGTTTGGCGCCCTGGTTCAGCGCACGAATGGCATTGGCGCTGAGTGCGCCAAAGCTCATGGCCGAGATGTTGAAGACCGAGGCTGAATACGGCTGTGTGCATTGCGGGCCGCCGACCATGACTCGAAAGCTGTTCGGGTCGCTCAGTGGCGCCGGGCGCATGGAGTGGCCAATGAACTCAAAGCCCGATTGGTAGACATCGATCAGCGTGCCAAAGGGCTTGTCCGAGGCTTCGTTCTTGGCTCGGGCATAAACCAGTGAGCGCTGCGCGCGCGAGAAGGGCAGGGCATCACTGTCAGCTTCCAGCAGGTACTGGCGGATTTCCGGTCGAATACCTTCGACCAGATAGCGGATGTTGCCCAAAATCGGGTAATTGCGCCTGACGGCGTGGCGACTCTGCAGTAAATCAACCAGGCCAATCAGGCTAAGTACGCCTGTGGTCAGGGTGAAGGGCCAAAGCCAGTCGTTTTCAAGAAACGGCAGGCTGGCGAGGGTGAACAGAACACAACAGACAAAAAAGGCGTAGCGACTGAGAAGTGACAGGCTCATACAGGGTCCTTGCGATGGCTCGGTCAGGCTCAGGGCCTGGGCAAGGCTGGACCATAGCCCGGTTCAGGATTCAAACGCCAGCCCAGGGTCTCCCGGTGAGGTCTGTGTTCAGAAATCTTGCGTGTATCATTGCCCGTTCTCCGTGAAGAGCCGACCATGACCAAGATCATTCGCATTGCCGCTGCCCTGTTGATCGACCCGCAGGGTCAAACCCTTCTTGTGCGCAAGCGTGGTACGCAGGCGTTCATGCAGCCAGGCGGCAAGATTGAAGCCCATGAGCAACCTGTCGATGCCCTGGCCCGTGAGCTGCACGAGGAACTGGGCTTGCAGATCGACCCCTTGAAAGCAGGCTACCTTGGCGTATTCAGCGCGCCAGCGGTCAACGAGCCTGGGTTTGAGGTGCAGGCGGAGCTGTTCCAGGTTCATACCGACGCCAGTGTCGAGCCCGCAGCAGAAATCGAGGAGGCCGTCTGGGTCGATGCAAACGCGACCCTGAACCTTGAACTGGCCCCCTTGACCCGAGACTGGATTCTGCCGCTCTACAGAACGTTGACGCACGCTCCAGCCTGATCCTTCAACGCACCGCGCTGACGCCGTCGAGCGTGGAGAAGGAGGTGTCCTTGGCGGTCAGCAGGAAGTCGCGCATGTACGGGGCGTCGAGCATATCGGTACGTACCGCCGCGTACAGCGTGGCGAACAGGCCTTTCTCGCCCAGACGCTTGCCCTTCACATAACCACGTGAGCTGTACTCGTGCAGCGCCCAATGTGGCATGCCGCAGACGCCGCGGCCGCTCGCGACCAACTGCATCATCATCACCGTCAGCTCCGCGGTACGCACCTGTGCGGGCTCGATGTCGGCCGGCTCCAGGAAACGGGTGAAGATATCCAGGCGGTCGCGCTCCACCGGGTAGGTAATCAGGGTTTCGCTGGACAGGTCTTCGGGTACGACATAGCTCTTGCCCGCCAGAGGGTGCTGATTGGCGACGGCCAGCATGGCCTCGTAAGTGAACAGCGGAACATAGGTGATCCCGGCCAACTCCAGTGGGTCGGAGGTCACCACCAGGTCCAGGTCACCACGTGCCAGTGCGGGCAGCGGTGCAAAGGCGAAACCCGAGGCCAGGTCAAGTTCGACCTCCGGCCAGGCATCGCGGAACTGGTCGATGGTCGGCATCAGCCACTGAAAGCAGCTATGGCATTCGATGGCCATATGCAGGCGCCCTGCAGTACCGCCGGCCAAACGCGCAATATCGCGTTCGGCGCTGCGCAGCAAGGGCAGGGTGGCGTCGGCCAACTGCAGCAGGCGCAGGCCGGCACTGGTGAAGCGCAGGGGTTTGGTCTTGCGCATGAACAGTTGCATACCCAGGCGCTCTTCCAGCTCCTTGAATTGATGCGACAGCGCCGATTGGGTCAGGTGCAGGCGTTCTGCTGCCTCTACCAGGCTGTCGGCCTCGCGCAAGGCGTGCAGGGTTTTCAGGTGACGAATTTCAAGCACCGGAAGGCTCCATGAGTAAACTTTGAGATGAACACGAATTTATTGAGTTTGTCTCAAGTTGCCTCGGCTGTCGACAATAGCGTCATCTTTTACAGGGAGCACGTTTTGTCATGGCACTGGCCCACAACCTTGGTTTTCCGCGCATCGGCGCTGACCGTGAATTGAAAAAAGCCCTGGAGGCCTATTGGAAAGGCGACCTGGATCAGGCAGGGCTGTTGGCGGTTGGCCGTGAGTTGCGCGCGCGCCATTGGCAGGTTCAGAAAGAGGCGGGTATCGAACTGCTGCCGGTCGGGGACTTCGCCTGGTACGACCAGGTACTGGCGCACTCGGTAGCCTTCGGCGCCATTCCTGAGCGCTTTGCCGCGACCAGGGGCGATGACGGTCTGCCAACCCTCGATACCGTGTTTGCGATGGCGCGTGGTGCAACGACCTGCTGCGGTAGTTCGCAGGGGCAAGCCCAGTACGCTCAGGAACTGACCAAGTGGTTCGATACCAATTATCACTACCTGGTGCCAGAGTTCAGTGCCGATCAGCGTTTCCTGCTCAGTTGGGAACAATTGTTCGATGAGGTCGCTGAAGCGCAAGCGCTGGGCCATGCGGTCAAGCCGGTGCTGATCGGCCCACTGACCTACTTGTGGCTTGGCAAGGCCAAGGGCGAGGGCTTCGACAAGCTCGACCTGCTTGAGCGACTGCTGCCCGTGTACGGTGAGATTCTCAGCCGCCTGGCTCGGCAAGGCGTGGAGTGGGTGCAGATCGATGAGCCAATCCTGTGCCTGGATCTGCCGCAGGCGTGGAAGAGTGCCTTTGAGCGGGCTTATCACATTCTTCAGTATTCCCCTCTGAAAAAGCTGGTTGCGACGTACTTTGGGGCCCTGGAGGACAACCTGGGGCTGGCCGTCAGCCTGCCGGTGGATGGCCTGCATGTCGACCTGGTACGTGCGCCGGAGCAACTCCCGGCAGTGCTTGATCGTCTGCCGAGCTACAAGGTGCTGTCGTTGGGCGTGGTCAATGGCCGTAACGTCTGGCGTTGCGACCTGGACCAGGCGCTGGAGCAACTGCAGCAGGCGCGTCAGCGCTTTGGCAGCAACCTCTGGGTCGCCGGCTCCTGCTCACTGTTGCACAGCCCGGTGGACCTGGCGCGTGAGGATAAGCTCGATGCCGAACTGAAAGGCTGGCTGGCGTTTGCCGTCCAGAAATGCAGTGAGATTTCTGTATTGGCAAAGGCGCTGAACAACCTGCAGGACGCTGACGTGCAGGCCGCCTTGAGCAGCAGCCGCGCGGTAAAACACAGCCGGGCGCAATCGTCACGTATTCACAAACCGCAGGTTCAGGCGCGGGTTGCTGCGGTGAGTGCTCGCGACAGTCAGCGTCAGTCACCTTTCGCCCAGCGTATCGAAGCGCAGCGGCAGCGATTGAAGCTGCCAGCCTTCCCGACCACCACCATTGGCTCGTTCCCGCAGACGTCGGCGATTCGTCTGGCACGTCAGGCCTATAAGCAAGGCAAGCTGTCGGCCAGCGACTACACCGATGCCATGCACAGCGAAATTCGTCATGCGGTAAAGGTGCAAGAGCGCCTGGGGCTGGATGTGCTGGTGCATGGTGAAGCCGAACGTAACGACATGGTCGAGTATTTTGCCGAGCAACTGGATGGCTATGTATTCACCCGTTTCGGCTGGGTGCAGAGTTATGGTTCGCGTTGCGTCAAACCAGCGATCATTTATGGCGACCTGAGCCGACCGCAAGCCATGACGGTGGCCTGGATCGCGTACGCTCAGCGTCAGACCGACAAGGTCATGAAAGGCATGCTGACAGGCCCGGTCACGATGTTGATGTGGTCCTTCCCGCGTGAAGATGTCTCGCGCAAGGTTCAGGCGCAGCAACTGGCGTTGGCGATTCGTGATGAAGTTCAGGATCTGGAAAAGGCCGGCATCAAGATCGTTCAGATCGACGAGGCGGCTTTCCGTGAAGGTTTGCCATTGCGCCAAGCTCAATGGCAGGGCTATCTGGACTGGGCGGTGGAGGCCTTCCGGCTGTGTTCCAGCGGGGTGCGTGACGATACCCAGATTCATACCCACATGTGCTACAGCGAGTTCAATGATGTGATTGAGGCGATTGCGGCAATGGACGCCGATGTCATCACCATTGAGACATCGCGCTCGGACATGGAGCTGTTGGAGGCCTTTGAAGCGTTCGACTACCCCAATGACATTGGCCCCGGTGTCTATGACATTCACTCACCACGGGTGCCGGACACCGCCGAGATGGTCAAGCTCATCAGCAAGGCCGCCACGCGTATTCCGGCCGAGCGCCTCTGGGTGAACCCGGATTGCGGCCTGAAGACGCGTGCCTGGCCGGAGACCGAAGCAGCCTTGGTTAACATGGTGGCGGCGGCACGGCAGTTACGCAGCCAGCTTGCATAAGGCAATGGGCCTGCGGCGTTAGCCGCAGGTCTGACCATTTGGCGATTGTCATGAAACGGTCACTGTTTTGTGGCAGCGCGCCCGAATGAAAGTCATCAGACTCGCGCTCTACTGGGGATTTGCATTCTGGTGTTTCTGTCATGCGGGCATTTTTCTTTTTTGTCGCACTGCTGTGCGGTGCACCTGCGTTCGCCGCGTCACGCTGTGACGTCAACGTGCCAACTGAGCGGGTCGAACTGGCGCAGGTCAGCCTGGCTTATCAAAGTATTGGGCGTCGCTCCGACCCTGCGCTGTTGTTGGTCATGGGCCTGGGCGGGCAACTTATCCATTGGCCGGATGAGGTGGTGGCTGCGCTGTGCGAGCAAGGCTTTCGGGTCATTCGCTACGACAACCGCGACGTTGGGTTGTCGGCCTGGAGTCAACCACCGGTCGGCGCCAACCTGACCTACGAAGTACTGCGCTACAAACTCGGGCTGCCGGTGTCGGCGCCTTATACCCTGACGGACATGGCCGAGGATGGCCTGGGGTTGATGGACGCGTTGCAGGTCAGGCGCTTTCATGTTCTGGGTGTGAGCATGGGCGGGATGATCGCTCAACACCTGGCTGACCTCGCGCCGCAGCGGGTAGAAAGCCTGACGCTGATCATGTCCAGTTCCGGCGCTTCCGGGTTGCCTGCGCCGAACCCGGCACTGGTGGAGCAACTGGCCCGGCGTGGAGCACCGAGCCGGGAGGCAGCCATTGAGCAGCAAGCCGACCTGCTTGCCGCCTTGGGCAGCCCGCAGGTGATGGACGACCGGCAGGTGTTGTTGCAACAGGCCGCGGCATCCTACGACCGTGCGTTCAACCCTGATGGGGTCAAGCGGCAGATCATGGCAATCCTCGCCGAACCCAGCCGTGTCGAACTGCTCAACCGTTTGCGGCTGCCGGCACTGGTGGTGCATGGCACGGCTGATCCGCTGTTGCCGGTGATGCATGGTGTGCACCTGGCCGCGCATATTCAGGGCAGCCAGTTACGCTTGATTCCCGGCTTGGCGCACCGCTTTCAGGAGCCGTTCAAGGCGCCTTTGCTTGAGGCCGTATTGCCTTACCTGCGCCAGCATCGCGAAGACCTCAGCCACTGGGCTCAGCTTTAGTGAAAGCGTACCCAGACGCTTACCAGTACCGTTGCCGCGATCAGCCAGGCGACAGTGGCCAGGGCCAGTGAGGCTTCAAGGCGCAGGCGGTCTACCAGCAGGTAGAGTGCGGCGAGGTAGACGAAGTAGGGGATGATCGACCACATGCCAAACAGGATGGTGGTCTTCAGGTCGTCCACGGAGCGGCCCTTGCCGACAATGTAGTGGGCGATCAGGGCGAAGGTGGGGAACAGCGGGACGAGCCCGGCGATGTAGTAGTTGCGGGTTTTGGCCAGGGCCGCGAGTATCACCACGACAGCAGCGCCGAGGCAGGCTTTGAGTAGCAGGTCCACGTTGACTCTCTATCCAGTGGCATCGCGCCCGGGCATCAGCCCAGGCCGTATTTCTTGACCTTGTCGAACAGCGTGGTTTTGGCCATGCCCAACTCCTGGCTGGCCTGGCTGAGGTTGCCACCGGTGCGTTGCAGGGCGTCGCTGAGCAGGTTGCGTTCAAAGGCTTCGACAGCTTCGGAAAAACCCAGGCCCTGTGCAGGGCTGGAACCGGCTTTCTTGAAGGCCGGCAGGCCCAAGGCATAGCGCTCTGCAACGTTGCGCAGTTCGCGGACATTGCCCGGCCAATCGTGTGCCATCAGGCGTGACAGGGTCTGACTGTCGAGCGCTGGTACTTCGCGATCAAAGCGCAATGATGCCTGCAGCAGGAAGTGTTCGAACAACTGCAGGATGTCTTCACGGCGCTCGCGCAGCGGTGGGAGCTCCAGCGTCACCACGTTCAAGCGGTAGTACAGGTCGCTGCGGAACTGGCCGGATTGGCCGAGGGCGTCGAGGTCGGCTTTGGTGGCGGCAATTACCCGGCAGTCGACCGCGATGCTCTGGTTCGAGCCCAAGCGCTCCAGAGTGCGTTCCTGAAGGACTCGCAGCAGTTTGATCTGCAGGTTGATCGGCATGCTTTCGACTTCATCGAGGAATAGCGTTCCGCCATTGGCGTGTTCGATCTTGCCGATCCTGCGTTTGCCGGCCCCGGTGAAGGCATTGGCCTCATGGCCGAAGATTTCGCTTTCAAACAGGTTCTCTGGCAGGCCACCGCAATTGAGTGCAACGAACGGTTGACCCTGGCGTCGGCTGAAGTCGTGCAGGCAGCGCGCCACCAATTCCTTGCCGGTACCTGTTTCACCTTCGATCAGCACGTTGGCCGAGGTGTCGGCCACGTTGGCAATCAGCTCACGCAGCTCCTGCATGGCCGGCGAGCGGCCGATGATCCGGCCTTCCAGGGTGCTTTGCTCGGCCAGCTGACGACGCAGGGCAAACACTTCGCGGGCCAGGCCCCGCTGTTCGAGGGCGCGACGTACCACGTCGACCAAACGTTCTGGCGAGAAGGGCTTTTCCATGAAGTCATAGGCGCCATTGCGCATGGCGCCCACTGCCATATTGATGTCGCCGTGACCTGTGATCAGTACCACCGGCAGGCTAGGGTCGCGGGCTTTGAGTCTACTGAGCAACTCCAGGCCGTCGATGCCAGGCAGGCGAATGTCACTGACGACGATTCCAGCGAAGTCATCGCCGATCCGCTGCAGCGCGTCTTCAGCGCTGCCGACACCCTCACTGGCGATGTCCTCCAGTGCCAATGCCTGCTGGCAGCCGAGTAACACATGCGGGTCATCTTCGACGATCAGGACGGTAAGTGGCGCTTGGTTCATAAGGACTCGGCAGGTTCTGAGGCGGCGGACACCAGGGGCAGGCTGAGGATGAACGCGGTACCGCCACTGGCGGGATGTTCGACACTCAGGCTGCCGCCGGCAGCGGCGGCAAGGCTGGCGGACAAGGTCAGGCCCAGGCCCAGGCCGTGCTCTCCGGGTTTGGTGGTGAAAAAAGGTTCAAACAGGTGCTTACGTGTTTCATCGTCAATGCCATGACCATTATCGCGTACACGCAGACGGTACTTGTCGTTCAGCAGTTCGCCTTCCAGCCATAGCTGTGGTTGGGGCTGCGCGGCCATGGCATCGAGGGCGTTGCCGATCAGGTTGACCAGAATTTGCTCCAGCCGCGTCTGGTCGATGGCCAGTTGCTGGTCGTCGAACGCGTTGTGCACCTGCAACTGGCTGCTCGCGATACGGTTGCCGAGTACCTGCAGGCTGGCCTCCACCGCTTTGCTCAAGGAGGCTTGGCCGCCGTCATCACCACGTCGTGCAAATGAGCGCAGGCTGGCGGTGATGCGGCCCATGCGATCGATCAGGTCGTTCATGGTCAGCAGGTTGGTGCTGGCCGTTTCCAGCGCACCGCGTTCGAGGAAGCGAACGGTGTTGCCGGACAGTGTGCGTAATGCCGCCAGCGGCTGGTTGAGTTCATGAGCGATGCTGGTAGACATCTGGCCGATGGCCGCCAGCTTGCCAGCCTGAACCAGTTCGTCCTGAGCATGGCGCAGTGTCTGCTCGGCATGGCGCCGCTCACGGATCTGGCCCTTTAGGCGTTCATTACTGGCGCGCAGATCGGCTGTTCGTTCGGCGATCTTGCGCTCCAGTTGGCTATTGGCTTCTTCCAGGGCTTCCCGGGCGGCCAGGCGCGTGGCGATCACTTTACGCCGCTCGTTCCAGGCAATCAGGAGGATGGCCAGCAGTGCGAAGGCCACGGCCGCCAGTACCCCCTGAACGATCGACTCGCGGCGCAGGTCCTGCAGTGGTGTCAGCAGGGTAAAGTGCCAGGGGGTATCACTCAGGCGGCGAGTCTGGGCCAGGTAGGCGACTTCATGGTGGCTGTCACCGAGCTCGGCATTGGCCGGGAAACTCAGCTTCTCCACGCCGTCGCCCAGTTTCTCGCGCGACAGCGGCTGCAGTTCGTTGAGTGGCCACCAGTAGTATTGCAGGCTGCGTGCCAGGCGCTCCTTGGTTTCCGGTGTCAGTGGTCGTACTGACTTCAGACGCCGCGCAGGGTCGCTGGAGAGGATGATGATGCCGTTCTCGTCGCTGACGAAGGCTTCCAGACGTGCCCGTTGCCAGCGTTCTTCGAGGGCTTCAAGGCGCACCTTGATGACCGCAACGCCAATGATCTTGCCATGCTCTTCCAGGCCGTGTGCCAGGTAATAGCCGGGTTCGCCCGTGGTGCTGCCAATGCCATAGAAACGCCCAGGCTGGCCGCGCACGGCATCCTGGAAGTAGGCACGGAAGGACAGGTCTTCGCCCAGGTAGCTGTCGACATCGCGCCAGTTGCTCGTGGCCTGTACCCGGCCGCTGGTGTCCAGGACATAGATCGCCCGGCTGCGGCTGCGTCGGTTCAGGCCCTCGAGGTATTCATTGACGGCCTGGCGATGTTCGCCATCCGTTTCGTTCAGCAGGCTTGAGACACTCTGCTCCAACTCCAGCAAGCTTGGCAGGTAGGTGTACTTGCTGATTTCGCTCTCGACCGCTCGCGCATGCAGCTCAAGCTGGCGTTCGCCTGTTTCGCTCAAGGTGCGTATGCCGTTGTGTTCGCTGATCAGAAAGCCGGCCACGCCCAGGCCGATCATCAGTAGGAGGATCAGTGGTGGCAGAAACAGGTGACGGATCAGACGGGGTTTCACGGCAAGTGCAGGCTTGGCTGGGCGAAAGAGCGTAGGGTCGCATTTCATCACAGTGGCCTTGGTACGACCAGCGCCGCCTGCCCGGCGAACACCGGACAGGCGGCAGTGGTGCATTAGTGTTGCAGGATCTTGCTGAGGAAGTGCTGTGTGCGCTCATGGCGCGCATCGGTATTACCGAAGAACTCCTCTTTCTGGCAGTCCTCGATGATCCGGCCCTGGTCCATGAAAATCACCCGGTTGGCGACCTTGCGAGCGAACCCCATTTCGTGGGTCACGCACATCATGGTCATGCCTTCGTGTGCCAGCTCAACCATGACGTCCAGTACTTCGTTGACCATCTCAGGGTCCAGTGCCGAAGTCGGTTCGTCGAACAGCATGACGATCGGGTCCATCGACAGCGCGCGGGCAATTGCCACACGCTGCTGTTGACCACCTGAGAGTTGCCCCGGGTGCTTTTTCGCATGGGCACTGAGGCCAACGCGGTCCAGCAAGGCCAGGCCTTTCTTGGTCGCTTCGGCTTCACTGCGGCCCAGCACCTTGCGCTGGGCAATAGTCAGGTTCTCGGTGATGGTCAAGTGGGGGAACAGCTCGAAATGCTGGAACACCATGCCCACTCGCGAACGCAGTTTCGGCAGGTTGGTCTTCGGATCGGCAATCGAGGTGCCGTCGACAATGATGTCGCCTTTCTGGAACGGCTCCAGTGCGTTGACGCATTTGATCAGGGTCGATTTACCCGAGCCCGACGGGCCGCAGACCACGACCACTTCGCCTTTTTTGACTTCGGTGCTGCAGTCGGTCAGTACCTGGAAGTCGCCGTACCACTTGTTGACGTTCTTGATAGAGATCATACGGTTAACCTTTTCTGCAGACGCTTGACCAGGAAGGAGGCGGAGAAGCTGATAACGAAGTACACGGCACCGGCGAACAACAGAAACTCGTTGGATTGCCCGATGATGTCGCCGCTGGCACGTGCGGAGTTGAGGAAATCTACCAGGCCGACGGTGTAGACCAGCGAGGTGTCTTGAAACAGGATAATGCTCTGCTGCAGCAGCAGTGGGGTCATCTTGCGAAAGGCCTGGGGCAGGATGATCAAGCGCATGGTTTGACCGTAGGTCATGCCCAGTGCCTGAGCCGCGCCCATCTGGCCTTTGGCGATCGACTGCACGCCGGCACGAACGATCTCACAGAAGTACGCCGCCTCGAACATCATGAACGCGATCAGGCACGAGGTGAACGCCCCGACGGGGGTGTCTTCGCCGGTAATCCAGCGCAGCACGAACGGTACCGCCAGGTAGAACCAGGTGATGACCAGCAGCAGCGGAATGGAGCGGAAATAGTTGACGTAGGCACCCGCGAGATTGGCCAGCAGCTTGTTGGAGGACAAGCGCATCAGCGCCAGCACGGTACCCAGGGCAATACCGCCAATGACCCCCAGGACCATGAGTTGCAGGGTCATCAGCATGCCGTTCCAGAGGGCCGGCAGGGCGGGAATGATTCCACTGAAGTCCATCATTTACCTCCCACGGAGATCAGGCCAGGCACGGCGACTTTCTTCTCGATCAGACGCATGAGCAGCATCAGGCTCATGTTCAGGGTGAAGTAGATCAGGGTGGCCAGGGTGAAGGCTTCAAACAGGTTTGCGGAGAACTCGGCGGTCTGCTTGGTCTGTGCCAGCAATTCCATCAGGCCGATCAGCGAGGCCACCGAGGAGTTCTTGAACACGTTCAGGAATTCCGAGGTGAGCGGCGGAATGATGATCCGATACGCTTGCGGCAGCAGTACGTTCCAGTAGATCTGCGGCAGGCTGAAGCCCATGGCGCGCGCGGCGGACTCCTGGCCTCGTGGCAGCGCCTGGATACCGGTACGGACTTGCTCGCAGACTCGTGCAGCCGTAAACAGACCCAGGCAGATCACCACGCTGATGAAGGCCGAGGTGGTCGGATTGAGGTCTTGCTTGTACCACTCCTGCAGCCCTTCGGGCAGCATGTCCGGTATCAGGAAGTACCAGATGAACAGCTGCACCAGCAGCGGTACGTTACGAAAAAGTTCCACGTAGGCCGTGGCAATACCCGATACCAGACGGTTCGGGACGGTGCGCATGACGCCGAGTACCGAACCCAGCAACAGCGCAATGACCCAGGCGGCGGCGGCAATGCCGACGGTCCAGCCTAGCCCGGAGATGAACCAGTCGAGATAGATCTCGCTGCCCACGCCGGTGGACTTGAAAAAAACGCCCCAGTCCCAGTTGTAATTCATCGGGGTCTCCCCTCAGATCAGTTGTTTCACGGGCACCTTCGAGCATCCGAGTGCGCACAGGGCGCCCTCGGATGAAAGGTTAGTCACTGCCTGGGATCAGGACTTCTTTTCGTCTGCAGCTTTGTCAGTGGGGTTGGCGATGAGCGCCTTGAGCTCGTCGCTCATCGGGAACATCAGGTTCAGGCCTTTTGGCGGAATTGGCTGCTGGAACCATTTATCGTAGATCTTGTTGATCTCGCCTGATTTGTAGAGTGCAACGATCGCGTCATCGACGGCTTTCTTGAAGGGCGCATCGCCTTTGCGCACCATGCAACCGTAGATCTCATAGGACTGCGGGGTGCCGGTCACTTCCCAGTCGGTTGGCTTCTTGGCCTTGGCCATTTCGCCAGCGAGCAGGGCGTCATCCATCATGAAGGCAACGGCACGACCGGACTCGAGCATCTGGAAGGACTCACCGTGGTCCTTGGCCGAGATGACGTTCATCTTCATCTGCTTGTCGGCGTTCATCGCCTTGAGGATGCGCTCGGAGGTGGTGCCGGCGGTGGTGACCACGTTCTTGCCGGCCAGGTCCGGGAAGTCCTTGTACTTGGAATCCTTTTTCGTCAGCAGGCGGGTGCCGATCTCGAAGATGCCGACCGAGAAGTCGACCTGTTGCTGGCGTTCGACGTTGTTGGTGGTCGAACCGCACTCGACGTCCACTGTGCCGTTCTGCACCAGCGGAATACGGGTTTGCGAGGTCACCAGGTTGTATTTGACCTGAAGGTTTGGTGCGTCCAGGTCCTTCTTGAGGGCCTCGACGATTGCCAGCTGGATGTCGTGTGCATAACCGACCGGTTTGCCCGATGCGTCAGCGATGTAGGAGAACGGAATGGAAGCGTCGCGGTGCCCCAGGGTAATGGTGCCCGATTCCTTGATTTTCTTCAGCGTGCCGGTCAGATCGGCGGCAAATACTGGCGTGCTGATCAAAGCGGCCGCGATAGCGGCGCCCAACAGGTGGGGAACGATACGCATCAAAATTTCCTCGACGTTGTTTTTTTTATGGAGCCTTTGCTGGGCTCATTCGTTCAGCGAACACTGCAATCAAGCGGTTTGCGCATTCGGGTACTGAGTGTAGAGCATGAGTCGTGCCAAGCCCCGGAATCTATTGTAACGCTATGATTTTATTGAATATTAATTTGATTTTTCAGTTTTTGATGGCGCTTATTCGTACGGCTTGCCGAACATCGTCATGTGACGCGTTCGGAAGGCCGAACGCTTTTAGGGTGGCATACGTGCGTGTGCAGGTGTTGATTTCCAGGGGAGGCGGGGGTTGTTGAGAGCGGTTGATCCCGCAAACGGCGGGCGCCCGGAAACATTGCCTGCTGCTCCAGGTACGGCCTAGAAAGCAGTATGACCTTGCTGGCAACGGAGCCAGAGAACTTACAAGGAGAGCATCATGAGTACAGCAATGAAGCAGTATTTCGTTGAATCCAGCAACGGCGGTGATGATGACGACGAAGATGCCGAGCATGGACACGGCTGGCGCAAGGCTTGACCTGAGTCGGGCGAACGTAACAGTTTAGGTTCGCCTAACCCGGGCAAAACGTTCCGCTCAGGCTCAGTGCCGTTTGGTTCGGCACATGAGCGTGAGCGGACCTCTCGGAAATCCGATACCAGATTCTGGTGTCGGATTTTTTATGCGCTGTCACCTGTGAGTCAAACGGCTCAGGCCGCTTCGGACTTGCTGCGGTTCAGTGCGACGCGGAGCAGGTACTGCTTTAGTTTCTCTTGCTCGGCTGGGCTGGTGAACAGCCCAAGCTTGGTTCGCCGCCAGAGAATATCCTCGGCGCTGGTAGCCCACTCTTCGCTGCACAGGTAATCCACCTCGCGGGCGAACAATCCCCCACCCATGGCTTCACCGAGGTCTTCGGGGCCCTGGACGCCTTCGAGCAGGCGCCAGACGCGGCTGCCGTAGGTCAATGCCCAGCGTTGAGCGATGGCACTTGGCAGCCAGCCGTATCGGGCCTGGATGCTCTCGCTCAGCGCCTTGGGTGTGCTCATGTCTTCGCCGCCCGGCAGTGGGGCGGTGGCAGTCCAACTGCCTTTCATTTGCGTGAAGAATGGCGCCAGCTCACGCATGGCCGACTCGGCGAGCTTGCGGTAAGTGGTCAGTTTGCCGCCAAACACCGACAACAAAGGCGCTTGTTCAGCCTCGGCTGAAAGGGACAGGGTGTAATCGCGCGTGATGGCCGATGGATTGTCCGACTCGTCGTTGCACAGCGGACGAACACCAGAGTAACTGTTGACGATATCGGCACGGCTTAACGGGTGTTTGAAGTGGTCATTGACCACCTTGAGCATGTAGTCGGTTTCCGCCTCGGTGATGACCACCTTGTTGGGGTCGCCATTGTACTCGCGGTCTGTCGTGCCAATCAGGGTGAAGCGCTCCAGATACGGAATGGCAAACACAATGCGCTGGTCTTCATTCTGCAGGATGTAGGCGTGCTCGCCTTCGTACAGCTTCGGCACAATCAGGTGGCTGCCCTGGATCAGGCGAATCCCGTAGGAGGTATCGAGCTTCAGGTCATCCTTGATGAACGTTGCAACCCAAGGGCCTGCGGCATTGACCAGTGCCTTGGCCTGGATCGTCTGTTGGGTGCCGTCGGCGCGCTCGATTTGTACACGCCACAGGCCGTTGACGCGATGAGCGCCGAGGCAGCGGGTATGGGTCAGGATGTGCGCGCCGTTTTCCCGGGCCGCCATGGCGTTGAGTACCACCAGGCGGGCGTCATCTACTGCACAGTCGGCATACTCGAAACCACGGGTGATCACCGGCTTCAGCGGGCTGCTCGGACCGAAGCGCAGGCTACGCGATGCACCGAGGCGTTTGCGTTTACCCAGGTGGTCGTAGAGGAACAGGCCCGCGCGAATCATCCAGGCTGGGCGCAGGTGAGGGCGGTGAGGCAGTACGAAGCGCATCGGCTTGACGATGTGCGGGGCCTTGGCCAGCAGTACTTCGCGTTCTGCCAATGCTTCGCGTACCAAGCGAAACTCATAGTGCTCCAGATAGCGCAGGCCACCATGGATCAACTTGCTGCTGGCAGACGAGGTATGGCTGGCCAAGTCGTCTTTTTCGCAAAGCAACACTGACAGCCCGCGCCCTGCTGCATCTGCGGCAATCCCTGCGCCATTGATACCGCCGCCGATCACGGCGATGTCATAGGTTTCATCGAGGGTAGTGGGCGCTTGGCGGGAGAGGGACACGGGCGGCTCCTGAATTTGAATGTGAACATTGATGTTCATTTTCGAAAATATTAGCGCAATGGCATAGCCGCCGCTAGCCGGACTTGATAGAAAATGCTGATCTACAGGTCTAAATGAAAAATAACGAACATGATGGGCGGCTGTCGTTGGCGGCAGCCGTGAGGGGAGGGGCTAGACGACTTCCAGGCGGATCTTCTGCTGGTTGAGCAACTGAGTCAGTGCGGCGACGGGCTGCTGATCGGTGACCAGGCAGTCCACCAGGCTGATTGATCCCAGGCGTACCATCGCGTTGCGCCCGAACTTGCTGGAGTCGGCGGCCAGGATGACCTGCCGTGCATTGGCAATGATGGCCTGGGATACACGCACTTCCTGGTAGTCGAAGTCCAACAGGCTGCCATCTTCATCGATGCCGCTGATGCCGACCAGGGCGAAGTCGACCTTGAACTGGTTGATGAAGTCGACACTGGCTTGGCCGACCACACCGCCATCGCGGCGTACGTTGCCACCGGCCAGCAGTACTTCGAAATCGTCTTTTGCACTCAGGATCGAGGCTACGTGAAGGTTGTTGGTGATGATTTTCAGGTGGTTGTGATTGAGCAGCGCGCGCGCAATGGACTCGGTGGTGGTACCAATGTTGATGAACAGCGACGCATGGTCGGGAATTTGCGCTGCGACAGCTTCGGCGATGCGTTGTTTTTCGTCGCGCATCTGATCGGCGCGCATCGCGTAGGCGGTGTTTTCGATGCTGGAGTCGTAGGCGGCGCCGCCATGGTAACGGCGCAGCAGGTTGACTTCGGCCAGTTGATTGATGTCCCGCCGAATGGTTTGCGGCGTCACGACGAACAGTTGGGCCATTTCCTCGATGCTGACATAGCCGCGTTCGCGGACCAGTTCGAGGATTTGCTGCTGACGAGGAGGCAGGTTCATGGGCTGTCCTTTGGGCGGCCGGGCAAATTTCTCCATGATGCCGGAGGAAATCTCCTACGACCAGCCCGGAGGATGGCACAACGCCTTGCATTGACCTGCGGCCTTGGCGCCGGCAAAGCCGACGCCCAGCGTTTTCGCGCTGCCTTCAAGGGGCACTGCGGTGGTTTCAGTTCTCGTCGTGCGGTTCCCAGTCACGGGTGCGGTCTACGGCTTTGAGCCAGCCGGCATACAGTTTTTCTTTCTGCACTTCATCCAGTTGCGGGGTGAACGTGCGTTCGATGATCGCTTTGCCGCGCAGTTCGTCCAGGCTACTCCAGAAGCCGCATGCCAGGCCGGCGAGGTAAGCAGCACCGAGGGCGGTGGTTTCGCGCATCTGTGGGCGCTCAACGCAGGTGCCGAGAATATCGGCCTGGAATTGCATCAGGAAGTTGTTGGCGACTGCACCGCCATCGACGCGAAGGGCGCTCAGGCGTTCGCCGCAATCCTGTTGCATGGCGTCGAGTACGTCCCGGGTCTGGTAGGCAATCGACTCCAGGGCCGCTCGGATAATGTGGTCAACCTTGACCCCTCGGGTCAGGCCGAACAGCGCACCGCGGGCATAGGGGTCCCAGTAAGGGGCGCCAAGGCCGGTGAACGCTGGCACCAGGTAGACCCCGTTGCTGTCCTTGACCTTGCTGGCGAAGTACTCGGTGTCGTGGGCGTCATTGATGATTTTCAGTTCGTCACGCAGCCACTGTACGGTGGAGCCACCGTTGAATACGGCGCCTTCCAGGGCGTAAGCCACTTCGCCGCGAGGGCCGCAGGCGATGGTGGTGAGCAGGCCGTGAGACGACGTGACGGCCTTTGTTCCGGTGTTCATCAGCAGAAAGCAGCCGGTGCCATAGGTGTTTTTTGCCTGCCCGGCGTCCACGCACATCTGGCCGAACAGTGCGGCCTGCTGGTCGCCGGCGATGCCTGCAATGGCGATGCCGCTTTTGGTGTGCCCGTACACCTCGGAGGAGGCGCGAACCTCAGGCAGCATTTGGCGAGGAATGCCCAGGACTTGCAGCATCTTCTCGTCCCACGCCAGGGTGTGGATGTTGAAGAGCAGGGTACGCGAGGCGTTGGTGTAGTCGGTGACGTGAACCTTGCCGCCAGAGAATTTCCAGATCAGCCAGGTATCGATTGTGCCGAACAACAGGTCGCCTTTTTCAGCGCGCTCGCGGGCACCCTCGACGTTGTCGAGGATCCATTTGAGCTTGGTGCCGGAAAAGTAGGGGTCGGTCACCAGGCCTGTGGTTTCGCGAATGTAGTCCTGCAGGCCATCGCGCTTGAGCTGTTCGCAAATTTCGGTGCTGCGTCGGCACTGCCAGACGATGGCGTTGTAGATCGGCCGACCGGTTTCCTTGTCCCAGACCACGGTGGTTTCGCGCTGGTTGGTGATGCCGATGGCCGCCACTTGATCATGGCTCAGGCCTGCCTGGGCCAGCGCCTCGACCATGGTTGCGCTCTGGGTGGCGAAGATCTCCATGGGGTCGTGCTCGACCCAGCCAGCCTGAGGGTAGTGCTGTGCGAACTCGCGCTGCGAGGTGCCGACCACGTTGGCGTCCCGGTCGAAAATGATGGCCCGCGAACTGGTCGTGCCCTGGTCCAGGGCAATGATGTAGTTCTTGTTATGGGTGTCTGTCATGTCGTTGGCCTTGCACTAAATAAGGTGGAGTCAGGGTAGGGCGGGCGTTGGCCCGCTGGCCCGGCATCAGGATGCCTGGGTCTTGCCCTGAGGGTTGTCGTCGGTCTGGACGGTCATGTTCGCTGCAGAGGGCAGGTTGCGGGCGAACACGCCGCGGTACAGGGCGGCACCAAGGCTTGCCCCTATGATCGGCGCAATTACCGGGATCAGAAAATAGGGCACCTCACGGCCACCGGTGAAGGCGATTGGTCCCCAGCCCGTAAGGTAGGTCATCAGTTTAGGCCCGAAATCGCGTGCGGGGTTCATCGCAAAACCGGTCAGCGGGCCCATCGCGCTGCCGATCACTGCGATCAGCAGGCCGATCAGTACGGGTGCCAGCGCGCCGCGTGGCAAGCCGTTGTTGTCGTCAGTAAGGGCCATGATCACCGCCATCAGGATGGCGGTAATGATCACCTCAACCAGGAAAGCCTGGCCGGTAGAGAGCGCCGGGTGCGGATAGGTCGAGAACACGGCGGCCAGCTCAAGGCTGCCTTGGGTGCCGCGCAGCATCTGATGGGTTTGTTCGTAATCGAAGAACAGCGTGCTGTAGAGCGTGTACACCAGCGCAGCGCCGCAGAAAGCACCGGCGATCTGGGCGACGATGTAGAACGCCAGTTTGTGTTTTTCAAAACCTGCGAACAGGCACAGGGCAATGCTGACCGCAGGGTTGAGGTGAGCGCCGGAGATGCCGGCGGTCAGGTAGATCGCCATGCTCACGCCAATGCCCCAGATGATGCTGATCTCCCACAATCCGAAGCTGGCGCCGGCGACCTTGAGCGCTGCAACGCATCCCGTGCCAAAAAATATGAACAAGGCTGTTCCCAGGAACTCGGCCATGCACTGGCTGGAAAGTGTCGGTTGTTGCTGGGCAATGGTCATTCGTTACCTCGGTTCTTGTTGTTGTGAGGCGCTTTGGCGCTCGACATGCTCCGGCAGAAATTCCCCAATTTCTGCTGGAAGGGGCTTTGGGGGTGTTGGCTTATATTCAAAATCGAAAAAATATAGACAAGAAACGCTTATGTCAAAGGTCGAAAGTGAACGGCAATTCACAATCTGACTATTGGTTTGCAGGATGGTGCTGGACGCTGCAAGGGCTGTGCTTGGACGTGATGTAGCCCCCTGTGTAGCTGCTCTGTGGGTTTTGTCCTAAAGTAGCCGACGAAATTTGTCTTTACGGCCTGCCAGGAGTCCGCATGACCCCCGCTCTCGATCTATTGAAAAAGGTTCGTGCCGAACATCGCGTACACAGTTACGAACATGACCCCAAAGCGGCTTCTTATGGGCTGGAGGCTGCGGAGAAGTTGGGGCTGGAGCCCGCGCGGGTGTTCAAGACGCTATTGGCCTGCAGTGAAAAGGGCGAGTTGCTGGTGGCGGTGGTGCCGGTGGCAGGTTCCCTGGACCTCAAGGCCCTGGCCCATGCTGCCGGGGTGAAGAAGTGCGAGATGGCCGACCCCGCGGCCGCTCAGCGTGCCACGGGTTATCTGTTGGGGGGCATCAGCCCGCTGGGGCAGAAGAAGCGCTTGCGCACGTTCATTGATCAGTCTGCACAGCCGCTGCCGACGATTTTTGTCAGTGCCGGGCGGCGTGGCCTTGAGGTTGAGTTGGCGGCTGACGTATTGGCGACCCACACGCAGGCAAGCTTTGCCGAGATCGCCCGCGACTGATAGCTGCTGTGTGGATCGATAAGGCGTGTGGGGCGGGCAAGCCCGCCCCTGGCTATCAAGCGGCCGGGCTGTAACGACGCACGCCGTTGTCGCCTGGCTGGAGTTGTGCGGCAACGCTGCCGGGTGCCGGAAACAGCACCAAGTGGTCTGCCGCAACCACGATACCGACTTCGCTGCCAGGCAAATGGTCGATGTGGCTGGGGAATATCGCTTCGAGCTGGCTGCCGGTTGCCAGTTGCAGGCGATACAGCGTGGACGCGCCGAGGAAGCTCTTGCCGACAATGCGAGCCTTGAGCTCGCTGTCAGGTGCATAGACGATATCGTCTGGCCGCAGCAGTACATCCACTGCGCTGCCAATGGCCATGGTGTAGGCGCGATTTCCGCAGAGCTCGCCGAGTTCGGTCTGTACGGACTCCGGGCTGGTCAGTTGACCGCGAATGAAGTAGCCCTGGCCAATGAAGCTGGCCACGAAGGGGGTCAGGGGCTCATGGTACAGGTTGTAGGGCGTATCCCACTGTTCCAGTCGACCTTCCTTGAACACACCGACATGGTCGCTGACCGCAAAGGCTTCTTCCTGATCGTGGGTAACCAGGATCGCGCTGGTACCACGGCTCTTTAGAATGTCACGCACTTCATGGCTGAGGCGTCGACGCAGTTCGACATCAAGGTTCGAAAACGGCTCGTCAAGCAGCAGCAGTTGTGGCTCGGGCGCCAAGGCGCGGGCCAGTGCAACCCGTTGCTGTTGGCCACCAGAAAGCTCATGAGGGTAGCGTTGGCCAAGGCCACCGAGCTTGACCAGCTCGAGCATTTCCTCGACCACGTGTTGCTGTTGTGGGTGTTTGCCAATGCCGAATGCAATGTTCTGCGCCACGGTGAGGTGAGGGAACAGTGCATAGTCCTGGAACACCATGCCGATTCGGCGCTTTTCTGGTGCGAGGGTGAACCCTGCTTTGGAGATGACTTCGCCTGCCAGCTGTATCTCGCCCTCATGCACGGGCTCAAAGCCGGCGATGGCGCGTAGCGTGGTGGTTTTTCCGCACCCGGAAGAGCCGAGCAAACAACCGATATCGCCGGCGTTCAGGTGCAGGTTGAGGTTCTGGACAACGCGCTGGCCTTGGTACCCACAGGCCAGGTTGCGAAGGTTGAGCAGTAAAGGTTGACTCATGCGTGGTGGTAAGCCGGTTCAACAAGGAATTCAAGAAGCGCCTTCTGTGCGTGCAGACGGTTTTCCGCCTGGTCCCAAGCGACCGAGCGTGGGTCGTCGAGAAGGTCCATGCTGATTTCCTCGCCGCGGTGAGCAGGCAGGCAATGCATGAACAACACATCGGGGGCAGCGAGGTCGAGCAGCTCGCGCGTTACCTGGTAAGGTGCGAACGTCTTCAGACGCCGTGCAGTTTCCTCCTCCTGCCCCATGGAAGTCCAGACATCGGTGCTCACCAGATGGGCGCCCCGCACAGCCTCTTTCGGATCGCGGACGATCGTGACGCGGTCGCCGGCCTGGGCGACGAATTGAGGATTCGGCTCGTAGTCTTCCGGGCAGGCGATGCGCAATTGGAAGTCGAACTGGATGGCGGCTTCTATATAGCTGTTGCACATGTTGTTGCCGTCGCCGATCCAGGCCACGGTTTTGCCCTGGATCGAGCCGCGGTGTTCGAGGAATGTCTGCATGTCGGCCAGCAGTTGGCAAGGGTGCAGGTCATCGGACAGGCCGTTGATCACCGGTACCCGCGAGTTGGCGGCGAACTCGGTCAGCGTGCTGTGGGCGAAGGTACGGATCATCACCGCATCCAGCATGCGCGACATGACGATGGCGCAGTCGCTGATCGGCTCACCGCGACCCAGCTGGGTGTCGCGCGGCGAGAGGAAGATGGCTTGGCCGCCGAGCTGGATCATGCCAGCCTCGAATGACAGGCGGGTGCGGGTCGAAGACTTCTCGAAGATCATCCCCAGTACGCGGTTCTTCAGGGGTTCGAACAACACGCCTCGGTTACGCAGGTCCTTCAGCTCGATGCCACGACGGAGCACACCGAGCAGTTCGTCGGGGGTGCAGTCCATCAGGGAGAGAAAGTGCCTTGCGTTCATCATTGACTACCTTTTTGCAACAGACCGCAGATCATCTAAAGCCGGTTTTTGGAAAAACGGGTGAGACCTGCGGCGAAAGCCGCACGTGGCGACGAAATTAGGGGGAGACGCAATACTATAATTAAATGTCGCGTCTTACCAAGAGGGGCTGCAACATCGGCACTGCCGAATCTGCGATAACCCAATGGGGAACAGCTTTTTTGTGTACGCCACAAGGTTTTACACTGCCTGCCAGCGGCTTGGCAAACGCTGCTCACGCTGTTGAGTGCATCACCGCACCGGCTACGTGCTCATTCGCATATCCGGCGCAAGGTATCTGCTCACTCAAGCGTGGCCCTCCGGACGGCTCCAGTTGCGCTAAATTTGCCCCTGGACGGTGGGCTAAGGGGGATGTTGGCAAGGCCGAGCGCCACGCTCGGCTTTCCGATACAATGCGTCACCGTGCCGACAACCGCGTCGGAAAGTTCAGCCGAGGTGCTCCATGGATATCATCGAAACAATCAAAGAGCAGATTGCCAACAACACCATTCTGCTTTACATGAAAGGCTCGCCCAATGCCCCGCAGTGCGGCTTCTCCGCCAAAGCGGCGCAAGCTGTAATGGGTTGCGGCGAGAAGTTCGCTTACGTGGACATCCTGCAAAACCCGGAAATTCGCGCCAACCTGCCGAAGTACGCCAACTGGCCAACCTTCCCACAATTGTGGGTGGCCGGTGAGCTGGTCGGCGGCAGTGACATCATGACCGAGATGTTTGCCAACGGCGAACTGCAGACGCTGATCAAGGAAGCGGCTGCCAAGGCCAAGGCTGCCGAAGCCTGATTCTTGTCAGCTAACAAAAAGCCCCGCATTGCGGGGCTTTTTGTTAGCTGCGAGAAAGACGGGCTTACTCGCCCATCTGCGACTGCAGGTAGTTTTCCAGGCCGACCTTGTCGATCAGGCTCAGTTGGGTTTCCAGCCAGTCGATGTGCTCTTCCTCGGCTTCGAGGATGTCTTCCAGCAGCTCGCGGCTACCGAAGTCGCCAACCGTTTCGCAGTGGGCAATCGCGGCCTTGAGATCGGCTAGACCTGTCTGCTCGATTTTCAGGTCGCACTGGAGCATTTCCTTGGTGTGCTCACCAATGAACAGTTTGCCAAGGTCCTGCACGTTCGGGATGCCTTCGAGGAACAGAATCCGCTTGATCAGTTTGTCAGCGTGTTTCATTTCATCGATGGATTCTTTGTACTCGTGCTTGCCGAGCTTATCCAGGCCCCAGTCTTCATACATACGGGCATGCAGGAAGTATTGGTTGATTGCGACCAGCTCGTTTCCGAGGATCTTGTTGAGATGCTGGATGACGCTAACGTCGCCTTTCATGATGGGGTCCTGCCCTGTAGGTGAGCTCAATAGCCCTGAGTGTGAGCCGGGCAACTTTTGCTGTCAAACCTAAGTTCTTGAATAATAAATAGAAACTAATAGGAATAAGAATGTTTTTGTTCCGCGTCTTAGTCCTAAGCACTTGAATTGCAGGCATAAAAAAACCGGACGCTGGGTCCGGTTCTTGGAAAGTCTGAATTATGCTGCAGTAAATTCTACCGGATAAGGCAGTGCAGCCTGGCTCACTTGCAGCTCGGTCAGGGTTTCGCGTACGACTTGTTTAGCCAGGCAGGCGCATTTGCCGCACTGAGTGCCCACATTGGTCGCTTCGCGTACGTCACGGTAGCTACAGCAGCCGTCGTAGATTGCATCGCGGATCTGTCCGTCGGTAACACCAACACAAAGACACACATACATAGAGGAGACCATCGTGGCTAAAGGCTCAATGCGGAGGATCTTAATGTTAATGAGAATGCTTGTCAAAGCACTTTGTTGAGTGATCCCGTTCGCCGCGACGGACGGCAGCCTGGTCAGTGACCGCCCTTAAATTCGGCGGTACACGTTGGGCGGTGTATGATGGTCAGTCCATGCGATGCCAGGTGGGCCATGTGCCCTGCTGTGCATACCATTCCACTACATCAGGAGATATCGAATGAGCGTGCTCGTAGGCAAAAAAGCCCCGGATTTCACGGTTCCAGCCGTACTCGGCAATGGCGAGATCGTCGACAGCTTCAACCTGGCTTCGGCCATCAAGGGCAAGTACGGCCTGGTGTTCTTCTACCCACTGGACTTCACTTTCGTCTGCCCGTCCGAGCTGATCGCCCTGGACCACCGTATTCCTGACTTCCAGGCGCGTAACGTCGAAGTCATCGGTGTTTCGATCGACTCGCATTTCACCCACAATGCCTGGCGTAATACCCCCGTCAACAACGGCGGTATCGGCCCGGTCAAATACACCCTGGCCGCTGACATCTCCCACGAGATCTGCAAGGCCTATGACGTTGAGTCCGAAGGTGGCGTAGCCTTCCGTGGCGCGTTCCTGATCGACACCAACGGTGTGGTCCGTTCGCAAATCGTCAACGACCTGCCGCTGGGCCGTAACATGGACGAGCTGCTGCGTCTGGTCGACGCCCTGCAATTCCACGAAGAGCACGGCGAAGTCTGCCCTGCCAACTGGAAAAAAGGCGACAAGGGCATGACCGCTTCGCCAGAAGGCGTTGCTGCTTACCTGAGCGAGAATGCTGGCAAGCTGTAAGCACCACGCATAAAAAAACCGGCCCCAGTGGCCGGTTTTTTTATGCGTGGCTGTCGACTTCAGTCGTCGAAGTCTTGCCAGCCGCCCATTTGTTTCCAGCGGTTGACGATACCGCAGAACAGCTCGGCGGTTTTTTCGGTGTCATAGCGAGCCGAATGTGCTTCACGTCCGTCAAAGTCGATGTCGGCACTTTGACAGGCCCTGGCCAGTACGGTCTGGCCATAGGCCAGGCCCGCCAGGGTAGCCGTGTCGAAGCTGGAGAACGGATGAAACGGGTTGCGCTTCATATCGTTCCGGGCTACCGCGGCATTGAGGAAGCCCAGGTCGAAACTGCTGTTGTGGCCGACCAGAATTGCCCGCTTGCAGCCATTGGCCTTCAAGGCCTTGCGCACACCACGGAAAATGTCGGTTAGCGCGGCCTCCTCGCTAACAGCCATGCGTAGCGGATGGTCCAGCTTGATGCCGGTGAACTCCAGTGCGGCCTGTTCAATATTGGCGCCTTCAAACGGTTCGACACGGAAGAAATAGGTGTGCTCGGGGAACAGGAAACCTTTCTCATCCATGCCGATGGTCACGGCGGCAATTTCCAGCAAGGCGTCGGTTGCGCAGTTGAAACCGCCCGTCTCGACATCCACTACTACTGGCAGGTAACCACGAAAGCGTTCGGCCATCGGGTGACGCGGGCCGCCGCTATGACCTTCCTGGTCGAGGTCGAAGTGATCATCACTCACGCATTTGTCTCCAGCAGGCGCCAGCGCAGTTGTTCACCGGCGCGCAGCGGTACCACGGTGTGCTCGCCGAATGGCAGGCTATCCGGGGCGGTCCAGCTTTCGCGGACCAGGGTAATAGTGTCGGTATTGGCCGGCAGGCCGTAGAACGCAGGGCCATGCAGGCTGGCGAAACCTTCGAGTTTGTCCAGCGCATTGCGCTGCTCGAATGCTTCGGCATACAGCTCGATAGCGGCGTAGGCGGTGTAGCAGCCGGCACAACCGCAGGCGGCTTCCTTGGCGTGACGGGCATGCGGCGCCGAGTCGGTGCCCAGGAAGAACTTGCTGTTGCCGCTGGTAGCGGCATCGAGCAGGGCGACCTGGTGCGTATTGCGCTTGAGGATAGGCAGGCAGTAGTAGTGCGGGCGAATGCCACCGACCAGCATGTGGTTGCGGTTGTACAGCAGGTGCTGAGCAGTAATGGTTGCCCCGACGTTGGCCGGTGCTTCTGTCACGAACTGCACGGCATCGGCCGTTGTAATGTGTTCGAAGACCACTTTAAGCGTCGGGAAACGCTCGACTACGCGGCGCATGTGTTCGTCGATGAACTGCTTCTCGCGGTCGAAGACGTCGACCTCGCTACGCGTTACTTCACCGTGTACCAGTAGCGGCATGCCGACTTCAGCCATGGCCTCGAGCACCGGGAAGATGTTGTCGATGCTGGTGACACCCGAGTCCGAGTTGGTGGTCGCACCCGCTGGATAAAGCTTGGCGGCGTGGACGAAACCGCTGGCTTTGGCCGCGCGGATTTCCTCGGGTTGGGTACGGTCGGTGAGGTACAGGACCATCAACGGCTCGAAGCGGCTACCAGCCGGACGGGCCGCGAGGATACGCTCGCGATAGGCGCCGGCTTCGGCGGCGTTGCGCACTGGTGGTACCAGGTTTGGCATGATGATCGCGCGGGCAAAGGTGCGCGCCACATCGCCAACGGTGTGGGGCAGGACGGCACCATCACGAAGATGGATATGCCAGTCGTCAGGACGCAGGAGGGTCAGGCGGTCGGACATTGGGGATTCCAGGCGGGTCGAACTCAAGGTGAATGCTACCGGAAAAGCCGGGGCCGAGCACTCGCTATCAAGTTTTGCCAGGGCCTACCGATACCTTGCAGGTATGCCGTGAAAAATTTGTGGAGCCGCCCGTGCGCCAGCATTATCTAGCCCTGCTCAGCATGTTTGCCAGCCTGCCTGCCATGGCACTTACTTTCCAGACGCGTCTGGAAAGCGTCGAGTGGAAGGTCGAGGGTGATCAGTTCGAGTGCCGATTGATCCAGCCGATTGCCAATTTCGGCTCCGGTGAGTTCGTGCGTCGCGCGGGCGAACAGCCGACCTTCCAGTTGCGTTCGAACAGCAATGTACTGGGGACAGGTTCGGCAACCTTGCTGGCCGCCGCCGCGCCGTGGCAGCCCGGGCGTGGCGATATCAACCTGGGCACTGTGCGCATGGCCCGTAACGGTGTGCTGTTCAACAGCACGCAAGGCCAGGCCAGCCGTTTGATCAATGGCTTGCTGGACGGCCGCAGTACCGTGGTCCGCAATTATGCGGGTGAGGCGGGGCGGGCGATGGAAGTGCGCGTGTTGCCGGTCAAGTTTGGCCAGGCCTACGGTGACTACCAGGTCTGTGCGGCCAAGTTGTTGCCGATGAACTACGACCAGGTGCGTCAGACCCGGGTCGACTTCCCGGGTGGCGGTATCGACCTGGATGCCAATGCCCAAGCGCGACTGGACATCATCCTCGACTTCCTCAAGGCTGATCCTACGGTCAATCATATTGAGCTTGATGGCCACTCGGACAACAGTGGCAATCGCCTGACCAACCGTGACCTGTCACGTCGGCGTGCGCTGGCCGTCATGGATTATCTTAAAAGCCACGGTATTGCAGAAGAGCAGATCACGCTGCGTTTCCATGGTGAGCGGTATCCACTTGCACCGAACAACAGCCCGGCCAACCGCTCGCGCAATCGCCGCGTGAACATTCAGTTGGACCGTGTGGCGCCCGTTGAAAAGCCGGTAGAAGCCGCCAGCGAAAAGCCGCTTGGCAAGGCACCTGATGCGGCGTCGACAGCACCGGGCCAAGTGCCTGCAGCCAACACCTCTGTTGCCAAGCCGGCCGTTAAGTCCTGAGGTTGAGGGGCGACCGTCCGTCGCGCCCTCGACCGTTCCTGTCGCTTTGTCGTCACAAGCTGTCGCCCCACTGTAAATGTTGCGGTAAGACCGGTAGAATCATCGGTTTTCCGTACAACCCCGTGGAGTGATGGCATGGCGGACGTAAAAAAGGTCGTACTGGCGTATTCCGGCGGCCTTGATACTTCGGTAATTCTCAAGTGGCTGCAAGATACCTATAACTGCGAAGTGGTGACCTTCACCGCCGACCTGGGGCAGGGCGAGGAGGTCGAACCGGCCCGCGCCAAGGCTCAGGCCATGGGTGTCAAAGAGATCTACATCGACGACCTGCGCGAAGAGTTTGTGCGTGACTTCGTGTTCCCGATGTTCCGCGCCAACACCGTTTACGAAGGTGAGTACCTGCTGGGTACCTCCATCGCTCGTCCGCTGATTGCCAAGCGTCTGATCGAAATCGCCAACGAAACCGGCGCCGATGCCATTTCTCATGGCGCGACCGGCAAGGGCAACGACCAGGTACGTTTCGAGCTGGGTGCCTACGCGCTCAAGCCAGGCGTGAAGGTTATTGCGCCATGGCGCGAGTGGGACCTGCTCTCGCGTGAAAAGCTGATGGACTATGCCGAGAAGCACGCGATTCCAATCGAGCGTCACGGCAAGAAGAAGTCGCCGTACTCGATGGACGCCAACCTGCTGCATATCTCCTATGAGGGCGGTGTGCTTGAGGATACCTGGACCGAGCACGAAGAAGACATGTGGCGTTGGACCAAGTCGCCGGAAAACGCGCCGGACGTACCGACCTACATCGAACTGACCTACCGCAACGGTGACATCGTTGCTATCGACGGCGTGGAAATGACCCCCGCTACCGTGCTGGCAACCCTCAACCGCATCGGCGGCGAGAACGGCATCGGGCGTCTGGATATCGTCGAAAACCGCTATGTCGGCATGAAGTCTCGTGGGTGCTACGAAACCCCGGGCGGCACCATCATGCTGCGTGCACACCGCGCCATCGAGTCGATCACCCTCGACCGTGAAGTCGCTCACTTGAAAGATGAGCTGATGCCGAAGTACGCCAGCCTGATCTACACCGGTTACTGGTGGAGCCCAGAGCGTCTGATGCTGCAGCAAATGATCGACGCTTCGCAGGTGAACGTGAACGGTGTTGTACGTCTGAAGCTGTACAAGGGCAACGTGATCGTGACAGGTCGCAAGTCTGATGACTCGCTGTTCGACGCCAACATTGCTACCTTCGAGGAAGATGGCGGTGCTTACAACCAGGCCGATGCAGCGGGCTTCATCAAGCTGAACGCCTTGCGCATGCGCATTGCCGCAAACAAGGGGCGTTCGCTGATTTAAGCATTCTCCTCGTTTGAAAAAAACCCGGCCTTGGCCGGGTTTTTTTATTCATCGTTTTTATTACTGTGGGTCTGTGCATGGCCATGCCTTATGGGGTGTGGAGGACATGGGTTTATTGGTAATCGTCGTTTGAATACCAGCATCCATATTGTAAAAAACCAACGACTCTCCACTTCCGTTACTGGGTGAAAGTCGTGATTGCTTCAACGCGCTTAGTACATGATGTTCAATAAATTGATTCGCGCCGCTGCCTGATAGAAAAATGCTGGATGGGGGTGTGTTGTCGGGTAGCACCGGGCTGTTCGGCGTGTTTATCATGAGTTCTAATTGTGCGAGCTTTTCGCACAGTTCATTGAGTTTCTCATGAAGTGCGTCATTGGGATCATCTCGACACTGTTCACGTTTTACCGTGCTCGTTGTTGAATATTCAACTGCACTTGAAGGAGGCTCGGCTATGGGCGCTTCATCGCTGGTTTTTTCTTGGGTCAAATAGTTCGATGCCGCTATCTCCTGTGCGTGCTCTGTGGGTATTTCAGCATTGTCAGGGACATACAGTGATCGTGTGTTGAAATTTAATGTAAGAAAGAAAAGCAGTGTCAAGAAGGGCGGAAACCCTACAAGAAACCACGTGTAAATTTCTTGGCTGTCTTCACCGAGAAATGGCAGGGAGGCCAGCGCAGAGGCCTCAATGATTCCGGCGAAGATGGCGATGATGGTCAACGGACTTTTGGGTTCGGCGTTGCTCATGATTCAGTACCTTCTGCTCATTTTGGCGGAGATGCATGACGGGCCGCCATGCTCAGAAGGATCGCTCGAATAGTCCGTACAGGTGGGTAATTATGTGTTGTTTCAGGCAGCACGTAAGGCGGCTGTATGGGGTGATTTTTAAAGAGGACTACGAACTTCTATTAATCTAATGGCACTATGGGAAATTTCCTTCAACGATTGTGGCGTCGCTTCATAGGTTGTGACTTTGAATGATGATAGTGTTGTTTTACAGCGGATTTTACTTGCGTTTTCTTTGGCGGGTGCTGCTGTTTTCTGAGTTTGGCATTAATAAAATTTGTAGGAATTGTCCTATGATTTTGTAGGCCGTGTCTTTGAGTGTAAGTGCTTGGCGGGAGCAGAATGCAATATTTCGAATGAATGGGATATTGTGCGAGCTTAAAAGCCGAACAGCAAAAATTTGGATTTGCCCATGAATAAAGTGCTGATCGTGGATGATCATCCAGTCATTCGTTTGGCTGTACGCATGCTGATGGAACGGCATGGTTACGAAGTCATTGCGGAGACGGATAATGGTGTAGATGCACTGCAACTTGCCCGGGAATATCTTCCCGACATTGTTATTCTGGATATTGGAATCCCTAAACTCGACGGGCTTGAGGTCATTACCCGCTTGGCCTCTACAGGGGAGGCGTTGAAGGTGCTGGTGCTGACATCCCAGGCGCCGGGGCATTTTTCAATGCGTTGCATGCAGGCGGGGGCTGCCGGTTATGTTTGCAAGCAACAGGATTTGACCGAGCTCCTCAGCGCAATCAAGGCTGTGCTGTCGGGCTACAGCTACTTTCCCAATCAGGCGTTGCATTCGGTTCGTTCCAATCTGGGAGGGGCCAGTGAAGCGGAGATGGTCGAACGCCTCTCAGGTCGGGAAATGATGGTGCTGCAACAATTGGCGCGCGGCAAAAGCAACAAGGAAATCGCCGATAGCATGTTCCTCAGCAACAAGACGGTCAGTACCTACAAGACGCGTTTGCTGCTGAAACTCAATGCCCGCTCCCTGGTCGATCTGATTGAGCTCGCTCAACGTAACGATCTGGTATGAAATGACGTTCAAAATAGCTTCCCGACCAGGAGGCTTTTTGATAACCCACTACTCGCCGCCCTGTTGATTGGGCGGCTGTTCGTTAAAGATCGAAGTCGTAGTCCGCCAACTGTTTCTGCAAACGGCGCTCTTCCAGCAGGTTGTCAATGGTGCGGCGTTTACTCAGATTGGTTTTTGTCGTCTCTACCGGAACATCCGCGACAGGCGAATCTTCGCTGGCAGTAAAGTCGTCATCCAGATCCAGGTCTTCTTTATCGGTGCTCATAAGTCACTCCACGGCAAGAGGGCCATTGGCGCACCTTATAACGAGATTCTCAGGTCCGGTAAAAAAGATTTTTTCAATCGGCTAATCAGCTTTTTCGCTATTTGCTCAATCGTCTGAAGTCTTGTGCTTGTAATCACACAGGTCTTCGATCCGGCAACTGCCGCAACGTGGCTTGCGCGCCTGGCACACATAGCGACCATGCAGGATCAGCCAGTGGTGGGCGTCCAGCAGGTAAGCCTTGGGTACAAACTTCAGCAGCCCCTTTTCAACCTCTAGAACGTTCTTGCCGGGGGCTATACCCGTGCGGTTGCTGACACGGAAAATATGGGTGTCGACAGCCATTGCGGGTTGTCGGAAGGCGGTGTTGAGCACCACGTTAGCGGTTTTTCGACCCACCCCAGGCAGTGCCTCAAGGGCTTCACGGTTATCCGGCACCTGACTGCCATGCTTTTCCACCAGTAATCGGCAGGTTTCGATAACGTTTTTCGCTTTGCTGTTGTACAGGCCAATGGTCTTGATGTACTCCGACAGCCCCTCGACGCCTAGTGCGTATATTGCCTCTGGAGTATTGGCCACCGGGAACAGGCGTGCAGTGGCCTTATTGACCCCAACGTCGGTAGCCTGTGCGGACAGGATGACCGCAATCAGCAGCTCGAAGGGCGATGTGTAGGCAAGCTCGGTCTTCGGTTCCGGATTGTCTTCATGCAGCCTGCGAAATATTTCCAGGCGTTTTGTAGCATTCATGGGTCAGCGAATTCCTTGGCAGCTAGAGGGCGCACGTCGGCGCCAGGTCCTATTGTACAGGGCGAGCAACAGGCCAAGAAGGAACAGGGCCCCGGGGGTGAGATGGGCCAGGCGCATCCCGCTGCCCATCAGCTCACGAGCCACACCCAGGATGATGCAGAGTGCAGCGAACCCGAGTAACAGGCTCAGCGGGGGGCGCCAGCTTTTGGCGTGTACCAGCGCATGCTCGAACAGCACGCACTGCAGCGCGATCAGTGCGGTGTAAAGGCCCAGGCTCTGGTAAAGCACCAAGGCGTAGGCGCGTAGGCTCAGTTCCAGGCAGGTGACGATTGTCGCAGCCAAAAGCATGCTGGCGACTTCTGCGCCGATACCCGTCAGTAGCCGCCTCAGGGGCGTCATACCGAGGCGATGCAACAATATTGCCAGTAGGCTGAGCGCTGCTATCGAAGCGCCCTGCAGGAGCGTTTGCGTGGCGCCCAGCAGCGGTGCCAGGCTTAGGCCGGCAAGCCAGTGTCTATTCATCGGTGGCCCCTTCGAGTAGGTCTTTGGCATGCTCATCGAAGTAGCGCAGGGCGTCATGTAGCGCCTGGATCACGGCGCGAGAGGTCACACTTGCGCCGGCCAGTTGGTCGAACTGGCCATTATCGCGTTTCAGTGCCCAGGCGGCATCGGGCGTAGTTGTGAGCCCATGGCCGATGAAGTGTTGCAGCCAGGTGTTGCCGGGTTCTACAAGCTGTGCGCCAAGACCCGGGGTTTCCTGTTGTTGCAGGACTTTCAGGCCCATTAGCCGGCCGCTGGGATCTATGGCAATCAGTATGTCCAGCGCGCCGCCGTAGCCCTGCGTACGACTATGCAGTACCACGGCGCTCGGCTGCCCGCCAAGAAGCGCGCGGTAGCCTGCACGCAGTGTGCTGTGTGCCAGGCGGGTATCGCTCAGGCGGATGGGGTGTTGCAAGGGGCTATTGTCATAGGACTCAGCGGGCAGCACGCTTAGCCATGTCTGTGCCTTGAGTTGTTCCTGTGCGACCCTGATCGGCGCGGCAGCGTAGTGATGCCAGGTCATGCTGACCGCGACTGCCAGTAACGCAAGGGCAGCCAGCAGCATGCCGCTGCGCAGACCTGTACGCTTCATGTTGCCTCCCGTTCCCAGCGGCCGGCCCAACGTTCAATGGCTGGCACCGCAAGGTTCATCAGCAGCACTGCGAACGCTATGCCGTCGGGGTAGCTGCCCCATGTTCTGATCAGGTAGATCAATACCCCGACTCCCGCGCCGAACAGCAAGCGGGCCTTGGGGCTCCTGGGGCCGGACACCGGTTCTGTGACAATGAAGAACGCCGCGAACAGGGTTGAGCCGGATAACAGGTGCAGCAGTGGCGAGCCGTGGGAGTCGGAGCCCGAACCGTTCCAGCAGAACAAACTGATGATAAACAGACTGCTCAGCAGCCCTACGGGCGCATGCCAGCTGAATACCTTGCGCTGGAGCAGGAACACGCCGCCCAGCAAGAAGCCAAGGCTGGCCCACTCGGTACCTTTACCGCCGAAATGGCCAAATCCGGGGTGCTGGGCGAACAACTCATCCATGGTCAGGCTTCTGTTGTTGCGCAAGCCATCCAGTACGGTGGCTTGTACCCAAGCGTCGGGTTGTGTGCTGCTGGCAATACCAAACACCTGGTGCAGGCTGCTGCCAAGGTCCAGCGGTTGGGGGGCAGGCCACTGGGTCATCGCAACCGGGAACGACAGCAAGACCAGGGCATAGCCAAGCATGGCCGGATTGAATGGATTCTTGCCCACACCGCCGTACAGGTGTTTGCCTATCGCAATCGCGCTACTGGCGGCGATCATCGGCAACCACCAGGGCGCATAGGCGGGCAGTGCAATGGCCAGCAATGTCGCGGTGACCAGGGCGCTGCCGTCGCTTAACGCGACCCGAACAGGGCGCTGCATCAGCATGAGCAAGCCAGCCTCGGTTGCCAGCGCTCCGACGCTGGTCAGCAGCAGGTTGAGCAGCAAGCCCCAGCCGTGCAACCAGAGCAACGCCAGCAGCCCTGGGGCGCAGGCCAGCAGCACCAGCCCCATGGTGGAGCGCAGACGCTCGCTGACATCAGCCGCGGCCATGCTCGCTCACTGCCTGGAGCGATTCAAGGTGCGCTTGCGCAGCCTGAGATTCGCGCTCCAGTTCCAGTAATTGGGCATGCTGGGCGTCGCTCGGGGTTTCACCGAACGCCGTACGGGCCTTGTTCAGCTGGGCGCGACTCATGGCTGCGGCGATCTTCGCCTGCTTCAGGGCCGCATCGGCTGCGGCGATCTTTTGAGCCTTGACGCGTTCGATGGCGGCCTTGATTGGGTCATCGGTTGCCGTTTCGGCCGTGGCATTGGCCGCAGGGCGTTGGCTGCGGGCAAGGCGTTCGGCTTGTTTGCGAGCCTCGTCACGCTGCAGGCGTGCGTTGCGTTGCTCGTAACGGTGCCTGGAGTGGTCACGCTTGGCGGTTCGTGCAGCCCGTTGCTCGGCATCGGTTGCCAGCCCGCCAACGATGGGGATGATTGCGCTGTTCGCCGGTAAGGGCAGCAAGTCGATGCAGTCGACCGGACAGGGCGCAACACACAGGTCGCAGCCGGTGCATTCGGTGCTGATGACCGTGTGCATCAGTTTGGCTGCGCCGACAATCGCATCCACCGGGCAGGCCTGGATGCATTTGGTGCAGCCGATACATTCCGCTTCCCTGATGTAGGCGACCTGAGCCGGTGCACTGCCGCGCTCGGGGTCCAGCGCCAGAATCGGTACGTCAAGCAGCGCGGCCAGGGCGGCAATCGTTTCGTCGCCGCCTGGCGGGCATTTGTTGATGGCCTCACCCTTGGCCAGGCCTTCTGCGTATGGGCGGCATCCGCCGTGGCCGCATTTGCCGCATTGGGTCTGTGGCAGCAGGGCGTCGATGCGTTGAATCAGACTCATGATGTAAACAATCCGTTGAGGCCGAGAAAGGCCATGGCCATGATACCGGCGCCAATCAGCTCCAGTGGCAGGCCGCGAAAGGACTCGGGTATGGCGTCGTTGTCGAGGGTACGCTGTCTAAGGTCGTCGAGCAGCATCAGTACCAGCCAAAAGCCCAGGCCGCTGCCCATGCTCAAGGCTATGACCTGCAGCACGTCGAGTTCAGGGCTACTGGCGGTGAGGCTCAGCGCCAGCACGCCGGCATTGCCAAGCAGCAGGGGCTTCAGACCCGTCTGCGGCAGTTGGGGCTGCCAGCGACTGACAAGGGTAAGCAGTGGCGTGATCAGTACGATGCACAATGGCAAGAACACGAACAGGCGCAGATAGTCCAGCTGCAAGGGCAGGAGCAGGTAGCGATAGAGGAGCTGACCGATCAGGGTGCTGCTCAGCATCAGCAGGCCGGTGGTCAATCCCAGTGCATGGATCTTGTGTCGGTCTGCAGCGCCATCAATACGCAGGGCGGGATCAAGGGCCAACCCCTGGTGCAGGACGATGTTGTTGATCAATGCAGCGCCGATGAGCGTAACGATCAGTTCTGTCATTGGAGGGCCGAAAAATCAGGGCTGTCAGCCATTATCCGGCAACGACGAAGGGAAGAGAACGCCCCGGCCTGAGATGACCGGGGCGGATATCACTTATTTGATGCGTTGACCCGGTTTTGCACCGCTGTCCGGGCTCAACAGGTAGATCTCTTCACCGCCAGGGCCGGCAGCCATTACCATGCCTTCGGAGATGCCGAAGCGCATTTTGCGTGGTTTCAGGTTGGCGATCATCATGGTCAGCCGACCTTCCAGCTTGGCCGGGTCCGGGTAGGCCGACTTGATGCCGGAGAACACGTTGCGCTGTTCGTCACCGATGTCCAAGGTCAGGCGCAGCAGTTTGTCGGCACCTTCCACTGCTTCGGCCTTGAGGATCAAGGCAACACGCAGGTCGACCGCCGCAAAGGCGTCGAAGTCGATCTCCGGCGACAGTGGATCCTTGGCCAACTCGCCGTTGCCAGTTGCTACGCTGGTCTGTGTCGCTTCCAGGTCTTCTTTGCTGGCAGCCGTCATGGCCTCGACCTTGAGCGGGTCGATACGGCTCATCAGGGCCTTGAACGGGTTCAACTTATGGTTGACGAGGCGGGTCTGATGATCGGCCCAGGTCAGCGGGGCAACGTTCAGGAACGCTTCGGCATCGGCGGCCAGTACTGGCAGCACCGGCTTGAGGAAAATCACCAGTTGGCGGAACAGGTTAACGCCTTGGGCGCAGATCGCCTGGACTTCTTCCTGCTTGCCTTCCTGCTTGGCCAGGGACCAAGGTGCCTTGTCGGCAATCCAGGCGTTTGCGCGGTCGGCCAGGGCCATGATCTCGCGCATGGCGCGGGCGAAATCGCGGTTCTCGTAGGCTTCGGCAATGCCGGGTGCGGCGGCCAGGAAGGCTTCGGTCAGTTCCGGTGCTGCGTCGCCATCGACCATCACACCGTCGTTGCCCTTGTGGATGAAACCGGCGCAACGGCTGGCAATGTTCACCACCTTGCCAACCAGGTCGGAGTTGACCTTCTGTACGAAATCTTCGAGGTTCAGGTCGAGATCGTCCACGCCGCGGCTGAGTTTGGCGGCGTAGTAGTAGCGCAGGTATTCCGGCGACAGGTGATCCAGGTAGGTGCGGGCCTTGATGAAGGTGCCGCGCGACTTGGACATTTTCTGGCCGTTGACCGTCAGGTAGCCATGGACGTTGATGCCGGTAGGCTTGCGATAGCCGGCGCCTTCGAGCATGGCAGGCCAGAACAGGGCGTGGAAGTTGACGATGTCCTTGCCGATGAAGTGGTACAGCTCGGCTTTCGAGTCCTTGTTCCAGAACGCGTCGAAGTCGAGCTCCGGGCGGCGTTCGCAGAGGTTCTTGAAGCTGGCCATGTAACCGATCGGCGCATCCAGCCAGACGTAGAAGTATTTGCCTGGCTCGTCCGGGATCTCGAAGCCGAAGTACGGTGCGTCACGGGAGATGTCCCACTCCTGCAGGCCGGCATCGAGCCATTCGGCGATCTTGTTGGCTACCGCGTCCTGCAGGGTGCCGCTGCGGGTCCAGCTCTGCAGCATGGCCTGGAAGTCTGGCAGCTTGAAGAAAAAGTGCTGGGAGTCTTTCAGTACCGGTGTGGCGCCGGAGATTGCCGACTTGGGGTTCTTCAGTTCGGTTGGTGCGTAGGTGGCACCGCATTTCTCGCAGTTGTCACCGTACTGGTCTTCTGCCGCGCATTTCGGGCAGGTGCCCTTGATGAAGCGGTCGGCCAGGAACATTTTCTTGTCCGGGTCGAAATACTGGGTGATCGAGCGGGTTGCAATGTGCCCGGCGTCGCGCAACTTCAGGTAGATATGGCTCGACAGCGCCCGGTTCTCTTCGGCGTGGGTCGAGTGGAAGTTGTCGAAGTCCACCAGGAAGTCAGCAAAGTCGCTGCTGTGCTCAGCTTGCACCCCGGCAATCAGTTGCTCGGGAGTGATGCCTTCTTTTTCGGCGCGCAGCATGATTGCCGAGCCGTGGGCATCGTCAGCGCAGACATAGATGCACTGGTTACCGCGAAGCTTCTGGAAACGCACCCACATGTCGGTCTGGATGTATTCGAGCATGTGGCCAAGGTGGATGGAACCGTTGGCATAGGGGAGGGCGCTGGTGACTAGAATCTGGCGTGGCTCGGACATGGGGGCTCGGCTACTTTCGGCTACAAGAGATGAAACGGAGATCGGTCACTATAAAACGCCGGGAAATATATTTCACCCCGTGCACGTATCTGGGCGTGTTTCACGGGTTAGCATAGTGACCTGTTTTGCTCAGTCTTTTATCGGGAGTCTCCATGAGTGCCGTCACTCGCGCAGCCGTCGAATCCGTCCTTCGTCAATAC
This sequence comes from Pseudomonas sp. HLS-6 TE3448, assembly GCF_053629555.1. Lineage (NCBI taxonomy): Bacteria > Pseudomonadati > Pseudomonadota > Gammaproteobacteria > Pseudomonadales > Pseudomonadaceae > Pseudomonas > Pseudomonas sp. HLS-6 TE3448. The sequence continues at coordinate 218,658 of NZ_JBRJIO010000001.1, read as the reverse complement.
ACCGACCCTTACCTGAACCAGGATCCGGTCAGCGCTGGCTGTGTCCAGGCCATCGATATCCAGGGCGAACGCGTCAGCGTGAAGCTGCAACTGGGCTATGCCGCCGGGCTGTTCAAGAAAGGGTGGGCGCAGGTGCTGCAGACCGCCATCGAGGGGATGGAGGGTGTCGCGGCGGCCTCGGTCGAGATCGACTGCGTGATCGCCGCACACAAGGCCCAGGCGCAGATTCCGGGGTTGGCCAACGTGAAGAACATCGTTGCGGTAGCCTCCGGCAAGGGCGGCGTCGGCAAGTCGACAACAGCTGCCAATCTGGCGCTGGCGTTGGCCCGCGAGGGTGCCCGTGTGGGTATTCTGGATGCGGACATCTATGGTCCGAGCCAAGGTGTGATGTTTGGCATCCCTGAAGGCACCCGACCGAAGGTCAAGGATCAGAAATGGTTCGTGCCACTTCAGGCTCACGGTGTTGAGGTCATGTCCATGGCATTCCTGACCGACGACAACACACCGATGGTGTGGCGCGGCCCGATGGTCTCTGGCGCCTTGCTGCAGTTGGTGACACAGACCGCATGGGACAATCTGGATTACCTGGTAATCGACATGCCGCCGGGCACTGGCGATATCCAATTGACCTTGGCGCAGAAGGTGCCGGTGGCGGGTTCGGTTATTGTGACTACGCCTCAGGATCTGGCCCTGCTGGATGCCCGCAAAGGTGTGGAAATGTTCCGCAAGGTGAACATTCCGGTGCTGGGTGTGGTTGAGAACATGGCCGTACATATCTGCTCGAACTGTGGTCATGCCGAGCACCTGTTCGGTGAAGGCGGTGGCGAGAAGCTGGCGGCACAGTACGGGGTCGAGTTGTTGGCGTCATTGCCGTTGTCGATGCTGATTCGCGAGCAGGCTGATAGTGGTAAGCCAACAGCCATCGCCGAGCCCGAGAGCCAGATCGCCATGGTGTACCAGGAACTGGCTCGTCAGGTCGGTGCACGGATCGTGCTGCAGGAAGCCGCAACCCCGGCGATGCCGAGCATCACCATCAGCGAAGACTAATACCTGTAGGCGCCGGCGATACTATCGCCGGCAATGCCGGTTATTTCAGTGCCGGGCAAACTGAGGGCATAAAAAAACCCCGCCTGTTGAGGGCGGGGTTCTTTCAAGCTAAAAAGCGGAAGTTAGATAACTTCTACTTCTTCAGCCTGCATGCCTTTCTGGCCGCGGGTAGCGACGAAAGAAACCTGCTGGCCTTCTTTCAGGCTCTTGAAGCCGTCAGCCTTGATGGCTTTGAAGTGTACGAACAGGTCGTCACCGGATTGTGGAGTGATGAAGCCGAAGCCTTTTTCATCGTTGAACCACTTAACGGTACCGGTTTGGCGATTGGACATTGGATGTCTCCTTGGACAAAGTTAACTACGGTTCAGGAAACGCCCTGGCCGAGACTGAGTGCAAAGAGCAGGAAAATTCATGAAGATGTGTTGATCGAAATCTTGCATCAGGTAGAGATTCTCAGTGACATTGTGCAGCACAGTGACGTCACCTTAACCCTTTTTCCAGAACGTGCCAATGGTCTTGTTGAGCTTTCGCACAAATGCATGACTGACGGTGCATGTTGCGCCTGTCCAAGTGCCATCCGGCCGCTATCTGGCGGCCACCGCTGCACGGAACTTTGAACCCGGCGCCCGGCCCGGTAAGATGCGCATCAGATTTTTTCACCTCGCTATTTTCAGGACACCGCCATGAGCATCAAATCGGACAAGTGGATTCGCCGCATGGCGCAAGAGCACGGCATGATCGAGCCTTTCGTCGAGCGCCAGATGCGCGGTGAGGGTGCCGACCGGCTGATCTCCTTTGGCGTCTCCAGCTACGGCTACGACGTGCGTTGTGCCGACGAGTTCAAGGTGTTCACCAACATCAACTCGGCGACCGTCGATCCGAAAAACTTCGACGCCGGCAGTTTTGTCGACATCAAAAGTGACGTTTGCATCATTCCGCCGAACTCCTTCGCCTTGGCACGCACGGTCGAGTACTTCCGTATTCCTCGCAATGTGCTGACCATTTGCCTGGGCAAGAGCACCTATGCCCGTTGCGGCATCATCGTCAACGTAACGCCGCTGGAGCCGGAGTGGGAAGGTCACGTCACCCTGGAGTTCTCCAACACCACGACGTTGCCGGCCAAGATCTACGCCAATGAGGGCGTGGCACAGATGCTGTTCCTGGAGTCAGACGAAGAGTGTGAGGTGTCGTACAAGGACCGTGGTGGCAAGTACCAGGGCCAGCGTGGCGTGACCTTGCCGCGCGCCTGAGGCGACAAAGCGAGGGAATTCCGGGTGTATGCTGTACTCCAATGAAGGCCGCCGGCGCACACTACGTGTACCGGCCCTGATTGGGAGTGACTGATGAAAATCGACCCGACCCTCAGCGCCAAGCTGGCGATACTGCAGCCCAACCAGGTTGGTGTGCTGGCATGGTCGCTGCTTGCGCACCCACATCCTGTCAGTGCAGGCGGGATCCCCGGCCAGCCGGATCCCGACACCCCGAATACCCCTGAACCGGGCACGCCACAGCCGATGGAGCCGGGCGAGCCGACGTTGCCTGACGAGCCGCCGCCAGCGCCTGTGGCCTGAGCCGTCGTCCCTTCACGTGACCTTACTTCAGGTTGCCGCTGAGGAACTGACGCAGGCGTTCACTTTTCGGGGCTCCCAGTACCTCCTGCGGCGACCCTTGTTCCTCGACCAGCCCTTTGTGCAGGAACAGAACCTGGCTTGAGACTTGCCGTGCGAAGGCCATCTCGTGGGTGACCATGATCATGGTGCGACCTTCCTCGGCGAGCCCCTGAATTACCCTGAGCACCTCGCCAACCAGTTCCGGGTCGAGCGCGGAGGTCGGTTCGTCGAACAGCATCACTTCCGGCTCCATGGCCAGCGCACGGGCGATGGCCACGCGCTGTTGTTGACCGCCGGAGAGAAAGGCCGGGAATTGCTCCGCCAGTTGCGGGGCGAGGCCTACTTTGTTCAGGTACTTCCGGGCGCGTTCCTCTGCTTCGTGTTTGCTCACCCCGAGCACGCGGCGTGGCGCCATGCTGACGTTCTCCAGCACGGTCATGTGGCTCCACAGGTTGAAGTGCTGGAATACCATGGCCAGCCGTGTGCGGATTCGTTGCAGCTCATCAGGATCGGCGACGTGCATGCCGTGACGGTCATGACGCATTTCAACGGGTTTGCCATCAAGGGTCATACGACCATCATCAGGCTGTTCCAGAAAGTTGATGCAGCGCAGGAAGGTGCTCTTGCCCGAGCCACTGGCGCCGATCAGGCAGATGACATCACCCGCGTTGGCTTTTAGCGAAACACCCTTCAAGACATGATGTTCGCCATAGCTCTTGTGCAGGTCTTCGATTGTCAGTTTGTACATGCGCGGCTCTCAAGGCGATAACAGGTAGCCGCTGCGGTAGGCCTCACGACCTGCCACGTGGGCAATGACCATGCCGGCAGTCGCCATGCGCCGTAACGAGCGCGCATAGAGCAGGCCGGGTTGCGTGTTACATACTGGGGTTACGCGATCGTTGAGCGGGTCGATGACCTCGGCGATCAGCTCGCCTGCCTGCAGGTATTGGCCCGGTTTGGCGTGGAACACCAATAGTCCCCCCAATGGTGTTGCCACCGGCTCTACGCCTGCCAGCGGCGTGGCGGGGTAGCGCAGCGCGGGCAGTGGGGCCGCTTCGCCTTCGATGGCACCGGCATGTACCAGGTAGCGCAGGATCGCTTCACAGTCTGTCTGGGCCAGTGGGTGGCTGACGTCGCTTTGACCCCGTAGCTCTACCGTGACGGAGAAGCTGCCTTGGGGGATCGGGTAATGCTTGCCGAAGCGCTGTTGCAGTTGCCACCAGACAAGGGTGAAACACTCGTCGAAGGATTGGCCGCCGGAGTCGGTTGCCAGCAGGCTGGCCTGCGCGCCAAGGTAGCGCGACAGCGGCTCGACCTTCGGCCAGGCCTCTGGCGTGGTGTACAGGTGTTCGACGGCCTCGAAGTCGCAGTGCAGATCGAGGACCATATCGGCATCGCATGCAAGGCGCTGGAGGGTCAGGCGCTGCGACTGCAGGGGGGTCAGGGCTGAATGCTCTTCCAGGGCCCGGCGCAGGCTTTGACGGATCAGCTCGATGTTGTGTTGTGCATCCTGCGTCAGTCTGGCCTCGATCTGATCGCCGATCACATCGCTGAGATCGACGAAGTTTCGATTGAAGTTTTCCCCGCTTTGCAGCTCGTAGCGGCCCAGTGGAACGTCCATGAGCACTTGTTCGAGGCCCACCGGGTTGGCAATGGGTACCAGAACGATTTCTTGTCGCAGGCGCCCCTGGGTTTCCAGTGTGCTCAAACGCTGCTTCAAGTGCCAGGCCACCAGCATGCCGGGCAGTTCGTCGGCATGCAGTGACGCCTGGATATAGATTTTACCGGCGCCTTTGGGGCCGAAATGGAAGCTGTGGATTTGCCGGGCGATACCTGGTACCGGGGCCAGGATTTCGTGGGTTTTGTGATGCATGAACAGTCCTAGTGAGCAGGGCCTAGAAAGGCCAGCCAGCGTCGTTCGGCCAAGCGGAACAGGCCCACAAGGGCGAAGGTCACGCTCAGGTAGATCAGTGCAGCGATACCGAACGACTGAAATGTCAGAAATGTAGCCGAGTTGGCGTCGCGGGCGACCTTGAGGATGTCCGGGATCGTGGCGGTAAAAGCCACGGTGGTCGAGTGCAGCATCAGGATCACCTCATTGCTGTAGAACGGCAGCGAGCGCCTAAGGGCCGACGGCATGATGATGTAAGCATAGAGTTTCCAGCCGCGCAGGCCATAGGCTTTGGCTGCCTCTACCTCGCCATGGGCCATGCTGCGGATTGCTCCGGCGAAAATCTCCGTGGTGTAGGCGCAGGTATTCAGGGCAAACGCCAGGATGGTGCAGTTCATCGCGTCGCGAAAGAAACTGTCGAGCAACGGTTGCGCGCGCACGGCCGCGATGCTGTAGATGCCGGTGTAGCAGATGAGCAGTTGGATATATAGCGGGGTGCCACGAAACAGGTAGGTGTAGAACTGTACCGGCATGCGGATCCAGAAAGGCCGCGAAACCCGTGCGATCGACAAGGGAATGGAGACGAGAAAGCCGATCAGCAGCGAGGCCGAGAGCAGCCACATCGTCATCGCCAGCCCAGTGATATGGGTGCCGTCTGTGTAGAGAAAAGCACGCCAGTATTCCTGCAGCAGTTCGATCATCGTAGTGCCTCCCGGGTACCTGCGTTGTAGCGCCGTTCAAGCCAGCGCAGGGCAACGTTCGAGGCACTGGTGATCATCAGGTAGATCAACGCCGCCAGCACCAGGAAGTAAAACAGCTGATAGGTACTCTTGCCGGCGTCCTGGGCTGCCTTGACCAGGTCGGCCAGGCCGATGATCGACACCAGTGCGGTGGCCTTGAGCATGACCATCCAATTGTTGCCGATACCCGGCAAGGCATAACGCATCATTTGCGGAAAGACCACAAAGCGAAAGCGCTGGAAGCGTTTGAGTCCATAGGCTGTCGCCGCTTCGACCTGGCCACGGGGAACCGCGAGAATCGCACCGCGAAAGGTTTCGGTGAAGTAGGCGCCATAGATGAAGCCCAAGGTGATGACCCCGGCCGCGAACGGGTCGATCTCGATGTAATCCCATTCCAGCGCTTCGGTCAGGCTGGTCAGCCAGGTTTGCAGGCTGTAGAAAATCAGCAGCATCAGCACAAGATCGGGTATTCCACGAATCAGTGTGGTGTAGACCTGAGCGGTAATCCGTAGCACGCGTACGGAAGAGAGTTTGGCGCTGGCGCCGAGCAGGCCCAGGCCGACGCTGACCAGCAGTGACATCAGCGACAGATTGATGGTCATCCAGGTGCCTTTTAACAGCAGTGGGCCGAAACCCTTCAAGCTGAATGCCGAGAGCCCCAGATGCTGCAGCAGGTCTTCGAACATGACATGACCCTATGGCCGTGGTGAAAAAACAGTATTCGGCAGTGCAGGAGCCGACGGCACTGGCGATTCAGGCGTATGCACTGAACCGCCAGTGCGCAGGAGCCTCCCTTGGCAAGGCCGGCTTCTGCGGCTTACTTGCCGCTGTACAGGTTCAGGTCACCAAAGTGTTTTTTCTGCAGTTTTTCGTAGGTGCCATCATCGTGTAACGCTTTGATACCTTTGTTGAGGAGTTTTTGCAGCTCGCTGTTACCTTTGCGGATACCGATGGCTGTCTTGGACGGTAGCAGTTCGCTGTCGACGGGCTTGCTGACTTCATAGCCGCTGCCCTGTGGGGTTTTCAGGAAGCCCAGTTCAGCCTGCAGCATGTCCTGGATCGAGGCATCGAGGCGTCCAGAGATCAGGTCGGCGTAAACCTGATCCTGGTTTTGATAGGCCTGGGTCTTCACCCCGGCCTTGTCCAGAACGGCCTTGGCGTAGGCTTCCTGAATGGTGCCTTGTTCATAGCCGACGGTCTTGCCGGCCAGTGAGGCCGGGTCGGCGCTCAGGCCTGCGCCTTTCTTGAAAACCAGCGAGGTTGGGCCGGAGAACAGTTCATCGGAGAAGTCGATCGCTTTTTCTCGAGCGGGCGTGACTGTCATCGACGAGATCACACCGTCGAACTTGTTGGCCTTGAGGCCCGGAATCATGCCGTCGAAGTCACTTTCAACCCACTTGCATTTGACCTTCAACTCCGCACAGATCGCATTGCCCAGATCAATATCGAAGCCCACCAGGCTGCCATCAGCGGCCTTGGATTCAAACGGTGCGTAGGAAGGGTCGACGCCGAAGCGCAACTCCTTGTACTCCTTGGCCATAGCAGTGTTAGCGGCCAGGCACAATGCAAGTGCGGAAAGCGTCAGCCATGCTTTTTTCATTGTGTTGTCCTTGCGTCCGAGGGGGTGCTTTAAGTGTGTCCCGGCCGTTACCGACCGAAGTGAGACATCAATGTGATAGCAAATTTCGCACCATATCTGCGCATGGCCTTAGCAGGCGCTGAACCAGGCCTGTCGCAAGGAAACTGTAGTGCCTTTAATGCCCAGGAATGGAACAGGGTAAGAGGCAAGGCGCACCGAGAGCGCCTGACTGTTGCTTTCAGGCGTCAATAGCGTGCGTCGACCGCTTTCCCATTGGGGCAGTCTTTGATGTTTTTTGATGTGAGTATCAGGCACAAAGCCGAGGCCAAGCTGGCCCCGGCTTTGTGGGGGGATGCGCCGTGGTGCGCCCTTGATCGGGGCAAGGGCGCAAGGCAGTTATGAGGCTATCGACCCGGCACCAAGGTCAGGCGTTTGCTGCCATAGGCACGTTCGAAGTTTTGTGTCTGCATCGGGAAGCTGACGTAGCGGCCTTTGAACCAGGCATCCAGCCCGTCGGCAAAGTGGCTGCTGGCTGGGTTGCCCGACTGCCCGCTGCTACTGATGCCTTGCAGGGGTTCGGCCAGGCCGAAATCCACCACCATGCGCATGGACGGCATCAGGCGCGCATTGAAGTCCTGCCCCCAGGCATAGGCTGAACTGTTCAGCGTGGTGTGGTCTCCGCCTGCGGCCAGCGGCCCACGGTTGAGCGTATCGCCCAGGCCATGGAAGCTGGCGACCGGCCAACGGTACTGATGCAGCTTGCCCCATTGCCAGGTACGGTGGTCGCTACCCATTTCGCGCTCACCGACGTTGATCGCAGCCGCCAGGCTACGCGCAAGAATCGTCGGTTTGTCCTCTTTCTGCGCGGTGTTGCGGTCATCCCAGAATAGGCTGTCGTCACGTCCGAGCAAATGATCGGCCTGTGCCGAGTAGGAAAGCCGGGCGTTACTGATAAAGGCCTGCCAGGCAGCACCGCTCTCTGGGCCCAATTCGTCGAGGAAGGTCAGTTTGGCACTTTCCTGCAGGAACAACTGGTACAGCGCTGCGTCAGCCGAGGTGGCACTGAGACGGCCATCAAAGGCCATCAGGCGGTCGTAGGCTTCGCGGGCCTTGGCGCGTTGATCCTGAGGCAGGGCGTCGATAGCCTGTTTCAAAGGCTGTGCCATGCCCGGCGCCTGGAACATGCTTTTGAGCTTGGCAGCGAACAGTGTGGTCTGGTCGTTCTGCATGGTCATCAGGCTACGGCTGTCATGTTTGCCGTTGGCTGCCATCTGCGCCAGGCGTTCCGCACGCTCGGGGTAGTACCAAGTGTTGGACAGTTGCATGCCGTAGCCGCGCGGTACGCTGCGCTGGTTGGCGTTGCCCAGCCAGCCCTGGGGCGGGTCCTGGTCATAGGGGTGGAGCATCGGGTCGGCATAGCCGTCCCAGTCGTAACGTCCTTCCCAGCCGGGCGAAGGCAACAGCCCTTGGCCTTCACGGCGGTTGGGGAAGTGGCCGGTGACCTGCCAGCCGATATTGCTGGCATCGGCAAACACCAGGTTCAGTGCCGGAGCACCAATCTCGCGGCTGGCCTCAAAGGCGCCTTCGACGTTGGCCTTGCGCGACAGGTCGAAGAGCGCATCGAGGCTCTTGTCGCCTTTGAGCGCCGGGGTTTGAAGGGCAAGGGCGAGGCTTGCGTTCTGCGCCGGGTTGAGCAGGGCGCCGTGACGGGTGTCATACAGGGTTTCGCGGATTGGGCGCTGACCCTTGATGAAGAATGTTTCGTTACGGGCCATGGCCGGTTGCCATTTGCCGTCTACCTGATAGAACAGCCGGTTCCCTTCACGGCGGATTTTCTCCAGGAACAGGTCCTGGTTATCGCCCATGACCGCACTGGTGCTCCAAGCCAGCTTGCCGTTGAATCCAGACAGCACCAGTGGAAGGCCTGCAAGGGTGAAGCCGGCAGCCTGATATTTCGGCGCACGGATTTGTACCGGGCTCAAGGCCCATGCACCTTGGCTGTCACTGGCCAGCAGGCTCTTGCCACTGCGGCTATGCGGCGCGGCTATGGCCCAGTTGCTGGAGCCGGGGGCGCCGAGCAGGTTGAATGCGGCCAACTGCTGGCTCACGGCGTTGAGTGCAGACAGGTTGGGCAGTTGGCTGCTCAGGTTCAGTCCGCCCAGTTTATCGGCTTCAGCATGCGGAAGTGGCTCATCCGGATAGTTCGGCAGCAGCCAGGCCAGTTTGTCGCTGCCGACTTTCTGCGCCAGTACCAAGGCCGCGAGTTCTTCCTGCAGGTTCACCGACTGGCTGAAGTTGTAGAGGCAGAAAATCAGCGCCGAGTCTTCCGGCTTCCAGTACTCCGGACGGTAGCCGGTCTGGGCCAACGGGGCTGGCAACTTGTCGCGGTAGCGGAACAGATAGGCGTTGACCCCGCGTGCATAGACTTCAAAGAAGCGTTTGAGGCGTGGCGATGCGTCGGCGTAGAGCTGGTTGGCGCTCTGCTTCAGGTTGACCGCACGCATCAGGCGGTCGACTTCCAAGGCATCTGGGCCGGCCATTTCTGCCAGGCGTCCTTGGGCCAGCAGACGCATGCCAACCATCTGACCAATACGGTCGCCGGCCTGCACATAGCCCAGGGTGAAGAGTGCGTCATGGAAGGTGCTGCTCTCGATCAGCGGCATGCCCATGGCATTGCGCCGCACCGAAACGTTCTGCGCCAGACCCTTGAGAGGCTGTACACCCGTGGTCGGCGGTACGCTGTCGTGGTAGCCGCCCATCTGGCAGCCGCCGAGGCTGAGTAGCCCGAGCATCGCTGCGGCAACGCCGAATCGGGGAAGAAAAGGGGGTAAGGCTGGCGAGGCCATGGTAAGGCTCCTGCAGGGTATGGCGGCGGAAAGGCGCTACGTTAGTGAGCGCGACCACACCATGCAAGCGGGGGCACAGCCTTTATTTTCAACGTGCTGCACCCCTTGCCTGTGACTCAGGGTTGCGGCGGGTTGATCTTTTCTACCAAGGCATAGGCCCGCTGTGTGGCAGGACGCGCCTTGATGCGCTCGAACCAGGCCTTGAGTGCCGGGAAATCATCGAGGTTCTGGCTCTGCCACTGATGGGAAACAATCCACGGGTAGATGGCCATGTCGGCGATGCTGTACTCGGCTCCGGCGACGAACGGTCGGTCGGCCAGGCGTTTGTTCAGCACGCCATACAAGCGCGCGGTTTCATCCACGTAGCGTTTGATTGCATAAGGGATTTTTTCGGGCGCGAACCGGCTGAAGTGGTGGTTCTGGCCGGCCATCGGGCCCAAGCCGCCCATTTGCCAGAACAGCCATTGCAGGGTTTCCTGGCGGCCGCGCAGATCCTTGGGCAGGAAGTGTCCGGTTTTTTCCGCAAGGTACAGCAGGATGGCGCCCGATTCGAACAGCGACAGCGGCGCCTGATGGTCGGCCGGATCATGGTCGACGATCGCTGGAATACGGTTGTTCGGGGCGATCTTCAGGAAGTCGGCAGCGAACTGTTCGCCTTTGCCGATGTTGATCGGGTGAATGCGGTAGGGCAGCCCGGTTTCCTCAAGAAACAGGGTAATTTTGTGGCCATTGGGGGTAGTCCAGTAATACAGGTCGATCATGGCACGCTCCGTCGAGGGTTCGGCAGCGACAATGTCGCTGCCGCCAGGCTGCGCTTGGGCGCAGCGGTCGCCTTATGGATATCACAAGGTGCGACCTCGATGCAGCGTTGATCTACACGGCTGGCCTCAGGCCCCGTGGCACTTCTTGAATTTCTTGTTGCTGCCGCATGGGCATGGGTCGTTACGGCCAACGTCCTTCAGGGCATTGCGTACAGGCTCTTGAGGCGCGTGGTTGCAGTGCGGCCCATGGACATGACCATGGTCGTGATCGTGATGATGGTCATGATCGTGGTTGCAATCGGGGCCATGAACATGAGGTTGCTGGGTCATTGCGGTTACTCCGGAATAAAATCGCCGGGAATTATCTCACCACTGCGTGATAAGTGCAGGCTGCGTGGCCAGAAAAATCCGCTGCTCAGGTCGCCATCCAGTCGGTAGTGGATCGGTCGTTCAGGATGCTTGAGCAGCTTGACGACGTCCTTGAGGTGCTCCCAGAGGTTGGTTCTTATTGGCACCTTGAATGTCTTGTGACTGTGGGCGGCCACATTGACCCACTGGTCGGACTCGCCCTCGGCCAGCGTCAGCTCATTCAGCCGCACCTTGTAGCGAAGTGCCCTGACCAGTAGACGTGAATCGTTGGGGTTGTCGATGCGAAAATGCAGTACGAACTCTTGTTGCAGCAGACGTGCCTTGACGGTTTCGACCTTGACCAGATGAACCTCGGGGTCTTGGTAGGGAGTTCCGAACCAGCTCGCACAGCCACTCAATAGTAGAAGGCTTATCAGCATGAGGCTGGTTCGAATAGGCATCAGGCTAGCTTCCTAGATAGCTGGCACAGCACTTCTTGAACTTCTGTCCGCTGGCGCAGGGGCAAGGGTCATTGCGCCCGGCTTTCAATCCAACCGTCGGGTCGATGAAGTACCAGGCCCCCTTGTTCTGCACAAATGCCGAACGCTCGCGATGGGCGTGCTCACCGGTGCTGTCATGCCAGCGTGCGGTGAAGGTCACGAAGGCATGTTCCGGTTGCCCGCCAAAGACTTCCGCCGATTCCACGTCCAGCCCCAGCCAGGTGCTCTGCGTACTCCACTCGGCAATGGCGTTGCGGTCCAGGCCTGCTTGCTGAACGGGTAGGGTGGTTGCCACCAGGTAATCGACCAACCCCAATACGTAGGCGCTATAGCGCGAACGCATCAACGTCTGTGCGTCAGGGGCCGGTGAGCCTGCGTGATAGTGGCCGCAGCAGGCATCCAGCAGGTTGCCGCTGCCACAGGGACAAACCGTGACACTCATTGTTCTACCACCAGTACTTTCCAAAATTCTGCGGGTTGGCCCAGAACTTGGCATTCAGCCAGTCCGGAACCTGCTTGTATTCTCGTAGATCATAGGTGAACAGGCTTAGCACCTGCTCGTCGCGTTGGAAGCGTTCACTGGCCTGGAGGGCCAGGGCGAAGAAGTCGGTGTCTTTCCAGCCGCACGCGGGCAGGTCGGCCAATACCGCAACCCGACTGGCGTTGAGGTTTCGGATACCGCCCAGCAGTTCCAGGCCTTGGCGTCTGGGCAAATGCTCCAGGCAGTCGACCAACAGTGCCAGATCAAAGCGTTGCGAGGCCAGTTCAAGGGGGAGGGGGCCGGGATTGGTGACGTGAATCTCAGCCTGCGGGTGGGCTTGCGCGAACGCATCCAGAGCCGGGAAACGGCTGCCTACGACCAACAAGCGTTGCGGTGCCTGGCGCTCCAGCAGAGCAGCCAGTGCCTGCTGTGGGGTGCGTTGGGAAAAACTCTCGGTCATCAGCAGTCCTCAAATCAGATAATCCAAGACTACACTGAGTCATGGCTTATTGCTGGCGGAGTTGGGGTGTGCGGTCTTTACTCAACTGAGCATCGGTTATGCACCGATTCCCCGAGGAGACGCATCAAATGAGCATAGTACGCACAGCATTACCTCTGGTTCTGCTAACCAGCGTGTTGACTGGTTGTGCAGGTTTGCAAAAAACCGACTGGCCTAAGTGTGCCGCCGTCGGAGGCGTCGGCGGCGCGGCGTTGGGTGCAATCGAGAGTTCCAGCTGGGCAGGCTGGGGCGCGTTGCTCGGTGGCGGCCTGGCAGCCGGCTACTGCTGGGCCAATGGCGACGGTGACGAAGATCACGATGGCGTGCCGGACAGCCGCGACAAGTGCCCGGGCACACCGCGCGGCGTTCAGGTCGATGCCAACGGTTGTCCACCTGCACCGGTCGTTGAGCAACCGGTAGTTGTCAAGGAAGAAGTGATCGTTATTCGTGATGTCCACTTCATGTTCAACTCAGCCAAGCTGACCGCCGCGGATAAAATGCGCCTGGACAAGGTTGCCAGTCGTCTGAAAAGCGAGGCACCGGGCGCCAGGCTGAGCGTGACCGGGCATACCGACAGTGTCGGCAGCGATGCCTACAACCAGAAACTGTCTGAGCGCCGCGCTTATTCAGTGACCGACTATCTGGTTGAAAGCGGCGTACCGCGCAGTAGCTTCGTATCGGTACGGGGCGCAGGCGAAAGTCAGCCAGTGGCTGATAACAAAACGGACGATGGCCGCAGCATGAACCGCCGGGTGGAAATCCGGATCGAGCGCTGAGCCTCTATCAGGTCCACGGCCCCAGACGTGCCGTGGGCCTGCCGTTGTCTGTGTGTCAACGCAGATGCAGAAGCCTTTCCGATAGCGCTACCCTCTGGCGCAAGTCGGGAGGTGGGGTTACTGTTGCAGGCGATGCCGAGGGATTGAGGTCTTGGTATTGCCAATAAAAAGAACAAGTCGAGAGGGGCGGGCGCGTATGAAGGTGTTCTGGGGCCTGGGCAAGGCCTTGACAGTGGTGTTCTGGTGGGTGGTGTTGATGAATCTGCTCAGTCCTGCGGAAAAACCCTTCCACCTGTTGATCAACGCCGCTGGGGCGACATTGTTGGCATTGCATGTCCTGGAAGTGCTGGTGTTCAACCGTCTTCTGCGTGAGCGCAGCCATCGTTGGTTCGACCGTCTGCAGATCCTGCTTGTCGGTGTTTTCCACATCCAATCGATACCGACACCGCGCCAGGAGGCAGGTCATGCGTAAATTCATGGTTTTGCTGACATTGGTCAGCCCATTGGCAATGGCCGAGAGCCTGAGTGTCGGAGCGCATTCGGTACTGCGTCTGCCCAACAAAAGCAGCGTGGTTCAACTCGAACGCCTTGATGTGGCGGACTACGGGACCTTGCTGTTGCCGGCCAGTTTGACTGAACTGAATGTCGGCTCGTTGCGCCTGGGCCGAGAGGCGCGGATCGCGGTTGTACCGGCTGGGCAGGCGCTACGTATTGAAGCTGGCGCTGCCGAGTTGGCGGATGGCAGCCAGATCCTTGCCCACGGTGCCCCCGGGACATTCGAGAAAGCTGCTATGCCGGGACGAGACCTTGAGCTGCGCCTACATCGTTTGCAGGCCGCGCAACTGTCGATTGACGCTCGCGGAGGGGCAGGTGCGCCTGGGTATGTCGGGCTTGATGGGGCCAATGGCAAGGCCGGTGGCTGTACCTGGGGGCAGTCTGAACCCGGGGCGAACGGCCAGAACGGTGGTGATGGCCATGACGGCGCAGCAGGTGGGCGTGTGCTGTTGTCGCTGCCCGCCAGCTACCCCGAGGCTCAGATCAAGGTGCGAGTGGACGGTGGGGCGCCGGGCCTGGCTGGTGCTGCCGGTAAACCGGGGAAAGGCGGGGCGAGCAAAGGGTGCTTTGTGTACCGTACCCAAGGCGGCGCAAGCGGCAAACCTGGCGCACCAGGGCAGCCAGGTTTGGCGGGCGCGGCAGGCGCTTTCACACTGAATCGTTTGTAAAAATCTCGGCGGGGGCGGCACGTACGCAGCGTCTGTATCGCTGGCACGCTCGCCTCCTGCCGATCAGCCTTGTGAGATCACACCAGCAGACGTGAAGAGGCCACCGCTACCACGGCCAGGCCCAGCAGCAGGTTTACGCCGACCAGTCGACGAATCCGCCCGAGCACACCGGCACCTGCCGACCAGTCTTCAGCCTGCACGGCCTTGCGCAGTGCAGGCAGCAGCAACGTCTGGATACGAATAAACAGCGCCAACATGGCGATAGCGCCGCCAATCATCACCTGCACATAGCGTGGTGCCGTTTCAAAACCGGTAAAGCGCAGGTGCAGCATGCCCATGCCGCTGATCAGCAGCACTGCGACGGCGATCCAGACCCACACGAAAAAACGCTGAAACACTTCGACCCAGAGGCGCAGGCGAGCAGGGCCGTCCAGGGCGGCAACAGCGGCCGGGCGCAGTACCAGCCAGGCGAAGAACATGCCGCCGACCCAGACCAGGGCGGCCAGAACATGCAGGCTATAGGGGATGGCAAAGGCGGTCATCGGGAACTCCGTTCAGCGCAAAGGGCAATAGCGGGTTATGATAGCGGCCCAATCGAAACACTGAAAATATATCCAGCCCTTCGGGCGCCCCGACACCATGATCAGCAACGAACTCAAATCTCAAATTCAGGGCGCCTACTCGCGTTTTCTCGAAGCCAAGAGCCTCAAGCCGCGCTATGGCCAGCGCCTGATGATTGCCGAAGTCGCCAAGGTATTGGGCGATATCGAGTGCGACGACGAGGGACGACGCAGCGGCGACCCTGCGGTGGTGGCGGTCGAGGCCGGTACCGGTACGGGTAAAACCGTGGCCTACAGCCTTGCTTCGATTCCGGCGGCCAAGGCTGCTGGCAAGCGCCTGGTGATTGCCACCGCCACGGTTGCCCTGCAGGAGCAAATCGTATTCAAGGACCTACCGGACCTGATGCGCAACAGTGGCCTGAACTTCAGCTTCGCCCTGGCCAAGGGGCGTGGACGCTACCTGTGTCTGTCCAAACTCGACCTGCTGTTGCAGGAGGGTCATGCGCAGTCGGCGACGGCCCAGCTGTTCGAGGAAGAAGGCTTCAAGATCGAGGTGGACGAAGCCAGCCAGAAGCTCTTCACCAGCATGATCGAGAAACTTGCCGGCAATAAATGGGACGGTGACCGCGACAGCTGGCCTCAGGCACTGGAGGATCAGGACTGGGCACGGTTGACCACTGATCACAGCCAATGCACCGGCCGACATTGCCCGAACTTTCAGCAATGTACCTTCTACAAGGCCCGTGAAGGCATGGGCAAGGTCGATGTCATCGTGACCAACCATGACATGGTCCTGGCCGACCTGGCCCTGGGTGGTGGTGCAGTGCTGCCCGATCCGCGCGATACCATTTATGTCTTCGACGAAGGTCACCACCTGCCGGACAAGGCCATTGGCCATTTCGCGCACTACACGCGTTTGCGCTCTACCGCCGACTGGCTTGAGCAAACGGCCAAGAACCTGACCAAACTGTTGGCCCAGCATCCACTGCCGGGCGATCTCGGCAAGCTGATCGAACAGGTGCCGGAGCTGGCGCGAGAGATCAAGACGCAGCAACAGTTCATGTTCACGGCCTGCGAGCAACTGGCTGATTTCCGTGCCGGTGAAGACATGGAGGGCCGTGAGCGCCCGCGTCACCGTTTTGTGGCTGGCGTGGTGCCTGAGCACATGCGGGAAATGGGTATTGAACTGAAGAAAGGCTTTTCGCGCCTGAACGACCTGTTCACCCGCCTGACCGAGTTGCTCAAGGAGGGTATGGATGGCGAGGTGAACATCGGCATCGCCAGCCATCAGGCTGAAGAGTGGTACCCGCTGTTCGGCAGTCTGTTGATGCGCGCCCAGGGCAACTGGGAACTGTGGACCGCCTTTACCGCCGAAGATCCCGAGGACAGCCCGCCCATGGCGCGTTGGCTGACCTTGGCCGAAAGCGGCGCATTGTTTGACATTGAGGTTAACGCCAGCCCGATCCTTGCCGCCGAAATGCTCCGGCGCAACCTCTGGAGCGTGGCCCATGGCGCACTGGTTACCTCCGCTACCCTGACAGCCCTGGGTAAATTCGACCGCTTCCGCATGCGTGCGGGTTTACCCAAGGCCGCTGTGACTGCGGTTGTGCCGAGCCCGTTTCACCATGTCGACGCAGGCGTGCTACGTGTGCCTGACTTGCGCGCCGACCCGCGTGATGCGGCTGCACATACAGCCGCGATCATCCGCGACCTGCCTGAATTGGTCGAAGGCTCGCGGGGCTCGCTGGTGCTGTTCTCGTCGCGTAAACAGATGCAGGACGTCTTCGATGGCCTGGACCGTGATTGGCGCAAGCAGGTGTTTATCCAGGGCAACCTGTCCAAGCAGGAAACCTTGAACAAGCACAAGGCGCGGGTGGACGGTGGCGATTCCAGTGTGCTGTTTGGTTTGGCCAGTTTTGCTGAAGGTGTCGACCTGCCGGGGGCCTACTGCGAGCACGTGGTCATCGCCAAGATCCCCTTCGCGGTACCCGATGACCCGGTTGAAGCCGCGTTGGCCGAATGGATCGAAGCGCGAGGCGGTAATCCGTTCATGGAGATTGCTGTCCCGGATGCGTCCTTGCGCCTGATCCAGGCCTGTGGTCGCCTGCTGCGTACAGAGGAAGACCGCGGCATCATTACCCTGCTTGATCGTCGCGTGGTCACTCAACGCTATGGCAAGGCTATTCTCAACGCATTGCCACCTTTTCGCCGGGAAATTTCCTGACGCCCGGAGCTTAATGTACCTGGGCGTTGTCTATCACTGAGATCAAGGCCCACCCGGGTCATCAAGGAGAGCTCCAGCCTTATGCTTCACCGCACCCTGCCTGCCGTATTCGCCCTGTTGTTCGCTCAGCCGCTTCTGGCCGGGCAACAGACGCTGTTCAGCTTCGTTCGTCCGACCGCCGTGGTGCAGGTCGCGACCGAGGATGCCAGCTTGCCGCAGTACAATGCAGAGCAAACGGCGGAAGGCGAGGTGCTGCGGCGTGTGGTTTTCAACCCGGCGCAGCGTCCGAGCCTGCGCCTCAGCCCGCAGACGGGGGCCTGGGACTGGTCAAATGCAAGCGCCATGACCTTGCGCCTGCAAAGTGCAATGGATTGGGCGTTGACGCTGGATGTCACGCTCCAGAGCAGCGATGGCAAAACCCTTACCAGTCGCATCGACCTGCCTGCCGGCCCTGCGCAGACTGTATGGGTGCCGCTCAAGGCGAGTTCACCGCTGAGCCAGGGCATGCGTGCCGGGCCGCCGATGCCTTGGGTGCATGAGGGCCAGCGCGTGCTGCTGACCAGCAGTGCGGGCGAACTGGACCTCTCGCAGGTGGTGTCAGTGACCTTGTCGATGACCAAACCCAATGTCGCCCAAAGCGTGCTCATCGAGCGTTTCGGCACACAGGACGACGATCAACTGCAAAAGGCCGCTTATACCGGCATTATCGATGGCTATGGCCAGTTCAGTCGTGGTCGCTGGCCTGAGAAGGTGACCAGTGATGAGCAACTGCGCAGCGCTGCAGCCAAGGAACAGCAACAGCTCAAGGGGTGGCTGGCTGAGCGTGCCAAGTTGCCGCTAGACACCTTCGGTGGCTGGAAGGGCGGGCTGTCCTTTGAGGCCAAGGGCTTCTTTCGTACCGAGAAGCGTGACGGTCGCTGGTACCTGGTCACACCGGAAGGGCATCCGTTCTACTCGCTAGGGGTCAACACCGTGGCTGCAGACGGTGGTCGTACCTATGTCGAGGGCCGTGAGACGATGTTTACGAGCCTGCCGCAAGGCCAGGAGCGGCTGGCGTCCCTTTACGGTGAAGGGAACAATCACGATGGCAATGGTTCCTCCCGTGGTCGCGCGTACAATCAGGGCCGCTGGTTCGATTTCTATGCTGCCAACCTTGAGCGCAGCTACGGCCAGCCCTGTGCCGATGCCAGTCACTGTCCTGCGGTGAGCCTTGATGCCAAGCGCTGGCAGTATCATGCCCTCGACCGATTGCAGGCCTGGGGCTTCAACACCTTGGGGAACTGGAGCGACCCGGCCCTGGGGCAAGTTGGTCGCGTGCCTTACACCCTGCCGCTGGCCATCGTGGGCGACTACAGCAGTATCAGTACCGGGATGGACTGGTGGGGGGCCATGCCCGACCCGTTTGATCCGCGTTTTGCGATGGCGACCGAGCGCGCAGTGGCCATCGCTGCGCGTGATCACCGGGATGATCCCTGGTTGATCGGATACTTCGCGGATAACGAACTGGCCTGGGCGGCACCGGGCGACGACCCGAAGGCCCGCTATGCCTTGGCGTTCGGTACATTGCGCCAGACTACGGACGTGGCCGCCAAGCGCGCATTTCTCAAGCAACTGCGAGACAAGTACCGCAACCAGGAGGGGCTGTCCAAGGCCTGGGGCATCCAGCTGACGGCCTGGGAACTCATGGAAGACCCGGGATTCGAGGCGCCACTGCCTAATCCTGAGCACCCCGAGATAGAGGCGGACTACCAGTATTTCCAGAAGGTATTTGCGCAAACCTACTTCAAGACCATCGACGACGCGTTGAACTGGCATGCGCCCAACCACCTGTTACTGGGCGGCCGCTATGCGGTGAGCAGTCCGGAGGCGGTTGCAGCCTGTGCCGAGTACTGTGATGTGATCAGTTTCAATTTCTATACACCCACGCCTCAAGATGGCTATGACTTCACTCAGCTCAAGGCACTGGACAAGCCGGTACTGGTGTCTGAGTTTCAGTTCGGCTCACGGGACCGTGGGCCGTTTTGGCCCGGGCCAATGGAGGTTGCCCGGGAAGAAGACCGAGGGCCTGCCTATGCGAACTTCCTCAAGGCTGCTTTGGCCGAGCCTATGATTGTTGGCGCGCACTGGTTCCAATACATGGACCAGCCGGCCAGTGGACGTTTGCTCGACGGTGAAAACGGTCACTTTGGTCTGGTCGGCATTACCGATGTACCGTTCCAGGGCTTTATCGGTGCCGTACGCAAGGCCAACCTGCAGGCTCAGGAACAGCTCGCCAAGTAGGGTTCAACTCTCGGCTCCTGCGGTTGTTGCAGGAGCCGATCTGGGCGGTATTGTCCCGCGCAACCATTCGCCAGCTATCTGTTCCCAAATCGGCGTCAGGCTGGAACAATGCACGCCATTTAGAACACAGGTTGTGCAGGGAGTCGGCGGGTGCAGATTCAGGGTCATTACGAACTTCAGTTCGAAGCGGTACGCGAAGCCTTTGCCGGCTTGTTCGACGATCCTCAGGAGCGCGGCGCAGCGCTGTGTATTCAGGTTGGCGGAGAGACGGTGGTCGATCTTTGGGCCGGTAGCGCTGACAAGGACGGCGAGCAGGCCTGGCACAGCGACACCATCGCCAATGTGTTCTCCTGCACCAAGGCCTTTACTGCCGTGACTGCACTGCAACTGGTCGGTGAGGGCAAGTTGCAGCTCGACGCGCCAGTGGCGCGCTACTGGCCGGAGTTCGCAGCGGCAGGTAAAGAAGCCATCACCCTGCGCCAGTTGCTTTGCCATCAAGCCGGCCTGCCTGCCATCCGTGAATTACTGCCTGCCGAAGCGTTGTACAACTGGCAGACAATGGTCGATACCCTTGCCGCCGAAGCCCCCTGGTGGACGCCCGGTACTGCCCATGGCTATGCCGCGATTACCTTCGGTTGGCTGGTTGGCGAATTGATTCGCCGCGCTGATGGTCGGGAGCCGGGTACCTCAATCGTTGCACGTACCGCACGGCCATTGGGCCTGGATTTCCACATCGGCTTGGCCGATGAAGCGTTTCACCGCGTTGCTCACGTCGCCCGTGGCAAAGGTGTGATGGGGGATGAAGCGGCCCAGCGCCTGCTGCAAGTGACCATGCGCGAGCCCCAGGCATTATCGACACGAGCGTTTACCAACCCGCCTTCGGTGCTCACCAGCACCAACAAGCCAGAGTGGCGCCGTATGCAGCAGCCAGCGGCCAATGGTCATGGCAATGCCAGAAGCCTGGCCGGTTTCTATGCCGGTTTGCTGGAGGGCAGCCTGCTTGAGGCGGAGCTTCTGG
Source organism: Pseudomonas sp. HLS-6 TE3448 (assembly GCF_053629555.1). Taxonomy (NCBI): domain Bacteria; kingdom Pseudomonadati; phylum Pseudomonadota; class Gammaproteobacteria; order Pseudomonadales; family Pseudomonadaceae; genus Pseudomonas; species Pseudomonas sp. HLS-6 TE3448. The sequence goes on along the minus strand of NZ_JBRJIO010000001.1, from coordinate 198,275 downwards.
ATGAGTTGATCCGCGAGCACAGTATCGGCCAGGACCTGACCTTGCTGACGCAGACCCGGTTCGGCCTGGGCGTGATGCTGGATCAACCAAACGTTCCCAATGCCACCTTTGGCCTCGGGCGCAGGGCGTTCGGGCACCCGGGAGCGGGTGGTTCGGTTGGCTTTGCCGACCCTGAATACGATGTTGCCTTTGGCTTTGTCACCAACACCCTGGGCCCCTATGTGTTGATGGACCCGCGTGCCCAGAAACTTGTACGGGTGCTAGCGACGTGCCTGTGACCAGTCATGTCGACCAGGTGCTGGAACCCATGGCCCATTTTGCTTTCCAACGGCCCGGCTGTATCGGCCGATTCTTAATCCTTTTTACGGTGTATCGTTGATGTACTCTCATAAAACGCTCGCGCTTGCTTTGTGCCTTGCGGTAACCGGATGCGCCCAGCACCCGCAGAACGCTTCGGCGAAAAATGATCATGGCTGGTGGCCATTTGGTGGTAGCGAAAAGGTTGCTGATCAGGATGTGAAAAAAGCGATCGATGAGAAAGTGGCCAAGGCCGACGCCAAGTCTGAAAGTGAGAGCCACGGGTGGTGGCCATTTGGCGAGAGCAAGAAGGTAGATGCACCTAAAGCCTTGAAGATGCCTGATCCGAAGGTGACCCAGGCCTGGCTCGACAACTATGAACCGCGCTTGCGTGAAGCGATCAAGGGCAGCAAGTTCGAACTGGAGCGCCGTGATAATGTACTGGTCATCACTGCGCCGGTTGACAGCTCATTCAACCCTGATCGCCCTGCAATGTTGCTGCCGGTCACGTTAGGGCCGATCACTCAGGTGGCCAAGGTCATCGAGAGCGATCCAAAAACAGCTGTTTTGGTCGTGGGGCATGGTGATACCAGCGGTGCGACAGCGGCAAACCAGAAGACCAGCCAGGAGCGGGCACAGTCGGTGGCAGCGATTTTCCGTCTCAGCGGCCTGCAACGTGACCGCTTGATGCTGCGTGGCATGGGCTCGTTGATGCCGCGTGCGGCCAATGACAGCCAGAAAGGCCGTGCGTTGAACCGTCGGGTGGAGATGGTACTGACCCCGCAAGACACCATGTTGGCGTTGCTCAGCAAGTACAGTCAACCAACGCCAAGCCCGGCTGAGCTGGTTGCGGTACAGGATGCCAAAGCACCGGCCAAGGTCGCAGCCAAACCATCGGCCAAGACGCCGACCAAGAAAGCCGCGGCGGCCAAGAAAACCGTAGCGAAGAAGAACACCGCGGTGAAGAAGGCTGCAGCCAGCAAGCCAGCTGCCAAGCCAACGGCCAAGAAAGCGCCAGCGGCGAAGGATGTTGCTGCCGTCAGTACCGCGAAGACCAACTGATCGTCAAGGAACGCTGCTATGACCCAGACTCTGGCCGATATGCGCCGTGACTACACCCGTGATGGACTGGCTGAAGCCCAGGCACCGAGCGAGCCGTTCGTTCTGTTCCACCAATGGTTCGCTGAAGCTGTTAAAACCGAACAGCCACCTGTAGAGGCCAACGCCATGACCCTGGCGACGGTCGATGCAGATGGCCGTCCACATTGTCGCGTGTTGTTGCTCAAGGGGCTGGATGAGCAGGGTTTCACGTTCTTTACCAACTATGACAGCGCCAAGGGCATGCAACTGCTGTACAACCCTTATGGCGCCATGACCTTCTTCTGGCCAGCCCTGGAGCGGCAGGTGCGCATTGAAGGCAAGGTGGTCAAGGTGTCGCCACAGGAGTCCGATGCGTACTATCAGGTTCGCCCTTTGGGCAGTCGCCTGGGGGCCTGGGCTTCACCGCAGAGCCAGGTGATTGCAGACCGTGCAGAGCTCGAAGCGTTGCTCAAGGACACTGAGCAGCGCTTCAGCGACAGCCAGCCGCATTGCCCTGAGCATTGGGGCGGTTACCGTTTGCTGCCCGATCGCATCGAATTCTGGCAGGGGCGTCCAAGCCGTTTGCATGACCGCCTCAACTACCGCTTGGTGGATGGGCACTGGGTGCGTGAGCGCCTGGCGCCTTAACTCGCCTGATACCCGGCAGCTTCGCGTTCCAGCCAGGCTGCCAGGTCACGGCGTTTGACCTTCTGGGTCTTGGCGCTGTCTAACCGCTGTAGCATGTACTCGCGCTTCAGGGGATCGCTACCTGCCAACGAGAGCGCCAGGTCACGGTCCGACCAGCGCTTGATGCGGACGTAGAGCCACCAGTGGAAGTACAAACCCGCGACGGTAGTGGCCGCGATGATGAAGTAATCCATGTTTATCCTTGCGCAGTAAAAACAGTTTTTACAGACCGGTCGATGGGCCGCCTGTACGGATGCTGTATGGAAGCAATTTTATACTGCCGCTGTCGTGACAGCCGTCAACGCGCGGAGTCTAATGGCAACTTGTCTTTTGGAGATGATCCTATGCGTAAATCTGTTCTGCTGGTAGCGTCCGTGACCACCCTGTCACTGCTTCTTGGTGGTTGTGCGTCCAGCCTGACCGGTGACTCCTACTCCCGTGATGAGGCTCGGCGCGTGCAGACCGTACGCATGGGGACCATTGAGTCTCTGCGACCGGTGAAAATCGAAGGTACCAAGACGCCCATCGGTGGTGGTGCGGGTGCCATCGTTGGTGGCGTAGCCGGCAGTGGCGTTGGTGGTGGCCGTGGCAGCGTGGTGGCCGCTGTGATTGGTGCGGTTGCCGGCGGCCTGCTCGGCTCTGCGGCAGAAGAGGGCATTACGCGTACTCAGGGTGTTGAAATCACCGTGCGCGAAGATGACGGGAGCATGCGCGCCTATGTGCAACAGGTTCAGGAAAACGAGATTTTCCGCGTGGGTGACCGTGTACGCATCATGACCGTCGACGGCACCAGCCGCGTGACTCGCTGATACCCCGGCGCATAAAAAACAAAACCCCGACGCGGCTTGGCCGGTCGGGGTTTTTTATTGCCTGCGTGCTTCAGGCCTTGGCGGTCTTGCGGCTGGCCATTGCCGTGACTGCATAACCGATCAGTGCGGCAAGGATCGAGCCAGTCAGGATACCCATTCGGTCCATGCCGGCAAATTCGCTGCTACCCGGCTCAAACGCCAGCGAGCCGACGAACAGGCTCATGGTGAAGCCAATGCCGCACAGAATCGCCACACCGAGAATCTGCCCCCAGTTGGCGCCGGTCGGCAAGGCCGCGAGGCCAGTCTTTACGGCGATCCAGGTCAGGCCGAATACACCGACGGTCTTGCCCAGCAGCAAGCCAATGGCGATGCCCATGGGCACGTGGTGGGTGAAGCTTTCTACCGTGACACCGGCCAGCGAAACGCCTGCATTGGCGAAGGCAAACAGCGGCAGGATGCCGAAGGCGACCCACGGGTGCAGGGCGTGCTCCAGGCTCATCAGCGGAGACGGCTCGGCGTTTTTCGTGCGCAGCGGGATACACAGTGCCAGCGTGACGCCTGCCAGCGTGGCATGTACACCGCTCTTGAGTACACAGACCCAGAGGATCAGGCCGACGATCATGTAGGGGCCAAGCTTGATGACGCCCAGTCGGTTCATCGCGATCAGTGCCAGCAGGCAGGCGCCCGCCAACATCAGCGACAGGCTCGACAGCTCACCGGAGTAGAACAGGGCGATGACAATGATCGCGCCCAGGTCATCGATGATCGCGAGGGTCATCAAGAACAGCTTGAGCGATACCGGGACCCGCTTGCCGAGCAGCGCGAGCACGCCCAGGGCGAAGGCAATGTCGGTCGCGGTAGGGATAGCCCAGCCCGCCACGGCAGCCGGGTTGTCCTTGTTCAGGAACCAGTAGATCAGCGCCGGTACAACCATGCCGCCAATCGCAGCTGCGCCGGGCAGAACCACTTGCGAGGGTTTGGACAGGTGCCCGTCAACCAGCTCGCGCTTGACCTCAAGGCCAATGAGCAGGAAGAACAGCGCCATCAGGCCATCGTTGATCCACAATAGCAGAGGCTTGGCGATTTTAAGCGCGCCGACCTGGGCAACGACAGGCACCTCGAGCAGGCCATTGTAGAGAAAGGACAGCGGTGAGTTGTTGACGATAAGTGCCAGGGCGGCTGCAGCAATCAGCAACAGACCGCTGGCAGCTTCCAACTGAAAGAAACGAGTGAAAGTGCTACGCAGAGGCAAGGTCGCTCTCCATCCTGAAATTCAAAAAAGGGGGACACCCTAACCTGTGAGCTTAGGCATTAGAACAAAAATTATATTCTTTTTTGTTATAAGCTGTTGCTCAGCATTAGGACGGCTAGCCTAGCAGTCGAGTCGGAAATTTGAGTGCAGCCGTATCTGTCTGTCTTGTAGGAATTTTCCTTATGACCCGCTGGGGTCATTGACCACAACCCATGAGAATCCAGTATGAGCAACCAACGTCAGTGGGCGCGTGAAGCCATTCGAGTCATTGAAGCAGACTTTCAGCGCAGTGCTGATACTCATCTGATTCCTTTGCCACTGCCGGGATTTCCAAGCGTTGATCTGTACTTCAAGGACGAGTCCAGCCATCCAACGGGCAGCCTCAAGCACCGTTTGGCCCGCTCGCTGTTCTTGTATGCGCTGTGCAACGGCTGGTTACGTCCTGGTGCGCCGGTTATCGAGGCATCCAGCGGTTCCACGGCGATTTCTGAAGCCTACTTTGCCCGGCTTCTGGGGCTGCCGTTCATTGCGGTCATGCCGGCCAGCACGTCCCAGGAAAAGATCGCACAGATCGCTTTTTACGGTGGTCAGAGCCATCTGGTACAGGATCCCACGCAGATCTATGCAGAGTCTGAACGTTTGGCCCGTGAGAGCGGCGGGCATTTCATGGACCAGTTTACCTATGCTGAGCGCGCCACAGACTGGCGGGCGAACAACAACATTGCCGAGTCGATCTTTACCCAGATGCGCTTTGAGCGCCATGCAGAGCCTGCCTGGCTGATATCCAGCCCAGGAACCGGCGGCACTACCGCGACGTTGGGGCGTTATGTGCGCTACCGCCAGCATGCCACCCGGGTGTTGTGTGCCGATGCCGAACGTTCGGTGTTCTTCGAGAGCTATTGCAGCGGTGACCGCTCGTTGCGGCTGGAGTGTGGTTCGCGCATTGAAGGCATAGGCCGGCCAAGGGTTGAAGCGTCGTTTCTACCGCAGGTGATCGATGCCATGGTCAAGGTGCCCGATGCCTTGTCGCTGGCGGCCATGCATTACCTGGCTCAGCGTCTTGGCCGGCATGTCGGCGGTTCCAGCGGTACCAACCTGATCGGCGCGTTGGCGGCAGCGCAGCATATGAAGGCTGCGGGGGAGGCGGGGTCGATTGTTGCCATTCTGTGTGACAGTGGCGAGCGCTATGCCACCACCTATTACGATCAGGCCTGGTTGAATGGGCAGGGGTATCAGCTTGACGGCCTGATTGCCGCTGTCGCCGCCTGCGCAGAGCGCGCAGAGCCCCTACCGGAAAGCGTGTTGCACGCTGGTCTGTAGAGCCCCCGTACAGCTGTCGGCACCTGCAATCCGCTTGCAGGCGCCGACGGACCGGATCAGTCGTTGAGGCCCAGCATCTGCCGCGCGACGGCTTCGGCGATACGAATGCCGTCGACGCCTGCAGAGAGAATGCCGCCGGCATAACCGGCACCTTCACCGGCTGGGTACAGGCCTTTGATGTTCAGGCTCTGCATGTCCGCACCACGGGTGATCCGCAGCGGCGAGGACGTGCGCGTCTCGATCCCTGTGAGCACGGCATCGTGCAGGTTGTAGCCTTTGATCTGGCGGTCGAAGGCCGGAAGGGCTTCGCGGATCGCTTCAATGGCGAAGTCCGGCAGGCTTGGCGCCAGGTCGCCCAGGCTTACACCTGGCTTGTAGGAAGGCTCGACGCTACCCAGTGCGGTAGAGGGGCGACCTGCGACAAAATCACCGACCAGCTGTGCCGGGGCCTGATAGTTGCTGCCACCCAGTACATAGGCATGCGCTTCCAGGCGCTCCTGCAGCTCAATGCCCGCCAGCGGGCCACCCGGGTAGTCTTGTTCGGGGGTGATACCCACGACAATACCGGAGTTGGCGTTGCGTTCATTGCGCGAGTACTGGCTCATGCCATTGGTGACCACGCGGCCAGGCTCGCTGGTCGCTGCGACCACGGTACCGCCTGGGCACATGCAGAAGCTGTAGACCGCCCGACCGTTCTTGGCGTGGTGAACCAGTTTGTAATCGGCTGCGCCGAGCTTGGGGTGGCCGGCGTATTTGCCCAGGCGCGCCTTGTCGATCAGCGATTGCGGGTGCTCGATACGGAAGCCGATCGAGAACGGTTTGGCCTCCATGAACACACCACGGGCGTGCAGCATACGGAAGGTGTCACGGGCACTGTGGCCCAGGGCCAGAACCACATGCCGGGAATGCAGCTGTTCGCCGTTTTCCAGCACCACACCCTGCAACTGATCGTTGTCGATCAGCAGGTCGGTAACCTTCTGCTCGAAACGAACCTCGCCACCGAGCGCCTGAATCTCATGACGCATGTTTTCGACCATGCCGGTCAGGCGGAAGGTACCAATATGCGGTTTGCTGACGTAGAGGATCTCTTCTGGCGCACCGGCCTTGATGAACTCGTTCAGCACTTTGCGGCCGTGGTGATGCGGGTCCTTGATCTGGCTGTAGAGCTTGCCGTCGGAGAAGGTCCCGGCACCGCCTTCGCCAAACTGCACGTTGGATTCTGGGTTCAGTACGCTTTTACGCCACAGGCCCCAGGTGTCCTTGGTGCGCTGGCGTACTTCCTTGCCGCGTTCGAGGATGATCGGTTTGAAGCCCATCTGGGCCAGCAACAGGCCTGCAAAGATCCCGCAGGGGCCGAAGCCAACCACGATCGGGCGCTCGGTCAGGCCTTCAGGGGCTTGGCCCACCGGCTTGTAGCTGACATCCGGGGCGGGGCCGATGTTGCGGTCATCGGCGAACGTGTGCAGCAGCGCGGCTTCGTCACGCACGTTCACATCGATGGTGTAGATGAACAGCAGTTCGGTGTTCTTCTTGCGCGCATCGTAGCTGCGCTTGAACAGGGTGAAGTCCAGCAACTGGTCATCGCTGATGCCCAGGCGTTGCACAATGGCTTCGCGCAGGGCTTCGTCAGTATGGTCCAGCGGCAACTTCAGTTCAGTGATTCGTAGCATGACAGGGTCCAGTATCCCGGCCATGGAAGGGCCGGCAGCTTTGCACAAACCGCCAAGTATAAGCCTTTCATCAGCGCTTCAGGCAGGATAAACGCGCCGACGGTCAGTCGTTGCGTGAACCACCGTAGTAACCGCAGCCACGCAAGGTCTTGCCGTTGATACGCAGCTCTGCACTCAGGTGCTGTACAGCGCCTGTCATGCTATCGACGCAGCGGTGCGGCGCTACCCACAGTTCTACGCGTTGGCCATTGGCTTCGCTACTCAGGTTGAAGCGGCCATCGGGCAGTTGTTCTTCCAGATAGGGCAGTGCCAGGGAGGCTTCCTGAGGGCGGTCAAGCACCATGCCCTTGCCACTGACCTTCACGTTCCATTCGGGTTCATGGCCGCTGGCGCGCAAGGTCAGGCGCTTGAAGTTGGGGTCGCTGCAGGCACTGTTGGAGCGCTCGACCCGGTACAACTGGTGTACGTTGAACTGGCCATCGTTGCCGCTGTTGCTACTGAGCGTACCGCGTACGTCGGCAAACAGTGCGCCGGGCTCGCTGGCCAGGGTAGCGGCTTCCTGCAAGAGGCTGGTGTTGCCGCTGTCCTGAACCACAAAGCGGCGGCTTTCTCCACAGGGTTGAAACAGCAGCTTGCCGCCCTCGGCCTTGAGCTCACCCTGCAGACGAGTCATTCCCGCCGTAGAGACCGAGGTCTTCTCGGCAAACATCTGGCAACCGGCAAACAACGGCAGCAGGGCGGCTAACAACAGGGAAGGGGCGACACGCATCGAAAGAGCTCCAGGTCTCTACCGGAAAAGTGTCGTTACGTTACTCAGGCTGGCGCTCAATCTCAAGGGTTTAGCCAACGTGATAGGTTTGGCCGGTCTGCAGGCCTTCTACGCTCTTGGCATAAGCCAGTGCTACATCGGCAGCGGGCACAGGCTTGAATCCGCGGAAGTAAGGGGCGTATGCAGGCATGGCTTCGACCAGCACGTTCGGGCTGACCGAGTTGACTCGTAGGCCGCGCGGCAGCTCGATAGCGGCTGCCTTGACGAAGGCGTCGATGGCGCCGTTGACCAGGCTTGCCGAGCTGCCAGTGCGGATCGGGTCGTGGCTGGTGATGCCGGTGGTGAAGGTGAAGGAGCCGCCATCATTGATGAAATCGCGGCCGATCAACAGCAGGTTGACCTGGCCCATGAGCTTATCGTTCAGGCCCAGGGCGAAGTGCTCCTCGGTCATATCCTCCAGTGCGGCGAAGGTCACGTTGCCCGCTGCACAGACCAGGGCATCGAAACGGCCGGTCTGTTCGAACAGTGACCGAATAGACGCGCTGCTACTGATATCCACCTGGTAGTCGCCGCGGGTGCGGCCAATGCGCAGCACGTCGTGGCGCTGCTCCAGCTCGTTTGCCACTGCCGAGCCGATGGTGCCGCTGGCACCGATCAACAGAATTTTCATCGCACGCTCCTTTGGGGGAATGGCCCAAGTCTACGGTGGATTTTTTCGTCGATAAGCGTGCTAATAGGCAACCTTTTGTTTTTCTATGGAAACAATCCATGAGTGAGCTGGACGATTTGGCGGCCTTCGCTGTCTTGATGGATGCCGGTAGTTTCACCCTGGCCGCAGGGCAGTTGGGGTGGAGCAAAGGGCAATTGTCGAAGCGGATCAGTCAGTTGGAAAGCAGCCATGGGGTGAAGTTGCTGCATCGCACGACGCGTCGCCTGAGCCTCACTGCCGCCGGCGCCATGCTATTGCCGCAGGCCCAGGCATTAGTCCGGCAGATGAATGGGGCAAGGCAGGCCTTGGCCATGCTCAAGGATGACCTGTCTGGCCCCGTGCGATTGACGGTGCCCGTGTCGTTGGGCGAGACGTTTTTTGAAGGCTTGTTGCTCGAGTTCACCGAGACGCACCCTCAGTTGCAGGTAGAGCTTGAGTTGAGCAATAGCTATCGGGATCTGTTGGGTGAAGGTTTCGATCTGGCGATTCGTACTGAAGTCCAGAGCGATGCCCGGTTAGTTGCCCGGCCATTGTTGGCCATGCAGGAACTGACGTGCGCCAGCCCCGCTTACCTGGAGCGTTTTGGTGAGCCGAAGACCCCAATGGCGTTGAGCGAGCACCGCTGCCTGCTGAACAGTCACTACCGTGGTCGCGAGGAGTGGTTGTATCACCAACAACACGAACTGCTGCGTGTGCCGGTCAGCGGTTCCTTTGCGAGTAACCATTACAGTTTGCTGAAAAAGGCGGCTTTGCTCGGGGTCGGGATTGCTCGCCTGCCGTCTTACATGCTGGCGGCAGAGTTGAGTAACGGCCAACTGCATTGGTTGCTCCGGGACTTTCAGACCCGTAGCACGCCGCTGTTTCTTGTACATCCCTACCAGAGCGCAATGCCAAAAAAGGTTCAGGTACTGGCCGACTACCTGAGGCGCTGGTTTCAGCGTGGCAGTACCGTATTGGGGCAATTGTGAGTGCGTGGCGTAAGACGGTAGGGAAAAAAAAACGATCCCGAAGGATCGTTTTTTCATTGACCGCTAAAAACGGTTATCAACCGCCCAGGTAGGCATCACGCACTTTCGGATCGGTCAACAAGGTTTCCCCTGTCCCTTCCATCACCACCCGACCGTTCTCCAGCACGTAGGCACGGTCGGCGATCTTCAACGCCTGGTTGGCGTTCTGCTCCACCAGGAACACCGTCACGCCATCACGGCGAAGTTGTTCGATGATGTCGAAGATCTGTTGAATGATGATCGGCGCCAGGCCCAGTGAGGGTTCGTCGAGCAGCAACAGCTTCGGTTTGCTCATCAGCGCACGGCCGATGGCAAGCATCTGCTGCTCGCCACCGGACATGGTGCCGCCGCGCTGGCTGAAGCGTTCCTTGAGCCGTGGGAACAGGTGCAGCACCTTGTCCATCTGCTCTTCGTAGTCGCCCTTGGCGGTAAAGAAACCGCCCATGGCCAGGTTTTCCTCGACGGTCAGACGAGAGAACACGCGGCGACCTTCCGGTACCACCGCAATGCTCTTGCGCATGATGCGGGCAGAGTCCTGGCCAACCAGCTCTTCGCCCAGATAGCGGATGCTGCCGCTGTGGGCTTGTGGCGAACCGCAGAGCGTCATCAGCAAGGTTGACTTGCCAGCGCCGTTGGCGCCGATCAGGGTGACGATTTCGCCCTGGCGGATCTCAACGTTGACGCTGTGTAGCGCCTGGATCTTGCCGTAGAAAGTGGAAACGTTTTCAAACTGCAGCATTTACGCTTCCCCCAGGTAGGCTTTGATCACTTCAGGGTTATCGCGGATCTGTTCCGGTGTACCGTCGGCCAGCGGGGTGCCCTGGTTGATCACAACGATGTGGTCGGAGATGCTCATGACCAGCTTCATGTCATGCTCGATCAGCAGGACGGTGACGTTGTGCTCTTCGCGCAGCACACCGATCAGTGCCTTGAGGTCTTCGGTTTCCCTTGGGTTCAGGCCGGCAGCGGGTTCGTCGAGCATGAGGATCCGTGGACGGGTCATCATGCAGCGAGCGATTTCCAGGCGACGCTGCTGACCGTAGGCCAGGGTACCGGCCGTACGGTTGGCGAACTCGGTGAGGTTGACCTTGTCCAGCCAGAAGTGCGCGTACTCCATCGCTTCGCGCTCACTGCGGCGAAAGCCTGGGGTCTTGAGCAGGCCGGCGAGGAAGTTGGTGTTCAGGTGCCGGTGCTGAGCAATCAGCAGGTTTTCCAGTGCGGTCATCTCTTTGAACAGACGCACGTTCTGGAAGGTTCGTACTACGCCCTTGCGGGCGATCTGGTGACCGGCCAGGCCCTGGATCGGCTGGCCGTCGAGCAGAATCGTACCCGCGCTGGGCTTGTAGAAACCGGTCAGGCAGTTGAACACCGTGGTCTTGCCGGCACCGTTCGGGCCGATCAGGGCAACCACTTGTTTTTCCTTGACGGTCAGGGCCACGCCGTTGACCGCCAACAAGCCGCCGAAGCGCATGCTCAGGCCGCTGACTTGAAGAATTTCGCGGCTCATCGACGCAGCTCCATGTGAGGACGTTGCATAGGCAGCAGACCTTGCGGACGCCAGATCATCATCAACACCATCAGGGCACCGAACATCAACATGCGGTACTCGCTGAAGTCACGCATCAGTTCGGGTAGCAGGATCATCACAATGGCCGCGAGAATCACGCCCAATTGCGAGCCCATGCCGCCCAGCACGACGATGGCGAGGATGATCGCCGACTCGATGAAAGTGAACGACTCCGGTGTCACCAGGCCTTGGCGCGCGGCAAAGAAGCTGCCCGCGAAGCCGGCGAAGCAAGCACCCAGCGTGAAGGCCGAAAGCTTGATCACGGTAGGGTTCAGGCCCAAGGCACGGCAGGCGATTTCGTCTTCGCGCAGGGCTTCCCAGGCACGACCGATCGGCATGCGCAGCAGACGGTTGATCACGAACAGTGCAAACAGCGCCAACAGCAATGCCACCAGGTACAGGAAAATCACCTTGTTGATCGAGTTGTACTGCAGGCCGAAGTAATCGTGGAAGGTCTGCATGCCCTCGGCGGCCTTGCGTTCAAAGGTCAGGCCGAAGAAGGTTGGCTTCTCGATGTTGCTGATACCGTTGGGGCCACCCGTCAGCCCGGTCAGGTTACGCAGGAACAGGCGGATGATTTCACCGAAGCCCAGGGTCACGATTGCCAGGTAGTCACCGCGCAGGCGCAGTACCGGGAAACCGAGCAGGAAGCCAAAGGTGGCTGCCATCAGGCCGGCAATCGGCAAGCAGATCCAGAAGCTCAGGCCGTAGTAGTGCGACAGCAGCGCGTAGCTGTAGGCGCCGACGGCGTAGAAGCCGACATAACCCAGGTCGAGCAGACCGGCCAGACCGACCACGATGTTCAGGCCCAGCCCGAGCAACACATAGATCAGGATCAGGGTGGCGATATCGACCGCACCACGGGAGCCGAAGAACGGCCAGATCAGCGCCGCGACGACCAAGCCGAGGATGATCCAGCGCTGGGTACGCGGCAGGGTCAGGAAGTTGCTGACCTTGGGCGATACCAGCGAGCCTTTCGGCGCGGACCGCATCAGTGAGCTCCACTGCTTGTCGAACAGCACACGCAGGAACATCAGCACCGAACACACGGCGATCACGGTGAGGGTGAGAGGCCCCGTACCCTGAACTTCCAGGTTGATACCGACGATGCTCAGTTTGAGCCCCAGTACCGGGAAGGCCACGGCCCATACCAGCAAGGCGCTGAAAAACGCCGATTTGAGATGTCTGTTCATACTTTTTCAACCTCCGGACGGCCCAGAATGCCGGTCGGCCGGAACAACAGCACCAGAACCAAAAGGCCGAATGCCACAACGTCCTTGTACTGGTCACCGAAGATATCGGCGCCAAAGGCTTCAGCCACCCCGAGCACCAGCCCACCGAGCATGGCGCCCGGAATACTGCCAATGCCGCCCAAGACCGCCGCGGTGAAGGCCTTCAGGCCCACCAGGAAACCGGCGTTAGGGTTGATCACACCGTACTGCATGCTCAGCAGCACGGCCGCCACGGCTGCCAGTGCGGCACCGATGACGAAGGTCAGGGCGATGATGTTGTTAGTGTTGATCCCCAGCAGGTTGGCCATCTTGATGTCTTCGGCACAGGCACGGCAGGCACGGCCCAAGCGCGAACGGGAGATGAACAGGGTGAGGCCGGTCATGGCCACCAGAGTGACCACGAACACTAGAATCTGCATGTAGGAAATCAGGACTTCCTCAGCACCACCTGGGCCGAAGGAGAAACTCCCCGGAATCAGGTTGGGAATGGACTTGTCCTTGGAGTCCTGCGAGAGCAGTACCGTGTTTTGCAGGAAAATCGACATACCAATGGCAGAAATCAGCGGGATCAACCGGTTGCTGTTACGCAAGGGACGGTAAGCGACCCGTTCAATACTGTAGCCATAGGCACTGGTCACGACGATCGTCGCAAGAAACGCGGCGGTCATCAGTAGCGGCAGAGAATCAAGCCCCATCATGGCCAGCCCGGCAAGGACGATGAAGGCCACGTAAGAACCGATCATGTAGACCTCGCCATGGGCGAAGTTGATCATTCCAATGATGCCGTAAACCATTGTGTAGCCAATGGCTATCAAGGCATAGGTGCTGCCAATGGTCAGACCATTAACCAGCTGTTGGAAAAAGTGATAGATCTCAGGCATTACAGCGCTCCTAAAAACCTGATACGCATTTCACTGGTGGGGGAGCCCCGTGTGGTGCCTTGTGGTCTTTGGCCACTTCGGTACCAGCACCTGCCAGCGAACCGCTGGTGACGGTTTTAAGATTTTCAGGTGAACCAGCTCCCGGATCGCGGGAATCAGGTCCATGAACCTCGTAAAACAAAGCCCACTGCTCGCACAGTGGGCTTCTTAGTCAATGGTCAGACTGGGTTATTGAGGCGAAACTTCGGTTTTAGGTTTGCCGAAATGCCATTGGTAGACCACGAATTTGAAGTCTTTCAGGTCGCCTTTGTCGTCGAAGGACAGGTCGCCTGTCGGGGTCTTGAAGGTGCCCGCGTGGATAGCCGCAGCTACCTTGGCAGTGTCTTCGCTCTTGGCGGCCTTAATGCCTTCAGCAATCACTTCTACAGCCGAGTAGGCCGGGAACACGAACGGGCCGGTCGGGTCCTGCTTCTTGTCGGCGAAGGCTTGTACCAGTGCCTTGTTGGCAGGGTCCTGGTCGAAGGATTTCGGCAGGGTAACCAGCAGGCCTTCGGAGGCGTCCTGGGCGATCTGCGAGATGGAGTCGTTGCCGACGCCTTCTGGGCCCATGAACTTGGCGTTCAGGCCTTTTTCCTTGGACTGACGCAGGATCAGGCCCAGCTCTGGGTGGTAGCCGCCGTAGTAGACGAAGTCGACGTTGGCTTGCTTGAGCTTCTGGATGATCGAGGAGAAGTCCTTGTCGCCAGCGTTCAGGCCTTCAAAGACGGCAACCTTGGTGCCTTTCTCTTCGAGGGTTTTCTTCACGGCGGTGGCGATACCTTCACCGTACTGCTGCTTGTCATGCAGAACGGCAACGACTTTCGGCTTCACGTGGTTGGCAATGTAGTTGCCAGCCGCTGGGCCCTGGGCGCTGTCCAGACCGATGGTGCGGAAGATCATCTTGTAGCCACGGGAAGTGATATCCGGGCTGGTGGCTGCCGGGGTGATCATGATCACGCCTTCATCTTCATAGATGTCGGAGGCAGGTTGGGTAGAGCTGGAGCACAGGTGGCCGACGACAAACTTGACGCCATCGTTGACCACTTTGTTCGCTACGGCCACGGCTTGTTTCGGGTCGCAAGCGTCGTCGTATTCCTTGGCTTCGAGCATCTTGCCGTCGACGCCGCCCTTGGCGTTGATCTGCTCAATGGCCATTTTGGCACCGATGAACTGCATGTCGCCGTACTGAGTGACCGGACCGGTCTTGGGACCTGCGATGCCGATCTTGATGGTATCGGCGGCAAACGAATGGCTGGCAACCCCGGCCAGAACCATTGCGGCAAACAGCTTGGAAATCTGCTTAGTAGCCTTACTCATAGTGCTCCACTCATTCTGTTGTATTTTTTATAGTCCTGGCGGCCAAAGCTACAGGACCGGATCAGGTTCTCCGTCGAGGCCTCGCCTCATACCGCAGACCCGAATTTCCCCGGCCTTACCCCCGGCAACTGTACCGGTACAGTGTAGAGCGCCGCTTCATCGCTTGAAAAGCGGGCTCGCAGAGGCAAAACCTGGGCGCGTCGCTTAATTGACTGAAAGTTATAAAAAAGCGTCTTCAGTTTTGCCCTATATGTCGGCAATCCTTGGCTTTTCCTGCACTCATCGATCAATTGCTTATTTGAAACTGGGTTTTCTGCAAAAATACCGGCTTTTAGCAGCCGAATTATTTCTGGTAGGAACCCATGACTGATGAAGTAAGCACCCTCTATGCCAAACTGCTCGGCGAGACCGCGGTCATTGAGTGGAAAGCACTGGAGCGTTTTTGGGCCAAGGGTGACCTGATTTGGGTCAAGCCGACACTGGACCTGATCGAGGTCGCCGAGGCGATGGCCGAAAACCGGGGCGAAGCCTTTGCTGCATGGCACGCTGAGGGTGCTGTCGGCAAACTCTCTGATGAGCAGGCGCTAGACCTTCAGGCGCGAGATCCGCAGATATGGGCGGTGGTGGTTTCCCCCTGGATCGTGATTCAGGAAAAACCGGCGCCCTGATTTGGTGCGCAAAAATGCACAGTGGCTCATGGTTGGTGCGCGGTACTGTTCAGCCGGGGTGACACTTGGTAACAGTCCAGCGACTTCAAGGGGGGGCGGTAACAGTCCGTACCGATTGATAAGAGCCGCTTTGCGAGTGAGGAAGATCTGCGCAGCCATCGAGGCTGCGCAGATCTTGGCGCCGGCGAAACCGGGCCCTGATCACGGGTATCTCAGTAATCAACCTTGCCCGTATGGGTGTTGAGGGAGATAACCCGTGTCTTGCCAATCCGGTGACGGTAAATTTCTCGCAGGTATTTCACCGCTTTCTTCACGCATTCGCGTGAAAGCCGGATGTCGTTGATCGAGACAAACTTGCTCTTGTCATTGATCAGCTCACGGTACTTCTTCTCATACATCGGCTTGATCGCGTACCAGTTGGTATCGAGGATCTTGGCCGGATTCTCGAACTCGTTGAGCAGCTCATCGATGTGGTTTTCGTCGAAGTGATCGCTGGTGATGAAGTCGAGCATGGCGTTGTCCAGCGTATCGTCGAAACGGTACGGGTTACGCGCAAAGCAACGCTTGATGAAGGCCACGATCAGCGTCAGGAAGTCGTCCGACAGGCACGGGCTCTTGGCGATCAGGGTGGTCAGCGACAGGTTGGCGGAGGCGCCAATGACCAGTGCATAGCGCTTGAGCGTCGTATTGGGGAACAGGCTGTTGAGGTGGGTCTTGAGCCGGTTCAGGTCCATGTAGGAGAGCTTGTAGTCCTTGGGCAGCGAGACGATCGAGACCACCGAGGAGCAGTTCTTGAAGAAATGCAGATCATGCAGTGCCGCTGCGTCATAACCGGAGGTCTTGTACTGCTCCAGGGCTGCGCGGTAGCGCTTGGACTCAATCGGCAAGAGGCTGATGCCTTCAATGGCCTGGGTCTGCTTGTTGAAGTGCGGCAAGTCGATGGAGCGGAAAAACAGGTCGTCGATATCCAGGCGAGGTTGCTCTTTCTCGAACACCTTGAACTTGTCCGAGCTCGGGGCCTGCTGTTCCGGTACCACTGATTCGGCGTAGGCAATGGCCACCGGGCCTGCCAGGCTCATGAACAGGTCATTGGCATCCAGGCGGATGGTTTCTCCAATATCGATACCGGCGCGACGGAAGTAGGCCTGATCGTAGTCGGTGGTTACCGCCTGGGCGGTAAGGATGTTGAAGATCTGCTGCGAGATGTACTGGTTCGCGTGCTTTTCCATCGCATTGACATCAATGTTCTGGATAGTGCCGTCATCGCTTTCTTCGGCATAACGCATGATGTCGTTGGAGATCAGCATCATCGCGTTCCAGGGGCGAATACGGCCCATGACACTGGCTTCGCTGCTGTCTTCATTGTCGAAGTTGTAGGAGAAGTCCCATTCTTCCGAGAGATACTTGCACAGCAGGCGTCCGGCGTTGATGTGCAGGGCCTCGGACATCTCGCTTCGGTGGTCGGAGATGTTCGGCAGTACGCAGATACCGCTGGTGAAGATCGGCTCAAAGACGAACGAGTGTCCGCTCTTGCCGTCATTCTCGTCAGCCGGTTTGGTGTCGAATGTCTTGTTCATGTAGGAGTACTGCTGGGCCAGGCCGAACTCCGAGGCCATGCCCGAGCCGGTACCACCACCGGCGCTGAAAATGTAGAAGTACAGGCGCGACTGGTTGGCCTTGATGCCACAGGAGTCGATCAGGTACGAATGGATCAGCTTCCAGTCAGTGCTGGAGAAACGCTGGGTTTCCTTGTTCAGGATGATCTTCGCCAGGTACTGACCCAGGATCGGTGCGTTACCGGCACCCCCGGCATGAACCTCGGACAGGTCCATGATTTTCATTTTGCTGTAATCGCGGATAAAACCGCTGGTCTCGCCTTTGCGCGAGAAGCGGATGCGCCCGGCGATGTCTTTGTCCAGGTCGCCCAGCATCACCAGTGGTTCAACCAGAAAGACCGGTTTGCTGCTCTTGTTCTGCACCAGACGCAGGTTGTTGCGGATCCATCGCGCCGGGCTGTAGCTGATGTCGTTGCTGACCCTCTCCTCATTGTTGAACTCATTGAGGTAGAAGGTGCGCGCGTTGTAGACCAGTTCTGCGACGTCCAAGGCAATGTTCGAACCACAACGGCCCAAACCGATCAGGCAGACCGATGGGAACTGTTGATCAAGGCGCAGTTGGCTTTCATCTTCCTGATGTGGGCTTGGCGGAAAGACCAGGTCGCGCAGGCCGTCGAGGTTGTCGAGGATGCGCTGGATGTCGGTTTCTGTGTAGTACAGGTACTGCTGTGGGTTCAGCGTGCGAGTGCCGTAGTATTCCCTGGACCCTGTAGCAGTGTACGTGGCAGTAGACGACATCAGTTCGGAAACCACATTGGCAGGAGTGTTCTTGGAAGTCATTGTGTGCCGTGTGCCTTGGGGGGATGGCTGTTCAAAGGGAACATCATAGAGTACTCACGGAACCGGTTGTGCGGGTTTAGTCACGAGCCGTCGGTGTGAGTCCTGGGATTTTCCCTAAAACTCTGTAGGTAAATTTTCTGTTTACGCCTGCAATCTTGATCGTCCAATTGCGCAACTTCTTTAATCAAACTTTCTGGAGTGTTTCATGAGTGTTGCACGACCTTCGTTGGGGTTTGCTGGTATCGGTCTTATGGGGCTACCCATGTGCAAGCGGCTTTTGGCGGCCGGCTACCCGTTGACGGTGTGGAATCGTTCACCGGAAAAGTGTGCAGACTTGGTTGCCGCGGGGGCTCGCCTGGCCACTACACCTGCCGAATTGTGCCAGTACGCCGATGTCGTGATGCTGTGTTTGGCCGACACTGCGGTGGTCCGTGAGGTTGTGTTTGGTGAAAACGGCGTGGCCAGTGGTGCCAGGGCCGGGCAGTTGTTGGTGGATTTTTCCAGTATTGAGCCTGGTGCCACCCGTGAGATGGCTGCCGAGCTGGCGGCGCTCAACGGCATGAGTTGGCTGGATACACCTGTGTCAGGAGGCACACCGGGCGCTGAGGCCGGCACCCTGGCGATCATGGTCGGCGGTGCTGCGCAGGATCTGGCTCGGGTGCAGCAGGTTTTACTGACCCTGGGCCAGCGTGTCACCCATATGGGGCCGGTTGGAGCAGGGCAGGTGACCAAGGCGTGTAATCAGATGATTGTTGCTTGTAATGCCTTGGTGATCGCTGAAGTGGTAGCGCTGGCCGAGCAGTCTGGGGTTGATACACGCCTCATTGCCGAAGCCCTTGCTGGCGGTTTTGCCGACTCCAAGCCCTTGCAGATTCTCGCGCCGCAAATGGCCGAAAGCCGTTTTGAACCGGTCAAGTGGCATGTGCGCACCTTGCTCAAGGACCTTGATACTGCCGTCAAGTTTTCGCGTGAGCAGGGTTCAGCCACACCCATCAGCGGGCTTGCTGCCCAATTGATGCGTTTGCATGGTAGTCAGGGGTACTTGCAAAAAGATCCGGCAACCCTGGTGCAGCTGTATCGGCGCAAGGACTGATACCAAGGCCGGCGTCTACAGCACACTGTTTATTGTGCTGTAGACGCCGGGTTTGCCAGCAAGGCGTTCCGATACCGATCAGCCGGCAACCAGTACCCGGATGGCTTCCAGGCGCAGTGCGGCTTTCTCGAGCATGGCCAGGCCATCTCTGCCTTGCTTGCGCAGGGCTTCGATTTCGCTGTCGCGTACGCTCGGGTTGACGGCCTGCAGCGCGGTCAGGCGCGCCAGTTCTTCTTCGGTCTCGGCAGCCAGACGACGCTGCGCTTCGGCTACGCGTTCGGCATGACGCGGCATGATCTTGGCTTCGCCTGCGTTGATCCGTGGCGCCAGCACATCGCGCTGAGCCTGGATGAACTTGTTTGCGCTGGCCTTGGGCACACTCTCCAGTTGGTCGTTCAGGGTTTCAAACGAGACCCGCGCGGCCAAGTCGTTGCCGTTGGTGTCGAGCAGGCAGCGCAAGGCGGCTGGTGGCAGGTAGCGGCCCAACTGCAAGGCGCGTGGCGCTACCACTTCGCTGACGTACAGCAGTTCCAGCAGCACGGTGCCAGGCTTGAGCGCCTTGTTCTTGATCAACGCTACAGCGGTGTTACCCATCGAACCGGACAGGACGAGGTCCATGCCACCCTGCACCATAGGGTGTTCCCAGGTGAGGAACTGCATGTCTTCCCGCGACAGCGCCTGATTGCGGTCGTAGGTGATGGTCACACCTTCGTCGTCGCCGAGCGGGAAGCTGGCGTCGAGCATCTTCTCGCTTGGCTTGAGGATCAGGGCGTTTTCCGAATGGTCTTCGCTATCGATGCCAAAGGCGTCGAACAGGGTTTCCATGTAGATCGGCAGGGCGAACTGGTCATCTTGCTCCAGGATCGCCTCGACCAGTGCCTGGCCTTCGCCGGCACCACCGGAGTTGAGCTCCAGCAGGCGGTCGCGACCGCTGTGCAGCTCGGCCTCAAGGCGCTCGCGTTCGGCGCGCGCCTCAGTGACCAGCGCTTCCCATTGCTCGACATCAGTGTCTTCCAGCAGCGGCAGCAGGCGCGGGCCGAACTGATGCTGCAGGGCGTTGCCGGTAGGGCAGGTGGCCAGGAAGGCATTCAGGGCCTGGTGGTACCACTGGAACAGGCGCTCTTGCGGGCTGTCTTGCAGGTACGGCACATGCAGTTCAATGGTGTGCTTCTGGCCGATACGGTCCAGGCGGCCAATACGTTGCTCGAGCAGGTCCGGGTGAGCGGGCAGGTCGAACAGTACCAGGTGGTGAGAGAACTGGAAGTTGCGGCCTTCGCTGCCGATCTCTGAGCAGATCAGTACCTGAGCACCGAATTCTTCGTCGGCGAAGTACGCGGCGGCACGGTCGCGCTCCAGGATGCTCAGGCCTTCGTGGAAGACTGTAGCGGGAATGCCGGAGCGCACACGCAGGGCGTCCTCCAGGTCCATGGCGGTTTCGGCGTGAGCACAAATTACCAGAACCTTGACCCGCTTGAGCATCTTCAGGGTATCAATCAGCCAGTCGACCCGTGGGTCGAAGTGCCACCAGCGTTCATCTTCGCTGGTGTCGCCTTGGGCCTGGAATGAGACTTCCGGGTACAACTCGGCATGTTCGCCCGGCGACAGTTCCATGTATTGATCGGGGCAGGGCAGCGGATACGGGTGCAATTGGCGCTCAGGGAAGCCCTGGACTGCGGCACGGGTGTTACGGAACAGAACACGGCCGGTACCGTGACGGTCGAGCAACTCGCGAATCAAGCGGGCGCTGGCCTGTGTATCGCCGTCGTTGACCGCCGCCAGCAGGGCTTCGCCCTCGGCGCCCAGGAAGTTCTGGATGGTCGCGTGGGCCTTGGGTGACAGGCGGCCTTCATCGAGCAGTTCCTGGACGGCTTCGGCTACCGGGCGATAGTGCTCGCTCTCGGCGCGGAAGGCTGCCAGGTCATGGAAGCGGTTCGGGTCAAGCAGGCGCAGACGGGCGAAGTGGCTGTCCTGACCGAGTTGCTCAGGGGTTGCCGTCAGCAGCAGAACGCCTGGAATAATCTGGGACAGTTGTTCAACCAGCGCATACTCAGGGCTCACCTGATCTTCGTGCCAGACCAGGTGGTGGGCTTCGTCGACCACCAGCAGGTCCCAGCCCGCGGCAAACAGCGCATCCTGGGCTTTTTCGTCTTCGCTCAGCCACTCCAGAGCCACCAGGGCCAGCTGGGTGTCTTCAAACGGGTTGCTGGCATCGCTTTCGATGAAGCGCTCGGCATCGAACAGGGCAACCTGCAGGTTGAAGCGACGACGCATTTCCACCAGCCACTGATGCTGGAGGTTTTCCGGTACCAGGATCAGCACGCGGCTGGCACGGCCCGAGAGCAGTTGGCGATGGATAACCAGGCCGGCTTCGATGGTTTTGCCCAGGCCCACTTCGTCGGCCAGCAGAACACGTGGCGCAATGCGGTCAGCAACTTCGCGGGCAATGTGCAACTGGTGGGCGATGGGTTGGGCGCGCGCACCACCCAGCCCCCACAGTGACGACTGCAACTGACGGCTGGTATGTTCCAGCGTGTTGTAACGTAGCGAGAACCACGGCAGTGGGTCGATTTGCCCTGCGAACAGACGGTCACTGGCCAAGCGGAACTGGATGAAGTTCGACAGCTGGGTTTCCGGCAGGGTGCAGGCCTGATTCTGGCCATCCAGTCCGTGGTAAACCAGCAGACCGTCGACATCATCGACCTCACGCACGGTCATCTTCCAGCCTTCGAAATGGGTGATCTGGTCACCAGGCGAGAAGCGCACCCGTGTCAGTGGCGCATTGCGCAGGGAGTACTGGCGAGTGTCGCCAGTGGCCGGGTAGAGCACGGTCAACAAGCGGCCGTCCTGTGCCAGAACGGTCCCCAGACCTAGCTCGGCTTCGCTGTCGCTGATCCAGCGTTGCCCCGGTTGATACTGCTGCGCCATACTGCCTGACTCCCGCCATGAAAAGCCGACTATCTTAACGGATAGGTCTCTGTAGACCAAAGAGTCTAGCAACTTCGTCGACGAAATCTGCCGATGCTGCATGACCCGCAACAGAAGGACTGTCTTGCCATGTCTGTAAAGCGCTTGTGGTTACTTCGTCCTTTCGTCGTGAGCGGCCTGGTACTGCTTTCAGCCTGTGGACAGGGCGGCTTTGAGGTGCTTGCACCGTTGCCCGCGGCGCAGATTGATGCGCTGGGCGTCGACGCCCCGCTGAAGACAGTGCATTTTCGCGACAAAGACGGTGAGGGCTTGCTGGTATTGAGCCGTACCGACGGCCAGGCAACCGACGAAGAAATGGCTGAGGATGTCGATAAAGTGGTGTTGATCGCGACACTCTATGGTCGAACGACGGCCGATGAACCGTTCAAGTCGCGCTGGCAGATCGACAACGAAACCACCTGCGCTGGCCTGGACCTTGATGTCGGGTTCTACCCGGATGTCACGGAGGTCAGTGACCTGAACAATGATGGGGTGGCGGAGTTGACGATCGCTAGCCACGCCTTCTGCGGCGGAGGTATCGACCCTCACGCTATCATGGTCGAGTTGCGTGAGGGGCAGGCGTATTACGCCATCGAAGGGCAGTCGCTGGTAAATGTGCCTGGTGACGGTTCATACGGGGGTGAGCGCAAAGACAGCCCGTCGTTGACGAATGCCCCCAAAGTACTGCGTGATCATCTGGAGGCTGTCTGGAGCAAAGTCTACAAGCGCCCCTGGAGCCATATCGACGGTGGTGACGACAACGCGGCTCAATAGCGGTGCCAGCCGCCCAGGCTATACTGATCGTTCAGGACGCCCAACTCATCAGGCGCGAATGTGCCCGTCTCGGCTCAAGGTAATGGGGTTGCGGCCGACACACTGGCGACAGGAGACCCACCCATGCTGCCGCCTATCATTCCGCTCAGTGCTGCGCCCGTAACCTCGCAACTGGACCCGGTCAAACCGACACCGGACATCCCTCCCGTGGTGCCAGCCCAACCGAGTTCCGGTGATGGCAGCATTAACCTGAAGCAGCGTGATCCGGAACAGGACACCTACTTAATGCGTGAGCAACAGCGCCGCCAACAGCGTCGCCGCAGAGATCACGACGAGCAGTACGATGCCGTACCGGGCGACGAAGTCAATGCCGACAATACGGTGCCGGTGGCGCCGCTGATGGGTGAGCAGCCACGTCAGGGGCTGCTGGTCGACATCGAAGTCTGAAGAAACACCGCTGTACTGGTCAGCGCGAGCCTTAGCCTTCATTATTGCCACTTCTGCCGTCAGCGTTTCGAGCTAACCATGAGCCAAGACAATCTGATCGACTTCGGTGCCGAGCGTGCCAAGCGCGTTCACGACCTCAACGAGAAGCGCCTGAATGAAGTCCGTCAGGCATTTGAACAGGCCATGCCGTTGGGCAAGGGCAAGAAAAAGCCCAAGGGCAAACCCAAGAAGCGTTGAAAACTTGATGCAGGTCAACCCTGCACCTGCATCGCCCCCAGCTCTGGTGGGCGCTATTGACCTCGGTCAATTTTCCCTCCCGCCTTATTCGCTAACTTAGGCCCCATCAAACAGGTGCAGGCGAATGGAGGCCGATATGTTCTTCGATAATGTGGTTATCGCTGGCGTTGTGACAGTCGGGCTGATGCTGCTCTTCTTCGCGGGCCTGGGCATTTTCATCTGGAAGGATTCGAGCAAACGCAAATCGCGTTGATTCTTCCGATACAACGAGCACGCAAGGCATTTAGGGCGACTTCGGTCGCCCATTTTTTTTGCCTGAAAAAAACCAGGCGCTCGCGCTAGCACGCTTCTGCAGGCATGGGTATCGCTTGCAAGGTCGGCGGGCAAGTGGGTGATGATGCGGAAACAAACTGCTGGACGAATAATAGTTAGCTAGCTAGTAATCTGGCTCTGATTCATTGCCGCTTAACTGTCTATCGTTAGATTACTGTTCATCAAGGTTCGTCTCGTGCCGATCACTCTGCAGGCCCTGTTGGCGCCGAACATGCGCGCTGTGCAATTTGCCCTGAAGACGCTTCTGGGCGGTGGGCTGGCGCTTTGGCTGGCGTTGCGTTGGGGGCTTGAGCAGCCTGCCTGGGCATTGATGACAGCCTTTATCGTTGCTCAGCCGCTATCAGGAATGGTGGTGCAGAAGGGGTTGGCCCGTTTGCTGGGGACCTTGGTCGGCACGGTCATGTCGGTGTTGTTCATCGGCCTTTTTGCGCAGACGCCTTGGTTGTTCCTGTTGGCCTTGGCCTTATGGTTGGCACTGTGTACGGCCTGCTCGACACTGTTGCGCAGTGCTTGGGCTTACGCCTTCGTGCTGGCCGGTTACACCGTGGCCATTATTGCACTGCCGGCGGTTGATCATCCGTTGTTGGTGTTCGATCAGGCCGTGGCACGTTGCACCGAGATTTGCCTGGGCATCGTATGTGCCACCCTGACCAGTGCGCTGCTCTGGCCATTGCGGGTTGAACAGCAACTGGCCGGGCAAGCGCGTCAGGCATGGGTGAGTGGCATGCAGGCCGCGAGAGCTTCCCTGATCGGCGAAGAGCAGGACCGTAGAGAACTGCTGGATATTCTTGGGCGCATTGTTGCGGTCGATTCGCAGCGTGAACATGCCTGGTTCGAGGGGCATCTGGGGCGTGAGCGGGGGCGGGCCATTCGCGGCTTGAGCCAGACGTTGCTCGTTCTGCTGCGTATAGCGCGTTCGGTGCGACGCCAGTGGCGACAGCTGGATGAGCGCGAGGCAGCACAGGTGGCACCTTGGTTCAGCAAGGTTTACGAGGCCTTGGCAGCGCCGGATCTGGCTAGCCTGTTGCTGCTGCGCCAACGTGTTTGGGAGGCTGCCAGTGATCAGGCGCGCAGCTCTGCAGAACACTACTGTCTGGCCCGGTTGACGCTGTTGCTGGATAAGATCATGAACGCCACCGTGGCACTACATGCGGTTGAGGAGGGTAAGGCGCCGGCCGACCTGCCTGACAGCCTGGCAGTGCACCGCGATCTACCGTTGGCATTGTTGTTCGGTTCGCGCAGTGCGCTGGCGTTCCTGGCGATGGCCAGTTTTTGGCTGGCCACTGGCTGGCTATCAGCGCCGGGTGGCTTGGTGCTGACCTGCGTGGTCTGCAGCCTGTTCGCCAGCCGCGAAAATGGTGCGCAGATCGGTCTGAGCTTCTTGCGCGGAATGCTGCTCGCTATTCCGACAGCGTTTTTCGTGGGGCAGATCCTGCTGCCACAGTGGAGTGGTTTCCCCATGTTGTGCATGGCGATGGGCGTGCCGTTGTTTTTCGGCGCGCTAGGTATGGCCAATCCGAAAATCGGCGCTACGGCCACCTCGTACAGCCTGCATTTCATCGTCCTGGTCGCGCCACTCAACGCCATGCATTTTGATGTGGCGGTGTTCCTCAACAGTGCCCAGGCGATGATGGTCGGTGTCGGCGCTGCAGTGTTGGCGTTCAAACTGCTGGTGTTACGTGATCCCGCCTGGCATGGCCGCCGTCTGCGGGCTGCGACGCAGAGCGACCTGGTGCGCTTGACCCGGCGTGATCTACGGGATGCGGAAACCTGGTTTGGCGGGCGTATGGCAGATCGTCTGCTACAGATGGCGCGACACTACGCCGCGTTGCCGGTGCAAGCACGTGAGCGCTGGGACGATGGCCTGCATGGGCTGGATATCGGTGATGAGTTGCTGCACCTGCGCATGTGTCTCGAGGTTGCCCAAATGCCTTTGCTTCAGGCTCAGCGTGCGTATCTACAGCAGCTTGAGCAGGTGCTGGCGCTGGGGCCAGGGGCTGGTCGTGAGGGACTACTTGATGAAGCCAGCGCAACCTTTATCACTGTGTTGCAGCGACAGCCGTCAAGTGACCCTCTGCGCCTGGCGATAGGTGCTGTACTGCAACTGCAAAAGAGCTGGGGCAAATGGTGCCGTCGGCAGGAGGAACTGCATGGGCTTGCGTGAGTGGGCAGTGGGCGGCGTGCTGCTCAGCCCGTTTTTGGTGTACGTGCTGTTGGCCTTGCTGCTGACGGGTGTGGTGCGTCTGCTGCTAAGGCTAACCCCTCTGGGCAGCTGGGTATGGCATGAGGCGTTGTTCGATTGTGCGTTGTTTGTTTGTATCCTGACCCTGATCACTCGTGTGCTCGGGCCTCTGTAAGGAGTTTGACCATGCGTGCTTATGTCCGTGTTGCCGTGACCTTGTGTCTGGTCGTTGTCGCGGTGTTTGCCGGGCTTGAATTGTGGCGTTACTACATGCTGACACCCTGGACCCGTGACGCAAAGATTCGCGCCGATGTAGTCATCATCGCTCCGGACGTTTCCGGGTGGGTGCGAGAACTCAAGGCCCATGACAACCAGGCGGTCAAGGCGGGTGATCTGCTGATGTCGATTGATCGGGACCGCTTCGAGGCGGCACTTGAAAAGGCCAATGCGGTCGCCGAAACCCGCCAGCATCAACTGCGCTTGCGCGAGCAGGAAGCTTCACGTCGTGCGGCGCTGGGGCCGCAAGCGATCAGTGCCGAGTTGCGCGAAAATGCCCAGATCATTGCTGCTGTTGCTCGTGGTGAATTGCGTGAAGCCCGGGCGGAGGTAAAGGCTGCCGCGTTGAACCTGGCGCGTAGCGACGTTCGGGCGCCCCGCAGCGGGCATATCACCAACCTGCGGCTGGCTGAAGGTAACTACGTCAACGCCGGCCAACCGGTAATGGCACTGGTGGATGATTCGACCTTCTATGTCCAGGCCTACTTCGAAGAAACCAAACTGCCGCGCATCAAGGTCGGCGCGCCGGTGAAAGTCTGGCTGATGAGCGCTGGTGAGCCAATGCAAGGCCATGTCGAGAGCATCAGTCGCGGCATTACTGACCGCAACGCTACCCCCGACAGCCAGTTACTGGCCGAAGTCGAGCCTACCTTCAACTGGGTGCGTCTGGCCCAGCGCATTCCGGTGCGGATCAAGCTCGATCAGGCTCCCAAGGACGTCATCCTGAGTGCCGGCATGACGGCCAGCGTTCAGGTTCAGGAGAACTGAAGTTTCAGTGCTATGGGGGAGTGGAGGGTGACACGCCTTTACCCGGAATACAGAGCATCAAAAACCTTTTCCGACGCAGGCTTATTTCCATTAGGCTAAGCCGCATCAATTCCCCAGCAGAGGGAACCTCGGTGTTTTTTCCGTTGCCAGGCGTGCCATTCCTTTCTGTATCAGTGAGGTTGGACATGCACATCACGTCCCAGGACATTTGCGCCGCAGCCGATCAGCTCAAGGGCTTCGTCGGTTTCAATCGTAAGCTCGATAAGCACATCGTGCGATTCAGCGAGGACTCATTTGGCATGGACGTGGCTGAAGACAGCATCACGCCCAGCAGTGAGTTCGTCTGGAGGCGCAGCAGCGATGAGGTCATGACACTGGGTCGTGATCTCATCGAGGTGTTGTTGACGCAGAACATCGACGAGCGGCTAAACATCAGTGAGCCTCTACGGGTCTATCTGCGGCGTAAGGATCTTCCAGAGATCTCGGCGCGGCGCCGCATAGTGGCTTGAGTGTTCTGCCAAGGACAATGAACGCGTCTATAACCGCCAGCGATCAGGTCAATACGCACGGGGAGATGCCGCGGGCCTCAGGCTAGGTGAACGCTGGCGTATGTCGTGCAGCGGCGAAGCTGACTTGATTGCGGCCGTTGTTCTTGGCGCTGTAAAGCGCTTTGTCGGCTTCATCGAGCCAGCTCACGGGGTCGTCGAATGTTTCGTGGCAAAGGGCCAGGCCAATGCTCAGGGTGATGCGCAGATCGGGTAGCTGCTCGTTGCGGTAGGCACTGATTTTTTCGCGCAGGCGTTCCATGATCTGAACGGCTTGCTCTATGTCGATGTTTGGCAGGATCACGCAGAACTCATCGCCCCCATAGCGCCCGGCCAGGTCGTCTTCACGCAGGTTTTTCTTTATCTCGGTGCCCAACTGGCGCAATACACAGTCACCGACGACATGACCGTACGTGTCATTGATACGCTTGAAGTGATCAATGTCGATAATGGCAATAACTGCTTGCCGACAGTCCTGCTGGCATCTCTGAAACTTGAGCTGTAGGGCGTCTTTCCACGAACCATGGTTGAGCAGGCCGGTCAGGCTGTCGGTGCGGCTCAAGGTACTCAAGGCACGCTTGTGTTCGGCTAGCTTGATTGCCAACTGGTAGCAGACGCCTCCCACTGCCAGCGGGTAAAGGGTGAGCATCGGCAGGCAGGCATAGACCTGCAGTGAGGTGCTGTGCAACTGAAGGCCGGGGCCGAACAGGGCAATAGACACGGCCATGCCCGTACCTTGAGCCAGCAGCCCTGACAGGCACAGACGCTTGCCGCCAGCGGCCACATTGTTCATCGTCATCATCGAAAGGATGGTTACGCTGGGTAGCGGGTTGAATTGCATGGTTGCGGCCCAGAATCCACCCATCAACGAGTCGACCAACAGGTTTCGGCGTTCAGCGTCGTAGGGTGTTCTGGATCTCAATGCGATTCGATAAGCAATGTGCGGCCAAGCCAGG
>NZ_JBRJIO010000001.1:0-165000 GCF_053629555.1 Pseudomonas sp. HLS-6 TE3448 | reverse complement strand
AGGGGGTCATCCCGACTTACCAAACCGATGCAAACTCCGAATACCTACAAGTGCCGAGCATGGGAGACACACGGCGGGTGCTAACGTCCGTCGTGAAAAGGGAAACAACCCAGACCGTCAGCTAAGGTCCCAAAGTCATGGTTAAGTGGGAAACGATGTGGGAAGGCTTAGACAGCTAGGAGGTTGGCTTAGAAGCAGCCACCCTTTAAAGAAAGCGTAATAGCTCACTAGTCGAGTCGGCCTGCGCGGAAGATGTAACGGGGCTCAAACCATGCACCGAAGCTACGGGTGTCACTTAGGTGACGCGGTAGAGGAGCGTTCTGTAAGCCTGTGAAGGTGAGTTGAGAAGCTTGCTGGAGGTATCAGAAGTGCGAATGCTGACATGAGTAACGACAATGGGAGTGAAAAACTCCCACGCCGAAAGACCAAGGTTTCCTGCGCAACGTTAATCGACGCAGGGTTAGTCGGTCCCTAAGGCGAGGCTGAAAAGCGTAGTCGATGGAAAACAGGTTAATATTCCTGTACTTCTGGTTATTGCGATGGAGGGACGGAGAAGGCTAGGCCAGCTTGGCGTTGGTTGTCCAAGTTTAAGGTGGTAGGCTGAGATCTTAGGTAAATCCGGGATCTTAAGGCCGAGAGCTGATGACGAGTGCTCTTTAGAGCGCGAAGTGGTTGATGCCATGCTTCCAAGAAAAGCTTCTAAGCTTCAGATAACCAGGAACCGTACCCCAAACCGACACAGGTGGTTGGGTAGAGAATACCAAGGCGCTTGAGAGAACTCGGGTGAAGGAACTAGGCAAAATGGCACCGTAACTTCGGGAGAAGGTGCGCCGGTGAGGGTGAAGGACTTGCTCCGTAAGCCCATGCCGGTCGAAGATACCAGGCCGCTGCGACTGTTTATTAAAAACACAGCACTCTGCAAACACGAAAGTGGACGTATAGGGTGTGACGCCTGCCCGGTGCCGGAAGGTTAATTGATGGGGTTAGCTAACGCGAAGCTCTTGATCGAAGCCCCGGTAAACGGCGGCCGTAACTATAACGGTCCTAAGGTAGCGAAATTCCTTGTCGGGTAAGTTCCGACCTGCACGAATGGCGTAACGATGGCGGCGCTGTCTCCACCCGAGACTCAGTGAAATTGAAATCGCTGTGAAGATGCAGTGTATCCGCGGCTAGACGGAAAGACCCCGTGAACCTTTACTATAGCTTTGCACTGGACTTTGAATTTGCTTGTGTAGGATAGGTGGGAGGCTTTGAAGCGTGGACGCCAGTTCGCGTGGAGCCATCCTTGAAATACCACCCTGGCAACTTTGAGGTTCTAACTCAGGTCCGTCATCCGGATCGAGGACAGTGTATGGTGGGTAGTTTGACTGGGGCGGTCTCCTCCTAAAGAGTAACGGAGGAGTACGAAGGTGCGCTCAGACCGGTCGGAAATCGGTCGTAGAGTATAAAGGCAAAAGCGCGCTTGACTGCGAGACAGACACGTCGAGCAGGTACGAAAGTAGGTCTTAGTGATCCGGTGGTTCTGTATGGAAGGGCCATCGCTCAACGGATAAAAGGTACTCCGGGGATAACAGGCTGATACCGCCCAAGAGTTCATATCGACGGCGGTGTTTGGCACCTCGATGTCGGCTCATCACATCCTGGGGCTGAAGCCGGTCCCAAGGGTATGGCTGTTCGCCATTTAAAGTGGTACGCGAGCTGGGTTTAGAACGTCGTGAGACAGTTCGGTCCCTATCTGCCGTGGACGTTTGAGATTTGAGAGGGGCTGCTCCTAGTACGAGAGGACCGGAGTGGACGAACCTCTGGTGTTCCGGTTGTCACGCCAGTGGCATTGCCGGGTAGCTATGTTCGGAAGAGATAACCGCTGAAAGCATCTAAGCGGGAAACTTGCCTCAAGATGAGATCTCACTGGAGCCTTGAGCTCCCTGAAGGGCCGTCGAAGACTACGACGTTGATAGGTTGGGTGTGTAAGTGCTGTGAGGCATTGAGCTAACCAATACTAATTGCCCGTGAGGCTTGACCATATAACACCCAAGCAATTTGCGTCGAAAGGCCAGATTGCGGTGTTGTGAAGACGAAACGAACCGAAAGTTTGCGACTCACAACTATCACATACCCGATTTGCTGGAGCGTCGAAAGACGGTCTGGTACACAGAATTTCTTGACGACCATAGAGCATTGGAACCACCTGATCCCATCCCGAACTCAGTAGTGAAACGATGCATCGCCGATGGTAGTGTGGGGTTTCCCCATGTGAGAGTAGGTCATCGTCAAGATTAAATTCCGAAACCCCTATCTGCACATGCAGGTAGGGGTTTTGTCTTTGTGGCGTTTTTGATAGCTGGCCGTAGCCAAGTTGCCCTAAAAGGAATTAGACATGGAAGTTGATCACCTTTTTATCTGCGTAACCAATCCCACCCAAAGCGCCGCCGCCTTGAGCGCCCTGGGTCTTGTCGAAGGCACACCGAACGTTCACCCTGGGCAAGGGACCGCGAACCGCAGGTTCTTCTTCCAAAACACATTCATTGAGTTGTTGTACCTCACGGATGCCCAGGAAGCGCAAAGCCCATTAACGGCCCCCACGCAGCTCTTCGAGCGCCTCAGCGCAACAGATAGCCAGGTATCACCCTTTGGCGTGTGCTTCAGGCCTACTACGGCAAACGAGGCGCTGCCTTTTCCCGCCTGGGAGTATCGCCCTGCTTACTTGCCAGCCAGCCTTAAAGTAGACGTAGGTCGAGCCCCTGTCTCTGAGCCCATGTGGTTCTTTCTGTCTTTTGCCAAACGCCCAGACCAGATGCCGCCCGAGCGAGCTCAGCCTATTGAGCATGCCAATGGCTTTCGCCAAATCACCGCAGTACGGGTCACAACAGCCAGCGGCGAAGCGTTCTCCGCAACGGCCTCTTGTGCAAATCACCTGAGCGAATTTGAGATCATCCAGGGTAACGAGCACCTGATGGAGCTGGAGATCGACCACGGTGTTCAAGGGCAGACACGCGACTTGCGGCCCGGCTTGCCGCTGGTGATGAACTGGTAGTAAGCGTAGGCGTGCAGCCTTGCTGGCTAAAGTACTGTTTCTTCAAGAAGGGCTATTGCATTGACGCGTATTTTCTCGGGAAGCTGCCTGTGCGGCGCGGTGGCGTATCGAGTGTCGTCTCGCCCCAAAGCGGTATCTCACTGCCATTGCAGCCAGTGTCGAAAAGGGCATGGCGCGGCATTTGCCAGCTATGGCAGTGTGCCTCGCGCCGACCTGCACATCACCAAGGGGAGCGAGAGCCTCAAGGGCTACCAGTCCTCTGCAACCGTTGTGCGGCAGTTCTGTTGCCACTGTGGCTCGTCGTTGTTTTGGTCGACAAGTGAAGGTGAATTTTCTGGATGGGTCTCAATAGCCCTGGGCTGCCTGGACACCTCTTTCACGCCTGGCCATCAAAAGCACCTGCATGTCGGAACCAAGGCCGCCTGGTATAAGACTCAAGATCACGGCACGGAATCGGATTGACGGCTGCAGGTAAGCCTGCTGCAAGGCGTGTGCCTGGATCTCCTGCAATACAGCAGTATTTCCGGGTACAAAAAAGGCCGCCTTTCGGCAGCCTTCTTGTGAACCCAAGCCAGAATCAATCCCAGCTCAAAGCCCCACCGGTCTGATACTCAATAACCCGGGTCTCAAAGAAGTTCTTCTCTTTCTTCAAGTCCATGATTTCACTCATCCATGGGAACGGGTTGGTGGTACC
The DNA here is from genome assembly GCF_053629555.1 of Pseudomonas sp. HLS-6 TE3448. Lineage (NCBI taxonomy): Bacteria > Pseudomonadati > Pseudomonadota > Gammaproteobacteria > Pseudomonadales > Pseudomonadaceae > Pseudomonas > Pseudomonas sp. HLS-6 TE3448. Next base: position 161,272 of record NZ_JBRJIO010000001.1, on the reverse strand, counting down.
TGGGTACTCTTCCTTCAGGCCGATCTGCGACAGGCGGCGGTTGGCGATGAACTTCAGGTAGTCTTCCATCATCGCGGCATTCATGCCCAGTACACCGCGTGGCATGGTGTCACGGGCGTATTCGATTTCCAGCTGGGTGCCCTGCAGAATCATCTGCGTGGCTTCTTCCTTCATTTCGGCATCCCACAGGTGCGGGTTTTCGATCTTGATCTGGTTGATCACGTCGATACCGAAGTTCAGGTGCATGGATTCGTCACGCAGGATGTACTGGAACTGCTCGGCAACACCGGTCATCTTGTTGCGGCGACCCATGGACAGGATCTGGGTGAAGCCGCAGTAGAAGAAGATGCCTTCGAGTACGCAGTAGTAGGCGATCAGGTTGCGCAGCAGTTCCTTGTCGGTCTCGACGGTGCCGGTATCGAATTCCGGGTCGGAGATCGAGCGGGTGTAGCGCAGGCCCCAGGCGGCCTTTTTCGCGACCGATGGGATCTCGTGGTACATGTTGAAGATTTCGCCTTCATCCATGCCCAGCGATTCGATGCAGTATTGGTAGGCGTGTGTGTGGATCGCTTCTTCGAAGGCCTGGCGCAGGATGTACTGGCGGCACTCTGGGTTGGTGATCAGGCGATACACGGCCAGTGCCAGGTTGTTGGCAACCAGGGAGTCGGCGGTGGAGAAGAAGCCCAGGTTACGCATGACGATGCGGCGCTCGTCGTCGGTCAGGCCTTCCGGATTTTTCCAGAGGGCGATGTCCGCGGTCATGTTGACCTCTTGCGGCATCCAGTGGTTGGCGCAGCCGTCCAGGTACTTCTGCCAGGCCCAGTCGTATTTGAATGGAACCAGTTGGTTGAGGTCGGCTCGGCAGTTGATCATGCGCTTCTCATCAACGGCTACACGGGCTGCAGAGCCTTCCAGCTCGGCCAGGCCTTCGGCGATGTCGAGTTCATCCAGTGCCGCTTTGGCACGGATTACGGCAGCAGAGTCAGCTGCGGTGACGGCACGGGCCTCGAGGGCGGCGGCACCGCCAGCGCTGTCGAGTTTGTCGATACCGTTTTCAATCGATTGGGCAGCACCAGCGTTTTTAGCGGCGACTTCGCCGTCGTCTTTGTCGAATTCGTCCCAGCTCAGCATGGTGGGTCTCCTGCGTGAGGGCCATGTTCAGTATGGCCTGATGGATCTTGGGTTGCGTAGCTCGCGTCGGGTACAGCAGTGCACGCAAAACTTTTGAATGCTTGAGGGGGAGGCCCCTCTGGTGGCCTGGAGCCGTTGGTGCTCCAGGCCTTTGTATCTGGTGGCGAAGGGGGCTGCCTGGCAGCCCTTTCGCCGACAAGGCCGACTCCTGTCGGAGCCGGCCGTGCGCACCTTATTGGCAGGCTTCGCAGTCGGGTTCGTCGATCGCGCAGGCCTTAGGCACGGGTGCTGGCGCCGGGGCGGTTTGCACCGGGGCGCTGTCGCCACCACTGGACACGGCGTTGAGCTTGCCGGTGTTGATGGTCGATTTCTCGGTGCTGGTCGCGGCCAGGGCACGGAGGTAGTAGGTGGTTTTCAGACCACGGTACCAGGCCATGCGGTAGGTGACGTCCAGTTTCTTGCCCGAGGCGCCGGCGATGTACAGGTTCAGCGACTGAGCCTGGTCGATCCACTTCTGGCGACGGCTGGCAGCGTCGACGATCCACTTGGTTTCCACTTCGAAGGCAGTCGCGTAGAGCTCTTTGAGTTCTTGCGGAATGCGCTCGATCTGCTGAACCGAACCGTCGTAGTACTTCAGGTCGTTGATCATGACCGCGTCCCACAGGCCGCGAGCCTTCAGGTCGTGAACCAGGTACGGGTTGATCACGGTGAACTCGCCCGACAGGTTCGATTTCACGTACAGGTTCTGGTAGGTCGGCTCGATGGACTGCGATACGCCGGTGATGTTGGCGATGGTCGCGGTCGGCGCGATGGCCATGATGTTCGAGTTACGAATACCTTTCTGAACGCGTGCGCGAACCGGTGCCCAGTCCAGGGTCTCGTTCAGGTCGACGTCGATGTACTTCTGGCCACGGGCTTCGATCAGGATCTGTTGGGAATCCAGCGGCAGGATGCCTTTGGACCACAGCGAGCCCTGGAAGGTCTCGTAGGCGCCACGTTCGTCGGCCAGGTCACAGGAGGCCTGGATGGCGAAGTAGCTGACCGCTTCCATGGAGCGGTCGGCGAACTCGACGGCTGCGTCCGAACCATAAGGAATGTGCTGCAGGTACAGCGCGTCCTGGAAGCCCATGATGCCCAGACCGACCGGGCGGTGCTTCATGTTCGAGTTGCGCGCCTGCGGTACCGAGTAGTAGTTGATGTCGATCACGTTGTCGAGCATGCGCACAGCGGTGTTGATGGTGCGCTGCAGCTTGGCGGTGTCCAGCTTGCCGTCGACGATGTGGTTCGGCAGGTTGATCGAGCCCAGGTTACATACCGCGATCTCGTCCTTGTTGGTGTTCAAGGTGATTTCGGTGCACAGGTTCGAGCTGTGGACCACGCCCACGTGCTGCTGCGGGCTGCGCAGGTTGCACGGGTCTTTGAAGGTCAACCATGGGTGACCGGTTTCGAACAGCATCGACAGCATCTTGCGCCACAGGTCTTTGGCCTGGACGGTCTTGAATACCTTGATCTTGTTGTACTCGGTCAGCGCTTCGTAGTACTCGTAGCGCTCTTCGAAGGCCTTGCCGGTCAGGTCGTGCAGGTCTGGCACTTCCGAAGGCGAGAACAGGGTCCACTTGCCGTCATCGAAGACGCGCTTCATGAACAGGTCAGGGATCCAGTTGGCGGTGTTCATGTCGTGGGTACGACGACGGTCATCACCGGTGTTCTTGCGCAGCTCGATGAATTCTTCGATGTCCAGGTGCCAGGTTTCCAGGTAGGCACAGACAGCGCCTTTGCGCTTGCCACCCTGGTTTACGGCAACGGCGGTGTCGTTGACCACTTTCAGGAACGGTACAACGCCCTGGGACTTGCCGTTGGTGCCCTTGATGTAGGAACCCAGCGCACGTACTGGCGTCCAGTCGTTGCCCAGGCCACCGGCGAATTTCGACAGCATGGCGTTGTCGTGGATCGCGTGGTAAATGCCCGAGAGGTCGTCCGGTACGGTGGTCAGGTAGCAGCTCGACAGCTGTGGACGCAGGGTGCCGGCGTTGAACAGGGTCGGGGTCGAGGCCATGTAGTCGAAGGACGACAACAGGTTGTAGAACTCGATCGCGCGGGCTTCTTTGTCTTTCTCTTCCAGCGCCAGGCCCATGGCCACACGCATGAAGAACACCTGTGGCAGTTCGAAACGTACGCCATCCTTGTGGATGAAGTAACGGTCGTACAGGGTCTGTAGGCCCAGGTAGGTGAACTGCTGGTCGCGTTCGTGGTTGATCGCCTTGCCCAGCTTTTCCAGGTCGTAGTCGGCCATGGCTGGGTTGAGCAGTTCAAACTCCACACCCTTGGCGACATAGGCCGGCAAGGCCTTGGCGTACAGGTCGGCCATTTCGTGGTGGGTCGCGCTTTCGGCAACCTGCAGGAAGCTCAGGCCTTCGGCACGCAGGGTGTCCATCAGCAGGCGAGCGGTCACGAAGGAGTAGTTCGGCTCACGCTCGACCAGGGTACGGGCGGTCATCACCAGAGCGGTGTTGACGTCCTTGATGGCCACGCCGTCGTACAGGTTCTTCAGGGTTTCACGCTGGATCAGTTCGCCATCGACTTCAGCCAGGCCTTCGCAGGCTTCCGAAATGATGGTGTTCAGGCGGTTCATGTCCAGAGGCGCGAGGCTGCCATCGGCCAGGGTGATACGGATGCTTGGGTGTGGCTGTACCGCTACGTCGTTGTTGCTGCGGGTGGCACGTTCCTTGGCGCGTTGGTCGCGATAGATCACGTAGTCGCGGGCCACTTTCTGTTCGCCAGCACGCATCAGGGCCAGTTCGACCTGGTCCTGGATTTCTTCGATGTGGATGGTGCCGCCCGATGGCATGCGACGCTTGAAGGTCGCTGTCACTTGTTCGGTCAGGCGGGCAACGGTGTCGTGGATACGCGACGAGGCAGCAGCAGTGCCGCCTTCAACTGCAAGGAACGCCTTGGTGATGGCAACGGTGATCTTGTCATCGGTGTAGGCGACGACAGTACCGTTACGCTTGATCACACGCAGTTGGCCCGGAGCGGTGGCAGCCAGATCCTGGTTCGAATCAGCGGCCTGCGGCGCCTTGGCCTGCGGGTTCTCGCGAGTTGTGTCGGTTTGCATGGGGGTCTCCACGTTTTCTATGTTTGTTTAGGCACCGGGTAGGTGCCAACCGTTCCGTCCAAAAGCTCGACAACCGACCCGCAGGCATACGCAAGGGCAGCGTGCGGGGCAGGGCTTACCTACTTCGGGACAGATCAGGAAAAAGGGGCAATCGCTCGCCGCTCCCTGGCCGAAGTCAAAGGTCTCGGGCCGGGGCCCAAAACTGTTGCTGTCGGATGTGCCTTAGTGTGCAACACCCGTACCCGAAACAAGCCCTCTGGTGAACTTGCAACGGTCGCCTCCGCAGGAGCGGTTTGGCTGCTGATTTCTTTCAAAGTTCAAGCAAAAAAAGCATTTTGCAAGGCTTGAGTTTAATGCTCGACTTGTGCTTGGGAATTATGTGAAAACCCAAGATATAGTGTTTTGTTTCGATAGGGATACAAGATAATGCGGTATCGGGGGTATTGCAAGGCGATGCTCTGTGGATAACTTGTGCGTATTTTGTGAGTGATTCCGGGCAACGCCTTGTAGGCCGCGTCTCACCGCCATTGTGCCGTTGGTCACTCTTTTTTTACGTTGGCGACGCCCCGAACACGGAATTTTGCGGGCGCGAACCCTATCACAAAAAGCCCCATTGTCCAGCGCTCCTGGCACGGCTTTTCAGTGCCGTTGGTGGCGGTTGGAATGTGTGGGTTCGCGTCGTAGTATCCGGTGCCATTATTGCCCTTTGTTGACGGGCGGTCTTCCAAGAACAACAAGCCCAGCAGAGGTGTCCGTGGAGCAGCAGCGCAGTCAGGTGTTGATCGTCGAGGATGACCAGCGATTGGCCGACCTCACGGGCGAGTACCTGCAGGCCAACGGCTTTGAGGTAGCGGTGGAGGGCGACGGTGCCAAGGCGGCCCAGCGCATCATTGATGAGCAGCCTGATCTGGTGATCCTTGACCTGATGTTGCCTGGCGAGGATGGCCTGAGCATCTGTCGCAAGGTACGCCCGCGCTATGCGGGGGTAATTCTGATGCTCACCGCACGCAGCGACGATCTTGATCAGGTGCAGGGGCTGGACCTGGGGGCCGACGACTATGTGGTCAAGCCCGTGCGTCCCCGCTTGTTGTTGGCCCGGATCAATGCTCTGTTGCGTCGCAGTGATGCCCCCAGTAGTGAGCACCAGGCATTGGTGTTCGGCCCGTTGCGGGTCGATAACACCCTGCGCGAGGCTTGGCTGCGGGGCGCGAGCATCGAGTTGACCAGCGCCGAGTTCGACCTGCTCTGGCTACTCGTGAGCAATGCCGGGCGTGTGTTGTCCCGCGAGGAGATCTTCACCTCGTTGCGAGGTGTGGGTTATGACGGTCAGGACCGCTCTATCGATGTGCGTATTTCACGCATTCGCCCCAAAATCGGTGACGATCCAATCCATCCGAAGATGATCAAGACCCTGCGCAGCAAAGGCTACCTGTTTGTAGCCGAGGCGGCCCAGGCCATGGGTCGTGAGGCATGAACTCGATTTTCCTGCGCATCTACGGCGGCATGCTGAGCGCTCTGGTGCTGGTGGCAATGCTCGGCGCCTTGAGCCTGCACCTGCTCAACGAGGTGCGCGCGGATCAATACCGTGAGCGGCTTGCTCACGGGACCTTCACCCTGATGGCTGACAACCTGGTGCCGCTCAGCGAGGTGGAGCGTACGCGTGCGCTGGCGATCTGGGAGCGCTTGCTGGGCATTCCCTTGGCGTTGGAGTCCTTGGCCCACACCGGGCTCGATGGGCGTCAGCGTAGCTTGTTGCAGCGTGGCCAGGTACTGGTAGAGAAGACCGGGCCTCATGCGGCCAGGGTGATGCGTCAGGTTGGCGACCAGCCGTTTTTGCTCATGGGTGAAGTCAAGCAGATCAGTGAGCAGTTGGCCCGCGCCACGATTTACCTGCTGGCGGATGAGTTGGTGCGTTATCCGGTTGCGGAGCAGCCTGGGCGGCTTGCGCAATTGAAGGAAGCCAAGGGTTTTGGCTTTGACCTGCGCTTGCTTTCGATGACCAAGGCTGACCTGGATGACGACCAGCGTCGACGGGTCGAGGAGGGCGACACGGTGATGGCCCTGGGCAAGGACGGTGACTCGATTCGTGTATTTTCCGGCCTTGCCGGTACGCCCTGGGTGCTGGAGCTCGGCCCGCTGTACCAGATGAATGCCTACCCACCCCAGTTGCTGGCAGTGATTGCCGTGCTGGGCTTGTGCCTGATTGGTTTGATCGTCTATTTGCTGGTGCGTCAGCTGGAGCGTCGCCTGTCGACCCTGGAGTTTGCTGCCACACGCATCGCCCAGGGTAGCCTGGAAACCCGTGTGACGGCCGATGATGATGACTCGGTTGGACGATTGGCTGCGGCTTTCAATGGCATGGCGGAGCATTTGCAACGGTCGTTGAGTATTCAGCGTGAGCTGGTGCGTGCCGTGTCCCATGAGCTGCGCACGCCAGTGGCCCGTTTACGTTTCGGCCTGGAGATGATCGCCGGGGCCAGCAACGATCAGGCTCGGGAAAAGTACCTGGAGGGCATGGATGGTGACATTCAGGACCTCGATAAACTGGTCGACGAGATGCTCACCTATGCCCGTCTGGAGCAGGGCTCACCGGCGTTGCATTTTCAGTTGATCGACCTGGATGCGCTGCTCGACCAGGTGATCGCAGAGCTGGCGCCATTGCGTCGCGAGGTGAGCGTGGTTCGCGGCCCCTGCCAGAGGGCAGAAGAGGCTGACGGCGCATGGGTGGAGGCGGAGCCACGCTACTTGCACCGGGCTTTGCAGAACCTGGTGAGCAACGCCATGCGCCATGCTGAGTCACAGGTCTGTCTGAGCTATCAATTAGGTGCCCAGCGCTGCCGGATTGATGTGGAAGATGATGGTCCTGGCATCCCCGAGCCTGCCTGGGACCGAATCTTTACCCCCTTTACTCGCCTCGACGACAGCCGCGCCCGGGCTTCCGGTGGGCACGGTCTGGGCTTGTCCATCGTACGCAGGATTATCTATTGGCATGCAGGGCGGGCCTCGGTCAGCCGTAGCGAGCGCCTGGGTGGGGCGTGTTTCAGCCTGAGTTGGCCGCGTAGCCAGGCCTCTGGTGCATCATGAAGCAGACCGTGACGCTGAGTGAGCTGCTACGTCCGGCGTACTTTCACAGGCTGCTGCTGGCGCTCTATGGGCCTGAGTTGATGCCAGCCCAGTTGCCTGTGCTGGTGTCGCAGTGGTCCAAGTACTATTTCGCGCTGTTCTGGCGCGAGGCCGTGTCAGCCCGGTGTGCTGGGCGAGGGCTGGCGCTGTCGAACAATGTCGGCGTGAGCCTGGACGATCGTGGTCTGCCGTTGGCGTTTGAGCCGCTGGCCACAGGCAGCGATAGCTTGCAGGCCCTGTTGGAGCACCACCTGACGCCATTGGTCCAGCAACTGGCAGCCTTGGGCTCGGTGCCGGTTGCCGTGCTCTGGGGGAATGCTGGCGATTGCCTGGAGCAGTGCCTGCAGGCCCTGGAGGTCGACCTCGTTGAGGCGCGTGACCTGCTGGATCGCCCTGGCGGCCCGTTGTTTGCGGCAGTCAGCTACGATGCGCACGGCCTGCGGCGTCGGCGAACCTGTTGCCTGAGTTACAAGGTGGCGTGGGTGGGGCACTGTACGCACTGCCCGCTCAACCCCTGACTCAGACGCTGATCAAGGTCAGTACCTGGTCATTCTGTACGCTGAACTGGCCTTCCAGTTCGTGGCCCTGGCGCCAGTCAGTGGACAGGTCTTTCAACAGGCGTAGGCGTGCATGGCCATCGGTGGACCATTCCAGTACCTCCGCGTGTTCAAAGTAGAAGCGCTGCTGCACGATAGGGTAGAGGGCCTTGAACAGGCTTTCCTTCAGGGAAAAGGTCAGGGTGACCGCCAAGGCAGCCAGGTCCGGGTCCATTCGATGAAGTTCATCGGTTGTGAGGATCTCTGCGGCCAGGCGCTGAGCGCGTTCGTGGCTGAGCAGGGTTTCCTGATCCAGGCCAATGCCCGCGCACTGGTGACTAGGGGCAACCACCGCAGCGGCCCAGCCGTGGCTATGGGTGATGGATCCGCTAATATCGCTTGGCCAGATCGGCGCACGGTCTTCGCCGGTACCGGGGATGTACTCCCGACCATCCAGCGCTTGCAGTGCTGCACGGGCGCAGACCCGGCCAGCGAGGTACTCGGCCTGACGCTTGGCCACTGAGCGTTGCAGGCTGCTGGTGTGTTCTATACCCGCCAGGACGAAGTCATCGGCAGCCAGTTGAGCGGGGTCGAACGAGCAGCTGACCAGTGCTGCGCCGGGTACTGCGCGAGGCAGAGGCCAGTGGTACTGGAGTGGTGCGCAGCAAGATGGGAGTCGTTTCATGGCCGTATTGTGCCGCGATCCATGGCGTCAGGCCAGCGCCCCTTCCAGCCCATCGTTTCTGCCAAAGCGCCGTTCCTCAGCACTTCAGTTCAGCGTAAACACCTTCTTCAAGAAAACCTGCAGGTCTGCCCAAGCGCTTTCGTCGGCGCTTTTGTTGTAGGCAATGTCTGGTCCGCCGTGCTCGCCGTGGCTGAGGCGGTCAGCATCCGGGTTGGTGAAGCCATGCTTGGCGCCCTGGATGCTCACGAATTCATAGGATGCACCGGCCGCATTCATCTCGTCCTTGAATTTATCCACCTGTTCTTGGGGGACCATGCTGTCTGCTGCACCGTGCTCCACCAGAATCTTGCTCTTTACGCTACCGGGTGTTGCCGGGTTGCTGGTTGCCAGCGGGCCATGGAGGCTGACGACTCCGAGCAGAGGCTCGCCTCGGCGGGCGGCATCGAGCACCACTTTTCCGCCGAAGCAGTAGCCGATGGCGGCAATTCGATTGTTGTCGGTTTGCGGTTGGATTTTTAACAGCTCTACACCGGCATCGAAGCGTTTGGCTGCAGCGTCAGGGTCTTTCATGGCCGCCTGCATGAAGGTCATGGCGTCTGCCGGGTGCTCGGTGTGCTTGCCATCGCCGTACATGTCGATGGCCAGTGCGCTGTAGCCTAGCCCCGCCAACTCGCGCGCACGGCGTTTGGCATAGTCATTCAGGCCCCACCACTCGTGCACCACCACCACGCCTGGGCGCTTTTCCTCGACGCTGTCGTCATAGGCGTAATAGCCAACCAGGCGCTTGCCGTCGGCATCCTGATAGGCAATTTCGCGGGTCTGTACAGCGGCCTGGGCCAGGCTTGTGGCGCCGATCAAGGCAAGTGCGAGCAGGTAACGCATGGCGGGTACTCCTCGTTTGAGTCGATCCATCGTGTTCAGCCGCTGTTTGGACAGCGCTCAGCGACGGTTCAGGATGTCCTGCTTACTCTAGCTTCCGCACTCCATCCTGCAACGGGGTGAGGGCGAACCCTGGCTGCGTGGGCGGATTACCGCCATTGGTTAGGTTTTTTCGCCGGTTGCGTGCGGAAATCCGCCAATGCACAGCGTTTTTTATGCCACCTCCTAGTGCATGCAAGCCCCGAGAAACGGCGGTTCGCACCCAGAAAGCGCACGTTGGCATCGTGATTGCTAAATAGCCTTCGGAGTCCTGCCAGGCAGCTCGACAAAACAAATCCCTCCAGTGCAGGAGGGTTCGCGCTTTTGGTACCACCGCATCCTGGGAAGGATGATGGTCGGTACGCTTGAGGAATTAGCCATGACGACGCGTCAGCCGCTGTACAAATCGTTGTATGTCCAGGTGATCGTAGCGATCACCATCGGTATCCTGCTGGGTCACTTCTATCCTGAGACCGGTGTGGCGCTCAAGCCACTGGGTGACGGGTTCGTGAAGCTGATCAAGATGGTCATCGCCCCCATCATCTTCTGCACCGTGGTCAGCGGCATTGCGGGTATGCAGAACATGAAGTCGGTTGGCAAGACCGGCGGCTACGCGCTGTTGTACTTCGAGATTGTCTCCACCATCGCACTGATCATTGGCCTGGTTGTGGTCAACGTGGTCAAGCCGGGTGTTGGCATGCACATTGACGTGTCGACCCTGAACGCCAGCAGCATCGCGGCCTATGCCGCAGCGGGCGCACAGCAGACCACCGTTGGCTTCCTGCTCAACATCATCCCGAACACGGTCGTCGGTGCCTTCGCCAACGGCGACATCCTGCAAGTGCTGATGTTCTCGGTGATCTTCGGTTTCGCCCTGCATCGCCTGGGCGCTTATGGCAAGCCACTGCTGGACCTGATCGACCGCTTCGCCCATGTGATGTTCAACATCATCAACATGATCATGAAGCTGGCACCGGTCGGCGCGTTCGGTGCCATGGCCTTCACGATCGGCCAGTACGGCGTGGGCTCGCTGGTTCAACTGGGCCAGTTGATGGTCTGCTTCTACATCACCTGTGTGGTGTTCATTCTGGTGGTGCTTGGCGGTATCGCCCGTGCCCACGGCTTCAGCGTGGTCAAACTGATCCGCTACATCCGTGAGGAACTGATGATCGTGCTGGGTACTTCGTCTTCCGAGTCGGCCCTGCCACGCATGCTGATCAAGATGGAGCGCCTGGGTGCGAAGAAGTCGGTTGTCGGCCTGGTGATCCCAACCGGTTACTCGTTCAACCTTGACGGTACTTCGATCTACCTGACCATGGCTGCCGTGTTCATTGCTCAGGCCACCGACACCACCATGGACATCACGCACCAGATCACCCTGTTGCTGGTGCTGCTGGTTGCTTCTAAAGGTGCTGCTGGCGTGACCGGTAGCGGCTTCATCGTTCTGGCCGCTACCCTGTCGGCCGTTGGCCACCTGCCGGTTGCCGGTCTGGCGCTGATCCTGGGTATTGACCGCTTCATGTCCGAAGCCCGCGCTCTGACCAACCTGATTGGCAACGCCGTGGCGACAGTGGTAGTGGCCAAGTGGGTCAATGAACTGGACGAAGACAAGCTGCAGGCCGAGTTGGCCTCTGGTGGCACGTCGATCATCGACACCCGTCCAGTCGATGACCTGGGTGTGGCTGAAGGCGCTGCCCGCTAAGCATTCTGGGGTGTGCTCATCGCCGGCAAGGTCGGCTCCTCATGCAGGAGCCAGCCTTGCCGGCGATGTCGTTTATTCCACCCGTGTTTCCCCACTGAACACCAAGGTCTGCCGACAGCGTCTGCACAGATAGCGCCGCCCTTGGCGTACCAGGCCATGGCGCTGGGCAGAGAAGGGGAAGTCGCTACCTGCGCAGGGGCAGCGGTAGATATAGCGGGTCATGCTACGGCGCTTTATCGCGTAGTTGTGACAGCGATTCGGCGGCAGTTCGTAAACCCCGCGCATGATCAACTGCCACTCTTCGCCATGGGGCTGAATGCTGCCTCCGAACAGTTGGTGGGCAACCAGGTGGGCCACTTCATGGGCGACAGTCTGTTTCAGGAAGTCTTCACGGTTTTCCATGTACAGCTGCAGGTTGAAGCGCAGCAGGTTCTCATGCAGATGTGCCACGCCGGCCTTCTGCCCACGCAGCTTGAAACTGACTTCGGGGCGCTGGAAGGGGCGTTTGAAAAAGGCTTCAGCCTGCTGGAAACAAGTTTCGACGCGGGATTTGAGTTGCTCGGGCATATCGGGGAACACTCCTGACCGGCGATTATGCCGCAACCTGAGCATTACTGCCGAGACCGCCGGTCCATGCACGGCATCAGGCCGCCTTGCGGCGGCCTGAGGTTTGTTGCACCTATGTTGCTGTGTTTCTAGTTGGTATAGACGGGGCCCACGCCCAGTCCCCAGACGATTACCGTGAAGGCCATGATGGCTACCAGCACCACCAGTCCCACCGCCAACACTGAACTCGAAAACAGGAAGCCTTCGTCCGAGGGTATGTTCATGAAGGTCGGCAGGCCTACATAGAGCAGGTAGACCGTGTAGCAGATGGCTGCCGTACCGACAATCATCCCCAGCCACAGGTGTGGGTAAAGCGCCGCCAGACCCCCGACGAACAGTGGGGTGGCGGTGTAGGTTGCAAACGCGATGCATTGCGCCAGGCTGGGGTTGGCATCATAGGTGCGGGCCATCCAGTGGACGAACGCGCCCATGACGGCAACACCGCCAAGCATGGCCAGGTACGACATGATGCTCATCCAGAGCGCGCTTTCCATGGTCAGCATGACGGGCGCACGCTCGCCGATGACCCAGCCTACCTGGGTAGTGCCGATAAATGCCGATACGGCGGGAATGGCCGCCAGTATCAACGTGTGGGTCAAGTACATGTGGCTGATGCTTTCCTCTTCGCCACGAATCTCTCGCCATTCCTGATCGGGATGGGTAAACAGCCCCAGAACGTGATGGATCATGCCAGTCACTCCTTTCGTTGTTGCCATCGCCCCCCAGAGGAGCGCTTGCTGGCCCGAGGTTCGGGCCATACGACCAGGTCACATACACGGTGGCCCTATGTGGCAGTATAGGAAGGAGTTCGCTGCATAAAACCGGGTTTTTTAGAGCAAATTGCGCTGTCAGGCGATGTATTAATCACGATGCAGTCTTTATCGGATTGGCCTACGCCGCCAGTCGGTTTATGCGTAAAATAGCCGGCTTTTGTCATACCTCGCGGATTCCAAGCGCTATGGGCACCCTTTCGGTCAATCAGAACAAACTGCAAAAACGCCTTCGCCGCCTGGCGGGTGAGGCTGTCACCGACTTCAACATGATCGAAGACGGTGACAAGGTCATGGTCTGCCTGTCGGGCGGCAAAGACAGCTACACCATGCTCGATGTTCTGCTGCACCTGCAGAAGGTGGCACCGATCAAGTTCGAGATCGTTGCGGTGAACATGGACCAGAAACAACCGGGGTTCCCCGAGGACGTGCTGCCGGCCTACCTCAAGACCTTGGGTATCGAGTACCACATTGTCGAGAAGGACACCTACTCGGTGGTCAAGGAATTGATCCCGGAAGGCAAGACCACCTGCTCGCTGTGCTCGCGCCTGCGTCGTGGCACCCTGTACACCTTCGCTGACGAAATCGGCGCGACCAAGATGGCCCTGGGTCATCACCGTGATGACATTGTCGAGACATTCTTCCTCAACATGTTCTTCAATGGCACGCTCAAGGCCATGCCGCCAAAACTGCTGGCCGACGATGGCCGCAACGTGGTCATCCGGCCGTTGGCCTACTGCAGCGAGAAGGACATTCAGGCCTACTCGGACATGAAAGAATTCCCGATCATCCCGTGCAACCTCTGTGGTTCGCAGGAAAACCTGCAGCGTCAGGTCGTCAAGGACATGCTTCAGGAGTGGGAACGCAAGTCGCCGGGGCGTACCGAGAGTATCTTCCGTGGCCTGCAGAACGTGGTGCCGTCGCAACTGGCCGACCGCAACCTGTTCGATTTCGTCAATCTGCGCATCGACGACACCGCGACGCCGCGTTTCCTCGACGTGCTGAACATCTGACGAACCACTCGGCAAGGAACCGCCATGCGTGATTATCAATGGCTGCATGAGTACTGCCTGAACCGATTCGGCTCTGCCGCTGCACTGGAGGCGTATCTGCCGGTGCCGCGCACCCCGGCGCAGTTGCGTGCGATCAGTGACGACCGCTATCTGTCTACCCTGGCCCTGCGCGTGTTTCGTGCCGGGCTCAAGCACAGCCTGGTGGATGCCAAGTGGCCGGCGTTTGAGCAGGTGTTCTTCGGTTTCGACCCGGAAAAGGTCGTGCTGATGGGCGCTGAGCATCTGGAACGGTTGATGCAGGACACTCGCATCATCCGTCACCTGGGCAAGCTCAAGAGCGTGCCTCGCAATGCGCAGATGGTGCTGGATGTGGCAAAGGAGAGGGGGAGCTTTGGCGCCTTGATCGCCGACTGGCCAGTGACTGACATCGTCGGTTTGTGGAAGTACCTGGCCAAGCATGGCAACCAGCTTGGTGGCTTGTCGGCACCTCGTTTTCTGCGCATGGTCGGCAAGGATACGTTTATCCCTACCGACGACATGGTTGCGGCCCTTGTGGCTCAGGACATCATCGACAAGGCGCCGACCAGCCTGCGGGACCTGGCGCGGGTGCAGGCGGCGTTCAATCAGTGGCACGCCGAAAGCGGGCGGCCACTGTGTCAGCTCTCAGTGATGCTGGCGCATACCGTTAACCATTGAGGTCAAGGCGGGTGGGGGATCGCTGGGCTCAGTGTTGCGCCGAGCCTTCACCCGCCAGTTTGCGGTCATACTGAAACCGCCAGCGCACATACAGCAAGGCGCTGATGAACAGCGCCAGGCTCAGCAGCACTTCCAGCCAGCCGAACAGTGCCCGGTCCGGGACGAAGGTGGCCTGTACACCGCTGATGAAATACAGGTTTACCACGAAGCAGATCCAGGCATGAGCGCGGGCACTGCCCAGCAGTATGCCCGGCATCAGTATCAGCAACGGTACCAGTTCGACGCCGAGAATCACCCAGGAGCGCGCGCCATGCAGCTCGGCGAACAGCAGGGTGTTGACGCTCAACAGGGCGATCAAGCCGACGAATGTCGCCAGGCTCAGCGCCCGGCTGATACGCACACGTGGAGCCAACCACTCCAGTGGGGGCAGTACTTTCGGCTTCTTAGCCACGGCCGTTCTCCAGTAGCGTAGCGGTGCTCGCCAAGCGTTGGCCTAGCGCCCGGCACAGGGCGATTTCATCGGCGTCCAGGGCGCGCTTGCCGTCAGCTCCGGCGTGGTGGCTGGCGCCATAAGGGGTGCCACCTCCACGGGTTTCCAGCAGTGCCGACTCGCTGTAGGGCAGGCCCATGATCAACATGCCATGGTGCATCAGCGGCAGCAGCATGGACAGCAGCGTCGATTCCTGGCCGCCATGCAGGCTGGCAGTGGAGGTGAACACCGCGGCGGGTTTGCCGACCAGGCCGCCGCTCAGCCAGAGGCTGCTGGTGCTGTCGATGAAGTACTTGAGAGGTGCGGCCATGTTGCCGAAGCGAGTCGGGCTGCCCAGTGCCAGGCCGGCACAATTACGCAGGTCGTCAAGGCTGGCATACAACGCACCGTTTTCCGGGATGCTCGGGGCAACGGCTTCGCACTCGCTGGAAATGGCCGGTACGGTGCGAATACGGGCTTCCAGGCCGCCCAGTTCAACGCCACGGGCAATCTGCCGGGCCATCTCACTGGTGGAGCCATGGCGGCTGTAATACAGAATGAGGATGTAGGGCGTGCTCACGAAAGGATCTCCAGCACCTTTTCGGGTGGCCGGCCAATCACGGCGTTGTCGCCTGCGACCAGAATCGGTCGCTCGATCAGTTTCGGGTGGCTGACCATGGCGGCAATCAGTTCATCTTCGGATAGGGCAGGGTTTGCCAGGTCGAGGCTCTTGTACTCGTCTTCGCCGCTGCGCAGCAGTTCACGGGCTGTGATTCCCAGTTTGCCGAGCAGGCTGCGCAGCGTCGCCGCGTCGGGTGGTGTTTCCAGGTAGCGTACTACGGTTGGCGCCAGGCCACGGGCCTCGAGCAGTTCCAGCGCACCACGGGATTTGGAGCAGCGTGGGTTATGGTAAAGCGTCAAGTCGGTCATGTTCGGGTCGCATCCAGCATGAAGTGGCGGCTATTCTAACCGCAGCGACTTCGCATTTTGCTTGAATATTCAATAAGGATTGACCCATGACAAGGCGATTGGCAGCAGTACTGGCGATCACTACGAGCCTGTTGCTCGGCGGTTGCGGCGCAGACTATGGGCTGGATCAAAATGGCCGCAAAGTGGCGGCCGAACACGTGGATGGGCGTTGGCTGGTGCTCAACTATTGGGCTGAATGGTGTGGCCCGTGCCGTACGGAGATTCCGGAGCTCAATGCGGTGGCCAAAGACCTGCAGGCCAAGGGCGTGACGGTGCTCGGGGTGAATTTCGACGGCCTGCGCGGTGATGAGTTGAAAAAGGCCAGTGATGCGCTGGGGATAGGGTTCACCGTGCTTGCTGACGACCCGGCCGAGCGCTTTGAGTTGCCGCGCAGTGAGGGTTTGCCGGTCACTTACATCATTGACGACAAGGGCAAGGTGCGCGAGCAGTTGCTGGGTGAGCAGACCGCAGCGGGCATTACCGAGAAGCTGACCGCACTCAAGGGCGCCTGATCCGTCGGTATCCCGCGCAGCCAGGCAGTGGTTTGCGCGTCCCTGCAGGGGCCAGCAATGCCGGCCCCTGCAGAACATGACGGGTACTTAGCCTTCTTCAGGCCAAAAACGCAGTGGCTTGCCTTGTGCTGGCCAGAACCGTACCTGTTCGATTGGCGAGATGTCCCAGCGTTCGACCTCTCCCAATGCCTGCAGGAAACGTTGCTCCTGTTCCATCAGTGCCGGTGCGCAGCGCTTGCGGGTGCTGCCAATTTTACCGAAGCTCAGTTTGTTTCCGTCCAGCTGATACGGCGCGAACCAGTGGTTGCAGCCCGCATTGCCATACGCCCGGCCATCGGCTGCCAAGGTCAGCGTCAGGTGGCTGTAGTCCATCAGTGGCCGTTCGCCAATCCATTCCAGTATGTAGCTTTGCTCCTGCTCAAGCTTCATTGGCTCGGCAGCGCAGCCGACCAGGCCTGCGGCTGCCAGGGCCGATAACAGAAGTTGTTTCACTGCGCCTGCCCCCGGCATTTCGGGCACGTATGTTTGTCGCCCTGGGTGGTCCAACCCAGTTCGGCAATACGCGCCACGGCGGCGGGTTGTTGGGCCTTGTTGCCCAGCTTGGCGTCTACCGCGAACTCGAAGTCGAGGCTGGCCTGGCAGCTGTCGCAGTTGACTTGCCACTGATGGATCGCCAGTTCGCCGAAGACCGGGCCACTGGCCACGGCTACCCATTGACCGGGCGGGTTGATCAGGTGGCGTACTTTTTCCACGGTCAGGCGCATTGACAGGCTCTTGCTGCCCTTGAGGGTCACCAGCAAGACATCGTCATTGTGGATTGAGCCACCATTGCCAGTGACCTGGTAGCGACCTGGTGCCAGAGAGCGGCATTCGATCAGGGTGTGTTGCGGATTAAACAGGTTGTAGCGGAAATCGTGTTCGACCATGGGTCCTCCAAATCTGCCGCGTATCCTAGCATCAACCTTCGACCAGATTCTGCGGATTCCCGACCGCCCAGCGGGCAATGTTCTCCAAGGTGGTCTGGGCAATGGCGGCCAGGGCTTCATGAGTAAGGAACGCCTGGTGGGCGGTGATGATCACGTTGGGGTAGGTCAGCAGCCGCGCCAGCACATCATCCTGTAGTGGTTGGTCGGAGCGGTCTTCAAAGAACAGCTGTGCTTCTTCTTCGTAGACGTCCAGGCCCAGGTAGCCGAGCTGGCCGCTTTTCAGGGCATCACTCAGAGCTGGGGTGTCCACCAGCGCGCCACGGCCGGTGTTGATCAACATCGACCCGCGTTGCATCAACGCCAGGCTCTGCTGATTGATCAGGTGGCGGGTTTGCTCGGTCAAGGGGCAATGCAGGCTGACGATGCGTGCCTGAGCCAACAACGCCGGCAACGGTAGGTAGCGTGCGCCAAGATCCTGCATTTGAGGGTTGGGGAAGGGGTCGTAGGCCAGTAGCTGGCAGCCGAAGCCGGCCATGATTCGTGCAAAGGCCAAGCCTATCTGGCCGGTACCGATCACCCCGACGGTTTTGCCGTAGAGGTCGAAGCCTGTCAGCCCATGCAGGCTGAAGTCGCCTTCGCGGGTGCGGTTATAGGCCCGGTGCAGGCGTCGATTGAGGGCCAGAATCAATGCCACGGCGTGTTCGGCGACGGCGTGCGGTGAATAGGCTGGCACGCGCACCACGCTCAGCCCCAGGCGTTTGGCGGCCTTCAGGTCAATGTGGTTATAGCCGGCCGAGCGCAAGGCGATCAGCCGCGTGCCTCCGGCCGCCAGATGCTCCAGCACCGGTGCTGACAAATCATCGTTGATGAAGGCGCAGACAATCTCATGGCCTGCCGCCAGCATGGCGGTAGCCTCGGTCAGGCGCGCAGCCTGGAAGTTCAGGGTCAGCCCTTCCATGGCGGGCGCGGCACGGAAACTCTCCTGGTCGTATGTCTGGCTGCTGAAAAATAGTGCGCGCATGGCAAAGCTCCTTGGCATCGAATGCCGCCAGTTTAAACAACAGCCACGCCGCTGGCTTTGCCTCAGGTCAGACGCTCAGTCGCGCCTGGGCGCTGAGCCGGGCAAGGGCGCGATCCAGTTCGTCGAGGGCCTGTTGGGCTTGCGGCGCATTTTGTTTAAGTAACGTCTCGCAGCGCTGGCAGGCGGCGCGCAGTTGCGGCACACCACAATAGCGGGTGGCGCCATTGAGACGGTGAACCCGTTCGATCAGCGCGGTGCGGTCACTCGCATGGCGTGCGGTACGGATGGCATCGCGGTCGGCGTCCAGTGAGGCCAGCAGCATTGCCAGCATGTCAGCCGCCAGGTCCGGTTTACCAGCGGCCAGACGCAGGCCTTCTTCCGGGTCGAGTACTTTGAGTTCGGCACTGTCGACCGGGCGCTCGCTGAAACGTTCTACAGGCGGCTTGGCCAGTGAGAGCCCCGTCCATTTCAGCAGGACCTGGGCCAATTGCCGCTCACTGACTGGCTTGGTCAGGTAGTCGTCCATACCGCTGTGCAGCAAGGCGAGTTTTTCGTTGGCCATCGCGTGGGCGGTCAGTGCCACGATCGGCAGCGCTGAGCTATCGTTTGCGGTTTCCCAGAGACGTATTTGTTCGGTGCATTCGCGCCCGTCCATGCCCGGCATCTGTACGTCCATCAGAACGAGGTCGAAGCAGTCCTCCTGTACCGCCTTGATCGCCGCGCTGCCGCTATCGACGGCCTCTACCGAGGCGCCAAGGTCTTCCAACAGTGTTTGTACCAGGAGCAGGTTGGCAGGGTTGTCGTCGACACACAGCACTTTGGGTTGGCGCTGCCCCGGCACTTGACGCGTCAGTTCTGCCTCACTGCGTCGTGGTTCGGTCAAATCCAGCAGGGCGCGGCGCAGTTTGCGGGTACAGGTTGGTTTGACCTGCAATTGGCTGTGCGGGTTCGGCAGGCAGGCTTGAAACGCGCGTTGCTCGGTGGTCGGGCACAGCACCATGGTCTGGCAACCCTGTTTTTCGAGGGTTTGCACGTGCTGTCCAAGTCGCTCAGGGGACAGGTTGGCAAGGCTTACGCCGAGCACCGCCAGCTCAAATGGCTGGCCGGCCAGGCGAGCCGCATCCATGCCATTGAGCAACTGATCGAGCGTGTTGAACACCGTAATGCTCAGCCCGCAGTCCTGCAGTTGGTGCTGCAGGGCCTGGCACGCCAGGGGGTGCGGGTCGATTATGGCGGTGCGGCGTCCCTGCAGCGACGATGGCGGCAGGTCTTCAGCATCATCCAGGGCTTTAGGCAAGCGTAGGCTGACCCAGAACTGAGAGCCTTCGCCCGGGGTACTGTCGACACCAATTTCGCCGCCCATCTGTTCAATCAGTCGCTTGGAAATCACCAGCCCTAGCCCCGTTCCACCTGGCTGGCGGGAGAGGGAGTTATCGGCTTGGCTGAATGCCTGGAACAGGGCACGCACGTCTTGCGGCGACAGCCCGATGCCTGTGTCCTGAACGCTGATGCGCAGGTGGACACTGTCCTCCTGATCATCGTCGTCATCCTCTAGCATCACACGTGCGACGATGGTGCCCTCACGCGTGAACTTGATGGCGTTGCTGACCAGGTTAGTGATGATCTGCTTCAGTCGCAGCGGGTCGCCAACCAGCGACAACGGGGTGTCGCGGTAAATCACGCTGACCAGTTCAAGCTGCTTGGCGTGGGCCGAAGGGGCGAGAATGGTCAGGGTTTCCTGAATGACGTCGCGCAGGTTGAACGGAATGCTGTCGAGCACCAGTTTCCCAGCCTCGATTTTCGAGAAGTCGAGAATCTCGTTGATGATGCCCAGCAGGTTGTCGGCAGACTTCTCAATGGTGCCCAGGTACTCAAGCTGGCGCGGGCTCAGCTCGCTTTTCTGCAGTAGGTGGGTAAAACCGAGGATGCCGTTGAGCGGGGTGCGGATCTCATGGCTCATGTTGGCCAGAAACTCTGACTTGATCCGGCTGGCTTCCAGGGCTTCCTTGCGCGCCATGTCCAGTTCGATGTTCTGGATCTCGATGGTTTCCAGGTTCTGGCGAACATCCTCTGTCGCCTGGTCGATGCTGTGCTGCAGTTCTTCATGGGCGTTTTGCAGGGTTTGGGCCATGCGGTTGATGCCGTCGGCCAGCTCGTCCAGTTCGTAACTCCCCAGCGTAGGTAGGCGTTGCTCCAGGTTGCCGTCCTTGAGCTGGTTCACCGCATGCTTGATCTGCCCTAAAGGGCCGTTGATGGTCCGGCTTATGCGCAAGGCAACCAGAGCGGTTACAGCCAGGCCGATGAAAATCAGCAGCATGCTGGCAAAGAGGCTGCGGTAGCCCCGTAGCAGTGTGCCGTCATGGGACAGTTCGACTTCCACCCAGCCGAGCAGGCGGTGGGATTCGCCGGGAATCAATTCACCCGCCAGATCGCGATGGCGGCCAAATACCGGTAGCAGGTAGCGCGTCGCGTCGCTGCCGCTGCGCTGCAACAACTGGGTTGTGTCGCCATTGGGTGCCTGGTTGAGCATGCTCGGTCCGGCATGGGCAAGGCTGCTGCGGTCGGGCGCAAGAAAACCTACCGCACGTACATCGGCTTGTTCCAGTGCCTGGGCGGCGATGCGCTCCAGTTGTGCGGGGTTGTTGCTGACCAGTGCCGGTGCCACCAGAGGGGCCAGTTGCTCCGCAATCATCTTGCCGCGTTGCAGCAGTTGGGACTGCAACTCGTTTTGCTGCAGCCAGGTGAAATAGCCACCCAGTACCAGCGCCATCAGGCTGGTCGGCAAGAGCGCGAGCAACAGCACACGGCTTCTGATACCCAATCTATTCAGCACGCCACTCTCCTGTGCTCAGGCAATTGCTGTAAGACGCCGTAAGATCGAAGTGGCGGCCCAAGTCGGAAAATTACCGCGACTATCGAAGCAATGCACTCATTTGTATCTACTTTTATCTTTCTGTGGGAATTTTCCTAGATGTTTGTCGGTAATTGGTTGCTTGATGCGTATGTAATCTGAATAATCATGTTATTGAGAATTACTAGCGTCTACCAATGAGTCCCGTAATTACGCCTGTCCCCAACATTCTTGCAATTGAAGACGACCCGATCCTGGGTAGCTACGTGCATGAACAGATGCAACGCAGTGGCTTTCGGGTGACCTGGTGCCGGGATGGCGGTGAGGGCTTGGCGCTGGCAACGCGTGAGCCTTTCGATGTCGTGTTGATGGATATCCTGCTGCCGGGATTGAATGGCCTGGATGCCTTGTCGCAGTTGCGTGCGTGCAGTTCGACACCGGTCATTCTGATGTCCGCCCTGGGCGCGGAGGCCGACCGTATCAGTGGCTTTCAGCGAGGCGCGGACGATTACTTGCCCAAGCCTTTCAGCATTGCTGAGTTACGGGTGCGGGTCGAAGCGATCCTGCGCCGGGTTGCACTGGAGCGACGCCACCAGCAACCCGAGCCGATGCTTTCAGGCGGGCTGCTGTTCGATGAGCGGATCACTGATGTGTGTTTCGAGCAACGCTGGGCCGGGCTGACCCCCAGTGAATATCGCCTGCTGGAAACCCTTCAGCGCAATGTCGAAGAGGTACTGAGCAAGCCGTTCCTCTACCAGCAGGTACTGCAGCGCGGTTACTCCCGGCACGACCGTAGCCTGGATATGCATGTGAGCCAGATTCGCCGGAAACTGAAGCGCATTGGTTACCTGGAGCGGCAAGTGCTGACTGTTTGGGGCAAAGGCTACCGGCTCAGCGCTGTCGAGGCCGGTTAAGTGCCCGGTCGTTATTCACTGTTCTGGAAGCTGGCCGTTCTGCTGGTGGGCTTCTGCCTGCTGATGATCGCGTTGAGCTGGACCTGGGGCCGTCAAATGGAGACCCGTACAGCCTTTCTCTCAAGCACCGCACGAGCAACGCTCGAGGCGTATGCAGCAGACGCCGAACAGGCCTGGCGAGGCGGCTCAGAGGCGGCGGTCGATGCTTGGCTGGAAGGTGTGCGTCGCCGTGAAGGTGTCTGGGTCGGGGTCATTGGCCGTGATTTGCAATCCCTTGGCAGCCTGCCTTTGAGTGACGCCGAAAGCCAGCGCCTGACCGCCCTGCGCGGGGTTGATTGGCCGATCAGTCGCCGCGCCACGCAGCCCCCCTGGATCAAGCTGCCTTTTCCCCTGGACGCCACTCAGGGCAGTCTGGTCATCGAGTTGCCGCAGCGATTGATGCCCCAGCGCCATGTCACGTTGCTCTGGGCCATGGTTATCAACGGGCTGATTCCTGGTCTGTTGACGTTACTGTTCTGTGTCGGGCTCTACCGCATGTTGATCATGCCGTTGAACCAACTGCGTCACCAGGCCAACGCCTGGCGGGCCAATCAGCTTTCAGCGCGGGTAGCCAGTACGACCACCAGCCGGCGTGATGAACTTGGCGAGCTGGGGCGTGCATTCGATGATATGGCCCAACGGCTACAACGTACCGTTACTCTGCAGCAGCAGTTGCTGCGAGACTTGTCTCATGAGTTGCGTACGCCCCTCAGTCGGTTGCGTGTTGCCTGTGACTCGGAGGTTGATGAGCGGGGCTTGCGTGAGCGCTTGAGCCGCGAGGTCGACGGCATGCAGCGGCTGGTTGAAGATGCGCTGCAACTGGCATGGCTTGATGCTGAGCAAAGCCCTCTGACCAGAGAGCCGATCCAGGTACAGGCACTGTGGGAGATGCTGGTCGAGGATGCCTGCTTTGAAAGTGGCTGGTCGGCGGATCAACTGCAGTGCTCGCTGGACAGCTCCTGCTGGGTGCTGGGTAACCTCAACAGCCTGGCCCAGGCATTGGAAAACATTCTGCGCAATGCCATCCGGCATTCACCTGCCGAAGGTGTGATTCGCCTGAGTGGGCGCCGTAGCGGCAGCCTGTGGGTACTCTGGATAGACGATCAGGGGGGCGGCGTGGCCAAGGGCGAACTGGAACGTATTTTTGATCCTTTTGCCCGGTTGGATGGTTCACGCCCCGGTGATGGCGGCTTTGGCCTGGGGTTGAGCATCGCCCGCAATGCGCTGACGCGCCAAGGCGGGCAGCTATGGGCGCAGAATACTGATGAAGGTCTGCGGCTGCTGATGCAATTGCCTGCTGCAACCGAGCTTATAGCTCAAGGCTATAAGGAGCATACATTGCGTGATATGGGCGCACGCCGTTTGCCGGTATGATGAACACCCCCGCAGTCTGGATTGCGAATACGCCATGACCTTGCAGTACCCTACGATCGCCGATTGCGTCGGCAACACGCCCTTGGTTCGCCTGCAGCGCATTGCTGGCGATACGAGCAACACCCTCCTGCTCAAGCTTGAAGGCAATAACCCGGCAGGCTCGGTCAAGGACCGGCCAGCGTTGTCGATGATTACCCGTGCCGAACTGCGCGGGCAGATTAAGCCGGGTGACACCCTGATCGAAGCGACCTCGGGTAATACCGGGATTGCCCTGGCCATGGCAGCGGCGATCAAGGGCTACAAGATGATTCTGATCATGCCGGACAACTCCAGCGCCGAGCGCAAGGCGGCCATGACCGCCTACGGTGCCGAGCTGATCCTGGTCAGTAAGGAAGAGGGCATGGAAGGTGCCCGCGATCTGGCCGGGCGGCTGCAGGCCGAAGGCCGTGGCCAGGTGCTCGACCAGTTCGGCAATGGTGATAACCCTGAAGCCCATTACGTCAGCACTGGCCCGGAAATCTGGCGCCAGACCCAGGGCACCATTACCCATTTCATCAGCTCCATGGGTACCACCGGTACCATCATGGGCTGCTCGCGCTACCTGAAGGAGCAGAACCCGGCGGTGCAGATCGTCGGCCTGCAGCCGATGGAAGGCTCTGCTATTCCTGGCATTCGCCGTTGGCCGCACGAGTACCTGCCGAAAATCTTCGAGGCCGAGCGCGTTGACCGTGTGGTCGATATGTCCCAGGCCGAGGCAGAAGACACCACCCGCCGTCTGGCCCGTGAAGAAGGTATTTTCTGTGGCGTGTCCTCTGGCGGTGCCGTGGCGGCCATGTTGCGCCTGTCTCGCGAGGTAGAGAACGCGGTCATGGTGGCGATCATTTGCGACCGTGGCGACCGTTACCTGTCGACCGGCATTTTTGACGCTGGTAACTGATGTCCAAGAATAAACGTAATAGCGGCCTGCGCTTTCAGCCGGCCGGCGGCAGCCGTACCCCACAGGTTCCTGTTGGCAAGAAGCAGCGCCTGACACTCGAACGCTTGTCCGGCGACGGCCGTGGCATCGCATTTGTTGAGGGGCGTACCTGGTTTGTCAGCGGTGCGCTGGCGGGTGAAGAGGTCGAAGCGCGGGTGCTCAGCGCCCATGGCAAGGTGGTCGAGGCACGTCTGGAGCGTGTATTCAGCGCCAGCCCGCTGCGGCGTACGGCCCCTTGCGCGCATGCGGCCCGTTGCGGTGGCTGCAACCTGCAGCACCTGCCCCATGCCGAGCAGTTGGCGCTCAAGCAGCGCCTGCTCGCCGAACAGTTGCAGCGTGTAGCGGGCGTTGAGCCTGAGCACTGGGCACCGCCGCTGAGTGGGCCTGAGTTCGGCTACCGGCGGCGTGCGCGCGTTGCAGTGCGTTGGGATGCCCGCGCCAAGCACCTGGAGGTTGGTTTCCGTGCCGAGGCCAGTCAGGATATCGTTGCGATCGATGAATGTCCGGTGCTGGTCGACGCCCTGCAGCCGATCATGCAGCAGTTGCCTGCCGTGTTGCGCGGCTTGCGCAAACCTCAAGTGATCGGCCATGTCGAATTGTTCAGCGGTACGGCGCTGGCGCTGTTGCTGCGCCATACCGCTCCGCTGGCGGAGGGCGATCTACAGCAACTGCAGGCGTTCTGCAACGACGCTGGCGTGCAACTCTGGTTGCAGGGAGAGGGTGAGCCGACCGCGGTTGATCCGAGCCAGGCGTTGGGTTTTGTTCTTGAGCCGTGGGGCCTGGAGCTGGCTTACCGCCCAGGTGACTTCGTTCAGGTCAATGCCCAGGTCAATACCGCGATGATCGAACAGGCACTGGCCTGGTTGGCACCGCAGAATGACGAGCGTGTGCTTGACCTGTTCTGCGGCCTGGGTAACTTCGCTTTGCCACTCGCCCGACAAGCCCGCGAAGTCGTGGCGGTGGAAGGGGTGCAGACCATGGTCGAGCGTGCCGCGGAAAACGCCCGCAGTAATAATTTGCATAACGTGCGCTTTTTTCAGGCCGATTTGTCCCAACCTCTGGCAGGCATGGAGTGGGCCGGTGAGGGCTTTTCTGCGGTACTCTTGGATCCACCACGGGACGGTGCGCTTGAGGTGGTCAGAAATATTGCGAACCTGGGTGCCAAGCGTCTGGTCTATGTTTCGTGTAACCCGGCCACTCTGGCGCGCGATACCCAAGCGTTGCTCGGGCAGGGTTACCGGTTAAAGTGTGCCGGGATACTCGACATGTTTCCTCAGACGGCCCATGTCGAGGCCATGGCGTTATTCGAGGCGGGCTAGCGTAGCAAGCCCGTTCGGCGGTTGCCCCTTGGATCCGGCAGGGGCAACGCCTGTGATTTCAAGCGCATTACGTATGCGCGGTAGGGAAAGGTAAACAAAGATGGTACAGGTGAGAGTGCACCAGCCGGTCAACACCGACGGTAGTATCAATCTCGAGGCATGGCTGGATCATGTGGTCAGCGTCGATACGGCGCTGGACCGGGAAGCCCTCAAGGCCGCCTGTGAGTTCACCCAGGATGTCGAGAAAAAGGGCAACCCGGCCAAGCATTCCTGGGCCGACGGTACGTCGAGTTTTCAGGCCGGGCTTGAGATCGCGGAAATTCTCGCTGATCTGAAGCTTGATCAGGATTCTCTGGTGGCCGCGGTCATCTATCGCTCTGTGCGCGAAGGCAAGGTAACCCTGGCCGAGGTGGGCCAGCGCTTTGGTCAGGTCGTGTCCAAGCTGATCGATGGTGTGCTGCGTATGGCGGCCATCACCGATAGCCTCAATCCGCGTCATTCCTTGGTACTTGGCTCTCAGGCGCAGGTTGAAAACCTGCGCAGGATGCTCGTGGCCATGGTCGACGATGTGCGCGTGGCCCTGATCAAGCTGGCTGAGCGCACGTGTGCGATCCGTGCGGTGAAGAGTGCCGACGACGAGAAGCGCCACCGGGTCGCCCGCGAAGTGTTCGATATCTACGCGCCGTTGGCGCATCGCCTGGGTATCGGGCATATCAAGTGGGAGCTGGAAGACCTGTCCTTCCGCTACCTGGAGCCTGAACAGTACAAGCAGATCGCCAAGTTGCTGCATGAGCGCCGGCTGGATCGCGAGCGCTTCATTTCTGATGTCATGAATCAGCTGCAGAACGAACTGCTGGCTACCGGGGTCAAGGCTGACATCAGTGGCCGTGCCAAGCATATCTATTCGATCTGGCGCAAAATGCAGCGCAAGGGCCTGGAGTTCAGCCAGATCTACGACGTGCGGGCGGTGCGCGTGCTGGTTCCGGAAATGCGCGACTGTTACACCGCGCTGGGTATCGTGCATACCCTTTGGCGGCACATTCCCAAGGAGTTCGACGACTACATCGCCAACCCCAAGGAGAATGGTTACCGCTCCCTGCATACTGCGGTTATCGGCCCAGAGGGCAAGGTACTGGAGGTTCAGATCCGTACCCACGCCATGCATGAAGAGGCCGAGCTCGGCGTCTGTGCGCATTGGCGCTACAAGGGCACGGATGTCAAATCCAGCTCCAACCACTATGAAGAGAAAATTTCCTGGCTGCGTCAGGTCCTCGAGTGGCATGAAGAGCTGGGCGATATTGGTGGCCTGGCTGAACAGTTGCGGGTCGACATCGAGCCGGATCGGGTCTATGTCTTTACCCCGGACGGGCATGCCATTGACCTGCCCAAGGGCGCGACCCCGCTCGACTTCGCCTACCGCGTGCATACCGAAATTGGCCACAACTGCCGCGGCGCCAAGATCAATGGGCGGATCGTACCCCTCAACTACAGCCTGCAGACCGGTGAGCAGGTCGAAATCATCACCAGCAAGCACGGTAATCCGAGCCGGGACTGGCTGAACACGAACCTGGGCTATGTCACCACCTCGCGGGCACGGGCCAAGATCGTACACTGGTTCAAGCTGCAAGCCCGTGATCAGAACGTTGCCGCAGGCAAGACCTTGCTTGAGCGTGAGCTCACGCGGCTCGGTCTGCCCCAGGTGGACTTTGAGCGCCTGGCGGAAAAAGCCAACGTCAAGACCGCCGAGGACATGTTTGCCTCGTTGGGCGCCGGCGACTTGCGCCTGGCCCATTTGGTCAACGCCGCACAGCAACTGGTGGAACCGGAGCGTGTTGAGCAACTGGAGTTCATCACCCGCAAGGCGACCGGTATCAAACCGGGCAAGCGCGGTGATATCCAGATCCAGGGCGTGGGTAACCTGCTGACGCAGATGGCGGGTTGCTGCCAGCCGCTGCCGGGGGATGCCATCGTTGGCTATATCACCCAGGGCCGCGGCGTGACCATCCACCGTCAGGATTGCGCTTCGGCGTTGCAGTTGGCCGGGCGTGAGCCGGAGCGGATCATCCAGGTAAGCTGGGGGCCGGTACCGGTGCAGACGTATCCGGTGGATATCGTCATCCGTGCCTACGACCGTCCGGGCTTGCTGCGTGACGTCTCTCAAGTGCTGCTTAACGAGAAGATCAACGTGCTGGCGGTCAACACCCGCTCGAACAAGGAAGACAACACTGCGCTGATGTCGCTGACCATCGAAATTCCGGGGCTTGATGCACTAGGACGCTTGTTGGGGCGTATTTCGCAGTTGCCGAACATCATCGAGACGCGGCGTAATCGTACTTCCTGAGGTGCTTTCGCCCGCACTGCCAGTTTCCCCGGGAGCTGCAGTGCGGGCGATGATGCCAAGCCCTCCGACACAGAGAACCCAAGATGTACACCCTAGACGACTTGCTTCATCTCATGGCGCGCCTGCGTGATCCGCAGTACGGTTGCCCGTGGGACCTCAAGCAGACCTACGCGAGCATTGTTCCCTACACGCTTGAAGAAGCCTACGAGGTGGCTGATGCCATCGAGCGCAGTGATTTCGAGCACCTGCAAGGTGAGTTGGGCGATCTGCTGTTTCAGGTGGTGTATTACAGCCAATTGGCGCGGGAGGAGGGGCGCTTCGAGTTTGAGGCTGTAGTCGATAGCATCACTCGCAAACTGATTCGTCGTCATCCCCATGTGTTTCCAACGGGGGAGCTGTATGCGCCGCTGGATACGCCGCGCCTCGATGAAGGCCAGGTCAAGCAGCGCTGGGAAGAAATCAAGGCTCAGGAGCGCGCCGAGAAGGCCGAGCCTGAGCAGTTGTCGCTGCTCGATGACGTGCCGGCAGCCTTGCCGGCCTTGTCGCGAGCGGCCAAGCTGCAAAAACGTGCGGCTCAGGTCGGCTTTGACTGGCCTGATGCCTTGCCTGTGTTGGACAAGGTCCGTGAGGAGCTCGATGAAGTGCTCCAGGCCATGGCCGACAATGACCCGGCGGCATTGGCCGACGAGGTGGGTGACTTGTTGTTTGCCGCCGTCAATCTGGCGCGGCATGTGAAAGTCGATCCGGAAACCGCGCTGCGTGGCGCCAATGGCAAGTTCGAAAGACGCTTCCGTTTTATCGAACAGGCATTGCGCGATATGGGCCGTCCGATCGAAGATTGCACCCTCGAAGACTTGGACGCGCTCTGGGGCGAGGCCAAACGTCAGGAAAAGAACCTGTCCAGCTGCGGCTGAACTGTTGCATAAGTGAGTAAGCATCCATGAGTCTTTCCCTTCGTGACCAATTGCTCAAGGCCGGTCTGGTCAACCAGAAGCAGGTCAAGCAGGTCACCAAAGAGCAGAAGAAGCAAAAACGCCTGGAGCATAAAGGCCAGGTAGAAGTTGATGACACCCAGCAGCGGCTGGCCAAGGAAGCCATGGCCGAGAAGGCCAAGCGCGACCAGGAACTGAACCGTCAGCAGCAGGAGAAGGCCGAGCAGAAGGCCCGTGCTGCTCAGGTCAAGCAACTGATTGAAGTGTCGCGCTTGCCCAAGCTGAACACTGAGGACTACTACAACTTCGTGGACGACAAGAAGGTCAAGCGCCTGTCGGTCAACGCCCTGATGCGGAGCAAGCTGAGCAGTGGCTCGTTGGCTATCGTTCATCACGGTGGAGGTTACGAAGTGATTCCACGTGAAGCTGCGCTGAAGATCCAGGAGCGTGATCCCAAGCGTATCGTCCTGCTCAACACTCAGGTTGAGGAGCCGGATGCCGATGATCCGTACGCGGCCTATCAGATCCCTGATGATCTGATGTGGTAAAGCGACAAACCCCGCTTCGGCGGGGTTTGTCGTTATTGGCGCTGATACTAAAAACCCCGCACAGCGCGGGGTTTTCAGGTGTGCTGTCGGGCTTCAGTTGCCTTTGACAGGTTTTCCGTCGACCGTACCGTCCTGCAGTATGATCACGTATTCCTTGCCGTCGGTTTCAACCTGGCGCAGTTGTACCAGCAGGTAGTCCCAGTCCTTGGCGAACCACAGTTCAGTGATGCGCTTGCTCTGGCTTGGGTCGCGTACGCGCTCGACCTTGATGGCGTCAACCTGGCCGGCCTTGGTCGAGACTTTCTCGGTGCCCAGGACGCGGAAGTCGTAGGTGTCGATCTCGTCGCCATCGACCACTTGGTAGCTGATGCTTTTCTTGCCAGCGGCAACGTCATGTTGCAGTGCAAGCTGATACGAGGACTTGTCCAGCACGCCACGGTTGAGTGGCAGCTTTACGGCATCTCCACGGTCGGTGCCGGTGATCATGTTGCTTGACCAGTCGAAGTCCAGATCAACTTTTTTCGCCTTGCCCAAGCCGCCACGTTCGAAGTGGTAGGTTTGTGGCAGCAGGGTGTCCTTGTCCATGCGCAAGGTGCTTTGCTCGGTCAGGCTGGCGATCATCATCGCGGCCTTGAAGTTGAGGCTCCAGGTACCGTTGGCATTCTTGACCAGGCTGCGCTCGGCGGTGCCGCTCATGGGCAGCTGTTTCCAGTCGGCGGTGTAGCTGGCCGAGTAGGGCTTCAGTTCGGCTGCCTGAAGCGGTAACGCAAGCACGGCGAGGGCGAAAAGCAGGGCGCGACGCATAAAATCTCCTAGGGTCGAATCAAGTGGCCGCTGGCCGCCAGAGGCTGGCCATCCATTAACGCACCGGTTTCGCCCAAGCGTAAACGACCTTCAGCGAACCAGCGAACAGCCAGCGGGTAAATCTGATGTTCCTGGCGGTGAACCCTTTGTGCCAGGCTTTCTGGCGTGTCGTCCAACTCTACCGGTATTACTGCTTGTACGACCAGTGGTCCGCCGTCGAGTTCCTCGGTGACGAAGTGGACACTGCAGCCATGTTCGCGATCGCCGGCTTCCAGCGCGCGTTGATGGGTGTGCAGGCCCTTGTACTTGGGCAGTAGGGAGGGGTGGATGTTCAACAGCCGGCCCTGATAGTGGCGGACGAATCCGGCACTGAGAATGCGCATGAACCCGGCCAGTACGACCAGTTGCGGTGAGTAGCCGTCGATCAGCTCGATCAACGCCGCATCGAACGCCTCGCGGCCATCGAAGGCCTTGTGGTCGAGTACGGCGGTGTCGATGCCTGCATCGCGGGCGCGTTGCAGGCCGTAGGCATCGGCGCGGTTGGAAATCACCGCGCGGATCCGCACCGGGTTGCCCTCGGTGCGGGTGCTGTCGATCAGCGCTTGCAGGTTGCTGCCGGAACCCGACAGCAGTACCACTACATCACAGAGCGTGCTCGGCATTAGTGCGCCTTGAGGTTTTTCAGCTCGACCTGGGCAGCGCCCTCGGCAGCGGCGGCGATCTGGCCGATCACCCATGGCTGCTCGCCGGCTTCACGCAGCACGTCCAGCGCGCGCTGGACATCGTCCTGAGCCACGCAGATGACCATGCCGACGCCGCAGTTCAGTACGCGGTGCATTTCGGTCTCGTTGACGTTGCCTTGCTCTTGCAGCCAGTTGAACACGGCTGGACGCTCCCAGCTGGCGACATCGACAACCGCCTGGGCGCCTTTTGGCAGTACACGCGGGATGTTGTCGAGCAGGCCGCCACCGGTGATGTGCGCCATGGCCTTGACCGCGCCAGTCTCCTTGATCAGCTTGAGCAGTGGCTTGACGTAGATGCGGGTCGGGGCCATCAGCAGGTCGGTCAGCGGTTTGCCGTCGAGCTGGATGTTCTCGATGTCCGCACCAGCGACTTCGATGATCTTGCGGATCAGCGAGTAGCCGTTGGAGTGCGGGCCGGACGATGGCAGGGCGATCAGCGCGTCGCCGTTGGCAACACGGGAGCCGTCGATGATGTCGGCTTTCTCGACCACGCCGACGCAGAAGCCTGCCAGGTCGTAGTCTTCGCCTTCGTACATGCCCGGCATTTCGGCGGTTTCACCACCGACCAGCGAGCAGCCAGCCAGTTCGCAACCCGCGCCAATACCGGTAACCACCTGGGCTGCGGTGTCGACGTTGAGCTTGCCAGTGGCATAGTAGTCAAGGAAGAACAGTGGCTCGGCGCCACAGACCACCAGGTCGTTCACGCACATGGCGACCAGGTCGATGCCGATGCTGTCGTGCTTGTTCAGGTTCAGCGCCAGACGCAGCTTGGTGCCGACACCGTCGGTACCCGAGACCAGAACCGGCTGTTTGTAGCCGGCCGGGATTTCGCAGAGGGCGCCAAAACCGCCCAGGCCGCCCATGACTTCCGGGCGCGCCGTGCGCTTGGCCACGCCTTTGATGCGTTCGACCAATGCTTCACCGGCGTCGATGTCTACACCGGCGTCCTTGTAGCTCAGGGAGGGTTGCTTGCTCATGATCCAGGCCTTTAGGGGGGAGGGATTCGGGGGAATCGACCGTGACCTGCCAGGCAAAGCGGAGGTTTTCCTGCTGCCTGACCGTCGCCGGTCTGCGAAGGCGCGCGATTTTATCAGGGTTACCGGGTAGCGGCCATCCTCAGGCCGACGGGTAGAGCCTCAATCGATAGAAAAATGATGATTAACCACCTGCGACTGGTTGCCGCGCCATGGGCTGTATAAGGTATAGCCATGGTGTACTGATGAAAATGCCGTGACGATTGAATGTTTTACCGGGGCCTGTGGTCTCAACCCCGGGCGCGGTCAAGCGGTGCCTCTATTTATGAATGGACGGGAGTCCCACATGCGTTTGTGCTCATATCTGGTCCTCGGCTGTGTCGCGCTGTTTGGCCTGACCGCTCAGGCCGAAACCCTCTCCGGTTTGTACCAGGTGCGTCAACCGGTCAGCGGCCAAGGCGCCGAGGCACGCACCCAGGCTACCGAACAGGCGCTCAATACCCTGGTGTTGCGCCTGACCGGTGACAGTAAAGCCCTGCAGAACCCCGCCGTCGTGGCCCTTCGCAAAGACCCGCAACAGATCATCAGTCAGTTTGGCTATGAAGCCGGCCCGCCCGAAACCCTGTTGGTGGACTTCGACCCGGGCACAACTGATCGGGCGCTGCGCCAGGCGGGCTTGGCCCTGTGGGGGAATAATCGTCCGGCGATTCTCGGTTGGTGGTTGAACGATAGCGCTGAAGGTTCGAACCTGGTCGGCGACGGGCAAAGCAGTGCCGCGGCGTTGCGTCGTGCGGCCCAGCACCGTGGTCTGCCTCTGCGCTTGCCGCTGGGTGATCTGGGCGAGCAGTTGGTCGCTACCGCGAAAAACCTGGAAGGTACCGACCCGGCGCCGTTGCGCGATGCCTCCGAGCGTTATGGTGCCGATGCGTTGTTGGCAGTGCATGCCACCGAGGCCGACGGCAAATGGCAGGGTACCTGGCGCCTCTGGCAGGGCGACCAGCGTGAGCAGGGCAAGGTTGAGGGTGCGGACCCAGCAGCCCTGGCCGATGCGGTAATGCTGGCAGTGAGCAGTCGTTTGGCGTCGCGATTCGTTGCGCGCCCGGGAGCCAGCAGTGAAATGCAGCTACAGGTGCAAGGTGCGAATCTGGAGCGTTATGCCGAGTTGGGCCGTGTGCTGGAGCCATTTGGTGCACGCTTGGTCAGTGCCGAGAAGGACGTACTGACCTACTCGGTCACCGGTAGCAGTGAGCAACTGCGTGCCCAGCTTGGCCTGGCCAGGTTGCAGGAGGTGCCTGCAAGCACGCCGATCGCGACTGCGCGGGTCAGCGCTGATCCGGCGGTTGCCGGTACAAGCGCTGCGTCTGTTCAGCCGTTCAATGGCCTGCGTTTTCGCTGGTAAAGGGAGTTACTGATGACGGGTACGCGCCGCTGGGTGTGGTTGGGCATGGCGTTGCTCTGTGCAGCCCTGGTGTATTGGTTGCACGCGATTCTCTCGCCATTCCTGGTCGGGATCATGCTGGCGTACCTGGCCGACCCGCTGGTTGATCGGCTGGAACGTGCAGGGCTGTCACGCACCTGGGGTGTGGTAGTGGTCTTCAGCCTGTTCGGACTGGTGTTGCTGGCCCTGTTGCTGGTGTTGATTCCCATGCTGGCCAAGCAACTGGTGCGGCTCTATGAGCTGACACCGCAGATGCTGGATTGGTTGCAACACGTAGCATTGCCCTGGGTGCAGGCGCGCCTGGGGCTGGCGGACGGTTTCTGGCGTTTCGACAAGGTCAAGGCCGCGATCAGTGCGCATATGGGGCAAACCAGCGACATCGTCGGTGTGGTGTTGTCTCAGGCGACGGCATCGGGCCTGGCGTTGCTCGGCTGGTTGGCCAACCTGGTCTTGATTCCAGTGGTGGGTTTCTACCTGCTGCGCGATTGGGACCTGATGATGGCCCGGTTGCGCAGCCTGTTGCCGCGTCAGCGTGAGGCCCAAGTGGTCGTGCTGGCTGGCGAGTGTCACGAAGTGCTGGGGGCGTTCGTTCGTGGCCAGTTGCTGGTAATGCTGGCGCTGGGCGTGATCTATGCGGCCGGGTTGATGCTGGTCGGGCTTGAGCTCGGCTTGTTGATCGGTGTGCTGGCCGGGCTGGCCGCCATCGTGCCGTACATGGGGTTTATCATCGGCATTGGTGCTGCGTTAGTAGCCGGGCTGTTCCAGTTTGGCGGCGAGTTGTATCCGCTGCTCGGCATTGTCGCCGTGTTCATGATTGGCCAGATGCTCGAAGGGATGGTGTTGACGCCCATGCTGGTCGGCGATCGCATTGGCCTGCACCCGGTGGCGGTGATTTTCGCCATACTTGCCGGCGGTGAGTTGTTCGGCTTTACCGGTGTGTTGCTGGCCTTGCCCGTTGCGGCGGTGATCATGGTTTTGGTGCGGCATGTCCATGACCTTTATAAAGAATCCGATATTTATGCGGGCCAGATCGATCCTGATCTTTAGGCTGATATCAGAAGGCTTGCACTCGTGTCAGGCATCTAATGCAAGCCTTTGATTTTGCTTATGGTCTTCTGCGATTGTGCGAGTGACCTCACGGGTATAAACTTTGCAGACTTTTCAAGAAAGGCCCTTTGCGGCTTCCCAAGCCGCCCAGCCAGCATGAAACCGATCCAGTTGCCCCTGGGTGTGCGTCTACGTGATGACGCCACCTTCATCAACTACTATCCGGGTGCCAACGCCGCAGCATTGGGCTACGTCGAGCGACTCTGCGAAGCCGACGCCGGCTGGACCGAAAGCCTTATCTATCTGTGGGGCAAACAGGGCGTGGGTCGCACTCACCTGTTGCAAGCGGCCTGCCTGCGTTTTGAGCAGATGGGCGAGCCGGCGGTCTATCTGCCGCTGGCGCAGTTGCTCGACCGTGGCATAGAACTGCTGGATAACCTCGAACAGTACGAGCTGGTCTGCCTCGACGACTTGCAGGCCATTGCCGGCAAGCCAGAGTGGGAAGAGGCGATGTTTCACCTGTTCAACCGCCTGCGTGACAGCGGTCGACGGTTGTTGATTGCTGCGTCCAGTTCGCCTCGCGAGCTGCCGATCAAGCTGGCTGACCTCAAGTCGCGCCTGACCATGGCGCTGATCTTCCAGATGCGTGCATTGTCCGATGAAGACAAGCTGCGCGCCCTGCAACTGCGTGCTTCGCGCCGTGGCCTGCACCTGACCGATGAGGTTGGGCACTTCATTCTTACCCGTGGCACCCGCAGCATGAGTGCGCTGTTCGATCTGCTCGAACGCCTCGATCAGGCGTCGCTGCAAGCGCAGCGCAAGCTTACGATCCCCTTTTTAAAGGAGACCCTGGGCTGGTAGCGGCGATCTAGAGCCTCGGCACATAAAAGTCACATTTTTTTCGATTGAATTTGCAAATCGACTCGATAGAGGGCATAGTTTCCCCCTCATTGAACTCTAGACACGGTCGTGCCCATGCTAAATCGCTTCGCACCCCTCGTGCCCCTCGCACTTGTAACCCTGCTTTTTGGCTGCGCGGCGCATAGCCCTGTATCGCAGCAGCAGGAGCAGCAATCCATCGCTGCTCATCACGGTTCGGTCAAATCCTCTGGCACCTCTTCGGTGTTTGATGAAGAACTGGCTACTGAAGAAGAGCTGAGCGAGTTCGGCAGCAGCAAGCCTTACCAGCTGCCTGCGCTGGCCGATAACATTCTTGAGCGCGGTATGTCCCTGATCGGTACCCGTTACCGTTTCGGCGGTACTTCCGAGGCCTCGGGCTTCGATTGCAGCGGTTTCATCGGTTATCTGTTTCGTGAAGAAGCTGGCATGAAGCTGCCTCGCTCTACCCGCGAGATGATCAACGTCAAGGCACCACAGGTTGCGCGTAACAACCTCAAGCCTGGCGATTTGCTGTTCTTCAGCACCAATGGTCGCGGCCGTGTCAGCCACGCCGGTATCTACCTGGGCGACGATCAGTTCATTCACTCCAGCAGCCGTCGTAGCGGTGGTGTGCGAATCGACAGCCTTGGCGATCGCTACTGGAGCAAAACCTTCATCGAAGCCAAGCGCGCGCTGGCAATGGCGGGTCCGACCACCATTTCGCGTAACTGAGCCTCGATCAGGTTTGACACGGCGACGTAGCCCTCGGGTGCGTCGCCGTACTTGTTTTTAGAAAGCGTCTAATCTTTACTACCACTATTTTCTGGCCAAGTGCCAGCCGGCTTCAGACAGGATGCTCTGACTATGTCGATGATGGCGCGTTTCGCTGTACTTGCCCTGGCAGCCCTGCTGGGCGCCTGCTCAACCCAGGCTCCGGCCCCGCGAGTGGTCGAGCCTGCGGTCATGGCACCGCAAGTCTATTTCTCCCCGGTTGCCGAAGATGTACTGTTCCGCGCCTTGGGCCTGGTGGGTACGCCGTATCGTTGGGGTGGCAACACGCCGGACTCCGGATTCGATTGCAGCGGCCTGATCGGCTATGTTTATCGTGATGCCGCAGGTATTTCCCTGCCGCGTTCTACCCGCGAGATGATCGGCATTCGTGCGCCGAACATCGAACGTAATGCGCTGCAGTCTGGCGATCTGGTGTTTTTTGCCACCAATGGTGGCTCCGAGGTCAGCCATGCCGGTATCTATGTGGGCGAAGGGCGTTTTGTCCATGCGCCTCGTACCGGTGGTACGGTGCGACTGGACTACCTCGCGAACAGCTATTGGCAAAAGGCTTACCTGAACGCCAAGCGTGTGCTGCAGCCGCCGCAGCCGAACCTGGCACGCAACCCCTGATCTGAATCGAGGTGGGCGATGACCGGTCAGACGCTCTACCTCGACGATGCCCTCTATCACTACCTGCAAGGTGTTTCACTGCGTGAGACGCCGCTGTTGGCGCGTCTGCGTGCTGAAACCCAGGCGTTGCCAGAGGCGCGCTGGCAGGTTGCGCCCGAACAGGGGCAGTTACTCGCCTTGCTGATACGGTTGATCGGTGCCCGTCGAGTCATCGAAGTGGGTACCTTCACTGGCTACAGCGCCCTGTGCATGGCGCAAGCCATGGATGGGGGGCATCTGCTGTGTTGCGACCTGCCAGGCGATTACAACGCCACGGCACAGCGCTACTGGCAAGAGGCCGGTGTTGCCGAGTGTATCGAGTTGCGCCTGGGGCCGGCGCTGCAAACCCTGGCAACACTCGATGCAGAATCCTTCGACTTGATCTTCATTGATGCCGATAAGGCCAATTACCCGCGTTACCTGGAGGAAGCCTTGCGCGTGCTGCGTCCGGGTGGCCTGGTGGTGTTCGACAACACCCTGTGGAGTGGGCGCGTGCTTCAGGTCGTACCGGACAGTGAAGACACCCGTGCAATCCAGGCGCTGAACGCGGCATTGAAGGACGACCTGCGGGTGGATTTGTCGTTGCTGCCGCTGGGGGATGGGCTGACCTTATGCCGCAAGCGCTGAACGTGTCTGTCGCGCCTCGCGCATGGCACGGCGTCAGCAGGTGTTCTGACAGCTTTAATTGACGCTCCCGGCCCAACCCTCTAACCTTCGCGACTTGTTTCAGGTGCTCTGCAGCCGTGGCGGTTGGCAGGGTGAAACAGGGAAGCCGGTGGGCGCTTGCAGCGCGATTCCGGCGCTGCCCCCGCAACGGTAGGTGAGTCAAGGTTACGCAGGGCCACGGGGTCTACGACCCGGGAAGGCGCGTCGCCAGGGTGTGCATGACCCCGCTCACAAGCCCGGAGACCGGCCTGTTACAGCCAACGGCATCACGGAGGGTGATGCGCGGTACGCC
This sequence comes from Pseudomonas sp. HLS-6 TE3448, assembly GCF_053629555.1. Taxonomy (NCBI): domain Bacteria; kingdom Pseudomonadati; phylum Pseudomonadota; class Gammaproteobacteria; order Pseudomonadales; family Pseudomonadaceae; genus Pseudomonas; species Pseudomonas sp. HLS-6 TE3448. Next base: position 123,503 of record NZ_JBRJIO010000001.1, on the reverse strand, counting down.
GGCCTCTGGCCGCAGCCCTGCGCGTTTTTCGTGTGCTTTGTCCATTCATCTGTCGCGCCGCCCAGTGGCCTTTCCAAACCCCAGCCCGTGCCGGTCGTCGTTGCTGACGATGGCCTGTGGTGCCCGGCCGACAGTTGCCTGCGGAGACTAGCGATGACTGAATCCACCGAGCGTGACGAACGCCACTTGGCGCGCATGCTGCGTAAAAAAGCGGTGATCGACGAGCGTATTGCCAATTCCCCGAACGAGTGCGGCTTGCTGCTGGTATTGAGCGGCAATGGCAAGGGCAAGAGCAGTTCGGCGTTCGGCATGCTTGCCCGCGCCATGGGCCACGGCATGCAGTGCGGCGTGGTGCAGTTCATCAAGGGCCGCAATAGCACCGGAGAAGAACTGTTCTTCCGGCGTTTTCCCGAGCAGGTGCGTTATCACGTGATGGGCGAGGGGTTTACCTGGGAAACCCAGGACCGGCAGCGTGACATTGCCGCGGCTGAAGCCGCCTGGGTGGTGACGCGCGAGTTGCTGCAGGATCCGACCATCAGCCTGGTGGTGCTCGATGAACTGAACATCGCACTCAAACATGGCTACCTCGACCTGGATCAGGTGCTCACCGACCTGCAGGCCCGGCCACCGATGCAGCATGTGATCGTTACCGGTCGCGGTGCCAAGCCGGAGCTGATCGAACTGGCCGATACCGTCACTGAGATGGGCATGATCAAGCATGCATTTCAGGCCGGTATTCGTGCCCAGAAAGGCGTCGAGCTATGAGTGAAACCCGGCATTGCCCGGCAGTATTGATTGCGGCGCCGGCGTCCGGTCAGGGCAAGACCACGGTCACTGCGGCGCTGGCGCGGCTGCACCGCAACCAGGGTCGCAAGGTGCGGGTGTTCAAATGTGGCCCGGACTTTCTCGATCCGATGATCCTTGAGCGTGCAAGCGGCGCCCCGGTCTACCAGCTGGACCTGTGGATGATTGGCGCCGAGCAGAGCCGACGCTTGCTGTGGGAAGCAGCGGCTGAAGCCGATGTGATTCTCATCGAGGGCGTCATGGGCCTGTTTGACGGTACGCCATCCAGTGCCGATCTGGCTCGGCACTTTGGTGTGCCGGTGCTGGCGGTGATCGACGGTACAGCCATGGCGCAAACCTTCGGTGCGCTGGCGTTGGGCCTGGCACGCTATCAGCCAGACCTGCCATTTGCTGGCGTACTGGCCAACCGCGTCGGTTCATTGCGCCACGCACAACTGCTGGAGGGTAGCCTCACCGAGGGGCTGCGCTGGTATGGCGGCCTGTCACGGGAAACCGCCATCGAGTTGCCGAGCCGTCACCTGGGGCTGGTTCAGGCCAGTGAACTGAACGACCTCGACCTGCGCCTGGATGCGGCTGCCGAGGCGCTGGGGGGAAGTTGCGAATCGGCGTTGCCACCGAGCGTAGCATTTTCAGCCCCCCAACCGCACACGGTTGAGCCTTTGTTGGCCGGTGTCCGCATCGCCGTGGCCCGTGATGAGGCGTTTGCCTTTACCTATGGCGCCAACCTCGATGTGCTCCGCGACATGGGCGCGCAGTTGAGCTTTTTCTCGCCGTTGCATGACGAGCATTTACCGGAGGCCGACAGCCTCTATTTGCCGGGCGGCTACCCTGAACTGCACCATCAGGCCCTGGCGGCCAACAGACCCATGCTGACGGCCATTCGTACCCATCATCAATTGGGCAAGCCGCTGTTGGCCGAGTGCGGTGGCATGCTCTACCTGCTGGATGCCCTCACTGATGTGGCGGGTGAGCGTGCCGAGTTGCTCGGCCTGTTGCCCGGTGAAGCCGTCATGCAAAAGCGCTTGGCCGCGCTGGCGTTGCAAGCGGTGGCATTGCCGGAAGGCACCTTGCGCGGGCACACCTACCACCATTCGTTGACCCAGACCGAGTTGACCCCGATTGCTCGCGGGCAGAGCCCCAATGGTGGGCGTGGAGCCGAAGCGGTCTATCGCTGTGGGCGGCTGACCGCCTCCTATGTGCATTTCTATTTTCCTTCCAACCCCCACGCGTCGGCGGCGCTACTGGCACCATGAGCGAACACGATTTCAGCGCGGACGAGCGGGCGGCGGTGTACCGCGTGATTGCCGAGCGCCGTGACATGCGTCACTTCATCGGCGGCAAGGTGGCACCTGAGCTTCTGGCGCGCCTGCTTCAGGCTGCGCACCAGGCCCCCAGCGTTGGCTTGATGCAACCCTGGCGCTTTATCCGTATTACTGACCGCAGCTTGCGTCAGCGTATCCAGGTGGTCGTGGAGCAGGAGCGGGTGCGCACAGCCGAAGCGCTTGGCGAGCGTGCCGACGACTTCATGAAACTCAAGGTCGAAGGCATCAGCGACTGTGCCGAGGTGTTGGTGGCAGCATTGATGGATAAGCGCGAGGGGCATATTTTCGGTCGCCGTACGCTGCCGGAAATGGACCTGGCGTCACTCTCCTGCGCTATCCAGAACCTCTGGTTGGCGGCGCGGGCCGAAGGGCTGGGGATGGGCTGGGTATCGTTGTTCGAGCCACAGGCACTGGCGGATTTGCTGGGGATGCCGGAAGGGGCCAAGCCGTTGGCCGTGCTCTGCCTGGGGCCGGTGGCGGCATTTTATCCTGCGCCAATGCTTGAACTGGAAGGCTGGACCAAGGCGCGTCCGCTCGATGACATGCTGTATGAAAACCATTGGGGAGAGCGTTGATGAGTGTGGCTTTGCTGAGCGTGGCCGGTGTGGCGCTGGATGCGCTGCTGGGTGAGCCAAAGCGCCGCCATCCGCTGGTCGCTTTCGGGCGCTTCGCCTCGCGCCTGGAACAGCGTTTCAATGCGGGTGGGCGTGGCTGGCGCAGCCATGGTGTCACGGCCTGGTTTCTTGCTGTGGTACCACTGACCCTGGCGGCTACGCTGTTGTCCTGGTTGCCCTACATCGGATGGGGGGTGGAGATCCTCGCCCTCTATTGTGCCTTGGGGCTGCGCAGTCTCGGCGAGCATGTCATGCCCGTGGCCGATGCCTTGCGCCAAGGCAACCTTGACGAGGCACGGCGTCGGGTCGGTTTTCTGGTCAGTCGCGAGACCCGTGAGCTGGACGAGACGGCCGTCGCCCGGGCGGCTACCGAGTCGGTGTTGGAAAATGGCAGCGATGCCGTGTTTGCCGCCTTGTTCTGGTTTGTCGTCGCCGGTGCGCCGGGAGTGGTGCTCTATCGGCTGAGCAACACCCTGGATGCCATGTGGGGCTATCGCAACGAGCGTTTTGAGCGCTTCGGTTGGGCGGCGGCGCGCATTGACGATGTACTCAATTATATTCCTGCTCGGTTGGTGGCCCTGACCTATGCCGTGCTGGGCAAGACTCGCCTGGCCTTGCGCTGCTGGCGTCGCCAGGCGCCGCAATGGGACAGCCCGAACGCCGGGCCGGTGATGGCATCCGGGGCCGGCGCGCTGGGTGTCGAGTTGGGTGGCGCGGCGGTCTACCATGGCGAACTGCATGAGCGAGCTCAGTTGGGCGAGGGCCCTGCAGCCGATGCCGACGCTATCGAGCGTGGCTGGCAACTGGTGTGCCGTGGTGTCTGGTTGTGGTTGCTGGTGTTGTGCCTGGGAGCAGAATTCTATGCTTGAACACGGAGGGCGCCTGCAGCGGGCGATCCAGCAGTACGGTATTGCTCAGGAGTGCTGGCTTGACCTGTCCAGTGGCATCGCGCCCTGGCCATTCAGTGTCCCGCCGATTCCGTTGCGGGCCTGGGCACGGCTGCCGGAGACCGACGATGGCCTGGAGCAGGCTGCCGCCGAATACTATGGCGTCAAGCGCCTGCTGCCGGTCGCGGGTTCCCAGGCGGCTATTCAGGCGCTGCCGCGCCTGCGGCGTACTGGCAAGGTCGGCGTGCTGTCGCCGTGTTACGCCGAACATGCCGAGGGCTGGCGGCGTGCCGGGCACCGGGTGCGTGAGCTGGACGAGACGCAGATCGAACACTACCTCGACAGCCTTGATGTACTGGTGGTGGTCAACCCCAACAACCCGACCGGGCGCGTCGTGTCGCCAGAGCAGCTGCTGAACTGGCATGCGCGCCTGGCCCAGCATGGTGGCTGGTTGCTGGTTGACGAGGCGTTTATGGACAACACCCCCGCGCAGAGCATTGCGGCTTACGCGGATCGCCCCGGCCTGATTGTGTTGCGTTCGTTCGGCAAGTTCTTCGGGCTTGCCGGGGTGCGTTTGGGGTTTGTCGTGGCCGAGCGGCAAATGCTGCAACTGCTGGCTGAGCAGCTCGGGCCGTGGGCGGTCAGTGGGCCAACCCGTGTGCTGGGGCAGGCCTGCCTGCAGGACCGGGCCGCTCATCAATTGCAGATCAAGCGTTGTGCCGATGCGAGCCGGCGCCTGGCCCTTTTGCTGGAGGCGGTCGGCTTGCCGCCCAGTGGTGGCTGTGACCTGTTCCAGTACCTGGTGACTGAGCGGGCGGCCCACATCCATGAGTTCATGGCACGACGCGGTATTTTGCTGCGCGTGTTCGAGCAACCGGCCAGCTTGCGGTTTGGTTTGCCCGATACGGAAGACGATTGGCAGCGCTTGAGCCTCGCGTTGAATGACTACTGCAAGGAGCAGCCATGACGACCCTGATGGTGCAAGGCACCACCTCGGATGCTGGCAAGAGCACCCTGGTGACCGCGTTATGCCGCTGGCTGGTACGCCAGGGGGTTGGCGTCGTACCGTTCAAGCCGCAGAACATGGCGCTCAACAGCGCGGTAACCGCCGACGGTGGCGAGATTGGTCGAGCCCAGGCTGTACAGGCCCAGGCTGCAGGCCTGGCGCCGCACACCGACATGAACCCGGTGCTGCTCAAACCGAACAGTGATACCGGTGCCCAGGTCATCGTCCATGGGCGTGCTGTCACCAACATGAACGCCGTGGCGTATCACGACTACAAGGCCATCGCCATGCAGGCGGTGTTGGCATCGCATCGGCGGCTCAGCGAGACGTATCCCGTGGTGATGGTCGAGGGGGCGGGCTCGCCGGCGGAAATCAACCTGCGTGCCGGCGATATTGCCAATATGGGCTTTGCCGAGGCGGTGGATTGCCCGGTGATCCTGATCGCCGACATCAACCGGGGTGGGGTATTTGCGCACCTGGTCGGCACCCTGGAACTGCTGTCGCTAACGGAGCAGGCGCGAGTCAAAGGCTTTGTGATCAACCGTTTTCGTGGTGACATCGCCCTGCTTCAGCCTGGCCTCGATTGGCTGGAAGCGCGCACCGGCAAGCCGGTGTTGGGTGTGTTGCCCTATGTGATGGACCTGCACCTGGAGGCCGAGGACGGTCTCGATCAGCGTCAGGGCGACAAGGTCGCGCAGGTACTCAAGGTGATTGTCCCGGTGTTGCCGCGTATCAGTAACCACACCGATTTCGACCCGTTGCGCCTGCACCCGCAGGTTGACCTGCAGTTCATCGGCCCCGGCCAGGCGATTCCGCCTGCCGACCTGATTATCCTGCCGGGCTCCAAGAGCGTGCGCGGCGACCTGGCGCAATTGCGTGAGCGTGGCTGGGAAGCGGCTATCGCGCGTCATTTGCGCTACGGCGGGAAAGTATTGGGCATCTGTGGCGGCTTGCAGATGCTCGGTCAGCGGGTGGACGACCCGCTGGGCCTGGAAGGTACCGCCGGTTCCAGCCCGGGCCTGGGCTTGCTGGACTTTGTCACCGAACTGGAAGCTGAGAAGCAGTTGCGCAATGTCGCCGGTCAGTTGTCGCTGGAAGCCGCGGCGATCAGCGGCTACGAAATCCATGCCGGGGTCAGCCGTGGCCCGGCACTGGAGCAGCCCGCCGTGTACTTGAGCGATGGTCGCCATGATGGTGCGATCAGTGCCGACGGGCAGATCCTCTGTACCTACCTGCACGGCTTGTTCGAGTCGCCCGCTTCCTGCAGCGCACTGTTGCGCTGGGCAGGCTTGGACGACGTTGAACAGGTCGACTATCACGCCCTGCGTGAACTGGACATCGAGCGCCTGGCCGACCTGGTCGACAGGCATCTGGATACCTCTCGGTTACGACAATTGTGTGGGCTTGACTGACATGCTCAACCTGATCCTCGGTGGTGCCCGCTCTGGCAAGAGCCGCCTGGCTGAACAACGGGCGCAGCACAGCGCCTTGCCGGTGACCTACATTGCCACCAGCGAGCCGCTGGATGGCGAAATGAATGCTCGGGTGCAACTGCACCGCGAGCGTCGGCCTGCTGAATGGGGGCTGATTGAAGAGCCTCTGGCACTGGCCCGAACCTTGATCGACAACGCAGCGCCCGGGCGTTGCCTGTTGGTGGACTGCCTGACCCTCTGGCTGACCAACCTGCTCATGCTTGAAGACACGCAGCGCTTGAACGATGAGCGCAACGCGTTGCTTGACTGTCTGCCCAACCTGCCGGGCGAGATCATTCTGGTGAGCAATGAGACTGGCCTGGGGGTTGTGCCCATGGGCGAACTGACCCGCCGTTATGTCGATGAAGCCGGCTGGCTGCATCAAGCCATTGCCGAGCGCTGTCAGCGTGTGGTGCTGACTGTTGCCGGCTTGCCCCTTGTTTTGAAAGGACCTGCACTATGAGTCAGAACTGGTGGCAGAACCCCTGCCAGGCACCGGATGAAGCGATCCACCAGCAAGCACTGGAGCGACAGCAACAATTGACCAAACCGGCGGGCTCGCTGGGCCGTCTGGAGGCATTTGCGGTGCAGTTGGCCAGCCTGCAAGGGCGGCTCAAGCCTGACTTGGCACAGGTCTGGATCACGATCTTCGCGGGGGATCATGGCGTTGTCGCGGAAGGCATCTCTGCGTATCCGCAGGCCGTCACTGCCCAAATGTTGCAGAACTTCGTCAGCGGTGGTGCGGCGATCAGCGTTCTGGCGCGCCAGCTGGACGCGCGTCTGGAGGTGGTCGACCTCGGTACAGCCACCCTGCAAGACGACTTGCCGGGCGTGCGACATGTGCGTATTGGCGCGGGGACAGCCAACTTCGCCAAGGCGCCGGCGATGACGCTTGAGCAGGGCTTGCTGGCCTTGCAGGCTGGGCGCGAAAGCGTTTTGCGGGCCGCTGCGAACGGCGCGCAGTTGTTTATTGGCGGTGAAATGGGCATTGGCAACACCACCGCCGCGAGTGCCCTGGCATGTGCGTTGCTCGGGTGTGCGGCCAGCGACCTCAGCGGCCCAGGAACTGGTCTGGATGCGGCAGGTGTGCGGCACAAGGCCGAAGTGATTGAGCGGGCCCTGAAACAGCATGCCGTTTCCGGTGATGATCCTCTGCAGGTTCTGCTTTGCTTCGGCGGTTTTGAGATCGCCGCGTTGGTGGGTGCTTACCTGGCCTGCGCTCAGGAAGGTATCGCCGTGCTGGTCGATGGATTCATCTGCACAGTCGCCGCATTGCTGGCGGTTCGTCTGAACCCGCAGGCACACTGCTGGCTGCTGTTCGGGCACCGTGGTGCCGAGCCAGGTCATCGCCTGGTATTGGCGCAGCTGGATGCCGAACCGGTGCTGGAGCTCGGTTTGCGGTTGGGAGAGGGCAGTGGTGCTGCGTTGGCGGTGCCGCTGCTGCGTCTTGCCTGTGAGCTGCATGGGCAGATGGCGACCTTTGCCGAGGCCGCCGTTGCGGATCGTCCGGCATGATCATTGACCTGCTGCGTCATGGCGAAACCGAACAGGGGGGCGGCTTGCGTGGCAGCCTTGATGACGCCCTGACAGATCAGGGATGGGCACAGATGCGCGCGGCGACCGCCAGCCGCGCACCGTGGCAACGGCTGATCAGTTCGCCACTGCAGCGTTGTGCACGCTTTGCCGAGGCCCTGTCCGGGCAACTGGGCGTGCCATGTGAGCTGGAGCCAGAGTTGCAGGAGCTGCACTTTGGTGAGTGGGAGGGGCGCAGCGCGGCTGCGTTGATGGAAACCCATGCGCAGGAACTGGGTCAGTTCTGGGCTGATCCCTATGCGTTTACCCCACCCGGTGGCGAGCCGGTTGCAGGGTTTGAGGCCCGAGTGCTGCGTGCCTTGGCGCGCTTGCAGCAGCGATATCTGGGCGAGCACCTGTTGCTGGTCACCCACGGTGGGGTGATGCGGCTGTTGCTGGCGCGTGCCAGAGGGTTACCACGTGAGCAGTTGTTGCAGGTCGAGGTCGGGCACGGGGCGCTGGTGCGACTGGTGCTGGATGCCGATGGACAATGGCAAGAGGCCCGCTGATGTTGCCCTTCTGGATTGCCTTGCAGTTCCTCAGCAGCCTGCCGGTGCGTCTGCCGGGCATGCCGGCTGCCGAGCAAATGGGGCGTTCATTGCTGTTCTACCCCGTGGTGGGGCTATTGTTCGGCGTGCTGCTGTGGGCCTTTGACAGCCTGCTGGCCGCAAGCCCGTTGCTGCTGCATGCTGCGCTGCTGCTGACGCTCTGGGTGTTGCTCAGTGGCGCGTTGCACCTGGACGGGTTGGCTGACAGTGCTGACGCCTGGCTGGGTGGCTTTGGTGATCGTGAACGAACCCTGACGATCATGAAAGACCCGCGCAGCGGGCCAATTGCCGTGGTTACCCTGGTTCTGGTGTTGTTGTTGAAGTTCACGGCGTTGCTGGCGCTGGTTCAGGCCGGGCAGAGCATGGCGTTGCTGCTGGCGCCTCTGATCGGGCGTGCGGCCATGCTTGGGTTGTTCCTCTGTACGCCTTATGTACGTGCTGGCGGGCTGGGCCAGGCCTTGGCCGAGCATCTGCCGCGGCGCAGCGGGTACATCGTCTTGGTGCTCAGTGGCGTGGCCTGTGTGCTGCTCGCTGGCTGGCAGGGTGTGCAGGCACTGTTGCTGGCATGTGTTGTGTTCTTTTGGCTGCGCAGCCTGATGGTTCGCCGATTGGGCGGCACCACGGGTGACACGGCTGGCGCCTTGCTGGAGCTGCTTGAGTTGGCGGTACTGGTCGGCTTGGCGTTGTAGCGATTGCCGCCTGCCGTTGGCCTGTGATCGCGCGATGTTCTGCGTTAATGCTTGTGTTGAAGCCGATGCGGGTATATACACGTACCATGTTGACCAGCCAATGCCTCTGTACCCACTTGCGTCGCGCTGCCCGAGGGGTGAGCCGCCGTTATGACGAAGCCCTTGAAGGCTTCGGCATCAATGTTGCCCAATTTTCCTTGTTGCGGCACTTGCAGCGCCTCGACCGTCCGAGCATCTCCAGCCTGGCCGAAGCCATGGGCCTGGACCGCAGCACCTTGGGGCGCAACCTGCGGGTGCTGGAGGCCGATGGCCTGGTGGCGCTGGCTGAGGGTGATGACTTGCGTAATCGCCTGGTACTGCTCACCGAGCAGGGCAAGGCGCGGCTGTCGGCTGCTGAGCCTGCCTGGGAGCAGGCGCAGTTGAAGATGCTGGCGGCGTTGGGCGAAGCGCAACGCGACGAACTGGTGCGCTTGCTGAAGCAGTTGGCGTGAAACATGACCCTAAACGCGGGTATATACCCGCGTAACCTTGCGGCAGTCAGGAGACAATAATAATGACCACGGTATGGCGAACGAGCGGCTGGATACTTTTGGGCGCAGCCCTGATTTTGGCGTTATCGCTTGGTGTGCGACACGGTTTTGGCCTGTTTCTGGCGCCAATGAGCGCCGAGTTCGGTTGGGGGCGCGAGGTGTTTGCCTTTGCCATCGCCCTGCAAAACCTCATCTGGGGCCTGGCGCAGCCCTTTGCCGGCGCCCTGGCTGACCGCCTGGGCGCCGCCCGGGTAGTGATTAGCGGCGGGGTTCTGTATGCCGTCGGCCTGCTCATGATGGGCATGGCCGATTCGCCCCTGTCGTTATCACTCAGCGCTGGTCTGTTGATTGGCATTGGCCTGTCAGGCACCTCGTTCTCAGTGATCCTTGGGGTCGTGGGCCGTGCGGTACCCGCAGAGAAGCGCAGTGTGGCCATGGGTATTGCCAGTGCTGCTGGCTCGTTTGGCCAGTTTGCGATGCTGCCAGGAACGCTGAGCCTGATTGGCTGGCTCGGTTGGTCAGCGGCACTGCTGGTACTGGGGCTGCTGGTCGCATTGATCGTGCCACTGGTGGGCATGCTGCGCGACCGTCCATTGCCGAGCCACGCAGATGAGCAGACCTTGGGCGAAGCCTTGCGCGAGGCCTGTTCGCACTCAGGGTTCTGGCTGTTGGCGCTGGGCTTTTTTGTCTGCGGTTTTCAGGTGGTGTTTATCGGGGTGCACTTGCCGGCGTACCTGGTTGACCAGCACCTGCCTGCTACTATCGGCACCACGGTGCTGGCGCTGGTTGGCCTGTTCAATATTTTCGGTACCTACACGGCCGGCTGGCTTGGTGGCCGGATGTCCAAGCCGCGCCTGTTGACGGCACTCTACCTGTTGCGTGCCGTCGTGATTGTGCTGTTCATCTGGGTGCCGGTATCGGCCGTCAGTGCCTATTTGTTTGGTATCGCCATGGGCTTGCTCTGGCTGTCCACGGTGCCCTTGACCAATGGCACCGTCGCCACCTTGTTCGGTGTGCGTAACCTGTCGATGTTGGGTGGGATTGTCTTCCTGTTCCACCAGTTGGGTGCGTTTCTGGGCGGCTGGCTGGGCGGTGTGGTGTATGACCGTACGGGTAACTATGACCTGGTCTGGCAGATCTCGATCCTCCTCAGCCTATTGGCTGCGGCGCTCAACTGGCCTGTGCGCGAACGTCCGGTTGCGCGGCTGCAAGCGCAAGTGGGGGCGGCGTGAGCCCCCAGGCGTTGCGCTGGCTTGCGCTGGCAGGCGGCTTGTTGGTGCTTGGGCTTGCCTGGTGGGGCTGGCATCAGGGCGGGTTGGCGTTGATGCAATTGGGCATGGGCGCTTGCTAGGCGTATTCTGAACCCTCGGACTGCATTCACAGGAGAGGCATGATGCGTACACGCTGGTTGTGGATTCCGTTGTTAACGCTTGTTTCCGGGGCAGCGGCTGTTGCCGGCCAATGCCCTGAATTGTTGCAAGGTGAGCTGCCCAAGTTGCGCGCCAAGGAGCAGATCAACCTGTGTGAACAGTTTGCCGGCAAGCCGCTGGTGGTGGTCAATACCGCCAGCTATTGCGGCTTTGCGCCACAGTTTGAAGGCCTTGAGGCGGTTTACCAGGCCTATCATGAGCAAGGCCTGGAAATGCTCGGGGTGCCGTCCAATGACTTCAAGCAGGAAGCTGCCAGCAGTGTCGAGACGGCAAAAGTCTGTTATGCCAACTACGGCGTGACCTTCACCATGACCGAACCGCAGGCCGTACGTGGCGACGATGCTACGCACCTGTTCCAAGAGCTGGCACGCCAGAGCAGTGCGCCGAAGTGGAACTTCTATAAATATGTTGTGGACCGTCAAGGTAAGGTCGTCGCCAGTTTCTCCAGCCTGACCAAGCCGGATGACCCGCAATTCAAGGCGGCCATCGACAAGGCCATTGCTTCACAGCCCTGAGGGCCTATGGGCAGACCGAGCCGATGGAAGACTACCGGGTGCCGGCAGGGCAGGCCTGGAAACACAAACGCCCCTAGTTCGTCGGGGCGTTTGTATTGCACGGGCGGCAGTAACCTGCCGCGTGCATGAGATCAGAAGCGGTAGGTGAGCGATGCACCCACACCGTGTGCGCTGTTCTCGTACTTGGCGTTGTAGGTGCCTTTGGTTGGGCTACTCAAGTTGATACTGACGTCTTCTTCCCACAGGTAGGAGTAAGCCACGTCGATGGTCATGTCGTCGTTCGGGCTCCAGCCGGCGCCCAGGCTGAAGACTTTACGGTCGCCGGTCGGGATGCGCGGCGAGCGGTCGGTGTTGTTGGTCGGCGACTGGTCGACGGTAAAGCCGGTTCGCAGTGTCCACTCCTTGTTCAGCTTGTACGCAGCACCAATGGCGTGTGCCCAGGTGTCGTGCCAGTTCTGCTCTTCGGTGATGGTTCCGAAGCGAGCGGTCAGCGGCGCAGGAACATCGCTGTTGATGATGATGGACTCAAGGCGGCTCCAGCGGGTCCAGGTGCTACCGGCGTAGAGGGTCCACTGATCGTTCAACTCGTGGGTGAGCGAGAAGTCGAGTGATTCTGGTGTCTTGATCTTCAGTTCGGCGTCGTATTTGTTGCCGCTGAAAGGGCCAATCAAGGCATTGTTGATCTTGGTGTCGCCTTCAAGCTTGTAATCGACCATCGAGTGGTAGGTCAGGCCGAGGCGCGTGTTGTCGGTAGCCTGAACCAGGACACCGATGTTGTAGCCGACGGCGGTGTCGTCGCCTTTGACCTTGACTTCACCATCGTTGCTGCCCGGCGTGAACGGGTTGACAGTGTTGGAGCTCAGCTCGCCTTTGATCTTGTTGATCGTCGGGCCGAAACCGATAGAAACCTTGTCGTTGAACGCATAGCTGACGGTTGGCTGGAAGGTGATGACTTCCACGTAGCTTTTCTTGCCGTAGTAGCGGCTGGCAGCAGTGCTTTCGTAGTCAGTTACCAGGCCGAACGGTACGTAGACGCCGAAGCCGACACTCCAGTGTTCGTCGATTGGCTTGACGTAGTACCCCATGGGTACGCCAACCACCGGCACCATATCGCCGTCGCTGGTACCGCCCAGGTTGCTGCGGCCCTCGATATCGGACTTGGCGATGACAGCGGCGCCGCCAACGGTCACTTGTTCGCGCTTTAGGCGCGACATGCCGGCAGGGTTACCGAATACGGTGCTGGCATCATCGGCAGAAGAAGAGCGACCCGCAAAGCCGGTTCCCATGCTGCTGATGCTTTGTTCGTTAAGAGCAAAGCCGCTGGCGAGCAGTTGAGTGGACGCGAGCGTGACAGCGAGACCTAGCGACGTTTTGAGTATTGCTTTTTTCATTATTAGAACTCCTTGGGATCACCGGCTCGCAAACTACCAACATTTTGTCCGTCGCGCTATAGGGCATATCCCGGGAGATAGCGCGCTTTTGTAGGACAATCTGACCAAAATTCCTTTTTTTTGCGTTTCGATGGCAAGGGGTTCTCAGCAGGCTTGAAGGTGTACCGGGTCGATGCACAGGTGCCATGCCTGGGTGAAGTCGCGCAGGCGGCCCTGGGGCTGGAAGATCTGGCGCCAGATGCGTGCCAGGCCCAGCAGGTCATCGGCGTCTGGCAATTGTGGGCTTTGTTCTTCGATCAACATCCAGGCGATAGCAGTGGCATAGCGTAAGTTGACTGTCAGTTCCAGGTGAGGTCCGGCGAGGAATGCATGCTGGCTGGCAAGGCCGCGGATCAGGCTGGCCAGTTCGGGGTCGCGGGCGAGGAAGCGGTCCCAGAGCGATTGGTGGCGCGGCTCGGAAATTCGATACAGGCCGTGGCCGCGACGATCGTGAAGGGCGTCGCCAAGCCTGGATTGGCTGGCCGCTATGCCCAGTAGCAGTGCCTCTGCGCTGGCGCAGTGGCGATTCAGATAGAGCAGCGTGGGGCGGATCACGTGCTGGCTTAACTCGCTCGCGGCGATACCCATAATGCCCTCGCACTTGAAAGTGGCCGGCGGGGCGCTGGTGCTTGGCAGCTGGTGAATCGGTCAGGCCCGCCGGAAGCGGTCTGTACCGCTTGAGTTGAAGTGTAGTGTCATATTCGTGGTGTAAAGGGCTGTTTTTAAATCATTTCTAGCGCGTGGTTATAACGCATATGCACTTGGGTGCTTAGTCGGTGATCGTTGGTGCGCGCGCTGCGGGCAAAAAAAAGCCCCGCTGCAAGGGCGGGGCTTGGGGGTATTGCGTAACGTCGGGTTACGCAACCAGCGACTGGCGTGCGCGGTCGATGACCGCTTGCAGCGGTTTGGCGCCGGTGTACTGGTCCGGGTACAGTCGCTCGGTGTGTTGAGCGATACCGTGTTCATTGACCAGGGTGAAGCTGAAGCTGCCCTTGCGTGAAGCAAGGATCAAGCAGTTCAGGGGGGCAAATGCCTGGCTTAGGGTGCGAATCGCAGCCTGAGTATGGGTGCTATGTTTCATCATTATTGGAAGTTCCTGCAAAAGACACGGCAACGGAGCCGTGTACGCTTTAAACGTTCCAGTAACGCCTGGCTTTAGGCCGGTGCGAAGAACCTGACTGGAACAGGGCAGCCAGTTTGGAGCGCATTATCATGTGGCGCTTGGGCTGACTGGTAGGTACTTAGAGGGCAGGCAACACGCCAGAGTCAAGGTTCTTGGACGCTGGGTGAGAGAAATACTGCTCAATCTGCAGGTTGGTTCATGCGAACAAAGAGACTTGTGTGCGAACCATCAGGTGGCCGGTCCTGGTTTCAGCAGCGCGCGCTATCGTTTGAGATGAGCATCGCCTGCAAGGACCGCTTTGGCCAGAATTGAATTTCAGCTTGGTACTAACGGTGGCAAGACTACCGTGCCGGCTTCGGTTTGGCAAGCGCTATTGGTTTGTTTCTGGCGAGCCGGCCAGTATCTCTGCTTTTGGGCCTCCTGTGAAGCCTCTGTGCCAGGCGTTGTGCCAAATCCGTGCAGGGGGTCGCCTTTCTTTAGGGCGGTTGTACACACATGGAGCACGCACTGTCGCAGCGATGCAACAGGTGTTCGGTGGCCGGCCAATGACTCGCTCTCAGGGACAAGTCAATGAAAAAAAACACTTTTTTTAGCTGGTGAAAAAATCGACAGTTTGACTGAAGCCCACATTCTATGGGGCTTTGCGGGGTGTGAAGGGGGGTTGTCCACCGAGTTATCCACAGCTTCTGTGGATTGTCCCGAGCGCTTGCTCTAGGACGGGCGTTCCAGCTTTTTGCCTGCTGTCCGACAATCCGGGGTGGTGGTGGTTTGTGTGAAATGTCTCTGTGAAAGCGTCAAGAAAAAATGTGCCGAACGGACGAAAAAAAACTGTCGAGTCCGGTTGAGCCATTGCTGAATAAAAGGAGTAGAGTGGCGCGCCTCTCGGGTTACCTCCATCGTTTTTATGAAGTTTCGCAGTAAAGTCCCCGCGTCCAGCCTTGTCCAAATGCCGCTTCCCGAACCACGGCGCCTGTCGCTGAAGGTTGCCCTGTGGTTGCTCGACAGCCCGCGCCTGGGTGATAACCGCAACATCAAGCACATTGCGGGTCGTCTGCTCAAACAGCCCGCTCGCCAGGGCGTAGTGGTTGCTCAAAGTCGCTTGGGGCAAATGCTCTGCCGCGATTGTGGTAATGCCCGCGACCGACGAATCGGTCATGAACTTTTGCGCCAGGCCGCCCGTGCCGGTGATCGCCGTGCTCAGTTGGAATATGGCCGACTCTGCGCCCAGCCTCAGTTCAACGCGCCTGAGCAGGCCCGTCACTGGCTGGAGCAGGCTGCAGGCCAGGGCTCGCAGGAGGCCGCACGCCTGCTCAAGCAATTGCTCGAGCGCTAGATACAGCGCGCTGTCCGGGGCTGTTAAGCTGGGGCAGTTTTTCCTTGGGAGATGGCTATGGCGGTGGATCTGACCAGTATTTTGCTGGGCGTATTGGCGGCTGCGCTGCCCTGTTTGGGCCTGGTCCTGCAGTTGCAGCGTCGTTTGGCTGCTCGTCAGGCTGAAAGTGCGCTGCTTGAGGAGCGGCTGGGCAATGCTCAGTTGGCCCAAGAGGGCTTGGTTGCGCAGTTGGATGCCTGCCGTGATGAGGTCAGTGACCTGGGGCAGGCCAATGCCGCCAAGCAGGCGACTCTGGCCGCACAGGCGCGAGAGCTCGAACTGCTGCAGATCGAACGTGACAACGCCAGCGATGCCGCTCATGCCTGGCAACTTGAGCGCGCCGCCAAGGAGGCTGAGCTACGCCGGCTGGATGCCCACTGTGCCGCGCTGGCTGCCGAGCTGCGTGAGCAGCAGGACAGCCATCAGCAGCGCCTGCAGGACTTGCAGGGCTCGCGTGATGAACTGCGTGCCCAGTTTGCCGAGATGGCCACGAAGATCTTCGACGAGCGTGAGCAGCGTTTCGCACAGACCAGCCAGCAGCACCTGGGGCAACTGCTCGACCCGCTCAAGGAGAGAATCCAGGCGTTTGAGAAGCGTGTTGAAGACAGCTACCAACAGGAAGCCCGCGAACGTTTTTCCCTGGCAAAAGAGCTGGAGCGTTTGCAGCAGTTGAACCAGCGCCTGAGTGACGAAGCTACCAACCTGACGCAGGCGCTCAAAGGGCAGAAAACCCAGGGTAACTGGGGCGAGTTGATTCTTGAGCGGGTACTTGAGCACGCAGGGTTGGAAAAAGGGCGTGAGTACCAGACCCAGGTCAGCCTCAAGAGTGCTGACGGCGAGCGTTTCCAGCCCGATGTGTTGATCATGTTGCCGGGCGACAAGCAGGTGGTCGTCGACTCCAAGGTCAGCCTCACGGCCTACCAGCAATATGTGGCAGCGGCTGACAACGAGATCGCTCAAGCGGCGCTCAAGCAGCATGTGCTGTCTTTGCGCAACCACGTCAAAGGGTTATCCGGTAAGGACTACAACCGCCTTGAGGGGTTGCACAGTCTCGATTTTGTGCTGTTGTTCGTGCCTATTGAAGCGGCGTTTTCGGCGGCGCTGCAGGCTGAGCCCAATTTGTTCCAGGAAGCCTTTGATCGGCAGATCGTGATCGTCAGCCCGACCACCCTGCTGGCGACCTTGCGCGTAATCGACAGCCTCTGGAAGCAGGAGCGGCAAAGCCAGAACGCACGGGAAATTGCCGAGCGTGCAGGCTGGCTCTACGACAAGTTTGTGTTGTTCATCCAGGACCTGGATGAGCTCGGTAGTCGTCTGCAGCAGGTCGACAAGGCGTATGCGGCGGCGCGCAACAAACTGTGCGAGGGGCGCGGCAACCTGATCAGTCGCAGCGAGCAGCTCAAGCTGCTCGGTGCCCGGGCCAGCAAGAGCCTGCCCGCCGACCTGCTTGAGCGGGCACTGAGCGACAACGATGGCCTGGCTGCCGAGGTGCTTACTGGACCAGGCTCAGATGCCGATTGAGCAAGGCGCGCAACGCTGCCGGCTTGACCGGCTTGGCCAGGTAGTCGAGGCCGGCGG
Organism: Pseudomonas sp. HLS-6 TE3448; assembly: GCF_053629555.1. Taxonomy (NCBI): domain Bacteria; kingdom Pseudomonadati; phylum Pseudomonadota; class Gammaproteobacteria; order Pseudomonadales; family Pseudomonadaceae; genus Pseudomonas; species Pseudomonas sp. HLS-6 TE3448. Next base: position 106,611 of record NZ_JBRJIO010000001.1, on the reverse strand, counting down.
CATGCACTTGGGCAACCATTTCGCTCCGACCGTCGGCACTGATCACCACGCCCGGTACCGGTTCGCCGAGGCGTGTACGTAACCAGGCCATCAGTTCGGTACCGGTTTCGCCATCATCCAGGTGGTAGTCCACCAGTGCCAAGTGCGGGCGCAGCCCTTTGGCCAGCAGTGCCTCGCATTCGTCGCGGTTGCGCGCAGTCCAGACCTGGCAACCCCAGCGGCTGAGCAGGCTGTTCATGCCGATAAGGATGCTGTCCTCGTTGTCGACACACAGCACCTGCATCCCCGCCAGGGGTTGTCCGGCTTGTTCGGCAACAGGCGCGGGTGGTGCGACTGGCGTCGTGGCCAGTGGTACGCAGACCCGAAATACGCTGCCTTTGCCGGGCCATGAGTGCACTTGCAGCGGATGGCCTAATACGCGGCAGAGACCGTCAGCGATCGCCAAGCCCAGGCCGAGGCCTTTTTCTGCGCGGGTCTGGTGGCTGTCCAGGCGTTTGAATTCCTCGAAAATCACCTGCAGCTTGTCGTTGGCGATGCCCGGGCCGCGGTCCCAGACTTCCAGCCACAGGTTGTCCTGGCTACGCCTTACGCCAAGCAGGATCGGGCTCTTGCCGTAGCGGAAGGCGTTGGTCAGGAAATTCTGCAGAATCCGCCGCAGCAGTTTCATGTCGCTTTGCACCCGTAAACGACTACTGCGCACGCGGAAGTCCAGGCCCTGTTCCCGGGCCAGTACCTTGAACTCGGCGCCCAGGGTATCGAACAACTCGTTCAGGGCGAACGGCTTGGCGTCGGGGGTGATCTTGCCGTTTTCCAGGCGGGAGATGTCCAGCAAGTCGCTGATCAATTCTTCGGCGGAGCGCAGCGAACTGTCCAGATGCTGAACCAGTTGCTGTGCCTCGGTGGACAGCCCGTCGCCTTGGTGGGAGAGCGCGGCGGAGAACAGCCGGGCGGCGTTCAGTGGCTGCATCAGGTCGTGGCTGACCGCCGCGAGGAAACGGGTCTTGGACTGGTTGGCGGCTTCGGCGTGGCTTTTCGCTTCGGTCAGGGCCAGGTTCAGTTGCGACAGTTCGTGGGTTCGCGCAGCAACCCGCTGCTCGAGGCCCTCGTTGGCATCCTTCAGGGCTTGTTCGGCTTCGCGGAACGGCGTGATGTCGGTAAAACTCATGACGAACCCGCCACCCGGCATCGGGTTGCCGATCAGTTCGATGACCCGGCCATTGGGGAACAAGCGCTCGGACGTGTGGGCGCGGCCCTGGCGCATCCAGTGCAGGCGTCGGGCAACATGGACCTGAGCCTCGCCGGGGCCGCACAGGCCGCGTTCGGCGTTGTAGCGAATGATGTCGGCAATTGGCCGGCCGACACTGATCAAGCCGTCCGGGTAATTGAACAGTTCCAGATAACGGCGGTTCCAGGCCACCAGGCGCAGTGACTGGTCGACCACACTGATGCCCTGGCTGATGTTTTCGATGGCGCCCTGCAAGAGTGCCCGGTTGAACTGCAGCACCTCGGAAGCCTCGTCGGCGATACGCACGACATCTTCGAGTTGCATGTCGCGGCCTTCGATGGCCGCCTTGACCACGGCCCGGGTCGAAGAGGTTCCGAGCACGCCTGCGAGCAGTCGTTCGGTATGCTCGATCCAGTCACCGTCGGCGTTCTGATTAGGGTTGAAGCCCTTGCCCTGGCGGTAGGCGAAGCGGATGAAACTTTGGCGCGCACGCTCTTCGCCGACAAACCGGGCTGCCAGGTTCAGCAGGTCGTTGATCTGTACTGCCAGCAGCGAGCGGTTGCTCGGGCGGGCGTTGGTTTCCTGGCCGATGAAGCGGCCTGCCTGCCAGTGCTCTGATACCCGTGTGCGGGAGAGGATCGACACCCATGCGAACAGGGTGAAGTTACCGGCCAGCGACAACACCACACCCTGCGTCAGCGGGGTTATCGGCAGGTTCAGTGGGTTGCTGTGCAGCCACGCCAAGCCTGGGAGCAGGTTGAGCGACCAGCCGAGGCTGTGAGCGGCGATGGGCAGAACCAAGGTGTAGAACCAGATGAAAATACCGGCTGCAAGACCGGCAAAAACACCACGGCGGTTGGCCTGTTTCCAGTACAGCGCACCAAACATGGCTGGGGTCAGTTGGGTGATGGCGGCAAAAGCAATCTGGCCGATGGTTGCCAGGCTTGCCGTGGAACCGAGCAGGCGGTAACTGACATAGGCCAGCAGCAGGATCGCAACGATCGATACCCGGCGAACCGAGAGCATCCAGTGGCGGAATACTTCAAAGGGGCGCTCGGCGTTGTTACGCCGTAGCAGCCACGGCAGCAGCATGTCGTTGGAGACCATGGTCGACAGCGCCACGCTGGCGACGATCACCATGCCGGTAGCCGCAGATGCGCCACCGATAAATGCCAGCAACGCCAGGGCCGGGTGGGCTTCGGCCAGCGGCAGGCTGATCACGAACGAGTCGGGGATGACCGAGTCGGGCAGCATCATCTGCCCGGCCAGGGCTATCGGGACTACGAACAGTGCGGCGAGGATCAGGTAGGCCGGAAACACCCAGCGCGCCAGGCGCAGGTCCTGAGGGTCGATGTTTTCCACCACGGTGACATGGAACTGCCGCGGCAGGCAGATGATCGCCATCATTGCCACACCGGTCTGGACTACCATCGACGGCCAATTGATGGTTTCCTGCCAGTAGGTTTCCAGGCGGGGTGCCAATCGTGCCTGGCTGAACAGGTCGTCGAAGCCGTCATACAGGTTGAAGGTGACGAAGGCGCCGACGGCGAGAAACGCCAGCAGTTTGACCAGCGACTCAAAGGCAATGGCCAGCACCATGCCACGGTGGTGTTCGGTGACATCCAGGCTGCGAGTACCGAAGACGATGGTGAACAGTGCCAGCACCAGCGAGACCACCAGGGCGGTGTCCTGCACTCGGCTGCCAGTGGCGTCGGCGCCTGCGCCTATCAGCAGGTTGACCCCCAATACGATGCCTTTGAGTTGCAAGGCGATGTACGGCAGCACACCCACCAGGCAGATCAGTGCGACCACCACGGCCAGTGCCTGCGACTTGCCGTAACGGGCGGCGATGAAGTCGGCAATCGAGGTGATGTTTTCCTGCTTGCTGATCAGCACCATCTTCTGCAGCACCCAGGGTGCAAACAGCATCAGCAGCACCGGGCCGAGGTAGATAGGCAGGAATGCCCAGAGTTGTTCGGCGGCCTGGCCGACCGAACCGAAGAATGTCCAACTGCTGCAGTACACGGCCAGCGAAAGGCTGTACACCCAGGCACGCAGGCGCGGGGGCAGCGGCTTGCTGCGGCGGTCGCCGTAGAAAGCGATGGCGAACATGATGGCCATATAGGCCAGGGCGACCAAGGCGATCAGCCCACTGGACAGCGACATGACAACTCCGAAGAAAAGGGGGAGTACACCTCCAGCCTAACGGTATACCTCGATCTATCAGTCTGGCATGCCGTTCGTGCTTAGTCAGTGCCGACCATGGTAGCAGTGGCGCAGCGTCGCAGGGGCATCACGGAGGGTCATCCATTGCACCGTGATCAGCAGCCGATTGAAGGCCATCGCAATGCCGGGGTCTGAAGCACACCACGAATTATCAGGTTGTATCGGCAAAATAGATAACAGTTAGAGAAAATACCCGTTTTATAGATATTAAAGGCGCCTCTACCATGGGCTCTACCTCACCAGAGGACAGGAGTGCAAACCATGCCATGCCCGACAAGCAGCGCAGTGTCGCTGCGTCCGTTCCATCAACTGGCCCATCCCCGCGAAGTGATTCGCCAGTTCACACCCAACTGGTTCGCCGTCACCATGGGGACCGGCGTTCTTGCCTTGGCACTCAAGCAGGCGATGCCAGCGCTGAGTGGTGTGGCCGAGGCCTTGTGGCTGCTGACGATCGCTTTGTTCATTCTATTCAGCGGCGTCTATGCGGCGCGTTGGTTGTTGTACTTCCATGAGGCACGCAGGATCTTTGCCCACTCTACGGTTTCCATGTTCTTTGGGACGATTCCGATGGGCCTGGCAACGATTCTCAATGGTGCCCTGCTGTTCGGCCTTGAACGCTGGGGGCAGGGAATCTTGTCGTGGGTCGAGGCGCTGTGGTGGTTCGACGTGGCACTGGCCGTGCTCTGCGGCGTGGCCATTCCGTACCTGATGTTTACTCGTCAGGAGCACAGCATCGATCAGATGACCGCCGTCTGGTTATTGCCGGTGGTGGCTGCCGAGGTGGCGGCGGCCAGCGGTGGCCTGTTGGCGCCGCATCTGGCGGATCCTCATCAGCAGTTCCAGGTGTTGATCGTCAGCTATGTGTTGTGGGCAGTCTCGCTGCCGGTGGCGTTCAGCATCCTTACCATCCTCTTGTTACGCATGGCCCTGCACAAGTTGCCCCATGCCAGCATGGCGGCTTCAAGCTGGCTGGCCTTGGGGCCGATTGGTACCGGCGCCTTGGGCATGTTGTTGCTGGGCAGCGATGCACCTGCCGTGTTTGCCGCCAACGGCCTGGGCGAGCTCGGCGAAATTGCCCGGGGTATTGGCCTGATCGCCGGCATCGTGCTGTGGGGCTGCGGCTTGTGGTGGTTGCTGACAGCGGTGCTGATTACCCTGCGATACATGCGCCACGGCATGCCGTTCAACCTTGGTTGGTGGGGCTTTACCTTTCCGTTGGGGGTGTATGCCCTGGCAACGCTGAAGCTCGCCGCCTGGCTTGAATTGGGCTTCTTTCAGGTCATCGGCAGTGTGTTGGTGCTGGCGCTGATCGGCCTCTGGCTGCTGGTGGCCAGCCGGACGCTGCGTGGCGCCTGGCGTGGTGAGCTGTTCGTGTCGCCGTGTATTGCGGATCTTCGGGCCTGAGTGCTCTGTAGGTGCTGGTCTTGCAGGTGGCTCGGTTGCTGGCAAGACCGGCTCCTGCAAGGGCGTTTATGCTACAACTGTGGCTTTTACGGCACAGCTGACCTCCAATAACAAAGCCCCACGCAGGTACACGGACGATGAGTCACCCCTCGCAATTCACATTGCTCGGCAAACGGCGATTTCTGCCGTTTTTCATTACCCAGTCGCTGGGTGCCTTCAATGACAACATCTTCAAGCAGTCGTTGATTCTCGCCATTCTCTACAAGCTCAGCATCGAGGGTGACCGGTCGATCTGGGTCAACCTGTGTGCGCTGCTGTTTATCCTGCCGTTCTTTCTGTTCTCTGCACTGGCCGGGCAGTTTGGCGAAAAGTTCGCCAAGGACGCATTGATCCGTGTGATCAAGCTGGCCGAGATCGGCATCATGGCGGTCGGTGCCATTGGTTTTCTCACCAATCACCTGGCGCTGATGCTGTTGGCGTTGTTTGCCATGGGCACCCATTCGGCGTTGTTCGGCCCGGTCAAGTACTCGATCTTGCCGCAGGCGCTGCATGAGGAAGAGTTGGTGGGGGGTAACGGCCTGGTTGAGATGGGCACCTTTCTCGCCATCCTGGCGGGCACCATTGGCGCGGGTGTGATGATGTCCAGTGGTCACTATGCCCCTGTGGTTGCGACCGCCGTGGTATCGGTGGCTGCGCTCGGTTACCTGTCCAGTCAATGGATTCCGCGTGCCGCTGCTGCTGCGCCGCAGATGAAACTGGACTGGAACATCTTCACCCAGTCCTGGGCGACCCTGCGCCTGGGCTTGAATCAGACCCCGGCGGTGTCGCGTTCGATCGTCGGCAACTCCTGGTTCTGGTTTGTCGGGGCGATCTACCTCACCCAGATTCCTGCCTACGCCAAAGACTGGCTGCACGGCGACGAGACCGTGGTCACCTTGGTATTGACCCTGTTCTCAGTGGGTATCGCGCTCGGTTCGCTGTTGTGTGAGCGGCTTAGCGGACGCAAGGTCGAGATCGGCCTGGTGCCGTTCGGCTCTTTTGGCCTGACCCTGTTTGGCCTGCTCTGGTGGTGGCATTCGGGCGATGTCGTGGCCGGGGCGCAGCCGCACGACTGGCTGACCCTGCTGGGTATGAGTCAGGCCTGGTGGATCATGCTGTCGATCCTCGGGCTGGGCGTGTTCGGCGGCTTCTACATCGTGCCGCTGTATGCCTTGATCCAGTCGCGTACCGCCGAGAATGAGCGGGCCCGGGTCATTGCTGCGAACAACATCCTCAACGCACTGTTCATGGTGGTCTCGGCCATCGTCACCATTGTGCTGTTGAGTGTGGCCAAGCTGAGCATTCCACAGCTGTTCCTGGTGGTCTCGCTGCTGAACATCGCGGTCAACACCTACATCTTCAAGATCGTCCCCGAATTCACCATGCGTTTCATGATCTGGCTGCTCAGCCACTCCATGTACCGTGTCGAACACCGCGACCTTGAGTTGATTCCCGATGATGGTGCAGCCCTGCTGGTGTGCAACCACGTGTCCTTCGTCGATGCATTGTTGATCGGTGGTGCGGTGCGGCGGCCGATCCGTTTCGTGATGTATTACAAGATCTACCGCCTGCCGGTGCTCAACTTCATCTTCCGCACCGCTGGGGCCATCCCGATTGCCGGGCGCAAGGAAGACCCGCACATTTATGAACGGGCTTTCGAGAAAATAGCCGAGTGCCTGCGGCAGGGTGAGTTGGTGTGCATCTTTCCGGAAGGCAAACTGACCTCGGACGGTGAAATCGATGAGTTCAAAGGCGGTGTACGCCTGATCATCGAGCAGACACCCGTGCCGGTGATCCCGATGGCCTTGCAGGGCTTGTGGGGGAGTTTCTTCAGCCGGGATCCGGCCAAGGGCTTCTTCCGTCGCTTGTGGTCGCGGGTGACCCTGGTGGCCGGTACCGCCGTCCCGGTTGAGGCGGCAGAGCCGGCCGTATTGCGCGAGCGGGTCAGCGCGTTGCGTGGCACGGTGCGCTGACCCGGGTAGGGCAGGTCAGCTGGCGCTGACCTTCAGCCCGACCAGGCCGGTGACGATCAGGGCAACGCTGGCCAGGCGCATCAGGGCCATGGATTCGCCGAACAGGATAACCCCGGCGATCACCGTGCCCACTGCGCCGACGCCGGTCCAGATGGCATAGGCCGTGCCGAGCGGCAGCTCCTTCATGGCCAGGCCAAGCAAACCCAGGCTGACCAGCATGGCTGCAATGGTCAGCAGGGTTGGCAATGGGCGGGTAAAGCCGTCGGTGTACTTCAGGCCGACAGCCCAGCCGACTTCGAACAGGCCGGCACAAAACAGAATGATCCAGGACATGCAGTGTCTCCATCAGGTGATGGGGCCGTCCCCGGATTGATCACGCGATGCGTCGTGAGGTCGTCCTCACTGTGGGCATATAGAGTGCACAAACTCGAGGGGTAGGGCAATACGCCGGCGAGTACCTCAGGGGGCGACGCATGTTTGTGGCTATTGGCACTCGCTTCGTGAACATATCCATTCCCTGCAGTGGCACCACCGGCTGGTTTCGCCTTTTACGGCGACCCACTTTTGAAGGGCACAAAAGTGGGCAAAACGCCCTGTCCCGACATCCGGCCCTACGCTGCGCTTCGGGTTCCTTCCTTACGCCATCGCTCCCGTGTGGACGCGCCGACGGGCCATCCATGGCCCATCAGCACTTGCGAGGCATCCCTACCTCGCACCCCACTACGCGACGGCTCCACTCAGCCTCCTGAAGGGACACCCTGCAGCGCCTGCCACTGCGCGCACTGACAAACAAAGCCCACGCAGGAAATCGACGCTATCCATCAAGGCGCCAACCTTGGCGCCGATGCTTTTCCATACGCTGACCTCGCGGGCGCCGCCAAATTGTCCCTTCAGGAGGTCGAACGCAGGCAGTGCGTAGTCGGGTGCCAGGCAGGGATGCCTGGCAAGGGCTGAGGGCCAGGAAGGCCCTTCAGCGCGGTCCCGGCGGGAGCACTGCCGGAGTGAGAGAACCCGCAGCGCAGCGGAGGGCCGGATGTTGGGACGAGGGTTTTGGTTACTTTTGTCCGACAAAAGTGACCCGCCGTAAAGGCGGAACGGGGTATCAGGCCCGACATCGCGAATGGATATGCCTGCTTGCATCAGCGGCGATAAAGGTTTGTGATTTGTGGCACTCGCCTCACGCGGTTATGAGCAGGCATGCCTGCGATGGAATCGGTGAGGTGCCAGTGAGTGCGTGGTGCCTCTATCACGGGCAACACCAGCCACCCGCTCTCATGCAGGTGAACTGGCTTGCTCGCGATCTAGACGTTGCGCTTAGATCCCCTGGGGGATCTCTTCGCCACCCAGCGCTTCAAACAGGGCCGGCAGGAACTCACCGAAAGTGAGCATCATCAGGGTGAAGCTGGCATCGAGTTGGCCCAGGGCCTCATCACCACCGTCTTCCTCGGCCTGATCCTGCAGCAGTTCTTCGAACTTCAGGCGTTTGATCACCATCTTGTCGTCGAGCACGAAGGACAGCTTGTCCTGCCAGGCCAGCGACAATTGGGTGACTTGTTTGCCAGTGCCCAGGTGCATCTGGATCTCGTCGCTGGTCAGGTCCTGACGTTTGCAGCGAACGATGCCGCCGTCTTCATGGGTGTCACGCAGCTCGCACTCGTCCAGGACATAGAAGTCCGGGGCGGCTTGCTGGGTTTTCACCCACTCGGTCATGGTCGCGCTTGGGGCGATCTTCACGCTCAGTGGTCGTACGGGAAGCGAGCCCATCACTTCACGCAGGGTGGAGAGCAGGTCTTCGGCACGCTTGGCGCTGGAGGCATTGACCAGAATCAGGCCCTGCTTGGGGGCGATGGCGGCGAAGGTTGCCGAGCGACGGATAAAGGCACGTGGCAGGAACGCCTGGATGATTTCATCCTTGATCTGATCACGTTCCTTTTTATAGACCTTGCGCATTTGCTCGGCCTCGATCTCGTCGATCTTCTCTTTAACCGCATCGCGCACGACACTGCCAGGCAGGATACGTTCTTCTTTACGTGCGGCGATCAGCAGGAAGTCCTGACTGACATGCACCAGTGGAGCGTCTTCACCCTTGCCAAATGGCGCGACGAATCCGTAGGTGGTCAATTCCTGGCTGGCACAAGGGCGCGCTGGCTTGCTGGCCAGAGCGGTTTCCAGCGCCTCGGGGTCAAACGGGATGTCCTGGGTCAGGCGATAGATCAGCAGGTTTTTGAACCACATGGGGTGCATCTCTCCTTAACACATAAGGGGGGCATTATTCTCCGAGCAGCCGTCTCAGGCCAAGTCTGCTAAGTCGTTGGAAGGCTTGAAAAATTTTTTTAAAAAAGTGCTTGCCAGACTCTAAGGTGCTCCGTAGAATGCGCACCACACCGAGACGATGGGTGATTAGCTCAGCCGGGAGAGCATCTGCCTTACAAGCAGAGGGTCGGCGGTTCGATCCCGTCATCACCCACCACTTCTCAGTGTTAGCGCAGCGGTAGTTCAGTCGGTTAGAATACCGGCCTGTCACGCCGGGGGTCGCGGGTTCGAGTCCCGTCCGCTGCGCCATATTCAAGCTTCCAGGGCCCACTGAACACCCGGAAGCCACAAAGAAAGCGACCTTAGGGTCGCTTTTTTTGTTTCTCATTCCCGCTACTCAGGAAGAGTCCCATGATGCAGGATGCAAGCACCCCCCGTACGCCCTTGCTGGGTATCGACCTGGGTACCACCAACAGCCTGATTGCCGTCTGGCAGGACGGGCGAGCGCAGTTGATCCCCAACGCCCTTGGCGAATGGCTTACCCCGTCCGCAGTCAGCATCGATGAGGATGGCAGTATTCTGGTCGGTCAGGCGGCTCGCTCACGGCTGACCACGCACCCGGAACGTAGCGCAGCAGCGTTCAAACGCTTTATGGGCAGTGAAAAACGTCTGGAGCTTGCCGGCCAGACCTTCAGCCCTGAAGAGTTGTCTGCACTGGTGCTCGGTGCGCTCAAACAGGACGCGGAAGCCTGGCTGGGTTGCCCGGTAAGCGAGGCGGTGATTTCGGTGCCGGCTTACTTCAGCGATGAACAGCGTAAACGCACCTGTTTTGCTGCCGAGCTGGCCGGGCTCAAGGTACAGCGCCTGATCAACGAGCCTACCGCTGCCGCCATGGCCTACGGTCTGCATGAGCAGAAATTCGAGCGCACGCTGATTTTCGACCTGGGTGGCGGCACCTTCGATGTGACCGTACTGGAGTACGCCTTACCGCTGATCGAGGTGCATGCCTCCACCGGCGACAACTACCTGGGTGGCGAGGATTTTACCCATGCACTGCTGCAGGCTTGTCTCAAGGACCTGCAACTGGCGACCGACAGCGTTGAGCCGCAAGCCCTGGCTTCGCTGTACGACGCCCTGGAGCAGATCAAGCGCAAGCTCGGCGAAGGCCCGCAGCACGTGCAGTGGCGTTGTGCCGGTGAGCTGCGCGAGTGGTCGTTGGATGAAGCGCGTGCGCAAAAGATCTGGGAACCTTTGCTGACGCGCCTGCGCGCCCCGGTGGAGCAGGCGTTGCGTGATGCCCGGCTGAACCCGCGCGACCTCGATAGCCTGGTGCTGGTGGGAGGCGCCACGCGTATGCCGGTGGTCCAGCAGATGGTTGCCACCTTGTTTGGGCGTTTGCCCTACCGGCACCTGGACCCCGACACCATCGTTGCCTTGGGGGCGGCCAGCCAGGCCGCGTGCAGGGCACGTGACCAGGCCATCGAAGAGCTGATCCTGACCGATGTGTGCCCCTATACACTGGGTGTTGCAGCCATGCGCGGTGAAAGCCGGCGCCAAGCATTTGTGCCGATCATCGAGCGTAATACAGTCATTCCAACCTCGCGGGTCGAGCGCTTTCAGAGTACTCATCCCGAACAGAAAACCGTACGCATCGAGGTCTATCAGGGGGAGCGACCCTGGGTGAGCGACAACATCTTCATCGATGCATTCGATATCGAGTTGCCGCAGGCCGGCCGGATTCAGTCCATGGATGTGCGTTTCAGCTACGACATCAATGGCCTGTTGGAAGTGGATGTTGCCCTGGAGGACGGCGAGCGCCACAGTCATGTGATCGACCGCAGCCCCGCAGGGCTCGACGACGCGGCCCGGGCGGCCAGCCATGGTCGCCTGGCGGCGTTGAAGATTCACCCGCGCGATGCGCTGCCCAACCGTGCACTGCTGGCGCGTCTGGAGCGTGCCTGGATGCAATGCCTGGGTGAGCAGCGTGATCAGGTCGGTCAGTGGCTTGAAGCCTTTACTGCAGTGCTGGGTAACCAGCATGCGCAGGACATCAACAGCACTCGCCAGCGCCTGAATACAGCGCTGGACGAGCAGGGCCTCTGAGCCGCTAAGCGTTCAGGCGCCGCAGGGCGGCTTGCAGGCCGCCTTCCAGTGCATGCTTTTCGCCACCGGGTGGTACACCGTAACGGTTCGGCAGGCTGTCGCCGGGCAAGACCAGCAGCACCAACGGCAGGAACGGCAGCACGATGGTCAGGGCCATGCCAATCAGCAGCATGGCTACGCCAAACCCGATGTCATGCAGCCGCCGCAGGATGATGCTCAGTTGCACCAGCACGGTAACGGCCACGATCCCTAGCGCCACCTGCGCGTTGCCGCTGGCGAGGCTCAGAAAAACAGCCAATCCCTGGCACATCAGGCTCTGTTGGGCGCAGGCAACACGCCCCAGGCGGCTGTTCAGGCTCAGCATGTGCCATTCTGATACCGGTTGGCTGCCCGATCTGGCCAGCATCAGGCGCTCGCTCCAGGACAACAGCGCCGCCAAGGCCAGGCGCAGGCCTGGTCCATGGCGCGGATCATCCTTGGCCTGCTGCAGTTGGCGCAGAACCTTGGTGCGCGGCACGCCGGTACGGTTCTCCACCAGCACCAGCCTGCGCAGGGTATCGACGCCGAGATAGAAGGCGCTGCTGTCGATGCCTTGCTGCTCTTCGAGGATCTCCCGGGGTGGGCGTACCGGTTCGCCCTTGATCAAGCCATCCCGGAATGACTCGAACCAGGCATCGGAGCAGGCGATCCCGGCGATATTGTTCAGCAGTACACGGTGCTGCTCGGCATCCAGGGTCGGGTCCTGATAGAGCACGCCACAGAGCAACATCAAGCCCAGCAGATCATCGCTGAAGGTGTCGTAATCGCTCACGACGCAGTCGTACAGGCGTGTGTTGCTCAGCAGCCTGGCACTGCCCAACGCCTGAGGCACGGTGAGCAGGTTCAGTGCGACGTCGTTCTGCACAGGCTCCTCTTCTGACAGCCAGCCCAGCAAGCCATTGAAGTGGCCTTCCTGTTGATGCACGCGCTGCAACAGCGGCAGTACGCGCGACAGTGGATGCCCGGTGTCGGCACGCATGCTGTGAAGCAGTGCAGGGGAAATCAGTGTCAGCCAGCGCAGCGGGTCGGACATCAGGGCAATGAAGAACAGCGCTTGCCGGTGCCATTCCCACAGCTGTTCACCGTCAGGTTGGGGCGGCAATACAACGCCCTCGCGATTGAGGACTGCGAGCATCTTTACCCCAAACGGTAGCGAGGCAATGAGCTCCTGTTCAAAGGCGCTGTCCAGGCGCGTCCATTGCGCTGCAGTAAAGGCCTTGAGCCGGCGCAGCCAATGTTGGGTGACGTCCAGTGCCAGGCCCTGACCCAACAGCGGGTTCAGTTGCACGCTGTCATCCGGTGCGTTGATAAAGGCTGTCAACGCCTGTGGAATGGGGGCGTGCTGCAGCCAGTACAGGTGTTGTTCGGCCTGGTACTTGAGGCCTTCCAGCACCAGTGCATCGAGCACATCGTTGCTGTCGGGTTCGGCCAGCAGGCGTTCCAGCAGGGCGGTGTCGCCACGGTGCAATGCCCAGGCCTGGCGATACAGGTTCGTTAACACCGCATCGCCAGGCTCATCGAGCAGTAACGCCAGCAATGGCAGTTCATCGCCGTCCAGGCGCCAGTTCACATAAGCTCCGGCAAGGCCTCCGAGGTTCTGGCGACCCGCATTGAGCCAGCGGGTCAACGTCTCCGGGCGCTGCGCCGGGCTGCCCCAGGCCTGGGCTGGCTCACTCAGGTTGTTCGGCCAGTCGCGGAAATGCTCGCGGCGGTCGAACGCTTGAATCAGCAGCGGCAGGCGCTGTGGCTGGTGTTTGCCGCACAGTTCGAGCAGCCACTGTGCAGCCTGCGGATGCTGGTGCTCGCGCCACAAGCGCACCCAGCCGCTCAGGGCTTGCTCTTCCAGGCCAAGGGCACTGCACTGACGGGCCAGCAGGTACAGCCAGTCGACATCATCCGGTGCGTGCCGATGTTTTTCCGCACACAGTGCGTAGAGGGTCTTGCTTGCAACATCGGCCTGGGTGAGTTGTACCAGCAGACGCTGCAGCCAGGCGTCGTCGTTCGGCAGTGGCAGGCAGGTAGGCTGGTTGACGAAGTCGCGGAACTCGTCCAAAGGCCGTTCCTGATAGAGGTGTTCCAGAGTGTTCAGGTACCAGAGGGTTTCGATCTGTGCCGGTGGTGGCCAGGACGAGATCGTTGCGGTATCGAAGAGGTCCGGCTGCGCGATGCGTTCGATAAATGCTTCGACCTGCTCGACGTTATCGATACGCAGCAGGTTGCCCTGCCAGTCCAGCCGCTCGGCCAACAGGCGTGCGCAATTGTTGGAGATCGGCCCGCTGTCGATCAGCCGCTCCAGCAGGCTCCAGCGCAGCGCTTCGACAACCTCAAGTGAGACGCTGTCGAAGCGTTCGATATAGCTCCGCCAGGCGGCCGGGTCGAAACGTCGTGCGCCGTCGCTGAACAGTTCGTCGAATGCGTCCAGCAGCTCGCGGGCCGGGCTTTGCTCATCGTCGGCGTCTGCGGTTTCGACGCTACGGGCTTCCTTCAGTGCGGCCTCGTAGGCTTCACGCAAGGCCTGAAAACCTTGTGGGTCGGTTTCCGGATGATGCTCTGGCAGGCGCGTACGGTAGGCGCTGCGGATGGCGTCCTGATCGCGGGTAGGCTCGATGCCCAGGGATATCCAGCAGCTCATGACCAGTTGAACTCCGCAAGCGAGTCAGGTTTTTGTGGCAGGTTCAGGGGCAGGTCCCAAGGCAGTTCGGCAAACAGTTCGGCGGCGTCCTGAGCGAGGGCGCGAGCGCTGCAGCGGCTCCAGTAGGCGTAGCCTTCGCGGTCCAGGGCGTGGCCGAGCTCGTCGTCTGCGCTGTCCAGGCAGCACCAGTACATGCGGCCGGTCATGTAGCCGCCCAGGTAGGTGCTCCAGCTGTTGTAGTAATGACGTGCCCTCAAGGCCAGTCGGCTGTGTAGCCAGAGGCTTTCATCAAGGTTGATCCAGCCGCTGCGCAGGCCGTTGCGCAGCAGGAAACCCATGCGCCCCAGGTCCCAGGCACGAATGCCTCCGTGGCCGCATTCGCTGAAGGTCCGACTGGCAAACTCATGCAGCGCGCGTTGCCGTGGCGCCAGGCTGTCGAGCAGGGCCGACCATTCACTGGGCAGGCAGCGCTGCCAGTTCCAGTAAGCCTCGAGCATCCCGCTGGCATGGCCACGGTCGGCCATGTAGAGCATCTCGAGCAACTGCTCGCGATTGCTGATGCCCCAGCCGTCCTGCAGGTCCATCTCGATGTAGTCCGGGGCGGTGTAACTGGAACCGTTGAGGGCTGCCATGGGGGCAGAAAGGGCGTACAGCCAGCGCTGTTCTATTTCTTCCATGAAAAATGCTCCTGAGCCGGCGGGGGAGTGGAGAGCGCCGGCACTAATTGGCGCGAATTGTAGAGACCCGGCTGGTTAGCGGCAAACTGCAGTCTTCAGCGCCTGCCTCGCACTGGTGCGGGTTGTTCCGCAATGGTGCGTTGCTACCCCTGTGGTGTTGGTTTGACGCCGCAGATGACGGGCTGTTGCAGTTTGGCGCGGCCCTTGCTTTGGCTTGTTCATCAGGCAATCAACGCAGATTGCTCAATTCACGACAAAGGCGCCGTGTCGCTCCCGCTTGCAACGCAAGCAGGGGCGGCAGGGCGCCTTTTTGTTTTGCCTAAGCAGGAGACCGGGTAATGACCCAGACAACCGTGCGCAGCGTCTGCCCCTATTGCGGCGTCGGCTGCGGCATTGTCATGACCGTGGCCGAAAACCGGGTAATCAAGGTCAGTGGTGACAAACAGCACCCAAGCAATTTCGGGCGGCTCTGCACCAAAGGGCAGACCTGCCATCAGCCGCTGCGCGAGTCGGGACGCATGGAGCAGGCCTTTGTCCGTCACTCGCGTCAGCGCGACCCGGTGCAGACCGCAATTGATCAGGCGATCGACGAGGCGGCCCGGCGCCTGAAGACCCTCCTCATCGAGCATGGCCCGGATGCCCTGGCGTTTTACGTTTCCGGGCAACTGTCGCTGGAGGCCCAGTACTTGATCAACAAGCTGGCCAAAGGCTTCGTGCGCAGCCGGCATATCGAGTCCAACTCGCGGCTGTGCATGGCCAGCGCCAGCAGTGGCTACAAACTCTCGCTGGGCGCGGATGGCCCGCCTGGCAGCTATGAGGACTTCGACCACAGCGAGCTGTTCTTTGTCATTGGCGCCAACATGGCGGACTGTCATCCGATCCTGTTTCTGCGCCTGCTTGACCGGCGCAAGGCCGGCGCCCGGCTGATTGTGGTCGACTCCAGGCGCACCGCGACAGCGGAAAAGGCCGACCTGTTCTTGCAGATCAAACCCGGTACCGACCTGGCACTGCTCAATGGTCTGTTGCACCTGTTGTTGATCAACGGCGCGGTGGATACGGCGTTCGTTGAGCGCTTTACCGAGGGCTGGGAGGCCATGCCGGACTTCCTGCAGGACTATGCGCCGGCGCAGGTGGCGCAGATTACTGGCCTGGCCGAAGCCGATATCCGCAAGGCCGCCGAGTGGATCGGCCAAGCACCCGCGTGGCTCAGCTGCTGGACCATGGGCCTGAACCAGAGTATTCACGGCACCTGGCAGACCAATGCGCTGTGCAACCTGCACCTGGCCACCGGGGCGATCTGCCGCCCCGGCTGCGGACCGTTTTCGCTGACGGGCCAGCCCAATGCCATGGGCGGACGTGAGATGGGCTACATGGGGCCGGGGTTGCCCGGCCAGCGTTCGGCGCTGTCAGAGGCTGACCGTCATTTCGTTGAGGACCTCTGGCAGGTGCCGCGTGGCAGCCTGCGGGCCGATGCCGGAGACGGCACCGTCGCCATGTTCGAGGGCATGGCTGCCGGGCGGATCAAGGCCTGCTGGATCATCTGCAGTAACCCAGTGGCCAGTGTCGCCAACCGTCAGCAGGTGATCGAGGGCCTGCAAACGGCCGAGCTGGTCATCACCCAGGACGCCTTTCTCGATACCGAAACCAATCGCTATGCCGATATCCTCCTGCCGGCAGCGCTCTGGGCTGAAGCCGATGGGGTAATGGTCAACTCCGAGCGCAACCTGACCCTCACGGCGCAGGCCGTCGAGCCACCGGGCGCGAGCCTGGCGGACTGGCAACTCATCGCCCGAGTGGCCTGTGCGATGGGCTATGAGGCCGCGTTCAGCTACACCTGTGCCGAACAGATTTTCGATGAGCTGCGCCAGGCCTGGAACCCCGACACAGGTTACGACCTGCGCGGTATCAGTTACCCCTTGTTGCGCCAGGCGCCACGGCAATGGCCCTGTGCACCCGATCAGGCTGATACACGGCACCCGCAACGCTACCTGAATGACGGTATCAGTCAGCGGCTGCACGAGGACGCCCAAGGCCAGCGGCCGTCACTCGCCTTTGCTACGGCCAGCGGCAAAGCACGCTTTTTTGCCCGGCCCTACCTGCCTCCAGCGGAGCTACCGGACGAAGCTTACCCGCTGGTGCTCAATACCGGGCGGGTACAGCACCATTGGCACACCCTGACCAAGACCGGCAAGGTCAGCGCGTTGAATGCGCTGGAGCCTGGCCCGTACCTGGAGATTCACCCCGAAGATGCACGGCAATTGGGTATCGCTGAGCACGATCAGGTGCAGGTTCGCTCCCGGCGTGGTGAGGCGTTATTGCCGGCGCGCCTGAGTGAGCGGGTACTGCCTGGCAACTGCTTCGCCCCCTTTCACTGGAATGATGTCTATGGCGAGCGTTTGGCGATCAATGCACTGACCAGCGATGCCATCGACCCGGTTTCCCTGCAACCTGCGTTCAAGTACTGCGCCGTGGCCCTCAGCCGGGTTGCCGGTGAACGTATTGCCGCTGTTGAACTGCCGGCCCACACGCTTCAGGAGTCTGCGACCATGCCGATCGAAACCCTCAGCCAACTGCTCGGCCTGAACAACCGCGTTGAACTGGCTTTGGCCGAGGATGAACAACTGTATATGCAGGGTTATGTGCTGGGTCTGCGTAACAGCCCTCAGCAGGGCGTACCGAGCTTGCCGGTCAATGCACCACTGGCGCCGGCGCGGCGTCTGTTGGTGGAAGGGTTGCTGGCGGGGTTGTTTTCGCGCAGTACCTCGGTACAGGCCCCTGCAATCCAGGCCCCGGAGCCTGCCGAAGCCACTAGCCATTGGCTGCTCTGGGCTTCGCAGACCGGCAACGGCCAGGCTCTGGCGCAACACTGTGCGCAGCGTTTGCGGGAGGCCGGTCTGGCTGTTCAGGTGAGCAGCATGGAGCAGGTCAGCCTTGAGCAGGTGAGCAACGCCGCCAGCCTGCTGCTGGTGGCGAGCACGTTTGGCGATGGTGAGGCACCGGATTGCGCCAAGGCCTTTTGGCAGGCCCTGCAGGCTGCGTCTGCCAGCCGCTGCACAGGGCTGCGTTACGCGGTACTGGCCCTGGGAGACTCCAGCTACGCAGAGTTCTGTGGTTTCGGCCGCAAGCTGGACCAGCGTCTGGCGGAGCTTGGCGCTGTGCGCCTGCTGGAGCGGGTCGAGTGCGAGCCGGACTTCGACGAGCCGGCCGAACAGTGGCTGGGCACGCTGGTGACGGCCCTTGGGCAGGCTTCAATTGAGTCGGCACCAGCGGTCACGTCCCCGGCGGCGACAGCGCCAACCTTCAGCAAGCAGCAGCCGTTGCCGGTAAGGGTGGTGGAAAACCGCCTGCTCAATGCGCCCGGTGCCGCCAAGGAAACCCGGCACGTGGTGTTCGATCTTGCGAGCAGCGGCCTGACGTATCAGGCGGGCGACGCGTTGGGCGTCTGGCCGCGCAACTGCCCGGCACTGGTCGAAGAGCTGCTGAGTGCCATGAAACTTGACGGGGAGGCGAGTGTCAGCCTCAAGGGCCAGCCACCCATGCCGTTGCGTAGCGCACTGCGCGATCGACTGGAGATTGCCCGTATCACGCCTGCGCTGCTCGAACAGGTCGCCCGCTGCAGTGCTGAGCCTGAGTTGCAACGCCTGCTGGAGCCGGCGCACAACGCCGCGTTGCAGGACTGGCTATGGGGGCGGCAACTGGTCGATCTGCTGCAGCAGTTTCCCGTAAGCATGCCGCTCGACACCTGGCTGAGCCTGCTCAAACCCCTGCAGCCGCGTTTGTACTCCATCAGTTCAAGCCCGTTGTTGCACCCGCAGCAGGTTCACCTGACGGTTTCGACGGTGCGCTACCGCCAGCGTAAAGGTGTGTGTTCGACCTTCCTCGCTGATCGTGCCGAAGCCGGGCAGGTTGGGATCTTTGTGCAGCCCTCGGCTCATTTCCGCGTACCGAGCGATGATACGGCGCCGCTGATCATGGTCGGGCCGGGGACCGGGATCGCACCGTTCCGGGCGTTTCTCCAGGAGCGTCAGGCGCGCGGCGCCCGAGGGCGCAACTGGCTGCTGTTCGGCGAGCAGCGCGCTGACAGTGATTTTTACTACCGCGACGAGTTGCTGGCCTGGCAACGCGATGGCCACCTGACGCGGCTCGACACGGCGTTCTCCCGTGACCAGGCAGAGAAGGTCTATGTACAGCAGCGCATGCTGGAGCAGGGCGCCGAGCTGTGGCGCTGGCTGGAGGCGGGCGCGTACTTCTATGTCTGTGGCGATGCCGGACGCATGGCGCGGGATGTGGAGGCCGCGCTGCAGCAGGTGGTGGCCGAGCACGGTGGGATGAGCACCGAGCAGGCCGGCGAATATGTTGCGGCGTTAGGCCAGGCCAAACGCTACCGGCGAGATGTGTACTGAAATGCCCCAGAACGGGTAGCACTGCACCAGGATGGCGCCGCGGGAGGCCTAGTGTTTGCGGCGATGCCCTTGAATAGGCGGGGTTTGTGCAGTTGGCACGGTATCTGCTGAAGACACATTACAACGTCCAGGGGTGATCAACGGCGATCCGCCCCACGGACCACGACTATGAACAACCAGGCAAAGGCGCCTGGAGCTTCGGCTCCAGGCGCCTTTTTTTGTGGGTGTTTTTCCGGCCGCCGTGATCGGCCAGTGTGAGGAAACGCTATGAACGCTCAAGCGACCATCGAGCAACGGGAACGTCTGATCATCGTCGGCAACGGCATGGTGGGCCATCATTGCGTCGAACAACTGATCGAGCGCGGCGCCTTGGCCCGCTTCGACCTGCGGGTGTTCGGCGAGGAGCGTCAGCGTGCCTACGACCGCGTGCACCTGTCGGAGTACTTCAGTGGCAGCGATGCTGAAACCCTGGCCTTGGGTGATGCGCAACTGTATGCCGAGCATGGCGTGCGGCTGCACTTGGGGGAGGCGGTCGTCGAGATCGACCGCGAGGCCGGTGAAGTGGTGACGGCGCAGGGCCGCTACCCGTTTGACCGGTTGATCCTGGCCACCGGCTCCTATCCCTTCGTGCCGCCGATCCCCGGGCCGGACGGTGCGGCGCGATTGGTCTATCGAACCTTGGACGACCTGGATGCGATTCGCGCGGCGGCCTATGGCGCACAGCGTGGCGTGGTCATCGGTGGTGGTCTGCTGGGCCTGGAGGCAGCCAACGCCCTCAAATCCCTGGGGCTTGAAGCCCATGTGGTGGAATTCGCACCGCGCCTGATGCCGGTGCAACTGGATACTGAAGGCGGTGCGGCCCTGCGCGCCCAGATTGAGGCGTTGGGTGTCGGTGTACACCTGTCTCGTGCCACCCAGAGCATTGTTGAAGGCAGCGACTTCCGTTACCGGATGAATTTCGATGGCGACCAGTTCCTGGAAACCGACCTGATTGTGTTTTCGGCTGGCATTCGCCCGCAGGACAGCCTGGGCCGTGGCTGCGGTCTGGAAATCGCGCCACGGGGCGGGGTCGTGATCGATGGCGAATGCCGCACCAGCGACCCACGGATTTTTGCCATCGGCGAGTGTGCCTCATGGAACGGCAGCGTCTTCGGCCTGGTGGCCCCGGGTTACAGCATGGCCCGCAACCTGGCGTCAGCCTTGGCGGGTGAGCCATTCGAGGCCTTTGCCGGTGCCGACATGTCGACCAAGCTCAAGCTGTTGGGGGTGGATGTCGGTTCCATTGGCGATGCACACGCGGCGACCCCCGGTGCGCGCAGCTACCGCTTTATCGACGAGGCTGGCAGCGCCTACCGGCGCTTGGTGATCGACGCCGAGGGCAAGCGCGTTCTGGGGGCGGTGCTGGTCGGTGATAACCGTTACTACGACACCCTGTTGCAGTACGTGCAGAATGCTATTGCCCTGCCAGCGGACCCCGCCGGCTTGATCCTGCCATTGGGCAGCGCCACGCCAGCACTGGGTGCAGATGCCTTGCCAGACGCCGCCACCATCTGCTCGTGCCATAACGTCAGCAAGGGCGCGATCTGTGCGGCCATCGACGGGGGGTGTAGCGACCTGGCGCAACTCAAGGGCCAGACCAAGGCCTGCACCGGTTGCGGTGGCTGCGCCGCCTTGCTCAAGCAGGTCTTCGAACATGAGCTGAGCGCCCGCGGTGTGGCGGTGGACAAGAGCCTATGCGAGCACTTTGCCTTCACTCGTCAGGAGCTCTATGCACTGGTGCGGGTCGAGGGCATTACGACGTTCGAAGACCTGCACGCCCGTCATGGTCGTGGCCACCTGGGCTGCGATATCTGCAAGCCGACGGTAGGCTCGATACTCGCATCCTGCTGGAACCAGCCGATCATGGATGCCGCGCTGGTGCCGTTGCAGGACACCAACGACACCTTCATGGCCAACATGCAGAAAAACGGCACGTACTCGGTGGTGCCGCGTATTCCGGGTGGGGAAATCACACCGGACAAGTTGATCGTGATTGGTCAGGTGGCCAAGAAGTACGACCTCTACACCAAGATCACCGGCGGCCAACGCATCGACCTGTTCGGCGCGCAGTTGCATGAGTTACCGGAGATCTGGTCCGAGTTGATCGCCGCTGGCTTTGAGACCGGGCATGCCTATGGCAAATCAACCCGCACGGTGAAGTCCTGCGTCGGCAGCACATGGTGCCGCTACGGCGTGCAGGACAGCGTGGCCATGGCGCTCACCCTGGAGGACCGCTACAAGGGCCTGCGTTCGCCACACAAGCTCAAGTTCGCCGTGTCTGGCTGTACCCGCGAATGCGCCGAGGCGCAAAGCAAGGACATCGGCGTGATTGCCACCGAGAAGGGCTGGAACCTTTATGTCTGCGGTAACGGCGGCATGCGTCCACGGCACGCCGAGCTGTTCGCCACGGACCTGGACGATGCCGGCCTGATTCGCACCATCGACCGCGTATTGATGTTCTACATCCGTACCGCTGACAAACTGCAGCGCACGTCGGTCTGGCGCGAGCGCCTTGAGGGCGGGCTGGATTACCTCAAGGCGGTGATCCTCGACGACAGCCTGGGCTTGGGCGCCGAGCTGGAAGCGCAGATGCAGCAGGTAGTCGATCGCTACGAGTGTGAATGGGCCAATGCCCTGAAAGACCCCGAGAAGCTCAAGCGCTTCCGTACTTTCGTCAATGACCACCGTGCAGATCCGGCGATTCATTTCGTCAAGGAGCGCGGCCAGCGCCGGCCGGTGGGCAAGGCCGAGCTTCACCTGATCCCGACCACTGAAGAGGTGCTGTGATGAACCCGTCGAATCAAGCGGTACGTGTTGACCTGCAAGACTGGCAGGCGGTGTGCAGCCGCCATGACCTGGTACCCAATTCAGGGGTGGTGGCCCGCTTGGGTGACGCCCAGGTGGCCCTGTTCTACTTGCCGGAGGCCGCGCAGGCACTGTATGCCGTGGACAACCATGACCCGCAGTCCGGCGCCAATGTGATCGGACGTGGAATCATTGGCAGCCTCAACGGGCAGCCGGTCGTGGCGGCGCCGTTGTACAAACAGCACTTCAGTCTGCTGGACGGGCGCTGTCTGGAAGACCCGCAGCAGGTACTGCGGGTATGGGCTGTGCGCTTCAATGGCGACTGCGTCGAGGTGGCTGCCCCTTAGCACACGTCGGCCACGGCGGCTTTTGAGCGGGCGGTGGTGGCTGTTCAAAGCAGTCGCCGCCTGCGCGGCAGGCCGTTACACTGCCTGGCATGAACCTCGACACCCGTATCAAATACCGCCATCTGCTGTGCTTTCTCGAAATCGCCCGGCAGGGCAGTTTCGCCAAGGCTGCCGATGTCCTGGCAATCAGTCAGCCTGCGACCTCCAAAACCCTCAAGGAACTGGAGGACTTGCTGCAGGCGCGCTTGTTCGAGCGAGGCAAGCAGGGCGTTGAACTGACCCCGGCCGGGTTTCGCTTCATGCGTTATGCAGGCCCTAGCGTGCAGGCCTTGCGTGAGGGCGTGAGCAGCGTGCGCGGTGAGGAGCACGCACCGCCGCAGGTGCGGGTCGGGGTGCTGTCCACGGTCGAAAGCCTGTTGATGCCCGAGGCGCTCTGCCGTTTGCACCAGCGTCATGAGGCGTTGGTGGTCAGTGTCGCCACCGGCCCCGGTGCCTACCTCTTGGCGCAGTTGCATGTCGGCGAGCTGGACCTGGTCATTGGCCGAATGACCGACAGCCCGCAAATCCAGGGCCTGATCTTCGAGCACCTGTACAGCGAGTCGATGGCCCTGGTGGTGCGTCCGGGCCATCCGTTGTTGCAGCGTCAACCGTTGGAGCGCAACCGTGTCGGCGACTACCCCTTGGTGTTACCGTTGGCCGGGACCACCATCCGCAAACATGCCGACAGTTTGTTCGTGCAGTGCGCGATCGAGCCGTCGTTGCAACGCCTGGAAACCCTTTCCCCGGCCTTGAGCCGCCGGTATGTATTGGGCAGTGATGCGGTCTGGGTCGCGCCACGCGATGCCGTACGGGTCGATCTTGATGCGGGTGAGCTGTGCGAACTGGACCTGGGCGTGCGTGAGCCGGGCGGTTCGGTCGGTATTTGCAGCAATGCCGCCTTGCCCCCGTCACTGCCTGCACAGTGGTTGTGCGAGGTGCTGCGCGAGGTTGCCGGAGCGTATCGCGCTGAGCGATAGCGGCCATTGGCCGTTATCTGGATGAAGAAGGTTTTATCTGTCTGAACTTATCCCCGTTTTCTCGCTCTCATGCCGGTAGCCATTGGTCGTGGCGGCCTGATAAGCTCGCGGCTTTACTCGATTGCCCTATTGGCGCATGAACAAGGAAATAGCATGAAACAGCATCGGTTGGCGGCTGCGGTTGCCCTGGTTGGCCTGGTACTGGCGGGTTGCGATTCGCAGACCAGCGTCGAGCTGAAAACTCCGGCACAGAAAGCCTCCTACGGTATTGGCCTGAACATGGGCAAGAGCCTGGCTCAGGAAGGCATGGACGACCTCGACTCCAAGGCGGTCGCCCAAGGCATCGAAGATGCTGTCGGCAAGAAAGAGCAGAAAATCAAGGACGAGGAACTGGTCGAAGCCTTCGCCGCACTGCAGAAGCGTGCCGAAGAACGTCTGGTCAAGATGAGCGAAGAGTCGGCCGCTGCCGGCAAGAAGTTCCTCGAAGAAAACGGCAAGAAGGCGGGTGTTGTCACCACCGCTTCCGGCCTGCAATACGAAGTCGTGAAGAAGGCCGATGGCGCTCAGCCCAAGCCGACCGACGTGGTCACTGTTCATTACGAAGGCAAGCTGATCGACGGCAAGGTCTTCGACAGCTCGGTTGAGCGTGGCAGCCCGATTGACCTGCCGGTCAGCGGCGTGATCCCGGGTTGGGTCGAAGGCCTGCAACTGATGCACGTTGGCGAGAAGTACAAGCTGTACATCCCGTCCGATCTGGCATACGGCGCACAGAGCCCAAGCCCGATGATTCCGGCCAACTCCGTGCTGGTATTCGAGCTGGAACTGCTGGGCATCAAGGATCAGCCGAAGCCAGAAGCCGAAGCTGACGCCAAGTAAGTTTACGCCTGTACTGACAACGCCCCGTACTCACGGGGCGTTGTCGTTTCTGGGGCAGGGCGACATTTCCCTGTACCATCAGGCCCATGCAGGGCGAGGTCTGAATCGCCCAACCTGTTGACGCTGCAGCCGAACGATTGCGTATTTAAACAGGTGTGTAAAAAACGCCCGATTTGAGTAAGGCCCTTGTGCTACGGGCACCCTGAGCCTCAAAAGCGGGTCTGTTCACAAGGTTATCCACAATAATTGTGGATAACCTTCCCTGAGGTATTGCTTGGAGGCTCCATGAAAGCTCCGTGGAATTTCACTCGTTTTCTGCCTTTGGCCGAGCGTTTGCTCAGCCGTGGGCGGCTCCCTGCGCTGATTTTTGCCGTGGCCCGCAAAGGGCCGCAGCTGGGCAAGCTGAAAGATGATGTACGCCTGTTGCAGGCGCTGTGCCTGGCCTGGTGGCGCGGCGAGTACCGGGCAATCAGCCCCAAGGCCATGGTCACGGTAGTGGCGGGCCTGTTGTACTTTGTCAGCCCTTTGGATGCCATTCCAGACTGGTTGCTGGGGGTGGGCTTGCTCGATGACATCGCGGTGCTGGCCTGGGTGCTCAAGGCGGTGGGCGATGAAATGGCGGCTTTTCGTGCCTGGCGTGATCGGCAGGCTCCGGAGAAGCTGCGCGTTGTAGAACGTTTGCCTGATTCGCCTGAGGCATTGTCCCTGGAGCATAAAAAAAGCTGACGCCGCACGCTTCCGTTGGCTGGTAATATAATTGGCATAAGGATTATGCCTACCGATTACATGCGAGTTGTCCTACGAGGGGGTTGTAATGGGTATTCAGGTCATCAGCCGGGACGGCCAACCGGAATATGCGGTCGTACCCTGGGAGCACTACCAGGCCCTGCTCAAGGCCGCCGGTCAGCCTGCGGTTGATTCAAGCGGCCAGCAGGTCACCTGCGAGCCGGTTGTCGAGTCGGCACCGGCCCGTGTTCCGAGCTTGAGTGAGTTGGCTCAGTTGCGTCAGGCCAAGGGCCTGGCCCCGGAGCAACTGGCACGAACCGTGGGTATCAGCCCGGCCTACCTGGGCATGATTGAGCGTGGCGAGCGCCAGCCCGATGCCGCCATTCGCCGTAGCCTGGCGTGGGAGCTTGGTGTGCCTGGCTGGAGTGATCCATCGTGAGCAGCGTGCGGATCAGCCGCCAGCAGTGGGAAAGCCTGCTGGGCGAGCTGGACGTCGCGCGTCGGCAGCGCCATCTACTGACCTATCGCGCCTTGCTTGAGCGCCTGCAACTGCCGAGCCCGGCCATGCAGACCCTCACCGCAGCGCTGGAGTACCTGGCCGTGCTGGATGCTCGTGCCGAGCAGCCGCTGCGCAGTTCGCTGGTGATCAGCCAAGGCGCCAGTCGCTTGCCACGCACCGGCTTTTTCGAGTGTGTCGAACGCCTGGGGCGTTTTTCCGGGCCGTCCGATGGCATGGCTGCTGCGTCCTGGCATGCGTCAGAAGTGGTTCGGGTGTTCGAGTACAGTTACCCGGCCGAGGCTGAGGCCTGAGCCAGTTCGGCGGTTTCGATCACGTAGAGGCTGTAGCCTTTGATGTCCTTGGCATAGTGCTTGGCCTTGGAGGCCAACTCTGCCAGTTGCCCGGCATTGAGCTGCATGCCCGCTTGTGCGTGTAGCTTTACCACGCCGATGGACAGCGACAACAGTTCAAAGGCCTGATGCTGCCCTTGACGGTCATGGCCCACGAAACATCCCGCCTCCAGGTGTTCGGCGCGGTAGAAGCGTCGGCACTGTTTCTGAAAGTCTTCCAGTAGTTGCTTCAAACGTGTGTGCCAGTCACTGGCACTGAGCACCAGCATGAAGTCATCGCCGCCAATATGCCCGACGAAGTCGCGGCTGGGGTCTACCCGTTCACTCAGGCACTGCGCCAGGCACAGCAGAACCTCATCACCACGGGCATAGCCGTAGATGTCATTGAACGGCTTGAAGTTATCGATATCCACGTAGCAGATGGCTGCCTCACGTTGCTGCTGCAGCAGGTGCGTCAGGCATTGCTGGATCGGCACGTTGCCCGGCAGCAAGGTCAGGGGGTTGGCGTAGCGGGCCTGCTGGATTTTTTGCTCGGTGATCAACTTGAGCACGTCGATGACCCGCCCCAGGCCCAGGTACTGCCCGTTCTGGGTGATGATGAAGTCTTCCTCGATGCGTTGGCGTGCCCGGCTGGTCAGCAGTCGGCTGACCTGCTGCAGAGACTGGCTAAGCTCCACGGCAAGAAAGTCCTCGCTCATTAGCCGGCTGATTGGCTTGCGTGCGAACAGGTCGGTCGCGAAGGGCTTGAGCAGGGCGTCGGAGAACGCATGCCGGTGAACGATGCCGCAGGGGCGCTGGTTGGCATCCAGCACGGCCAGAGAGTTCAGGTTGGCCTGGCGGCGGAACGATTCCAGTACCAGTGCGGTAGGGGTATCGCCCATCACCGCCGGCTGGTCGATCAACAGCGCCTCAAGGTCGCTACTTTCCTCGTTGAGGGTTTGACTGACGTTCGTCTGGCTTGGCAGCACGTTCTGGATACTGCGCGGCGGCTGTTCCTGAGGGCGGCCCAGCAGGTAGCCCTGAACCAGGTCCACCCCCATTTCGGTGAGCACTCTGAGCTCTTCGGCCAACTCGATGCCTTCGGCAATCACTTGCGCCCGCGAGGCTTTGGCAATTTGCAGGATAGAACCGACGAACTCTCGTTTGACCGCGTCCAGGTGAATGCCATCGATAAAGTGGCGGTCGATCTTCACGTAGTCCGGACGCAGTTCCGACCACAACCGCAGGCTCGAGTAACCGGCACCGAGGTCGTCCAGGGCGATGGAAAAACCCATGTCGCGGTAGTGGTGCAGGGCATTGAACAACAGTTGGAAATCATCGGTGGGGGTCTGTTCAGTCAACTCAATGACCACCCGGCTTGGTGACAGGCCCATGTCTTCCAGCATTTTCAGGGTGCGCCCCGACTGATACTGCGGCTCCAGCAACGACTCCGGCGAGACGTTGAGGAACAGCTTGCCCTCCAGTTTTTGCTGGCTGAAGCGACGACAGGCACTTTCTCGGCAGGCCACTTCCAGCTCAGTCAGCCGACCCGCCTGACGGGCCACCGCGAACAGGTTGATGGGGGAGTGCAGCGGGCTGTTGGAAGGGCCGCGGCTTAAGGCTTCATAACCGAGAATACGCCGTTCTGATAGGCAGACGATGGGTTGGAACAGGCTGTGCAAGCCGCTTTGAGCCAGGATGGAGCTCAGCGCGCTAAGCTGTTCGGTCACGGTCATGTCAGGCGTTCCTTACGAAAAAAGGGCTGCGTACCCGTGGTACGCAGCCCCTTATTTCACGACAGATAAATGACTGTTTAATGACGCGCCAGCGTCCAGCCATATTATTTTGCCATTAGTGCTTCAATGCTTGGCCACCGCTGAGTTCAGGCTCAGGTAATCCAACAGGATGCGCCCGGTTTCAGCCAGGTAGGCGTCATCCTCGGGTTTGGTGTCATCCGGCTCGGCCGGCAGAGCATCCTCGTCTTCTTTTTTCAGTTCCTTGAGCGGTTCCTCGCCCTTGGCTTTACGCCGGGTGTTCTCCAGCGCCAGTTGTTTGCCCTCGATCGTGGCGTGTCGGGCACGACGTTCGGTTTCGTTCAGGCTCACGGATTTTTCATTCATCAGCTTTTGGGTCAGGGCCAGGCGATCGCGGATGTAGACGAACTCTGGATCCTTGGCGCTGCGCTCGTCATGACGTGCCTTGAGCTGAGCCAGGAACGGCTTGAACGGATCGCTTGCAGGCTTGATCGCCGGGCGAATGGTGTCCCATGGCATCGCCTCGGGCAGGGCGCTCTCGCCGATTTCCTTGGTGTCGATCACCGACGGGTAGTCGATGTCTGGCAGTACGCCCTGATGCTGTGTGCTCTGGCCAGAAACACGGTAGAACTTGGCCAGGGTCAGCTTCAGTTCGCCATGGTTCAACGGCTGAATGGTCTGCACCGTGCCTTTACCGAAGGTCTGGCCACCGATGATCAGTGCGCGGTGGTAGTCCTGCATGGCACCAGCGAAAATTTCCGAAGCAGAAGCCGACAGGCGGTTGACCAGCAAGGCCATCGGGCCTTTGTAGAAGGCACCGTTGTTTTCGTCCTCAAGCACATCGACTCGACCATCGCTGTTGCGCACCAACACGGTCGGGCCGTTGTCGATGAACAGGCTGGTCAATTCGGTGGCTTCCTGCAGGGAACCGCCGCCGTTATTGCGCAGGTCGATGACCACGCCGTCGACTTTTTCCTTCTGCAGCTCGGTCAGCAGCTTTTTCACGTCACGGGTGGTGCTCTTGTACTCTGGATCGCCGGCGCGGAAGGCTTTGAAGTCCAGGTAGAAGGCCGGGATCTCGATGATGCCCAGCTTGTAGTCACGGCCATCCTGCTTGAGCTTGAGCACCGATTTTTTCGCGGCCTGCTCTTCCAGCTTCACCGCTTCACGGGTGATGGAGACGATCTTGCTGGTCTGGTCGTTAGGCGCATTGCTGGCTGGAATCACTTCCAGGCGCACCACCGAGCCTTTCGGGCCGCGGATCAGCTTGACCACTTCGTCCAGGCGCCAGCCGATCACGTCGACCATTTCCTTGTCGCCCTGGGCCACGCCGACGATCTTGTCGGCTGGCGCGACTTGCTTGGTCTTGGCGGCAGGGCCAGCCGGCACCAAGCGGACGATCTTGACCTGATCGTTGTCGCTTTGCAGGACTGCGCCGATACCTTCGAGCGACAGGCTCATGTTGATATCGAAGTTTTCTGCGTTGTCGGGCGACAAATAGTTGGTGTGCGGGTCGTAGGACTGGGCGAATGTGTTGATGTAGGCCTGGAAAATATCCTCGGCACGGGTCTGGTCCAGGCGCGACAGCTGGTTCTTGTAGCGCTTGGTCAACAGTTCCTGAATGGCCTTGGGTTCCTTGCCGGCGATCTTCAGGCGCAACACTTCGTCCTTCAGGCGCTTGCGCCAGAGGTCATCAAGCTCGGCTTCGTTTTTCAGCCACGGGGCGTCCTTGCGGTCGACCAGCAAGGTTTCCTGGGTGTTGAAATCGATGCTGTCGACGCCCTTGTCCAATTGCGCGAGGGTGAAGTCCAGGCGCGATTTGACGCGGTCCAGATAGCGCTTGTAGATCGTGAAACCAGGATCGAGATTGCCACTTTTGAGGAAGTCATCGAACTGAGTCTTCCACTTGTCGAATTCGGCGATATCACTGGCCAGGAAATAGCTGCGCGCCGGGTCGAGCAGCTTCAGGTAGCTATCGTAGATGATGAGCGAGCGAGCGTCATTGAGCGGCGGTTTGCTGTAGTGATGGCGCTTGAGCAACTCGACCACGTTCAGGCTGGCGACCACTTCGTCACGGTCGGGTTGCAGTTTGTCCCAACTGTTGGCGGCATAAGCATTGCCCACCAGCGGTAGGCTGCCAAGGCCGATCAACAATGCGAGGGCGGTACTGGGCAGAAAATGCTTCATGCTGATTCGACGTAAGGGCAATTGATCACGCATATTAGGCCGTCTTTGAATTCGCCGGTTCCATAAAAACCGGACGCATACTGCAAAAAGCCCGACGCATTTGCACTCGGGCTCGTGATAACACAACTATGGAGGCACTGTGAAGGCATTGCAAGGCGTTGACGGACATGTGGAGTGGGTTACGACGACAAGTCCAACCTGCGATGTAGGTCAAGTACGAATCCGTGTTGCGGCTGCGGGCCTCAATCGGGCCGATCTACTGCAAAAAGCCGGGCTTTATCCGCCACCTCCGGGCGCGAGCGAGTACCTGGGCCTGGAATGTTCCGGGGTGATCGTCGAAGTCGGCCCTGGCGCGTCCTGGCAGGTCGGTGATCGGGTCTGCGCGTTATTGTCCGGTGGCGGCATGGCCGAAGAAGTGGTGGTCGATGCCCGCCACGTGCTCCCCGTGCCCGAAGGCCTGAGCCTGCACGAAGCGGCAGCGATCCCTGAAGTGTATGCCACTGCCTGGCTCAACCTGTTCCAGCTGGGGGCGCTCAAGCCGGGCGAGAAGGTGCTGTTGCACGCGGGCGCCAGTGGTGTCGGCTCGGCGGCAATCCAGCTGTGCAAGGCGTTTGGTAGCCCATGCTGGGTCAGCGTGGGCTCAGCCGATCGGCTGGCTTACTGCCAGGGCCTCGGCGCCACGGGCGGTGTAGTGCGTGGTGACGACCTGGAAAGCCTGAACGATTTCGCTCCGTTTGACGTGATTCTCGATCCGGTCGGGGCCAATTACGCGGCGTTGAACCTCAAGTTGCTGGCGCGTGATGGGCGTTGGGTGATCATTGGCCTGATGGGCGGTCGCAAAGCCGAGCTGGACCTGGCCCAGGTGCTGGCCAAGCGCGTGCAGGTGACCGGTTCGACGTTGCGTAACCGTGATGATCAGTTCAAGGCCGACCTGCTCAGTGATCTGAGCCAGCAGGTGTGGCCGTTGTTCACTGAAGGGCGGCTCAAGCCGCAATTGGTCGGTCGTTACCCGATCAAGGATGCCGAGGCTGCCTTTGCCGAACTGGCGGGTAACCAGGTGTCGGGCAAGCTGGTGCTGGTGATTGACGAAAGCCTTGTGTAATTCGTTGCGCAAGGAAACGGCATAGCCTGGTATCAGGCCCGACATCGCGAATGGATATGCCTGCTTGCATCAGCGGCGATACAGGTTTGTGATTTGTGGCACTTGTCTCGCGGACATATCCATTCCCGGCAGCGGCACCACCGGCTGGTTTCGCCTTTTACGGCGACCCACTTTTGCCCCGACAAAAGTGACACGCCGTAAAGGCGGAACGGGGCATCGGGCCCAACATCGCGAATGGATATGCCTGCCGTCATCAGGGGCGACGCATGTTTGTGGCTATTGGCACTCACTTCGTGAACATACCCATTCATTGATGTGGTTGATTGACGTATCAAGCACTCCAAGGGCTCAAGTGAACAGCCCTGGTCAGCTCCAGCTCAGGATTGGCCAGCCGTGTTGCTCGGCGTGCCCGCGCAGTACCGGGTCGGGGTTCACCACGATGGGGTGGTCCACCTTGAGCAGCAGCGGCAAGTCGTTGCGCGAGTCCGAGTAGAAACTGGCACCCTCAAGGTTCTCTTCTTCCTGATCCAGCCACTCCAGCAGGCGGGTGATCTTGCCTTCGCGGTAAGTCAGCACGCCCCGGGTCTTGCCGGTGTACACGCCGTTCACGACCTCAAGATCAATGGCGAGAAATTCGTCGATACCCAGCCGCGCCGCAATGGGTGCTACCAGGTGGGTGCCGGAGGCCGATATCACCAGCACCCGGTCGCCACGCTTGCGGTGTTCGGCGATCCGTTTGCAGGCTTCGCTGAAGATGATCGGCTCAATGATGTTCTCGACCCAAGGCTCCACCAGGTGCTGCAGTTCTTCCTGGGTACGCCCGGCAATGGGCTCCAGGCTGAACGCCATGTAGTCCTCCATGGCCAAGTGGCCACGGCCATATGCATCCATCAACTCACGGTCGCGGCGCAGAAAAGACTCACCATCGACCCAACCCAGGCGGGCCATTTCTTCACTCCACAGCGAGGCGCAGTCACCGTGGATCAAGGTTTCGTCCAGATCGAAAATCGCTAAAGCCATTTCACTCAAACTCCTGTGCAACCCTCAGGCAACTTCGCAGAGGGCGGTGGGATCGATGGACAAGGATACCCGTTGACCATTGGGATGCAGATCGGCAGACGAGCGATTCAGTACATCGACCAGTAACTCGACACCCCGGGCCTCGACCCGGTAACGGATCACGTTGCCCAGCAGACTATGACTGCGTACCTGGCCTTCCAGTTCGCCGTTCAGGCTCAGGACGATGGCTTCCGGGCGAATGGCCAGGCGACTGCTGATCGGTCGTTGCAGCAAGCGGCTGGCGCTGTCGGCATCGAGCAGGTTGTAGTTGCCGATAAAACCGGCGGCGAAGGCATCGGCGGGGGCGGTGTAGAGGGTTTCGGCATCGCCGCTCTGGACGATACGCCCCTGGTTCATCAGGAAAATGCGATCCGACAGGATCAGTGCTTCCTCCTGGTCATGGGTCACAAAGATGGTCGTCAGGCCCAACTCACGCTGGATATTTCGGATCTGTTCGCGCAGGTGCTTGCGGATCCGCGCATCCAGGGCCGACAGCGGCTCGTCGAGCAGCAGCAGGCGTGGCCGGGTCACCAGTGAGCGGGCCAGGGCCACACGCTGGCACTGGCCACCGGAAAGCTGGTGCGGATAGCGGCTGGCGAAGTCCTGCAGCTCGACCAGTTGCAGTACCTCAAGCACGCGGCTGCGGCTTTCTTCGGGGGCAACCTTCTGCATGCGCAGGCCAAAGGCGACGTTCTGTTCCACGGTCATGTTGGGGAACAGGGCATAGCTCTGAAAGACCATGCCGATCCCGCGTTTCTGCGGGCTCAGAGGCACCAGGTCCTGGCCGTCCAGAAGAATCTTGCCGCTGTCCACTGCCGTCAGCCCGGCGATGCAGCGCAGCAGGGTGGATTTGCCGCAGCCGGAAGGGCCGAGCAGGGTGACGAACTCACCGCGTTCGATGTGGCAGTTGATGTCATTGAACACCGGGTTGCCGGCATAACGTTTCTGCAGATTTTGCACACTGACGAAGCTCATATCACGACTTGTCCTTGTTCAGGCGGTTGGCTGCCCAGGTCAGCACCAGCACGAAGAGGAAATAGGAAATCACCAGGGCGCTGTTGAAATGGCCGCTGCTGTTACGCATGTTGTTGAGGTACACCTGCAGGGTTTCATAGCGCGTGCCGACCAACAGGTTGGCGAAGACGAACTCGCCAAACAGGAACGAGAACGACAAAAGCAGCGCGACCATCAGGCCCTTGCGCAGGTTGGGCAGTACCACCAGCAGCGCGGCCTGAAAGGTACTGGCACCGAGCAATTGGGCGGCGTCCATCAGGTCACGCAGGTTAATGGCTTGCAGGTTGTTGGTGATTGCCCGGTACATGAAGGGCAAGGCCACGGTGAAGTAGCAACCGATCAGGATCCATGGCGTACCGACCATCGCCAGCGGCCCCGAGCCATAGAGCTGCAGCAGGCCCACCGAGGACACCACCGGCGGTACCGCGAAGGGCAGCAGGATGAGGATATTCATCAGCGCGTCGAGCCGGGGGAAGTGGTAATGCACCACGAACAGCAACGGCAGAATCAGCAGTACCGAGAGAATCAACGCCCCCACGCATACCAGCAGCGATTGGCCGAATGCGGCAAGAAAGCGCGGGTCGCTCCACAAGGCCAGGTACCACTTGAGGGTCAGCCCACTGGGCAGAATGCTCGCTGACCAACTGGTGGCCAGGGAGTAGAGCAAGGTGCCGGCCAGGGGCAACAGCAACAGCAGAAACAGGGCGTAGACCACCAACCGATGATAGAGGTGGGTCGAAGCGGGTTCAGCGCGCGACATGGTAGCTCCTCTTCAGCAGCCATTGATGGACCAGGGTAACCAGCGTCATCAAGCCGACCAGGATCATGGCCAGGGCACTGGCCAGGTTCGGGTCCAGGGATATGTCGCCCGCGACCAGCGCGGCGATGCGGATCGGTAACACGTTGAAGTTGCCGGTGGTCAAGGCGTACACCGTGGCGTAAGCCCCCAGCGCGTTGGCCAGCAGGATCACGAAGGTGCCGAGCAGGGCCGGGGTCAGCACCGGCAGGCCGATGTGCCGCCAGTACTGCCAGGCGTTGGCACCGAGCAACTCGGCGGACTCACGCCAGTCTTCACGCAGGGCGTCAAATGCCGGGTAGAGCAGCAGCACACCCAGCGGGATCTGGAAGTAGGTGTAGAGGATGATCAACCCGCTTTTGGAGTACAGGTTGAAGTCTTCGATGATCCCGGCCTGCTTGAGCAGCATGGTCAGGGCACCGTTGAAACCGAGCAGGATGATGAAGGCGAAGGCCAGTGGCACCCCGGCGAAATTACTGGTCATGTTGGCGAAGGCGTTGACGAAGTCGCGCAGCCGCGAATCGACCCGGCGCAGCGAGTAGCTGCCGAGGATGGCGATCAGGATGCCGAACAGGCTCGACCAGAAACTGATCTCCAGGCTGTGCTGGATAGCCTGGCGGTAGAACTTCGAGTTGAACACCTTGCTGAAGTTGTCCAGGCCCCAGCCACTCTCGGCCTGAACACTGTGTATGGCGACCCAGGCCAGCGGGGCAATTTGAAAGACCAGGAAAAACACCGCAAAGGGCAGCAGGCAGAGCAGCGCCAGGTATTTACCGCGAGTGAGCGCGTTCACGTGAGTAGCTCCCGGCACACCGGCTTGTCATGGGCAATGCCCATCAGTTCGCAAATCGTGCCACACAACTCGGTCTGCAAGGGTTTGGCGGCAGGGTCGAGGCTGAAGGCATCGCCAAACACGAACAGCGGCACTTCGCGCTCTTCAGGCAGCAGGCCATTGTGCGAGTGGTCATTGTTCATGCCGTGATCAGAGGTGACGAGTACCTGATAGCCACTGTCGAGCCAGCCTTGCAGGTAGTCGGCCAGCAGGATGTCGGCGCCGCGTGCACTGTTACGGTACTGACGGCTGTCCAGCCCGTGGCGATGGCCGGCGTCGTCAATGTTCATCGGATGCACGAGCAGGAAGTTCGGTGCATGCCGGCGTCGCAGGTACTCGGCATCGGCAAACAGGTGCGAGTCCGGGTAGTGATCGACGTAATAAAACAGGCCGTGTTGAATCGGCAGTTTCGGCGAGTGCGTGTGGCGATCACGCAACGGGTCGAACGGTGAGCGGTTGTACAGTTCGCTGACCCAGTGGTAGGCCGCTGCCGCCGTGCTCAGGCCTGCTTCGTGGGCGTAATGAAAGATGCTGCGCTGTGTGGACAGGCGCGTGACGTTGTTGTGAACGATACCGCTGTCGATGGGGGCTACGCCGGTAAGGATGCACTCATACAGCGGGCGGGACAGTGCCGGCAGCTCGCATTCGAGGCGGTACAGGGCTGCGCGGTCAGCTTCGACATAGGCATGCAGGTGGCCCATGGCGTGATGTGCGACCTGATAGTTGAGGCCATCAAGCAGGACCAGAATGACGTTGTGTTTCATGATTTCTCCGAAGTACGCGGGAGGGCTTCATCGCTGGCAAGCCAGCGCCCACATGAGCCTTGTGGGAACTGGTTTGCCGGCGATCGGGGCGCCACGGTTTCCCGGTTGCGCCCACAGCCTCACTCCATCTCGATGATCACTTGCTCCTGCCACATCTGCGGCAGTTTCTTCGAGGTGGCTTCCCAGGCCGCGGCATCCTTGATCGGCTGAGCGGCCTTGTACTGCTCATTGGGCAGCAGCTTGGCCTGTACATCGGCGGGCAGTTTCAGGTGCTCGGCACGAATCGGCCGGGCGTTGCCGCGGGCGAGGTTGGTTTGCCCGGCATCGCTGAAAATGTATTCGCGGGTCAGTTTGGCGGCGTTGGGGTTCTTGGCGTACTTGTTGATGATGGTGGTGTAGCCCGAGATCACCGAGCCATCTGCCGGGATCAAGACCTCAAAGCGCTTCGGATCGATCTGCTCGCGGTAGCTCAGGCCGTTGAAGTCCCAGACCACACCCACTTCCACTTCACCCTTCTCCAGGGTCTGGATGGTGGGGTTGGCCAGCGACAGACGCTTCTGCTGCGCCAGCTTGGTGAACAGTTGCAGGCCCGGCTCGAGATTCTTCTCGTCACCCTTGTAAGCGATGGCGGCAGCCAGTACACCGTTGGCCGCCTGGGCGGCGGTGCCGACATCACCGATGGCGACCTTGTACTTGCCCTTTTCCAGGTCATGCCAGGTTTTTGGCATGTCGGCTTCCTTCACCAACTGCTTGTTGATGATGAAGGCGATGGTGCCGGTATAGGCCAGCGCCCAATGGCCATCCTTGTCCTTGGCCCACGCAGGCACTTGATCCCAGGTGCTGGGCTTGTAGGGTTGGGTCACGCCCTTGGCTGCGGCAATCGGGCCGAAGGCGGCGCCAACGTCGCCGATATCAGCGCTGGCGTTGTCTTTCTCTGCCTCGAACTTGGCCACCTCCTGAGCCGAACTCATGTCGGTGTCCATATGCTTGAGGCCATACTTGCTGGCCAGGTCTTCCCAGGTTCCTTTCCAGTTGGCCCAGGCGTCGGGCATGCCGACGCTGTTGACCGCGCCCTCTTTACGGGCAGCGTCCTCCAGGGCTTTCAAGTCGGTACCGGCGGCCATCGCCGAGGTGCACAGGGCAATGGTAGAACCTAACAGTGACGCCAGGAAAAGCTGTTTCATCCGAAGCTCCTTATTGGGTGCCTTGCAAAACGCATGGGGTGTTGCACGTTGTTGCGATTCGGTTGGTCTAGGTCAGCAATACCTGAGCCAAGGTAGGCCGGGTGCATGACATTTTGATGTCGATGCGGGTTGTTCCGGCATGGCAGTTGGCTCTGAAAATACAGCGTAGACCAGATTCAAGTGCTTGATCCGCAACGCCTGAAGGCCCTGATCGAGAGGGTTTTGATGACCGTTGAGCGGTAATGTCATCTGGCGTTCATCTGCATTGCCTAGTCTTGAAGTATTCCCGAGCGCCCCTTTCTGTGCGATTTACTGCTCAGTATTGGCGCTGGACTAGTCCAGATAGGTAACCTTTGATGCGTCCACTGCCACCACGCGCAGTAACAGCCATATGCCAGGCGTTGCAGGAACAGATCGAGCACGGCCTGCTGGCCGCCGGTTGCAAGTTGCCGGCCGAGCGCAAGCTCAGCGAAGTGTTCGACACGACGCGTATTACCCTGCGTGAAGCGCTGGTGCAGCTTGAAGCCCTTGGGGTGATCTACCGTGAGGAGCGTCGTGGCTGGTTCGTTGCACCCGAGCGATTGACCTATGACCTGATCGAGCGTAGCCACTTTCACGCCATGGTGCGTGCCCAAGGACGGGTGCCGGCTACCGAGTTGTTGTCGGCACGTCTGCAACCTGCGCCCGCCGCGATTTGTGCGCGCTTGCAACTGTCGCCGCTGTCCAGCGTGATTCAGATCTGTCGGTTACGGCGTATCGACGGGCGTGCGGTGCTGTATGCCGAGCACTACCTGAACCCTGAGTACTTTCCGGATATCCTCAGCTTCGACCTGGGCCAGTCATTGACTGAGTTGTACGCCGAGCACTACGGGATCCAGTACGGCCGGGTGTGTTTTGAAATTCTGCCTACGGCATTGCCCGTCGCCGCGGGTATGGCCCTGAAAGTATCGTCGGGCAGCCCCGGGCTGCAGATCACTCGGGTCAACAGCGATCAGCACGGGCGCTTGATCGACTGCGACCTGGAGTATTGGCGGCATGATGCGATTCGCATTCGAGCCGATGCCGGTTAAGCGTTGTTGCCCTGGGCACCGCCACCGGCGGTGATCACCTGCACCGACAGGCGCGGAGTGGCCAGGTCCAGGCCGGCTTCATCAAGCTCGCGCTTGAGCGCCAGGTTGAACGCCCGTGAAACCTCCCACTGTTTGATCGGTGCGGTCTTGAACCGCGCCCGCAGGATGGCCGAGCCAGACTCGAAGCTCTCCACGCCTTGCAACTCCAGCGGTGACCAGATACTGCGGCGTTGCAGCGGGTCGTTGCGCAGCTTCTGGCCAACATCGCGAACCAGGCTGATGGCCTGATCGATGTTCATGCTGTGGGGAATGGCGATGCGGAAGATCGCGTAACCAAACTCCCGCGAGTAGTTCTTGATGCTTTTGATCTCGCTGAACGGGATGGTATGGACGATACCGTCGATATCACGCAGGCGTACGGTACGGATAGTCAGGCCTTCGACAGTTCCCAGGTGGCCGCCGACATCGACATAGTCGTCAATGGCCAGGGAGTCCTCGATGATGATGAACAGGCCGGTGATCAAATCGGCCACCAGCGACTGCGCGCCGAAACCGATCGCCAGGCCGATCACCCCTGCACCCGCCAGCAGCGGCGTGACGTTCATGCCCATGTTGGCCAGGGCGACGATCACCGCAATGATGAAAATGGCCACGAACAGCACGTTGCGGATCAGCGGCATCATGGTTTGTGCACGGGCATTGGCCGCGCCTTTGCGTGAGCGCGTCAGGGCATGGTGCACGGCGGTATCGCTGAGTATCCACACCAGCCATGCGGCGAGCAGCGTGCCGCCCAGGCCAAGCAGGCGCATGGCGGCGTCATGGCCGTCGCCCTCGGCGAAACCGATCAGCGAGAAGCCCCAGACCCGAAGCCCCAACTCGATGAACAGCAGCCAGATCGTCAGGTGTACCAAGGTGTAGCCAAAACTTTTGAGCCGCTCGTAGTAGAGCGGTTGGCGGCGGTTGCTCCGGTGCGGTTTTGCAGCATGGCGACGGACCAGGCCGTTGATCACCATGCACAGCACCAGCAGTACGGCGCACATCAGCGACTGACGCAGTGCGGTGCTGGTGTCGCCTGCGGAAACAAAGGTGGCAAACAATGAGATGGCCACCAGCACCAACGCCGGCAGGTACCAGAAACTGCCGAGAATCTCGATGGTGTCGCTCAGGGCGCGCCGGGTCAGGCGACGCGACAGCGGTTGGTTGCGGATCAGGTGAGCGATAGGGCGCCGGAAACGCAGGATGAACAGCCCGCTGGAAAGGGCCGCCAGCACATTCGCCAGCGTTGCCAGGCTATGCGCCAGGTGGGTGCCCAGCGCAGTGGCCAGGCGCGGATCGTTCATCGCCTCACCGAACGCGGCAAAACTGCCGATCAGCCACAGCGGGCGGAACGCGCGGCGCCGTAAAATGTGCAGCGCATGATGGCGGTGCGGGCCGTCGAGCAAGGAAAAGGCAATCACGCAAATGGCCGAGAAACAGGTACCGACCACCAGCGCATAGGCCAGCACCATGGCCATTGACTTGCCCAGTGACGAGGGCAGGGCAAAACTCAGGTACAGGGTGATGATCAGCGCCACCAGCCAAGGGCCAAGCTTACGCAAGGCGAAGCGCACCATGTCCCAGGTTTTGGGGTGATGGGGGAGTTCCTCGGTCAGGCCGAAGCGCAGCCGCACCCGATGCCCGACCCAGATAAAACCGTAAGCCAACAGGCTCCAGAGGGCGATGACCGCGGCAAAGCCGAACAGTATGGCGGGCAACTCTTTCACCGGCACCATCAGGGCGGCCAGTTCCTCCTGAGCCTGGTCCAGCTCCTGCGACCACCGCGTGAAGGGGCTGGCGTCACCACTGAACTGCTTCTCGAGGCTGGCCACGGTGTTGCCAATCACCCCCAGTACGCCTTGCTCTACCGACGGCTGCGCCTGTTTGGTGCTGTCGCGCAGCTTCTTCAGGTCGGCCAGCAAACTGGCACGTTGCTGATCGTTTTCCAGGCGCTTGATGACCTCGTCCAGGGACTGGCTCAGCGGCTCGGTGGCCTCGGGCTGGGCTTTGCTACTGCCGAGCAAACCCGGCAAACCTGCCGCCTGTACCAGGCTGACGGGCGCCAGCAGTATCAGAAACAGCGCGAAAAAACGGAAAAAGGCAGGCACTGGCAAATCGACCTCAGGCAATCAATCGCCCGAGTGTAGTGTATTTGTCAGTTCAGTTTCTCAAGGATCTTCCAGGCCATGATGCCAATCATGCCCAAGGTTCCGATCCACATCATCAGCACCCCGATATTGCGCTCACGCATGTTGAAGCCGACGGTCAACAGGATCAGGCCGGCGATCACCGGGAGGAACATCATCTGGAACTCTGACATGCGCAAGAACCTTCTCAAAGCGTGGAAATTCATGGGGCAAGCATAGGCCGGAATCGCTGGGCTGGGGTTGATGGAGGTCAGCGTGGGCACGGCCCGTGCTGATTCTAACAGCAGAGAAATTTCCTACATCGATATCAGACCGCGTCTGATACAGCGCCCAAGGCTTCCTGCCGACTGGTTAAAAGCGTCATGAGCGATTGATGAATCGCCCTGGCACGGACATGTAGCAACAGCTGCGTGTCGTTAACCTTTGAAAGGATGTCGCGAATGATAAATATCAAGAAAGTGTTGTTGGGTTCTTTGGTGGTGTTGGGGGGCTCGGTGGGTGGGGCTCAAGCGGGAAACCTAGCGACTGTCATTGTTGAAAATCAAACTAATGAGAAAGCAATCTATACATATGAGCATCTTTTTGGAAGTGCGCAGCCTGCGCCATCCGATATAGTGGCTGGAGATGCCGTTAAATTTAGTTTGACTAGCGGGAGTGATATCGCTTCCGGTATGCGCTTTACTTACAGCTCTGGGTCGAAGAAATGTCGATTCTCAGCGTCTCATGCGGGTACCCCAAGTATGGGTGGGTATATACCAAGCTGGAAAAAAGACGCACAGTCCATAGGTTCCAGTCGTGCAACTTGCACCGCAACACTGGTTGGGATGGACTCCAGTCTGCCCTTCAATTACACGGTGAGGTTCACAATCAAGTAGCGGTAAGGTGAGGCGCTGTAATCAGCGCCTCGTCGCGTTCGTTTACTCAGGATGCCAACATGAGAATCAACATTAACCCTCCGTCAGCTTTGCCCGTACGATTAGCACCACCGCAACCGTCTACGGCGTCATCGCCTATGACAGATACCCAAGAGAACGTCAGTATTTCCCAAGAAGCGATAGCGCTGAATCTTCAGGAAAAAAGCGATATTGCGGATGCTAAGGAGCTAGAAAGCCAAACTAGGGAGAAATACGAGCGTATCTATGGTCGCTACAATTTTGGAGACAAACTGTGGGCGCAAATCAGAGAGCAAGGCAGGGACACGCCGGTCATACCTGAGTCTCCCAATGATTACTCGGATGAGCAACTGACCCAGATAAAAAAGTCGTTTGAATTTTTACTGATTATCAATGAACAGCGAAAAATTACGGACAATCCATTTTCAGGTTTGTCACGCTCAGAGCTTGTCGCCATTGTTGAAGATGAAACCGGACGATACACCGACGTAGAGCGTTATACAGCGGTGTATGCAAAAAGTGCACTGGACTTTAGCTACTTTAGCGCAGCCATGAATTTTGGTAACGATGGGCGTCCCTTGTCTCGCGCCTACATCGATTTTCTAGACAACCTCAGCCCTGCAGAGCGCTTACGATACCCCGCAGGTGATCGTGAAATGAGCGAGCGCCTTCTCGCCCAGGAAGAACAACGCCTCGGCAAACTTCCTGTCGAATTTTCCATCTGGGAGCTTATGGCACAGGAGGAGCGACGCCTGGACAAGGAAATACCAACAGCGGGTTGATGCGTTTCAGTGGTTGACACCGTATGCGTCGGCCGGGATTGCGGTAGTTCGTAGCTGCCGACTGCGTAATGGTATTCGCTAGGTTAGGGAGAACAACATGAAGATAGGCACCGTTCCATCATCGGCAACTATTGTTAGAGCACCACCAAAACCAGCACCCACAGAAGACCTTTCAACCTCAAATACGAAGGAGAGTGTAAGCCTCTCGGCAGAAGGGTTGAAGTTGAGCGCCAGCATGGCGCAGGTCGATGGCCAGAATGATCAAGCCAGAGATAAATACGAAAGAGTTTACGGTGCCCATGGCCTTGGTAAAACAGCTTGGTTGCGGGTGAGGATGTATGGCGCAGAGGCTTTCAAACAGTCAGAGGTATCGGTAGAGAGCTCGCCTGAGCAACTGTCTCGAAAGCAGAGGTCTTTTGATTTTCTGCTGTCCATTCATGAGGGAAAGGGTAAGCCGGCTAACCCGTTTGCAGGGCTGTCCCGTCCGGAGCTTGCGGCGATCGTGGAGGACGAAAGCGGTGAGTATACGGATGAAGAGCGTTATGTGGCGCTTCACGCAAAAAGTGACTTGGACTTCGAGTGTTTTAAGGTAGTAGCCAGCTTTATTTCCTCTGGCGGTGATGCGCGCCCTGCCTATCGCAGCTACATAGAGTTACTGGATAGCCTCAGCCCTGTAGAGCGTTTTCGATATCCGGCGGGTGATCGCGAGATCGCTGAACGCCTGCTTGCCAAGGAAGAACAACGCCTCGGCAAACTCCCTGCCGAGTTCTCCATTTGGGAACTGATGGCAGAGGGTTGATGCATTTCAGTGGTTGGCCCGGCAAAAGGCAGCATCGCAGACAAGCCTTGCTACCACAGAAAATGCAGTGTTCTGCGCAGATCCCTGTGGAGTAGGCTTGCCTACGATGGGATCAACGGCCTGTCAGCCAGTGCGCGATAGGCGCATCGCTGGCAAAGCTTGATCCCACACGGCCCGGTTCAAATACCCAGCAAGGCCTGCTTCTGCAGGCCGGGTGTTACGGCAGGTCGCGGCTGCGGTAGAACGCCGTCAGTACTTTCACCAGATGCGCCAGGTCATGGCTGCCGCACAGCTCGCGAATGGAGTGCATGGCAAAGGTCGGCAGGCCGATGTCGACGGTACGCACGCCCAGGTGGCTGGCGGTGATCGGGCCGATGGTCGAGCCGCAACCCATGTCGCTGCGTACCACGAAGCTCTGCACCGGCACTTCCTCGGCCATGCACAAATGGCGGAAGAAACCCGCGGTTTCGCTGTTGGTGGCGTAACGCTGGTTGTTGTTGACCTTGATCACCGGGCCGGCGTTGAGCTTGGGGCCGTGGTTGCCGTCATGCTTGTCGGCGTAGTTCGGATGAACGCCGTGGGCGTTGTCGGCCGAGACCAGCAGCGAGCGCTGAATGGTCCGGACGAAATCATCGCCGTCAGGCAGCAGGCGGCGCAGGGTTTGTTCCAGCATCGGGCCATCGGCACCACAGGCCGAGGAAGAGCCGACTTCCTCGTGGTCATTGCACACCAGCACACAGGTTTCGTCACTGTCGGCGGCGAGCAGGGCTTGCAGGCCGGCGTAGCAGGACAGCAGGTTGTCCAGCCGCGCCCCGGCGATAAAGTCGCCGTTCAGGCCAACCAGCGCGGCGGTCTGGGTGTCGTAGAAGCTCAGTTCGTAGTCCAGCACCACGTCGGCGTTCAGGCCGTGCTCACGCGCCAGTTGATCGGTGAGCAGAGCGCGGAAGTCTACGCGCTCGTCGCCGGCCACCTGGGCCAAAATAGGCGGTAGCTCGGTCTGGGCGTTGATTGCCCAGCCCTCATTGGCGGCGCGGTTGAGGTGGATCGCCAGGTTTGGGATCACCGCAATCGGCAGCTTGAAGTCGATCAGTTGGCTTTCAACCTTGCCGTCACGGCGGAAGGTTACCCGCCCGGCCAGGGACAGGTCGCGGTCGAACCACGGCGCCAGCAGCGCGCCGCCGTAAACTTCCACGCCCAATTGCAAGAAGCCCTGGCGTTGCAGTTCCGGCTGTGGCTTGACCCGCAGGCACGGGCTGTCGGTATGGGCGCCGACCAGACGGATACCGTCGATCAAGGGCGAGTGTCGACCGAGCTTGAACGCGATGATCGAGGAGTCGTTTCGGGTCAGGTAGTAGCGGCCGCCAGCGGTGGTGGCCCAACTGTCGCGCTCGTCAAGGCGCTGGAAACCCGCCGCTTCAAGGCGTAAAGCAAGGCCGGTGGTGGCATGGAACGGCGTGGGGGAGGCCTTCAGAAAATCGATCAGGCCTTGATTCAGAGCATCGCGCATAAGTCACTCCAGACAGCAGTGGCGCGAGTTTAACGTATTGCTTGGGGATTGGGGCGGCCCGAATCGCCAGTAAGGTCGGCTCCAGCAAGGGTGCTGGAGCCGGCCTTGCCAGCGATAGAGGCGATGCAATCGATCAGAACGGCGCCGGGCACTCGAAGCGCAACCGCTCGCCGGTCACCGGATGGGTAAAACTCAACATGCTCGCATGCAGGCACAGCCGTTCATGGGCCGCCAATGCTTCGGGGTTGGCGTACAGGCGATCGCCCAGCAGCGGATGGCCGATGGAGAGCATGTGCACGCGCAACTGATGCGAACGGCCGGTAATCGGCGTCAGCTCAACCCGGCAATGGTCACCGCAACGCTCGACGATACGCCAGAAGGTCAGTGCATGTTTGCCCTGTTCATGGTCCACCACATGGCGTGGCTTGGTTGGCGGGTCGTAGCGCAGGGGCAGGTCGATACTGCCGCTGTCCAGCTCCGGTTGCCCCCAGCACAGTGCGGTGTAGGCCTTCTCGGTTTCCCGGTCATGGAACTGTCGGGACAGCTCGCGGTGGCTGTCGGCATCACGTGCCAGCAGGATGATCCCGGAGGTTTCCCAGTCCAGGCGATGGACGATACGGGCTTCCGGGTAGCCGTTTTCCTGCAGGCGGGTAATCAGGCAGTCGCGGTTGTCCTCGGCGCGGCCCGGGACGGACAGCAGCAGGGTCGGTTTATTGACCACCAGGACAGCGGCATCCTGGTGCAGGATGTGGACGTTGGACAGCGGCATTGCGTGCTCTCTGTAAACACCAACGGCGACCGTCGAGCCCTCGCACTGCGAAGGCCCGGCGGCCGCCGTGGTGGCTTGCCCGGCTGCCTGTTAGCGGTCGGGCAGGGTGATGTTGAGTTCCAGGATCGAGCAGCTGCCCTGGTTTTCCAGAGCGACCTGCACATCATCGTTGCCGATGTTGACGTACTTGCGGATCACCTCCACCAGCTCCTTCTGCAAGGCTGGCAGGTAGTCCGGGGTACTGCGCTGACCGCGCTCGTGCGCCACGATGATCTGTAGACGCTCTTTCGCAA
This sequence comes from Pseudomonas sp. HLS-6 TE3448, assembly GCF_053629555.1. Lineage (NCBI taxonomy): Bacteria > Pseudomonadati > Pseudomonadota > Gammaproteobacteria > Pseudomonadales > Pseudomonadaceae > Pseudomonas > Pseudomonas sp. HLS-6 TE3448. Next base: position 62,012 of record NZ_JBRJIO010000001.1, on the reverse strand, counting down.
CCGAGGCGGTACTTACTTTTTTGCTGGCACGAAAGAAGTCAAAAAGGTTCATTGATTAGTTGCCTCCAAACAGGCGCTCGAAGAATCCCTTCTTCTGTACATCGAGGAAACGATGCTCCACGGTTTTGCCCAGCAAGCGGTCAACGGTATCGCTGTACGCCTGGCCAGCGTCGCTCTGGTCATCGAGGATGACGGGAACGCCCTGGTTGGATGCCTTGAGCACCGCCTGGGATTCAGGGATAACGCCCAGCAGCGCCACGGCGAGAATTTCCTTCACGTCTTCGACGCCGAGCATTTCGCCCTTGCTCACGCGCTCTGGATGGTAGCGGGTGATCAGCAGGTGTTCCTTGATCGGGTCTTCGCCGTTTTCGGCGCGGCGCGACTTGCTCGCCAACAGGCCGAGCATACGGTCGGAGTCACGTACCGAGGAGACTTCCGGGTTGGTCACGACGATCGCTTCATCCGCGAAGTACATGGCCAGGTGGGCACCTTTCTCGATACCGGCCGGCGAGTCGCAGACCACGTAGTCGAACGAGTCCTTGAGTTCCATCAGGACTTTTTCGACGCCTTCCTGGGTCAGCGCGTCCTTGTCACGGGTCTGGCTGGCAGCCAGTACGTACAGGTTTTCAAGGCGCTTGTCTTTGATCAGGGCTTGTTGCAGGTTGGCTTCGCCGTTCACGACGTTGACGAAGTCATACACCACGCGGCGCTCACAGCCCATGATCAGGTCAAGATTACGCAGGCCGACGTCGAAGTCGACGATGACTGTCTTGTGGCCACGCAGAGCGAGGCCGGTACCGATAGCGGCGCTGGTGGTGGTCTTACCCACACCACCCTTGCCGGATGTAACCACGAGAATCTTGGCCAAGGTGTATCACCCCTAAAGAAAAAGGACGTTCAGTCCCAAAAAATACAAAACGGCAACGTCGAAAAAAGTTGCGCGGAAAATGGCGGCAGTATCCGTTAAAGACGGGTGATGTTCAACACGTCGCCGGACAGGCTGACCTGTACCCCGGCCCCCCACAGCGGATCGCGGCGCAGGTCTTCGGAGACCTTGTATTGCCCGGCGATCGAGACCAGTTCAGCGGTCATTTGCTGGCAGAAAATCCGTGCCTTGGTGTTCCCCTTGATCCCTGCCAGGGCGCGTCCCCGCATTGCCCCGTACACATGGATATTACCGTCGGCAAGAAGTTCCGCCCCCGGACTGACCGATGAAATCACCACCAGGTCGCCGCCCTGAGCATAGATCTGTTGGCCGCCGCGTACAGGCGAAGTGATGATTTTGGTCGGTTTTACCGCAGGTTCTGCCGGTGGTTCGGGCTTTTTCTTCTCGACCACCGGCTCTGGCAGCTCCACGGGCCGTTCACGGGCACCGGAAGGCGGCAGCACGGGCAGGTCGATGGCTATTGCGGCAGCAATGTCCTCGATACGGCTGGCGCGAATCGCCAGGGTGCGCAAACCGTGCTGACGGCAGACGCGCATCAGCCCCGGCAGGTCCACGGCGCCCTCACTGGCGGGCAACTTGTCCAGGGCCAGTACCAGCGGCGTATTGCTGAAGAAATTGGGGGCCTGGGCAACCTTGGCGGCCAATTGCCGATCCAGGCCCTCAAGGTTGTTTTGCGCAAGCTCAAGCACAGTAATGGCGAGCATGCTGCCCTTGAGCTGGAACACGGGTTCTTGGTCGGGCGTCTGAGTTTGGCTCATGGTCTGCATCGGGCGACTTGTTACGAAAAAGTGCCCAGACTTATAACGAGATCGTTCGTTAGCCGCAACCCGCACCGAACCGTTGTAGAATGCGCGGCCTTTGTCTTTCCGGAATCTTGAATGGATCGCCCGCGCTTTCGTCCGTATTTTTTGCACCCGCGCTTCTGGCCGTTGTGGCTGGGCCTGGGCCTGCTCTGGCTGATCGTACAGTTGCCTTACCGGGTATTGCTGGCTATCGGCCGTGGCCTCGGGCTGGCCATGTACCGCGTCGCTGGCGAGCGTCGGCGTATTGCCGCACGCAATCTCGAGTTGTGTTTCCCCGAGCTGTCGTCCGACGAGCGGACTCGCCTGCTCAAAGAAAATTTCGCCTCCACCGGTATCGCATTCTTCGAGATGGCCATGAGCTGGTGGTGGCCAAAAGCCCGCCTGGCACGCCTGGCGCACATCGAAGGGCTGGAACACCTGCAGGCCGCGCAGCGTGATGGCCAGGGCGCCATCCTGATGGCGTTGCATTTCACCACGCTGGAGATCGGTGCGGCCTTGCTTGGCCAGAAACACACCATCGACGGCATGTACCGCGAACACAAGAACCCGCTGTTCGACTTTGTTCAGCGCCAGGGGCGCGAGCGGCACAACCTCGACTCGCTGGCGGTGGAGCGTGAAGACGTGCGCGGCATGCTCAAACTGCTGCGTGCCGGCCGGGCGATCTGGTACGCGCCAGACCAGGACTACGGCGCCAAGCAGAGCCTGTTTGTGCCGCTGTTCGGCATTGAGGCTGCGACCGTGACGGCAACCACCAAGTTCGCCCGCCTGGGCAAGGCCAGGGTGATCCCCTTTACCCAGCAGCGCCTGGCCGATGGCAGCGGCTACCGGTTAGTGATCCATCCGCCGCTGGCCGACTTCCCCGGTGAGACCGAAGAAGCCGATTGCCTGCGCATCAACCAGTGGGTCGAGGCCTCGGTCCGTGAATGCCCTGAGCAGTACCTCTGGGCGCATCGACGCTTCAAATCGCGGCCACCAGGGGCGCCGAAGCTTTACGAAAAACGGCGTTAGTCCATATACGGACTTTCCAGCGAGTTCTCAGGGAGCAACAGCATGGCAGCAGCAGAACCGGTCACCGGTCTGATCCTTTCCGGCGGCGGTGCCCGTGCCGCTTATCAAGTCGGGGTGTTGGCCGGGATTGCCGATCTGTTGCCAGCGGGTGCCGCCAATCCCTTCCCGGTGATTGTCGGTACCTCGGCCGGCGCCATCAATGCCGTCACCCTGGCCAGCGGCGCCATGCAGTTTTCCGAGACGATTCACCGGCTCACCGAGCTTTGGCAAGGCTTTCGCAGCAGTCAGGTGCTGCGCAGTGATTGGCCAGGCGTGGTGCGCCAGGCCGCGCGCTTTGTCTTTCACAGCCTGTTGGGGCTGGGTAGGCCAGTACCGGTTGCGTTGCTCGACAGCTCCCCGTTGCGCGGTCTGCTCAATACGCATTTGAACCTGAATGGCATTACCACGGCGATCGAGCAAAAACACCTGCACGCCGTGGCGGTGACCGCCTTCGGTTACGAGTCGGGGCAGGCCGTGACCTTCTATCAGGGGCGTGGTGCTATCGACCCTTGGTTGCGCCACCGACGCATCGGCATGCCCACGCGCTTGACCATCGAGCACCTGCTGGCCAGCTCGGCGATCCCCTTGCTTTTTGCGCCGGTCATGCTGGGCCAGGAGTTCTATGGTGATGGTGCGGTGCGCCAGTCGGCGCCGATCAGCCCGGCGCTGCACCTGGGCGCGAACCGGGTACTGGTGGTCGGGGTCAGTGGTAACCCCCAGCAGCCATCGGTACCTCACCCGCATCAGCGCAGCTTCAGAGGCCAGCACCCGAGCTTGGCGCAAATTGGCGGGCACATGCTCAACAGTACCTTCATTGACAGCCTGGAAGACGACCTGGAGTTACTGCAGCGGCTTAACCACCTGAGCCACCTGTTGCCGTCCGAGCGACGCCCCAAGCACTTGGGGTTGACGCCAGTGGAAGTGCTGGTGGTCGCGCCCAGCCAGCCGCTGGATGAAATCGCAGCCCGTCACCGGCGCGAGTTGCCAGCAGCATTGCGCCTGTTCCTGCGTGGGCCGGGGGCGACCAGGACCAGCGGCGCCGGAGTGCTCAGCTACCTGCTGTTCGAGGCCAGCTACTGCAGTGAGCTGATTGAACTGGGGCGGCGCGATGCCCTGGCCAAGCGTTCGCAGCTCAGCCGGTTTCTCGGGCTCTGATCACTCATTGATCTGCAGTTGCCGTGCTGCCGTGTAGACGTAGCGCACTTTCTCATATTCGAATGGCGAGTTCGTCTGGCCATAGCGGAAGCTGGTGGTGTAGCGCTTGTCGACCGCGCGTAGCACGACCAGTTCCGGGTGATTGCTGCTGACCTCGGCAACGTTGAGGAAGTTGATCTGCGTCTCGCCGCTATAGTCCACCACCAGTCCGCCGGTATCACGCAGGTTGGACGGCCCGAGGATCGGTAGCATCAGGTAGGGGCCTTCGGGCACACCATAGAAGCCCAGTGTCTGGCCGAAGTCTTCGCTTTGGTGCGGAAGGCCCATTTTGGTGGCCGGATCCCACAACCCTGCGACCCCAATCGTGGTGTTCAGCAACAGGCGCGCGGTGACCTCCATCGAGCGCTTGCCCTTGAGTTGCAACAGGCTGTTGAACAGGTTAGGTACATCGCCCAGGTTGCTGAAGAAGTTGCTTACGCCGCTACGTACGAAGCCTGGCGTAATCGCCTGATAGCCATTGACCACAGGCAGGAACACCCACTGATCGAAGCGGTAGTTGAAGTGGTATACCCGGCGGTTCCAGGATTCCCATGGGTCGTAGACGTTCAGGGCGGTGAGCGTCGAACGCTCAAATTCGCGCTGGTCCAGGCCCGGGTTGAACTTCAGGGTCTTGAGCGGCTGGGTAAAACCATCCGCGTCCGCCGTACGCGTCTGGTTCGAAGGGCCGTCGGCCTGGGCCAGGCCGGCGGTGAACAGCGCCGATAGGAATAGAAGTTTTTTAACCACGGAAAAACTCCAGCATGGCGTCGCTGTTGACGCGGTAATTGATGTTGCCGCAATGGCCTCCATGTGGGTAAAGCGTCAGGCGGTCACCAAAGGTGCTACGCAGAAAACCGATATCGCCGGGGCCTAGGATCACGTCGTCGGCGTTGTGCATCACGGCGATTTTCGAGCTGCCCTTGAGGTAGTCCTTCAAGGCATACAGGCTGACCTGATCGATCAGTTGCAGCAGGCTGCCGCCGTCGGTACGGGCACGCCACATCGGGATAACCTGCTCAGTCAGGTAGCAATCGAAGTCGCACTGCAGTGCGCGCTTGAAGAAGGGCGTCAGGCTACTGCCTTCGGTGATCGGGTACTTGGGCGGGGTGATCAGGCCGCGGCGGTTGATCAAGTCCGAAGTGAAGGCAATATCGGCCGCGGAAAAGCGGAACGAGGTACCAATCACCATGGCCATCTGCTCGTTGGACAAATGCTGGCGCGACTGCTGGAAGTCGTAAAGCAAGGCATCGTTGAGGTCAATGTAGCCCTTTTGCTGGAAGTAACGGGTCAGCTTGCCCAGCACCAGCTCGTAGAACGTGGTGCTGTTGTTGATGCCCTTGACCTGCGTCTGCACCAACTTGTCGAGGTTACTGACGGAGGTATAGAGGTTCACGGGTGGGTTGAGCAGCAGTACGCGCTTGAAGTTGAAGCTGCGTCGGGTTTCATCCAGATGGCTGACAAACGCAGCATCCAGGGCGCCGAGACTGTAGCCGGTGAGGTAGAAGTCGGTAATGGGCAAATGTGAGTGCTGAGCCCTTACTGCTTGCATCACCCGGTACATGTCTTCGGCGTCGTCCTTGGAAACCCCGGGGGTGGCGAAGCGCGAAGCCGAGGTCATGAAGTCGAAACTCGTGGGCGACGACAACTGCACTACATGGTAACCGGCCTTGTAGTAGAGCTTCTTCAGGTACTCGTTGAGGCTGCTGTTGTAAGGCGCACCGGTGCCGGCAATGAGGAAAATCAGCGGTGCGGGGTGGTCCTGACGTGCCATTCGATAGCGCAGTTTTTTCACGGGCCAAAAATTGTCGGGCAGGCTGAACGCCCGCTCAGGCCTGAGGTTCAGGCTGTAATCGGACTGACGGATATCCTCATCACTGGGCAGCTCCGGGCGCAGCTCGGGCGGGGTCGAGGCGATAGTCGCTTCAAAGGGATTGGTCAGTGGGTAACCGTAGCTGGCGGCATCAATATCGGCCGCCAAGGCGCACGCACTCAGCAGGAGGCCACCCAACAAGGTGGCAAGGTGCAGTGATCGAAGCATGACGAGTCCCCAGAAAATACAAGCGAAATGCGCAGGTTAGGACAACCCTGAGGCTGGCAAAGTTGCCAAGCGGTGTTGCATTCATCGCAGCCGATAGTGCCGTTGCGGTATCTGTTGCTGCAACAACAGGTTTGATTGGTCATAGGGGTAAAGTAGCCCAGGCTGGCGCTTTCGCCTTGCATAGACCGTTTGGACGATTATGCTGGGTGCCGATTTTCAGGATTTTGGAGTTGCGCATGCCCCGCTTGTTACCGTTTGTCGCTTTGCTGGTTTTGCTGTCGTTGTGGCTGGCCGCGAGCTACGGGGTGCGTTACGTGTTGATGGAAGACCCACAGTGGGTTGGCCTGTGCCTGGAGCAGGCGACGACCTGGTCGTGTCAGGTGCGTTCGACGTTGGGTTTGATGATCCACTGGCGTGTACTGGCCTGGACGGCGTTGGGCCTGGCACTGCTGGCGATGCTGATCCCGGGGCGTGCCGGCTGGCGTATGGCGGTGTTGGCATTACTGTTCGGGATTCCGGCCTTGGTCTTGTACACCGCCAGTATGGCCGTGTTTGCCGTGGTGCTGGCGGCGTTGCGCCTGGTTAGGCAGGCGCCGCGTACCCCCTGAGACCGTGTTGAGCCTATCGCAGGCAAGCCTGCTGTAGGAGCCGGTCTTGCCCGCGATGCAGACGCCACGAACTCACGGACACCCCACCGACGCCATCGCAGGCAAGCCAGCTCCAACAGCGCCCGCACAGTCTGTAGGAGCCGGGCTTGCCCGCGATGCAAACGCCGCGAACTCACTGCCCCCCCACCGACGCCATCGCAGGCAAACCTGCTCCAACAGAGCCCGCGCAAGCTGTAGGAGCGGGTCTTGCCCGCGATGCAAACGCCGCGCACTCACAGGCACCCCACCGACGCCATCGCAGGCAAGCCAGCTCCAACAGCGCCCGCGTAACCTGTAGGAGCCGGGCTTGCCCGCGATACAAACGCCGCGAACTCACGGACACCCCACCGACGCCATCGCAGGCAAACCTGCTCCAACAGAGCCCGCACAGTCTGTAGGAGCCGGGCTTGCCCGCGATGCAGCCACCGCGTACTCACTGACACCCCACCGACGCCATCGCAGGCAAGCCAGCTCCAACAGCGCCCGCGCAACCTGTAGGAGCCGGGCTTGCCCGCGATGCAAACGCCGCGCACTCACAGGCACCCCACCGACGCCATCGCAGGCAAGCCAGCTCCAACAGCGCCCGCGTAACCTGTAGGAGCCGGGCTTGCCCGCGATGCAGCCACCGCGTACTCACTGACACCCCACTGACGCCATCGCAGGCAAGCCAGCTCCAACAGAGCCCGCGCAAGCTGTAGGAGCGGGTCTTGCCCGCGATACAAACGCCGCGTACTTGCTGACACCCCACCGACGCCATCGCAGGCAAGCCAGCTCCAACAGAGCCCGCGTAACCTGTAGGAGCGGGTCTTGCCCGCGATACAAACGCCGCGAACTCACGGACACCCCACCGACGCCATCGCAGGCAAGCCAGCTCCAACAGCGCCCGCGCAACCTGTAGGAGCCGGGCTTGCCCGCGATGCAGACGCCGCGCACTCACGGGCACCGCGCCGACGCCATCGCAGGCAAGCCAGCTCCAACAGAGCCCGCGCCAGCTGTGGTAGCGTCTGTACGTTACTGACGCACCCTCAAACTCCGCCACAATCCCACCACCATCACCACACTGACCGCCGCCCAGATCCACGCTTGCTGGTTGCCCAGGCCCTCACGGAACAGTTGCGGCGCGATACCGGCCCCGATGATAAACGTCAGCACGCCGACCTCCGCCCGTGGCGCACGTACCGGCCGCAGGGCATAGACCAGTGCCGGCAACACCAATGCCGCGCTTGGAAAGCTGCGGTAACGCGGGTCAAACACCAGCGCCAGCATGCTTACCGCTGCCGCAAAGCCTGCCGCTACCAGCCACCATCCCGCCCGGGCCTCCAGCCAGTTGAAGGCGCGATCACGCCAGCCTTCACGTGTCGCCAGTGCCAAGGCCGCATGGGCCAGCACCAGCAGGTTCAGGCCGACCAACAGGCCCGCCCACAACCACTCACCGGCAAACCGGCTGTTGATTCGCGCAAGCTCACCCCACAGCCCGATGCTGGCGGCACCCGTTGCTGCCAGCAACGGCAGCAGCAAGGCCGAGCGGGTGCCGCGCACGGGGCCGGCAAGCCACAGCGTGATCAGGAACAGTACGCCACCGAAGCCCAGCCACTGCGGCCAGAGCGGCAGGTTCGACACCGGCCCTTCAAGCACGCCCTTGTCCTGACGGTCTGCGTCATACAGCCCCCAGTAACCGCCGACGGCACCTTCGCTGGCGCGTTTCCACGGCTGGTCAAAGGCTTCGATCAGGTTGTAATGCCAGCCCTGCTGCTCGGCCATGGCCACGAAACCACGAATGAAGCGTGCCTCGTTGACCCGGCTGGGCAGGGCGGTTTCGCGCTGGCGACCTTCGCTGGGCCAGCCGGTTTCACCAATCAGGATATCCTTGGGCGCGAAGCGGTTGCCGAACACCTGGCGGATCTCGCCGACATGGGCGAGGGCGTCGTCGATTCGCTTCGGATCGTCCTCCCAGTAGGGCAGCAGGTGGATGGTCAGAAAGTCCACCTCCGGGGCAATCTCAGGATGTTTCAACCAGAACTCCCAGACATCGGCATAGGTCACCGGCACGCTGACCTGGCTTTTCACCCGGGCAATCAGGCCGGCCAGTTGCGGGCCGGTCACTTCCTTGCGCAGCAGCGCCTCATTACCGACGATCACCGCACGAACGACGTCCTTGTTGGCATTGGCCGAGGCAATCAGTGCCTGGATTTCCTTCTCGGTGTCTACCGGGTTGCTGTTGATCCAGGCACCCAGCATTACCTTCAGGCCGTGCTTGCGTGCCAGTTCAGGGATCGCCTCGAGGCCGGTCATTGAGTAGGTGCGAATGCACTCGAAACGCTTGGCCAGCAATGCCAGGTCGGCATCCATGCGCGCCGGGCGCAGTTGGAAAGGCTGGTCGAACGGGGATTGGTCTTTATCGAACGGCGTATAGGACGCGCATTGGAGTTTGTGCGTGGCACTGGCCGCATCGGGCAGTACCACCGGTTTCCCCAGCCCGTACCAAAGCCCGGCAAGGGCGAACAGGCCGAGCAGGCAGGCGAACAGGTAAGGCAGCACGGGGAAGCGGGCGGTGGAGGACATTAATCGACGCCGTCTGGTAACAAAGCCGCCAATAGTACCCGCAAACGCCGCCCACTAAAGCCTTGGCATGCAAAGTTCGGGCATAACCGGCAGCCGTTCGAACCACGCCCCGGCCTGCTGGCCTGATGATGTCGTTTCTCGGTGTCTTGAGGTCGCTGCCAGAGCAGGATCGCGGGACGTGTCGGTTGATGATGCCTTGCATCAGTACTCCGCTGATGCTTCGGCTGTCCTGGTAAGTGGGCGTGACGGGGGCGCCATGCACCAAAACAACGTGACGATGCTCGACCATCGTCGGGCGCTGCACTTTCCGTGAAGTAACGAGGGGAAGCTTTGATGAAAATGCGACGACTCCTGGGGGCGGCCTCCGCTCTGGTACTGGCAATGGGCGCCACGCAAGCGATGGCCAAGGAAGTGAGCATCGGCTACGTCGATGGCTGGTCGGACAGCGTCGCGACGACGTTTGTCGCGGCACAAGTGATCAAGGAAAAACTCGGCTACGACGTCAAGCTGATGCCCGTTGCGACCGGCATCATGTGGCAAGGCGTCGCCACCGGCAAACTGGACGCCATGCTCTCCGCCTGGCTGCCGGTCACCCACGGCGAGTACTGGAGCAAGAACAAAGACAACGTGGTCGATTACGGCCCTAACTTCAAGGACGCCAAGATCGGCCTGATCGTGCCGGAGTACGTCAAGGCTGTTTCGCTGGCCGATTTGAAGACGGACGACAGCTTCAAGAAAAAGATTGTAGGTATCGATGCCGGCTCCGGCGTGATGCTCAAGACCGATCAGGCGATCAAGGACTACGACCTGACCGGCTACAAGCTGCAAGCCAGTTCTGGTGCGGCGATGACGGCTGAGCTGGGGCGTGCCTATGCCAAGCAGCAGTCGATTGCGGTCACCGGCTGGGTACCGCACTGGATGTTCGCCAAGTGGAAACTGCGCTTCCTTGAAGACCCAAAAGGGGTGTACGGCGCTGCTGAAACCGTCAACAGCATTGGCAGCAAAGAGCTGGCGACCAAGGCGCCAGAAGTCGCCACGTTCCTGAAAAAGTTCTCCTGGCAGTCGAAAGACGAAATCGGCGAGGTCATGCTGGCGATTCAGGAGGGCGCCAAGCCTGAGGCCGCCGCCAAGGATTGGGTTGCCAAGCACCCTGAGCGCGTCGCGGAGTGGACCGCCAAGTAACGGCTTCAAGCCTTTTTTTCGGGGCTCCAGGGCTGCATGAATCGTTGCGATCATGCAGCCCTTTGCATTTTTGGCTGTTACAGAAACTGCAAAAGAGTTTTACATCTAAGACTAAGGTCGTCTGGAGTGCGTCCCAAGGCAGCATAAAGTAGCGGTGAGTTCTTTCTACTCTGTGCTGCGAGGACAAAAACAATGAACGACAGCATTTACCTCTCGATACAAAACAGCCCGCGGTTCAAGGAGCTGGTTTCGAAACGGGAGCGGTTCGCCATGATTCTATCGGCGATCATGCTTGGGCTTTACACTGGCTTCATCCTGCTTATCGCTTATGGTCCCCAGATTCTGGGTGCCAAGATCAGCCCTGAGAGTTCGATTACGTGGGGCATTCCTGTGGGTGTCGGCATTATTGTGGCGGCCTTCATTCTCACTGGGATCTACGTACGTCGCGCGAACGGTGAGTTCGACGACCTGAACAACGCGATTCTCAAGGAGGCTCAGCAATGATCCGGCGTTTACTGGCAACACTGGCCTTCGGCGTATTCGCGCCGGCCGTCTGGGCGGGAGAAGCCCTGACCGGTGAGGTCCACAAACAACCCCTGAACATCTCTGCCATTGTGATGTTCGTGGTTTTCGTTGGCGCTACCCTGTGCATTACCTACTGGGCATCCAAGCGCAACAACTCGGCAGCGGATTACTATGCTGCGGGTGGTCGTATCACGGGCTTCCAGAACGGTCTGGCAATCGCCGGTGACTACATGTCCGCGGCGTCCTTCCTGGGTATTTCCGCACTGGTGTACACCTCTGGCTACGATGGCCTGATCTACTCGATCGGCTTCCTGGTCGGCTGGCCAATCATTCTGTTCCTGATCGCCGAGCGGTTGCGTAACCTGGGCAAATACACCTTTGCCGACGTCGCTTCCTATCGCCTGAAGCAGAAGGAAATCCGCACCCTGTCGGCCTCCGGTTCGCTGGTGGTGGTAGCGTTCTACCTGATCGCTCAGATGGTGGGTGCAGGTAAACTGATCCAACTGCTGTTCGGCCTGGATTACCACGTTGCGGTGATCCTGGTGGGCATCCTGATGGCGCTGTACGTGTTGTTCGGCGGCATGCTGGCGACCACCTGGGTACAGATCATCAAGGCGGTACTGCTGCTGTCCGGTGCGAGCTTCATGGCACTGATGGTCATGAAACACGTCAACTTCGACTTCAACATGCTGTTCTCCGAGTCGATCAGCGTTCACCCTAAAGGTGAAGCGATCATGAGCCCGGGTGGCCTCGTGAAAGATCCGATCTCGGCGTTCTCGCTGGGCCTGGCACTGATGTTCGGTACCGCTGGCCTGCCGCACATCCTGATGCGCTTCTTCACTGTGAGCGACGCCAAGGAAGCGCGTAAGAGCGTGCTGTATGCGACGGGCTTCATCGGCTACTTCTACATCCTGACCTTCATCATCGGCTTCGGCGCGATCCTGCTGGTCAGCACCAACCCGGACTTCAAGGACGCGGCTGGCGCGCTGTTGGGCGGTAACAACATGGCAGCTATCCACCTGGCCAAAGCGGTGGGCGGCAGCATCTTCCTCGGCTTCATCTCGGCGGTGGCGTTCGCGACCATCCTGGCTGTGGTTGCAGGCCTGACCCTGGCCGGTGCCTCGGCAGTGTCCCACGACCTGTATGCCAGCGTGTTCCGTAAAGGCCGCGCCAACGAGAAGGACGAGATCCGCGTTTCGAAGATCACCACGATCGCTCTGGCGGTACTGGCAATCTTCCTGGGCATCCTGTTCGAGAAGCAGAACATCGCGTTCATGGTAGGCCTGGCGTTCTCCATCGCTGCCAGCTGCAACTTCCCGGTACTGCTGCTGTCGATGTACTGGAAGAAACTGACCACCCGTGGCGCCATGATCGGCGGCTGGTTGGGCCTGGTCAGCGCAGTAGGCCTGATGGTTCTCGGCCCAACCATTTGGGTACAGATCCTCGGTCACGAGAAAGCCATCTACCCGTACGAGTATCCAGCGCTGTTCTCGATGCTGATTGCCTTCGTCGGTATCTGGTTCTTCTCGATCACCGACAAGTCCAAAGCAGCTGATGAAGAACGTGCACTGTTCTACCCGCAGTTCGTTCGTTCGCAAACCGGCCTGGGCGCCAGCGGTGCGGTATCGCACTAAGACGCTGAGCGGTTAAGCCACAGAAAAATGCCAGTCAATTGACTGGCATTTTTTTTGGGGTTTTTGCGTCGCAGTTGCTGGTTTCAAGCCTCCAGCCCTGCGGTGCTTTCAGGTCACACCGTTCATTTAGCCTGCGCCATTCAGCAACCTGATGAAGGATGGGGCCGGCCCATGCCTTCGCTACACTCGCCGAACGTATCCATGGTTGAACGAGGCATCCGTCTATGCAAAACCGCATGATGATCACTGGCGCGGGATCGGGGCTGGGCCGGGAAATTGCGTTGCGTTGGGCGCGTGAGGGCTGGCAACTGGCACTTGCCGATGTCAATGAGGCCGGCTTGCGGGACACCCTGGCCCTGGTGCGTGAGGCCGGTGGAACAGGCTTTACCCAGCGCTGCGACGTGCGCGACTACAGCCAGCTGACAGCATTGGCGCAGGCCTGCGAAGAGCATTTCGGTGGCGTTGATGTCGTCGTCAACAATGCCGGCGTTGCCTCTGGCGGCTTTTTCGCCGAGTTGTCGCTGGAGGACTGGGATTGGCAACTGGCAATCAACCTGATGGGCGTGGTCAAGGGCTGCAAGGCGTTCTTGCCCCTGCTGACCCGCAGCAAGGGGCGGATCATCAATATTGCGTCCATGGCGGCCTTGATGCAGGCCCCTGCCATGAGTAACTACAACGTGGCCAAGGCGGGCGTGGTGGCCCTGTCGGAAAGCCTGCTGGTGGAGTTGCGCCAACAGGAGGTCGCTGTGCACGTGGTGTGCCCCTCGTACTTCCAGACCAACCTGCTGGACTCGTTCCGTGGCCCGACGCCAGCAATGAAAGCGCAAGTGGGCAAGTTGCTGGAAAGCTCGCCGATTACGGCGAGTGACATCGCCGACTATATCTTCCAGCGCGTCGCGCAAGGCGAATTCATGATCCTCCCTCACGAACAAGGTCGCCAGGCCTGGCAACTCAAGCAGCAAAACCCTCAGGCGCTGTATGACGAGATGGCCACAATGGCCGAGAAAATGTGCGGCAAGGCTCGCTCGACGCAGGCTTGAGCGTTCGCCTCAGGTATTCTGGGCGCCTTTGCTGAACAACCCAAGGTGTCCTGGCGTGATCAATTACTTCTGGTTCTTCCTCGCTGCAGTCTTTGAGATTGGCGGTTGTTATGCCTTCTATCTCTGGCTACGACTGGGCAAGAGCGCGTGGTGGATCGCGCCAGCGTTGTTCAGCCTGACCCTGTTTGGGCTGATCCTGACCCGGGTCGAGGCGGCCTATGCCGGTCGGGCATACGCGGCTTATGGCGGTATTTACATTGTCACCTCGTTGATCTGGTTGGCAGTCATCGAACGCGCCAGGCCGTTGAGCACGGACTGGATGGGCGCGCTGCTGTGTGTGCTGGGCGCCACCCTCATTGTATTGGGGCCGCGTTTTCACAGCGCCTGAAAGCCTCTTTTTTAAGTTTATTTGTAGGGAAAATCTGAAAGTGCGGTGGGAACTGTCTAAATCCCGCTCGCAGCATTGATGGCACCTTGCCCATGCAGCAGTCTCCAGATTCGCCAAAAGCTGGAGGAAAAAGCGATGCTGGTTATCGGACGTGAGGTAGGTGAGGTGATCGCCATTGATGGTCAGATCAGGATCGAAGTGTTGTCCGTGGAAGGCGGTACCGTACGTTTTGGTATCAGCGCTCCACGGCATATCGAGGTGCACAGGGCGGAAATCTACCGGCGTATTGTCGAGCAGGCCGGCAAGAAGATGAGCACGGACTGATTCAGTCCAGCAGTTCCCGAGGGACTTCGTGCTTGGGCAGCAACTGGCACTGTTGGCTTTCCAGGTCGAAGAGGATAAAGGCCTGACCTTTGAGCAGCGCTTGGCGAACCCGCAGTACGCGGGTTTCGAGCGGGGTTTCGTCACCGTTGTCGGTACCGTCGCGGGTGACGAAATCCTCGATCAGGCGGGTCAGGGTCTCAGCTTCCAGTTGGTCGTAAGGAATCAGCATAAAAGGACTTGGACGTAGTTAAGAGTGCTCACATCCTACGCGAATCGTTACTGGCTGGCTTCGCCCTGTCTGCGCTTGCCGCGAACCAGTTCACGCAGCATGAAGCGGTTCGGATGGCAGGCTTCGGCGACTGCACGGGGCAGTGGCAGCGGCGCACCGTCAGCCCAGGCAGCAACCAGCTCGCCTGAAAGCGGTGCGGTGATCAACCCACGCGAGCCATGGCCGCTGTTGATGTACAAGCCCTCAAGCCAAGGGCAGGGCGTGCTCGGTTGTTGCCGGGCGTCTTTGGCCAGCACCGCATAGGCCTGAGCGAACGCTTTTTGATCAGCCAGCGGGCCAACGATTGGCAGGTAGTCCGGGCTGGTACAGCGGAACGCGGCCCTGCCTTCCAGCACCTCGGGGTCGAGATGATCGGCGCCCAGGCGCATCGCCAGGTCGGCGGAGATCTCTTGTAGCAACGCCAGGTTGCCTTGGTGCTCGGCGGCGGTGGGCGTCAGCTCGGTGGCGGTGAAGTCGAAACTGGCGCCGAGGGTGTGTTCACCCAGGCGCGGTGGGGCAACGTAACCCTTGGCGCAGACCACGGTGCTCAAGGTTGAACTCTGCCCAGTGGCCGGCAGGCGGGTGATTTGCCCGCGAATGCGCTTGAGCGGCAGTTCACTGCAGCCCTCAAACCGATGGATCTCCGCCGCGCAGGCCAACACCGCGAGCGGCGCGCTGGCCAACAGGCGCTCGCCCTCCCAGGCCTGCCACTGGCCATCGGCTTTGCGCAGTTCCAGCACCTGGTGATGCATCAGCAGGCGGATGTTCGGATGCTTGGCCTGCCAGGCGCACAGCGCCGGCGGGTGAACCCAGCCACCTTCAGGGTAGAACAGGCCGCCACTGGCCAGACCGATGCCCGCCATGGTTTCGGCGTCGGTGCGGTTCAGGCGTTGCAGTAATGTCGGGTCGAAGGCCTCGGCCAGTTTGGCCTGGCGCTGATCTTCCTTGTCGTCGAAGGCTAACTGCAACACACCGCAGGCGTCCCAATCACGGCCGCGCTGCAATTGTTCCAGCAAGCGTCGGGTGTAACCGAAGCCGCTGATGATCAACCGCGACAGGGCGGTGCCGTGGGCTGAGAGCTTCAGGTAGAGCACACCTTGCGGGTTGCCCGAGGCCTCGCTGGCCGGTTGGGCATGGCGATCCAGCAGGCTGACCTGCCAGCCCCGTGCCGCCAGGCTTGCGGCCGTCGCACAGCCAGCCAGGCCGGCGCCAATCACCAGCGCCTGGCGCGGGCCCAGCAGGGCAGGTGGGCGGGCGTACCAAGGCACAACAGTTGCCGGAGCAGCCTGCTCGGGTGGGCAACCTTCATAGACGCCACGCACGATTTCCCACTTCTTGCCGATGCCGGGGATCTTTTTCAGTGCGAAACCGGCAGCCATCAACCCGCGACGAACCCAGCCGGTGCTGGTAAAGGTGCCGAGTGTGGCCTGTTCGGCCGAGAGCCGGGCCAACTGAGCGAACAGTTCCGGGGTCCACATTTCCGGGTTTTTCGCCGGGGCAAAACCATCAAGGAACCAGGCGTCGACCCGGGCATCGAGTTGCGGCAACTGTTCCAGCGCATCGCCCACCATCAAGGTCAGCGTGACCCGACCCTGCTCGAAGACAAACTGCTGGAAGCCTTCATGCACCGCCACATACTCGGCCAACAGGGCATTGCCGAAATCTGCCAGCTCCGGCCACAGGGCCAAGGCCTTGGCCAGATCGGCGCGGCTCAGGGGGTATTTCTCGACCGTCACGAAATGCAGGCGAGCACCAGGGCCGGCGCATTCGGCGAACAGCTGCCAGGCGCAAAGAAAATTCATCCCGGTACCAAAACCGGTTTCGCCGATCACCAGGCACTGGTTGTCCTGAAGGGCGCTGAAACGCTGACGCAGGTTGTTCTGCTCAATGAATACATGACGGGTTTCTTCAAGGCCCTGTTCCTTGGAGAAATAGACGTCATCGTACTGCCGCGAATGCGGGCGTCCCTGGTCGTCCCAGTCAATCTGGGCATAGTTGGTTACGTCGATCATGTTCGGCTCGAAAACGGCAAGACCGGCATTTTAGCCGATCGGTTGAACGCTGTTTGACTTGGCGCATGGTACTGATTTTTCTGCCGACAAAAGCCGCGCTGATCCGCTAGGCTTGCTTATCAACCAAGGGAGCCTGGTACATGTTCGAATCTGCTGAAATCGGTCACGCCATCGACAAGGACACCTATGACGCTGAAGTCCCGGCGTTGCGAGAAGCGTTGCTTGAAGCGCAGTTCGAACTCAAGCAGCAGGCACGGTTTCCGGTCATTGTATTGATCAATGGCGTCGAAGGTGCAGGCAAGGGCGAGACGGTCAAGCTGCTTAACGAATGGATGGACCCTCGGTTGATCGAGGTCCGTACCTTCGATCAGCAAAGCGATGAAGAGCTCGCCCATCCACCGGCCTGGCGCTACTGGCGGGCTTTGCCGGCCAAGGGGCGGATGGGGATTTTCTTCGGCAACTGGTACAGCCAGATGTTGCAGGGGCGGGTTCATGGTGTGTTCAAGGACGCCGTGCTCGACCAGGCCATTGGTGGTGCCGAGCGCCTGGAACAGATGCTCTGTGATGAAGGTGCGCTGATCTTCAAGTTCTGGTTCCACCTGTCCAAAAAACAGATGAAAGCCCGCCTCAAGTCCCTGCAGGACGACCCGCTGCACAGTTGGCGGATCAGCCCGCTGGACTGGCAACAGTCACAGACCTATGACCGCTTCGTGCGTTTTGGTGAGCGAGTGTTGCGCCGTACCAGCCGAGACTATGCGCCATGGCATGTCATAGAGGGTGTCGACCCCTATTACCGAAGCCTGGCAGTCGGGCGCATTCTGCTTGAAGGCTTGCAGAACGCGCTGAAGACCGAAGGGCGCGTGGTTCGTCCGAGTAACATCGCGCCGTTGAGCCAGAGCATTGATCAGCGCAGCTTGTTGGGCAGCCTGGATTTGAGCAAGCAACTGAGCAAGGACGAATACCAGGAGCAACTGATTACCGAGCAGGCACGTCTGGCCGGGCTGCTGCGTGATAAACGCATGCGCCGCCATGCCTTGCTGGCCGTGTTCGAAGGGAATGACGCGGCGGGCAAGGGCGGTGCGATCCGTCGCGTGGCCGCAGCACTGGACCCGCGTCAATACCGTATCGTGCCGATTGCCGCCCCGACCGAAGAAGAACGTGCGCAGCCTTACCTCTGGCGGTTCTGGCGGCACATCCCGGGGCGCGGCAAATTCACCGTGTTCGATCGCTCCTGGTACGGCCGGGTGCTGGTGGAGCGAGTCGAGGGGTTTTGCCAGCAGGCAGACTGGATGCGGGCCTATGGCGAGATCAATGATTTTGAAGAACAGTTGAACAACGCTGGCGTGGTGCTGGTCAAGTTCTGGATGGCGATTGACCAGCAGACCCAACTGGAGCGCTTCCAGGCGCGCGAACAGATCCCCTTCAAGCGCTTCAAAATCACCGAAGAGGACTGGCGCAACCGTGACAAGTGGCCGCAATACGCCGAAGCGGTGGGCGATATGGTTGACCGTACCAGCACCGAAATTGCGCCCTGGACCCTGGTCGAAGCCAATGACAAACGCTGGGCCCGGGTAAAAGTGCTGCGCACCATCAACGAAGCGCTGGAAGCGGCGTTCAAGAACGACAAGAAATAGCCATCGACACCATTGCAGCCTGTGCAGCCTGTAGGCGCCGGGCTTGCCCGCGATGCAGGCGCCGCGACCCCACTGACACCCCGCCTGCTCCAACAGCGCCCGCGCCAGCTGTAGGAGCGGGTCTTGCCCGCGATGCAGACACCGCGAACCCGCTGACATCCCACCGACGCCATCGCAGGCAAGCCTGCCCCAACAGAGCCCACGTAACCTGTAGGAGCCGGGCTTGCCCGCGATGCAGGCGCCGCGACCCCACTGACACCCCGCCTGCTCCAACAGCGCCCGCGCCAGCTGTAGGAGCGGGTCTTGCCCGCGATGCAGACACCGCGAACCCACTGACATCCCACCGACGCCATCGCAGGCAAGCCTGCCCCAACAGAGCCCGCGTAACCTGTAGGAGCCGGGCTTGCCCGCGATACAAACGGCGCGAACCCACGGACACCCCACCTGCCCCAACAAAGGCCGAGCAGGCTGCAGGCGCCGCGTACTTGCAGGCTTTCATGGAATGAGATGCTGAATTCTTTTCCATATCTGTAACTGTGTAAGTTGCGGTGGCCGCCGTAGAATCAAGCCTCCCCCCACCATAGGGTTTTTCGAGGCGGTCATGCATATTTCTTCCGGACGCTGGGTATACGGTCTGTTCCTGGCGTTGTTGACGGCCGTGCTCTGGGGCATCCTTCCGGTCAAGCTCAAGCAGGTGTTGCTGGTGATGGACCCGGTCACTGTCACCTGGTTCCGCCTGCTGGTCTCTGGCGGCCTGCTGCTGGCCTTTCTTGGCGCCACGCGGCGTCTGCCGTCCGTGCGTGCCCTGGGTCGAAACGGACGTTTTCTGCTGTTGCTCTGCGTGGGCGGGCTGGTCGGCAACTATGTGCTCTACCTGATCGGTCTGAGCATGCTCAGCCCCGGTACAGCGCAACTGATGATCCAGATGGGACCGGTGCTGCTGTTGATCAGTAGTGTTGTGGTTTTCAAGGAACGTTTCAGCCTGGGGCAGGGGATCGGCCTGGTCATTCTGCTGCTGGGCTTCGGGTTGTTCTTCAATCAGCGCCTGGACGAGCTGCTGACCTCCTTGGGCACGTACACCAAGGGCATTCTGATTATCCTGCTGGCCGCTGCGGTGTGGACGTTCTATGCCTTGGGCCAGAAGCAGTTACTCACCGTGTGGAGCTCGCCACAGGTGATGATGGTGATCTACCTGATCTGTGCCTTGATCCTGACGCCATGGGCACACCCACTGGAGGCGCTGCAACTGAGCCCGCTGCAAGGCTGGTTGCTGTTGGCCTGTTGCCTGAACACGCTGGTTGCCTACGGTGCCTTTGCTGAAGCGTTGGCCCACTGGGAAGCATCGCGGGTCAGTGCGACCCTGGCGATCACCCCGCTGGTGACGTTCGGCTGTGTTGCCCTGGCAGCCATGCTCTGGCCAGGTTATGTGCAACCCGAGCAGATCAATGGCCTGGCGTACATTGGTGCCGTGATCGTGGTGCTTGGCTCGGTGCTGATTGCGCTGGGGCCGTCACTGATTGCCGGTTGGCGTGCCAGGCGCGTGCGCCTGGCACGCTGACTCAGCCGTTGTCGCCCGCATCGAGCATGTGTTCTGGCCGTACCCATTGGTCGAACTGCTGGTCGCTGACATAGCCCAGCGCCAGTGCGGCCTCGCGTAGGGTACTGCCTTCGGCATAGGCTTTTTTGGCAATCTCGGCGGCTTTGTCGTAGCCGATGTGCGGGTTCAGCGCCGTTACCAGCATCAGCCCACGTTCCAGGTGGTCGGCCATCTGCTGAGGATCCGGTTCAAGCCCGGCAATACAGTGCTGCTGGAAGTTATGGCAGCCGTCGGCCAGCAGTTCGATCGACTGCAGCAGGTTGTGGATGATCACCGGCTTGAACACGTTGAGCTGAAGGTGCCCCTGGCTGGCGGCAAAGCCGATCGCGGCGTCGTTGCCCAGCACCTGGCAGGCCAGCATCGACAGCGCCTCGCATTGGGTCGGGTTGACCTTGCCGGGCATGATCGAGCTGCCCGGCTCGTTGGCCGGCAACCGCACTTCCGCCAGCCCGGTGCGCGGGCCGGAGCTGAGCAAGCGCAAATCGTTGGCCAGTTTCATCAGGGTGATCGCCAGGGTTTTCAGCGCCCCGGCCAGGAGCGTCAGTGGTTCATGCCCGGCCAGCGCGGCGAATTTGTTCGGTGCGCTGACGAAGGGCAGCCCGGCCAGGGCCGCAAGCTCTGCGGCGATGGCTTCGGCAAAGCCTTTCGGCGCGTTCAAGCCAGTACCGACTGCCGTACCACCCTGTGCCAGCTCGTAGACTGCCGGCAGTGCCGAGCGGATCGCCCGTTGTGCGTAGTCGAGCTGGGCGACATAGGCCGACAGTTCCTGGCCGAAGGTAATCGGTGTGGCGTCCATCATGTGGGTGCGCCCGGTCTTGACCAGGTGCTGATGACGTACCGACTGTTCTGCCAGGCCCGCAGCCAGTTCGCTGATCGCCGGCAGTAGTCGCGCGTGTACTGCCTGTGCTGCGGCGATGTGCATGGCGGTGGGGAAACAGTCGTTGGAGCTCTGCGAGCGGTTGACGTGGTCGTTGGGGTGGACCGGGGTTTTCCCCCCTCGGCCCTGGCCGGCGAGCTCGTTGGCGCGGCCGGCAATCACCTCGTTGACGTTCATGTTGCTCTGGGTGCCGCTACCGGTCTGCCAGACCATCAGCGGAAACTGCTCGTCGTGTTGCCCGGCCAGTACCTCGTCAGCGGCTTGCTCAATCAGCCGGGCAACGTCGGCTGGCAGGTTGCCGTTACGCACGTTGACCCGGGCGGCCGCCTTTTTGATCAGCGCCAGGGCGTGCAGGACAGCCAGCGGCATCCGTTCCTTGCCAATTGCGAAGTTGATCAGCGAGCGCTGCGTTTGGGCGCCCCAGTAGGCCTGATCCGGAACTTCGACCGTTCCCAGGCTGTCTGTCTCGTTACGGCTCATGCTGCGGTCACTCCTTTGTCGTCTGATTCCGCAGTTTAGGTCCTGATTCGACACGGCGGTTTCTTTACGTGTCGATCCACTTGAGCGCTCAGCCCGAGTCGGCGCAGAATGCTCTACTCTGAGGTGCCACCTCTTCCGACAATTAAGGATTTCCGATGACCCGTCTTCGCGCCCTTTGCACCGCAGTTGTACTGGTTTGTGCCAGCGGCCAGGTGCTTGCCGATACTGCCAGCCACAATGCCAGCGCCGAAGCCTTCCTTAAGCTGGCGCACGCCGACAAGCTCGGAACCCCGGTCTACATGCAAGTGCAGCAGATGTTTGCCCAGCGCTTTGAACAGACCAAGGCACCCGCTTCGAAAAAGGCTGTGCTGGACAGCTACCAGGCCAAGGCCAATGCCGCCCTTGACCAGGCGATCGGCTGGAACAAGCTCAAGCCCGATATGGTTAAGCTCTACACCAGCACCTTCAGCGAAAGCGAGCTGAAAGACCTGGTGAAGTTCTACGAGTCGCCACTGGGCAAGAAAGTCCTGGAAAAAATGCCGATGGTCACCCAGCAGTCGGCTCAGTTGACCCAGCAGAAACTGGAAAGCGCAGTACCGGTGGTCAACAAGCTGCTGTCTGACATGACCACCGAACTGGACCCGTCCGCGGGCAAGGCCGCGCCGGCCAAGAAGCCGTAAGCGGAGCCCGTCATGTCGATGCAGCAACGAATTGAGCAAAGCCTGGCCGCCCTGGCCCCGCAGCACCTTGAAGTACGTGACGAAAGCCACATGCACAGCCGTGGCCAGGAAACCCACTACAAGGCGATTTTGGTCAGTGAGCAGTTCGAGGGGCTGAACAGCGTCAAGCGCCACCAGAAGGTGTACGCCACCCTGGGGGAGTTGATGAGCCAGTTCCACGCCTTGGCCTTGCATACCTACACGCCGCAGGAGTGGGAAAAGGTCGGTGCAGCCCCGGCCTCGCCAACCTGTGCCGGTGGTAGCAAACACTGATTTTGCTGCCGGGTTTTTGTTAGAATGTGCAACGCGCCGCTCGTCGGCGCGTTTTTTTTGACACCCGGTTCGTCCTTTGCGAGGACAGCCACCTGGAGAATCAAGGCATGACCCAAGCTATCGTCGTGGCGGCGCTGTACAAATTCGTTACCCTCGAAGATTACATTGAGCTGCGTGAACCGCTGCTCGAAACGATGACCGCCAATGGCGTCAAAGGCACCCTGTTGCTGGCTGAAGAAGGCATCAACGGTACGGTGTCCGGTACCCGTGAAGGCATCGATGGCCTGCTGGCCTGGTTGCGCAGCGATACGCGCCTGGTAGACATCGACCACAAAGAGTCCTACTGCGATGAACAGCCGTTCTACCGCACCAAGGTCAAACTGAAGAAAGAGATCGTCACCCTGGGTGTTCCGGGCGTCGACCCGAACAAGAAGGTCGGTACCTACGTCGAGCCCAAGGACTGGAACGCACTGATCAGCGACCCGGAAGTGCTGTTGATCGATACCCGTAACGATTACGAAGTGTCCATCGGCACCTTTGAAGGGGCGATCGACCCGAAAACCACGACCTTCCGTGAGTTCCCCGAGTACATCAAGGCCAACTTCGACCCAAGCCGCCACAAGAAAGTCGCCATGTTCTGCACCGGCGGCATACGCTGTGAAAAAGCCTCCAGCTACATGCTCGGCGAGGGGTTCGAAGAGGTCTATCATCTCAAGGGTGGCATCCTCAAATACCTTGAGGAAGTACCGCAGGAAGAGAGCCGCTGGGAGGGCGAGTGCTTCGTCTTCGACAACCGGGTCACCGTTCGTCATGACCTGAGCGAAGGCGATTATGACCAGTGCCACGCCTGCCGCACGCCGATCAGCGTGGAAGACCGTGCTTCGGAGCACTACTCGCCAGGTATCAGCTGCCCGCACTGCTGGGACAGCCTGAGCGAGAAGACGCGCCGCAGCGCCATCGACCGGCAGAAGCAGATCGAACTGGCCAAGGCCCGCAACCAGCCGCACCCGATTGGCCATAATTACCGCAAGGCTGCCGAGGTTTGATGATGTCCGCTCGCCTGCTCTATGTGATGGACCCGATGTGCTCCTGGTGCTGGGGTTTTGCACCAGTGGCCGAGGCCCTGATCGCCCAGGCGCAGGCGGCGGGGGTGCCGACCCATCTGGTGGTCGGTGGCCTGCGTAGCGGTAGCAGCGCACTTGATGTGTCTACCCGACGCTACATCCTCGAGCACTGGCAAGCGGTGCACGAAGCGACTGGCCAGCCGTTTCGCATTGAAGGGGCGATGCCCGAGGGTTTCGTCTACGACACCGAACCTGCGTGCCGCGCCTTGGTGACGGCGCGCAGCCTTGACCCGCAACGCGCCTGGGGCCTGCTCACGCTTATCCAGCAGGCCTTCTATGAGCGCAGCGAAGATGTCACCCGTGCGCCGCAATTGGTCGAACTGGCTACCCAGGCAGGCTTTGAGCGTGCGGTGTTCTCCGAGCGCTTCACCAGCGCTGAACAACGCCAGGCCACGGCTGCCGATTTCGTCTGGGTGCAGGATTTGGGTATTGCCGGTTTCCCGACCCTGCTGGCCGAGCGCAATGGCCAGTTGGCGCTGCTGACCAACGGCTACCAGCCTCAAGACGCATTGGCGCCGTTGCTCGGTCGTTGGTTGGAGCGTGCCGCTCATGCTTGACCTGCCGGGCTCACCCGACCCGGTGCCGGGTTCACCGGCAAGTCATGGCGATCGTCTGAGCTGGGCTGAAATTCGTCGCCTGGCACTGCAACACAAAAAAGCCCTGTGGATCGCCAATGGCGTTGCCGTGCTGGCGGCGCTGTGCAGTGTGCCGATCCCGCTGTTGCTGCCGCTGCTCGTCGACGAAGTGCTGCTGGGGCATGGCGACGCCGCGCTGAAATGGATGAATCAGTTTCTGCCGCAGGCTTGGCACGTGCCCGCTGGCTATATCGGCCTGATGCTCCTGGTGACCCTGTGCCTGCGGGTATTCGCGCTGGCATTCAACGTGGTTCAGGCCAGGCTGTTTGCCGGCTTGGCCAAAGACATTGTCTACCGCTTGCGTATCCGCCTGATCGAGCGGCTCAAGCGCATCTCCCTGAGCGAGTACGAAAGCCTTGGCAGCGGAACGGTCACGACGCACCTGGTGACCGACCTCGACACCCTGGACAAGTTTGTCGGTGAAACCCTCAGCCGCTTCCTGGTGGCGGTACTGACCTTGACCGGTACGGCCGGCATCCTGATCTGGATGCATTGGCAGTTGGCGCTGTTGATCCTGCTGTTCAACCCGTTGGTGATTTTTGCCACCGTGCAATTGGGCAAGCGGGTCAAGCACCTGAAAAAACTGGAGAACGACAGCACCTCGCGGTTTACCCAGGCGCTGGCCGAAACGCTGGATGCCATTCAGGAAATTCGAGCAGGTAACCGTCAGGGCTATTTCCTCGGGCGGCTGGGCGTACGTGCCCAGGAGGTGCGTAACTATGCCGTCGCTTCGCAGTGGAAGAGTGACGCCAGTGGGCGTGCCAGTGGCCTGTTGTTCCAGTTTGGTATCGATATTTTCCGCGCGGCGGCAATGCTCACCGTGCTGTTCTCCGACCTTTCCATTGGCCAGATGCTGGCCGTGTTCAGCTACCTGTGGTTCATGATCGGGCCGGTGGAGCAGTTGTTGAACCTGCAATACGCCTACTACGCCGCTGGCGGTGCGCTGACCCGCATCAACGAACTGCTGGCGCGTGACGACGAACCGCAGTTTGCCGGGGGCGTCGACCCGTTCAAGGGCCGTGACACCGTTGGCATCGACGTGCGCGGCCTGCGTTTCGCGTACGGCGAGGAGCCGGTGCTCGACCAGCTCAACCTGTCGATCGCACCCGGCGAAAAAGTGGCGATAGTCGGTGCCAGCGGTGGCGGCAAGAGCACCCTGGTGCAGTTGTTGCTGGGGCTCTACACACCGCAAGCCGGGACGATCCGCTTCGGTGGCGCGACCTTGCAGGAAATTGGCCTGGAAACCTTGCGTGAGCAGGTGGCCGTGGTGTTGCAGCACCCCTCGCTGTTCAACGACACCGTGCGCGCCAACCTGACCATGGGCCGCGACTGCACCGACGAGGCGTGCTGGCAGGCATTGGGCATTGCCCAGCTAGATGGCACCATTGCTGCGCTGCCTCAGGGCCTGGACAGCGTGGTAGGGCGCTCCGGGGTACGCCTGTCCGGTGGGCAGCGTCAGCGTCTGGCCATTGCCCGGATGGTACTGGCCGAGCCCAAGGTGGTTATCCTCGATGAAGCCACGTCGGCCCTGGACGCGGCGACCGAGTACAACCTGCATCAGGCCCTGGCCCGTTTTCTCAGTGCCCGCACGACCTTGATCATCGCCCACCGTCTGTCGGCGGTGAAGCAGGCAGACCGTGTTCTGGTGTTCGATGGGGGGCATGTTGCCGAGGACGGTTGCCATCAGCAGCTCATCGCTGACGGCGGTTTATACGCCAAACTGTACGGGCATCTGCAACAAAGTTGAGCGGGAAAAGCGAATTTTGAGGTAAAGGCCGTTTGCCCTGGTGGCAAATATCCTAGTCTGTTGTAGGTTTAGACTCATACGGCTCTGCAACAAGCAAGGGACCTCATGAAGGGAAAACGGACTCTCGAAGCGCCAAGGTTGCTGGGCATCATTTGGCCATTTGTCGCGGTCGTGCTGTTTCAGGCGTTGCTAGGAAGCATCAGCCTTTACGCGCTCTCGGCTGTGCGTGGTTACGTGGGTGGCGAAAGCCTCTGGTCCAAGGGCCAGAAGGACGCCATCTACTACCTTACGCTGTATGCCGACAGTGGCGATCAGGCGGCGTTCGAGAAGTACCAGCGGGCTATCGCCGTGCCCATGGGGGGGCATGAGCTGCGCACCGCACTGGATTTGCCGACACCGGACATCGCAGCGGCTCGCAAGGGCATGTTGCAGGGTGGCAACCACCCCGATGACGTCTCCAGTGTGATCTGGTTGTACCTGAATTTTCGTCATGTCAGTTACCTGGAAAAGGCCATTCAACTGTGGGCCGTCGGCGATGGCTTCGTGCAGCAACTCGACACTCTTGCCCAGGAAATACGCCAAGGCTTTGCGCGTGGGAAGGCCTCGGCCAGGAATGTGGCCGACTGGAAGGCCAGGATTGCCTCGATCAATGAGGGCGTGGCGCCGGCCGCCAAGGCGTTCAGCGATGCCTTGAGCGAAGGCTCGCGGGTGCTCCTGCGCCTGTTGCTGTTCATCAACGTGGCGACCGCATTGTTCCTGATTGCCCTGGCCTGGAAGCGCTCGCACAAGCTGCTGGTTCAGCGCCAAGCCTTTGCCAGTGCGCTGCAGGTTGAAAAAGAGCGTGCGCAAGTCACCCTGGCGTCGATTGGCGATGGTGTGATAACCACCGACGTCGATGGCTGTATTACCTACATGAACCCGGCTGCCGAGCAGTTGACCCACTGGGATGCCCAGCAGGCGCAGGGCTTGCCCTTGGCGGCACTGTTCAATCTGCTTGATGAGCATGCCGAGAAGGACAGCCTGACGCTGATTGAGCACATTCTCAACGGCACCCTGCATGAAGGCGGTGAGCATGCCAAGCTGATTCAGCGGCTCGATGGCAGCACCGTTTCCGTCGCCCTGGTGGGCGCGCCGATAGTCAACGAAGGGCGTATCAGTGGCGTTGTAGTGGTGCTGCATGACATGACCCAGGAGCGCCAATACATTGCCAACCTGTCCTGGCAGGCCACCCATGACGCCCTGACAGGGTTGGCCAACCGCCGGGAATTCGAGTTCCGCCTGGAGCAGGCGCTCGCGGGCCTGAGCCGAAGTACGGCGCGCCATTCATTGCTGTTCCTGGACCTGGATCAGTTCAAGCTGGTCAACGATACCTGTGGCCATGCGGCGGGCGATGAGCTGCTGCGGCACATTTGTGCCTTGCTTCAGGGCGGGTTGCGTGAAGGGGACACCTTGGCGCGTCTTGGGGGCGATGAGTTCGGCATCCTGCTGGAAAACTGCCCGTCGGAGCAAGCCGAGCGCATTGCCGAAAACCTTCGCCAGACAGTGCAGAGCCTGCACTTTGTCTGGAAAGGGCGCCCGTTCATGACCACGGTCAGTATTGGTCTGGTTCACCTCAGCCAGCCACCGGCGACCCTGGAAGCATCGTTGCGAGCCGCGGACATGGCGTGTTACATGGCCAAGGAGAAGGGGCGCAACCGCGTTCAGGTCTACCATGCCGACGACACCGAGTTGTCCATGCGCGTTGGTGAAATGGCCTGGATTCAGCGTTTGCACGTCGCATTGGAAGAAAACCGCTTTTGCCTTTACTCCCAGGAAATTGCGGCATTGGGTGAGCCTGGCAATGCCGGTGGGCACCTTGAGATTCTTCTGCGGCTGCACGATGAGAGTGGGCGCATCATCCTGCCTGATAGCTTTATCCCGGCCGCAGAACGCTATGGGTTGATGACCGCACTGGACCGCTGGGTCGTGCGCAACGTGTTTCAGGTGATTCGTGAAGCCTTGGACAGGCCGCGTCAAGGGCCGTTGGCCATGTGCGCGATCAACTTGTCCGGGAGCAGTATCGGCGACGACAACTTCCTTGAATACCTGCACCGCATGTTCAGCGAGTTTGCGATTCCACCGCAGTTGATCTGCTTTGAAATCACTGAAACCAGTGCCATTGCCAACCTGGGTAGCGCCATTCGTTTCATCAACGACTTGAAGGGGTTGGGCTGCAGGTTCTCGCTTGATGACTTCTGCGCAGGCATGTCGTCGTTCGCATATTTGAAGCATTTGCCAGTAGACTTCCTGAAAATCGACGGAAGTTTCGTCAAGGACATGCTGGATGACCCGATTAATCGGGCGATGGTCGAAGTGATCAACCACATTGGCCATGTCATGGGCAAACGCACGATCGCCGAGTTCGTCGAAACCCCGCTGATTGAACAGGCCTTGCGGGAAATTGGCGTGGACTACGCACAGGGGTACCTCATCGAGCGTCCGGCGGTGTTTTCGTGCGACAGCCTGCAGCGCAAACGTGCGCCGGAGCGCGCTCAGATGATGAAGGCGCCAGGAACGTTTCGCTGAACATTAACAATCACAAGGAAAAGGAGCTGACAGTGAATGATGCATTTGTTCGAATCGGTCCGTTGATGGATCCCGCCAGTTACCCGCTCTGGGCCCAACAGTTGATTGAAGCCTGCAGCGAAAGTAAGCGAAAGGTGGTCGAGCACGAGCTTTACCAGCGCATGCGAGATAACCGGTTGGGGGCTCGAACGATGCGTCAGTACCTGATTGGTGGCTGGCCGGTGGTTGAACAGTTCGCCCTGTACATGGCACAGAACCTGACCAAGACCCGCTTTGCCCGCCATCCCGGAGAGGACCTGGCGCGGCGCTGGCTGATGCGCAACATTCGCGTCGAACTCAATCATGCCGATTATTGGCTGAACTGGTGCCATGCCCATGGCGTCAGCCTCGACGACCTGCAGGCGCAGCAGGTGCCGACAGAGCTGCAGGCGTTGAGCCACTGGTGCTGGCACACCAGCTCGGCAGACCCGCTGATCATCGCGATTGCAGCGACCAACTATGCCATTGAAGGGGCTACCGGCGAGTGGTCGGCCTTGGTCTGCTCTACCGGTGCCTATGCCGAGGCGTTTCCGGAAGCGCAGCGCAAGCGCGCCATGAAGTGGCTGAATCTGCACGCTCAGTATGACGATGCGCACCCATGGGAGGCGCTGGAGATCATCTGCACGCTGGCTGGCAACAACCCGTCCAAGGCCTTGCAGGCCGAGCTGCGGCAGGCCATCTGCAAGAGTTACGAATACATGTACCTGTTCCTTGAGCGCTGCATGCAAATGGAAGTGTCGCATGAGCGCCAGAGCCCCCGCGAACGGATGGCTCTGGTGCAAGGCTGAAGCTTACTGCGCGTCGAACGCCTGGCCGTTGATGCCGGCGCTGTCCGGGCCCATCAGGTACAGATACACCGGCATGATATCGGCCGGCAGCGGATTGCTTTCGGGGTTTTCGCCCGGGTAGGCCTGGGCGCGCATGCTGGTGCGGGTTGCGCCTGGGTTGACACTGTTGGCGCGCACAGGGGCAACGCCCTCCAGCTCATCTGCCAGGGTTTGCATCAGGCCCTCGGTGGCGAACTTCGACACCCCATAGGCGCCCCAGTAGGCGCGGCCTTTGCGGCCAACACTGCTGGAGGTGAAGATCACCGAAGCGTCCTGCGACAGCTTCAACAGCGGCAGCAGGGTGCTGGTCAGCATGAACGTGGCGTTCACGTTGACATGCATCACCCGCATGAAGTTGTCGCCAGACAGCTGTTCAATCGGTGTCCGTGGGCCAATGATCGAGGCGTTGTGCAGCAGGCCGTCGAGCCGACCGAACTCATTCTCGATCATCACCGCCAGTTCGTCGTACTGGTGTGGCAGCGCCGTTTCCAGGTTGAACGGAATGACCACCGGTTGTGGATGCCCGGCCGCTTCGATTTCGTCATAGACCTGGGTCAGGTTGGCTTCGGTCTTGCCCAGCAGCAGCACCGTCGCACCGTGGGCAGCGAAGCTCTTGGCGGCGGCTGCGCCGATGCCGCGACCGGCGCCGGTGACAAGGATGACCCGGTCTTTGAGCAGGTCGGGGCGGGCGGAGTAGTCGAACATGGTGTTTACCTCTAAATAGTCGCTATCAGCAGCCGCAGAGTGCGCTGTCGATCACCTTGCGCAGTTCCAGTGGATGGTCGACCACCACGTCCGCACCCCAGTTGTTCGGGTTGTCTTCGGGGTGGATATAGCCATAGCGCACGGCAGCGGTGCGGGTGCCGGCATCGCGCCCCGACTCGATGTCACGCAGGTCGTCGCCCACGAACAGCACGCTGGCCGGGTCCAGGTTCAGGGTTTTACAGGCCAGGATCAGTGGCTCTGGATCGGGCTTGCTGTTCTTTACATGGTCCGGGCAGATCAGCAGCGCCGAACGCTCGGCCAGGCCGAGTTGTTGCATGATGGGCTCGGCGAAGCGCACGGGCTTGTTGGTGACCACACCCCACAGCAAGTTGCCTTTTTCGATGTCGGCCAGCAATTCGGCCATGCCGTCGAACAGGCAGCTGTGGACCGCGCAGTTGGCCTGGTAGCGCTCAAGGAACTCCAGGCGCAGTGCTTCGAACGCCGCGTCGGCCGGGTCCAGCGCGAAGGTTGCAGAGACCATGGCCCGGGCACCACCGGAAATCACATCACGGATTCTCTGTTCGTCTACGGGGGGCAGGCCGCGGTCGGCCAGCATGGCCTGGCAGATGGCGACGAAGTCCGGCGCCGTATCCAGCAAGGTGCCATCCATGTCGAAAAGTACGGCTCGCAAACGCATGCTCATTCCTCGCGCAGGGTTTGAATCATGTAGTTGACGTCGACATCGGCTGCCAGCTTGTAATGCTTGGTCAGCGGGTTGTAGGTCAGGCCGATGATGTCCTTGACGCTCAGGCCGGCTTCACGGCTCCAGGCGCCCAGTTCCGAGGGGCGGATGAACTTCTTGAAGTCATGGGTGCCACGCGGCAGCAACTTCATGATGTACTCGGCGCCAATGATCGCAAACAGGTACGCCTTGGGGTTGCGGTTGATGGTCGAGAAAAATACCTGGCCACCCGGTTTGACCATGCGGTAGCAGGCGCGGATCACCGAGGACGGGTCAGGGACGTGCTCCAGCATCTCCAGGCAGGTGACCACGTCAAACTGGCCTGGCATTTCCTCGGCCAGGGCCTCGGCGGTGATCTGCCGGTACTCAACGTTCACGCCCGATTCCAGCTGGTGCAGTTGGGCGACGGCCAGCGGTGCCTCACCCATGTCGATACCGGTGACGGTCGCGCCGCGCTGGGCCATGGATTCGCTGAGAATGCCGCCGCCGCAGCCAACATCGAGCACCTTCTTGCCGGCCAGCTTGACGCGCTCGTCAATCCAGTTGACCCGTAGCGGGTTGATGTCGTGCAGCGGTTTGAACTCGCTTTCGCGGTCCCACCAGCGGTGGGCGAGGGCTTCGAATTTGGCGATTTCAGCGTGGTCGACGTTGCTCATGGAACAGTCCTCTGAAGCTTCAATAATACGTTACGGGTCGGCAGCGGGGCTGGCGACGGGTTATTCGTGATGGCCGCCAATGCGCTGGCCCCAGGCGCGGGCTGTGCTACTCAGGGCCTGTTCGTCCAGGCGCGTCAGGCGCCGCTCGTCCAGCAGTTGCTTGCCGTTGACCCAGACATGCTTCACGCAGTCACGGCCGCAGGCGTAGATCAGTTGCGAAACCGGGTCGTAGACCGGCTGTTGAGCCAGGCCCGAAAGATCGAAGGCGGTCAGGTCGGCGGCCTTGCCCAGCTCCAGTGAGCCGGTAATCGCGTCGAGGCCCAGTGCGCGTGCACCATTGAGGGTCGCCATGCGCAGGGCACGGTGTGCGTCCAGTGCGGTGGCCGAGCCAGCCACTGCCTTGGCCAACAGGGCCGCAGTGCGGGTTTCGCCGAGCAGGTCGAGATCGTTGTTGCTGGCCGCGCCGTCGGTTCCAACGGCGACGTTGACGCCGGCTTGCCACAGGCGTTCGACCGGGCAGAAGCCGCTGGCCAGTTTCAGGTTCGATTCCGGGCAGTGGACAACGTTGGTGTTGCTTTCTACCAGCAGCGCCAGGTCTTCGTCGCTGACCTGGGTCATGTGTACCGCCTGCAGGCGCGGGCCAAGCAGGCCGAGGCGGGCCAGGCGTGCCAGAGGGCGCTCGCCACGCTGCTCCAGCGACTGCTGGACCTCAAAGGCGGTTTCCTGGATATGCATGTGAATCGGCGCGTCCAGTTCCTCGGCGATCACCCGGATTTTCTCCAGGTTCTCGTCGCTCACCGTGTAAGGCGCGTGCGGGCCGAAGGCCACGGTAATGCGGGGATGGTGGCGCAGGTCGCCGAACAGCTCGACCCCCTGGTGCAGCGCTTCATCGGTGCTGCGTGCGCCAGGAATCGGGAAGTCCAGCAGGGGAATGGCGATCTGTGCGCGAATGCCGCTCTCGTGTACGCGCTCGCTGGCAATCTTCGGGAAAAAGTACATGTCCGAGAAGCAGGTGAT
This sequence comes from Pseudomonas sp. HLS-6 TE3448, assembly GCF_053629555.1. NCBI lineage: Bacteria > Pseudomonadati > Pseudomonadota > Gammaproteobacteria > Pseudomonadales > Pseudomonadaceae > Pseudomonas > Pseudomonas sp. HLS-6 TE3448. The sequence goes on along the minus strand of NZ_JBRJIO010000001.1, from coordinate 29,765 downwards.
GCCGCCCTTGAGCTGCTCGGCGATGGCCAGGTCGGTACCGTCGCGCACGAAGGCTTCGTCGACCCAGCGGCTCTCGGCCGGCCAGATGTGCTTTTCGAGCCAGGTCATCAACGGCAGGTCGTCGGCCAGGCCACGGAACAGGGTCATTGCCGCGTGGCCGTGTGCGTTGATCAGGCCGGGGCTGAGCAGGCAGCCTGGCAACTCGCGGATCTCCCCGGCGCCGTGGCGCAGGGCGTCTTCGCGTGGGCCCACGAAGGCGATCTTGCCGTCACGGATGCCCAGGCCGTAGTCCTTGAACACCACCCCGGCCGGTTCGACGGGCACCAGCCAGGTTGGCAGGAGCAACAGGTCGAGGGGGGTGGCAAGCTTGGGCATGGTAGAAAATCCAAGGGCTAAAGGAGTAAGGGCGAAGTATACCCGAGCGCCCGCGCCTGGGGATCGTTATAATCATTCGCTTTTGATGTCTGAATGGTGGGGTGAGGCATGCGCGATCGACTGTTGGCTGCAGAGAAGGTAAAGGCCATCGATTGGCGAGACGGTGCCTTGTACCTGCTCGACCAGCGCATCCTGCCAGCGGAGGAAACCTGGCTGGCGTATACCGATGCGCACGGTGTGGCCGAGGCGATTCGTTCCATGGTGGTGCGTGGCGCGCCTGCAATTGGCATCAGCGCTGCCTATGGCATCGTTTTGGCCGTGCGTCAGCGCCTGGCCGTCGGTGGCGACTGGAAAGCGGCGCTGGAAGAAGATTTCACTGTTCTGGCCGAGTCGCGGCCAACCGCAGTCAACCTGTTTTGGGCACTGAACCGCATGCGCGAGCGCCTGGAACGCCTGAAGAGCACCGATGACCCGCTGGCGCTCATGGAGGCTGAAGCCATCGCGATTCACGAAAGTGACCGCGAGGCCAACCTGACCATGGCTCAGTTGGGTGTCGAGCTGATTCGCAAGCATCAGGGCAGTGAGCAGGCGGTACTCACCCACTGCAACACGGGTGCGCTGGCAACGGGTGGTTTTGGTACTGCGCTGGGGGTGATTCGCGGTGCTTGGCTAGAGGGTATGATCGAGCGCGTCTACGCCGATGAAACCCGGCCCTGGTTGCAAGGCTCGCGGCTGACCGCCTGGGAGTTGGCCAACGAAGGCATTCCGGTGACCCTGAATGCCGATTCGGCGGCGGCTCACCTGATGAAGACCAAGGGCATTACCTGGGTCATCGTCGGGGCAGACCGCATCACCGCCAATGGCGACGTGGCGAACAAGATCGGTACCTACCAGCTGGCGGTCAACGCCATGCACCATGGCGTGCGTTTCATGGTGGTGGCGCCGAGCTCGACCATCGACATGAGCCTGGCCAGTGGCGATGACATCCCGATCGAAGAGCGTGCCGGCAGTGAGTTGCTGGACGTCGGCGGGCAGCGCGTCGGTGCCGATGTCGATGCCTTCAACCCGGTGTTCGACGTGACCCCGGCGGACCTTATCGACGCCATCGTCACCGAGAAAGGCATCGTCGAGCGCCCGGATACCGCGAAAATGGCCCAATTGATGTGCCGCAAGCGCCTGCATTGACTGAGTGCCCCTTGGCGGCCTTTATCGTCGCGGGTGCTAGGGTGCCTGCACCAGCGACGCTTTGCCGTACTCCCAAGCCCTCGGCGACTGTGGTAACATCCGACGGTTTCCAAGACCGCTCAATTTGGCTGTCTTTACTGCGCAGATCCATGGCTTAACTCGTTGATTTGTCGTAAGTCGTTGCAGGGCAGCAGCTTTGCGGCGGCGAGCTTCGTTCGTCCGATCATGGATGTGGCGGAGTTTCACCAGAAAAAGGAATCAGGCTTCTCATGGGCGAACTGGCCAAAGAAATCCTCCCGGTCAATATCGAAGACGAACTGAGACAGTCCTACCTCGACTACGCGATGAGCGTCATTGTCGGGCGAGCACTGCCCGATGCGCGTGATGGCTTGAAGCCCGTGCATCGTCGTGTTCTGTTTGCGATGAGCGAGCTGGGTAACGACTGGAACAAACCGTACAAGAAATCTGCCCGTGTGGTCGGTGACGTGATCGGTAAGTATCACCCTCACGGTGACACGGCGGTCTACGACACCATCGTACGTATGGCTCAGCCTTTCTCCCTGCGCTACCTGCTGGTCGACGGCCAGGGCAACTTCGGTTCGGTCGACGGCGACAACGCCGCCGCGATGCGTTACACCGAAGTGCGCATGACCAAGCTGGCCCACGAGCTGCTGGCCGACCTGCACAAGGAAACCGTCGACTGGGTGCCCAACTACGACGGCACCGAGCAGATCCCGGCGGTCATGCCGACCCGTATCCCGAACCTGCTGGTCAACGGTTCCAGCGGTATCGCCGTGGGCATGGCAACCAACATTCCGCCGCACAACCTGGGCGAAGTCATCGACGGTTGCCTGGCGCTGATCGATAACGCGGACATCACGGTCGATGAACTGATGCAGTTCATCCCGGGTCCGGACTTCCCGACCGCGGCCATCATCAACGGCCGTGCCGGCATCATCGAGGCCTACCGCACGGGCCGTGGCCGCATCTACATGCGCGCCCGCTCCACCGTCGAAGACATCGACAAGGTCGGTGGTCGTCAGCAGATCGTGGTCACCGAGCTGCCGTATCAGCTGAACAAGGCGCGGTTGATCGAAAAGATCGCCGAGCTGGTCAAGGAAAAGAAACTCGAAGGTATCACCGAGCTGCGTGACGAGTCCGACAAGGACGGTATGCGTATCGTGATCGAGCTGCGTCGCGGCGAGGTGCCTGAGGTCATCCTCAACAACCTCTATGCCCAGACCCAGCTGCAAAGCGTGTTCGGCATCAACGTTGTCGCGCTGATCGACGGCCAGCCGAAGGTTCTGAACCTCAAGGACCTGCTCGAGGCGTTCGTCCGTCACCGCCGCGAAGTGGTTACCCGTCGTACCGTATTCGAGCTGCGCAAGGCGCGTGAACGTGGCCATATCCTTGAAGGCCAGGCGGTTGCCCTGTCCAACATCGACCCGGTCATCGCCTTGATCAAGGCATCGCCAACCCCGTCCGAGGCCAAGGAAGCGCTGATCAGCACCCCTTGGGAGTCCAGTGCCGTGCAGGTCATGGTCGAGCGCGCTGGCGCCGATTCCTGCCGTCCGGAAACCCTCGACGAGCAATATGGCCTGCGCGACGGCAAGTACTTCCTGTCGCCTGAACAGGCTCAGGCGATCCTCGACCTGCGTCTGCACCGCCTGACAGGCCTGGAGCACGAGAAGCTGCTGGCCGAGTACCAGGAGATTCTCAACCAGATCGGCGAGCTGATCCGCATCCTCAACAGCGCCGAGCGCCTGATGGAAGTGATCCGCGAAGAGCTGGAACTGATCCGTGCCGAATACGGCGACGTGCGCCGCACCGAAATTCTCGACGCACGCCTCGACCTGACCCTGGGTGACATGATCCCGGAAGAAGACCGGGTTGTGACCATCTCCCATGGCGGCTACGCCAAGACCCAGCCGCTGGCGGCCTACCAGGCCCAGCGTCGCGGCGGCAAAGGCAAGTCGGCGACCGGCGTCAAGGACGAGGACTACATCTCGCACCTGCTGGTTGCCAACAGCCACACCACGCTGCTGCTGTTCTCCAGCAAGGGCAAGGTGTACTGGCTGAAGACCTACGAAATCCCTGAGGCCTCGCGTGCCGCCCGCGGTCGTCCGCTGGTCAACCTGCTGCCGCTGGATGAGGGTGAGCACATCACCACCATGCTGCCGGTCGAGGAATACACCGAAGGCCACTTCATCTTCATGGCGACCGCCAATGGTACCGTGAAGAAGACCCCGCTGGAGCAGTTCAGCCGTCAGCGCAGCGTTGGCCTGATCGCGCTGGAGCTGGACGAGGGCGATATCCTGATTTCCGCTGCCATTACCGATGGCGAGCGTGAGGTCATGCTGTTCTCCGACGCGGGCAAGGTGACACGCTTCAAAGAGTCCGACGTGCGTGCCATGGGCCGTACCGCGCGCGGTGTGCGCGGCATGCGTCTGGGCGAAGGTCAGAAACTGATCTCGATGATCATTCCGGAGGAGGGCAGCCAGATCCTCACCGCGTCCGAGCGTGGCTACGGCAAGCGTACGGCGATCACCGAGTTCCCAGAGTACAAGCGCGGTGGCCAAGGTGTAATCGCCATGGTCAGCAACGAGCGTAACGGCCGCCTGGTCGGTGCAGTTCAGGTGCAGGACGGTGAGGAAATCATGCTGATTTCCGACCAGGGCACCTTGGTACGCACCCGCGTCAGCGAAGTGTCCAGCCTGGGTCGTAATACCCAGGGCGTAACCTTGATCAAACTGGCGAGCGACGAGACTCTGGTGGGCCTTGAGCGCGTGCAGGAGCCTTCCGAAGAGGAGGGTGACGAGGAAGGTTTCGAAGGTGAAGCCGACACCGCCGTCGATGCAGATGCAGACGTTGATACCGACGTTGATGCGGACGCGGACGCAGACGAAGCGCCGCAGGAATAGTGTAAACGCGGATTTTATGTGGGAGGGCCTGCGGGGCTGGCAATCGGCCTCGCAGCGAATCCCGCAGACATCAAGAGCAGAGCGAGAGTGGATGTGAGCAAACGAGCCTTTAACTTCTGCGCAGGCCCTGCTGCGCTTCCTGATGCTGTGCTGCAGCGTGCCCAGGCCGAGATGCTGGACTGGCACGGCAAAGGCCTGTCGGTCATGGAAATGAGCCACCGTAGCGACGACTACGTGGCCATCGCCGAGAAAGCCGAGCAGGATCTGCGTGATCTGCTCTCTGTTCCCTCCAACTACAAGGTCCTGTTCCTGCAGGGCGGTGCCAGTCAGCAATTCGCTGAAATTCCACTGAACCTGCTGCCCGAAGGTGGCACTGCGGACTACGTGGAAACCGGCATCTGGTCGAAGAAGGCGATTGAAGAAGCGCGCCGCTTCGGTCACGTCAATGTTGCCGCCAGCGCCAAGCCATACGATTACCTGGCCATTCCTGGGCAGAACGAGTGGAACCTGACCAAGGACGCCGCCTACCTGCACTACGCCTCCAACGAAACCATCGGCGGCCTGCAGTTCGACTGGGTTCCGCAAACCGGTGACGTGCCGCTGGTGGTCGACATGTCTTCGGACATCCTTTCGCGCCCGATCGACGTCTCGCAGTTCGGCATGATCTATGCCGGTGCGCAGAAAAACATCGGCCCGAGCGGTCTGGTGGTGGTCATCGTCCGTGAAGACCTGCTGGGCCATGCCCGCAGCAGCTGCCCGACCATGCTCGACTACAAGGTCGCAGCCGACAACGGCTCGATGTACAACACCCCGGCGACCTACTCCTGGTACCTCTCCGGGCTGGTCTTCGAGTGGCTCAAGGAGCAGGGCGGCGTCGAGGCCATGGAGCGTCGTAACCGGGCGAAGAAAGACCGCCTGTACGGCTTCATCGACAGCAGCGCGTTCTACACCAACCCGATTGCGCACAACGCCCGTTCCTGGATGAACGTACCGTTCCGCCTGGCGGACGAGCGTTTGGACAAAGCCTTCCTGGCTGGTGCTGATGCCCGTGGCCTGCTCAACCTCAAGGGCCATCGCTCGGTGGGCGGCATGCGTGCGTCGATCTACAACGCACTGGGCCTTGAAGCGATCGAGGCACTGGTGGCCTACATGGCTGAATTCGAGAAGGAACACGCCTGATGTCCGAACAGGAGCTCAAGGCGCTGCGCGTGCGCATTGACAGCCTCGACGAGAAAATCCTCGAGCTGATCAGCGACCGTGCGCGTTGCGCCCAGGAAGTTGCACGGGTCAAGATGGCGTCCCTGAGCGAAGGCGAAACCCCGGTGTTCTATCGTCCCGAGCGTGAAGCGCAAGTGCTCAAGCGGGTCATGGAACGCAACCCGGGGCCGCTGGGCAACGAGGAAATGGCGCGTTTGTTCCGCGAAATCATGTCCTCCTGCCTGGCCCTGGAGCAGCCGCTGAAAGTGGCTTACCTCGGCCCAGAGGGCACCTTCACCCAGGCGGCGGCCCTGAAGCACTTTGGCCATGCCGTGATCAGCAAGCCAATGGCGGCAATCGACGAGGTGTTCCGCGAGGTTGCAGCCGGTGCCGTGAACTTCGGTGTCGTGCCGGTGGAAAACTCCACCGAGGGTGCGGTCAACCACACCCTCGACAGCTTCCTCGAACACGACATGGTGATCTGTGGTGAAGTCGAGCTGCGTATTCACCACCACCTGCTGGTGGGCGAGAACACCAAGACCGACAGCATCAGCCGTATCTACTCCCATGCCCAGTCGCTGGCCCAGTGCCGCAAGTGGCTGGATGCGCACTACCCGAACGTCGAGCGCGTTGCTGTATCGAGCAACGCCGAGGCGGCCAAGCGGGTCAAGGGCGAATGGAACTCCGCGGCGATTGCCGGTGACATGGCGGCTGGGCTCTATGGCCTGACCCGTCTGGCGGAAAAAATCGAAGACCGCCCGGACAACTCCACGCGCTTCTTGATGATCGGTAACCAGGAAGTCCCGCCGACGGGCGACGACAAGACCTCGATCATCGTCTCGATGAGCAACAAGCCGGGTGCGCTGCATGAACTGCTGGTACCGTTCCACGAGAACGGTATCGACCTGACCCGCATCGAAACCCGTCCGTCGCGCAGCGGCAAATGGACCTACGTCTTCTTCATCGACTTCGTCGGGCACCACCGCGATCCGCTGATCAAGGCCGTGCTGGAGAAGATCAGCCAGGAGGCGGTGGCCCTGAAAGTACTGGGTTCCTATCCGAAAGCCGTACTCTGAGGTTTAGCCATGCGTGATGTTCTGAACAGGGTGCCGGTTTGTGGTTGACGTGACAGTAGAAAAGGCTGAGCCCATTATTACGCGCCTGGTCGTTGTCGGCCTGGGCCTGATCGGTGGGTCCTTTGCCAAGGGCCTGCGCGAAAGCGGTCTGTGCCGTGAAGTGGTCGGGGTCGATCTCGACCCGCAGTCGCGCAAGCTGGCGGTTGAGCTGGGTGTAGTCGATCGCTGCGAAGACGACCTGGCCAAGGCCTGTGTCGGTGCCGATGTCATTCAATTGGCCGTACCGATTCTGGCCATGGAAAAGCTCCTGGCCAAACTCGCGCAGCTCGAACTGGGGCAGGCGGTACTGACAGATGTCGGTAGCGCCAAGGGCAATGTCGTGCGCGCAGCGCGCGAGGCCTTTGGCTCACGCCTGCCGAACTTTGTGCCAGGGCATCCGATTGCCGGCTCCGAGCAAAGCGGCGTGGAAGCCTCCAATGCCGAGCTGTTTCGTCGACACAAAGTCATTCTTGACCCCGCTTGCCGAGACCGATCCCGCCGCCTTGGCGCTGGTTGATCGCCTCTGGCGTGCGCTGGGTGCCGACGTCGAGCACATGCAGGTCGAGCGCCACGACGAGGTGCTCGCGGCAACCAGTCATCTGCCGCACCTGTTGGCCTTTGGTCTGGTCGACTCGTTGGCAAAACGCAACGAAAACCTGGATATCTTCCGTTACGCTGCGGGCGGCTTTCGCGATTTCACGAGAATCGCCGGAAGCGACCCGGTAATGTGGCACGACATTTTTCTCGCCAACCGCGAAGCTGTTCTGCGCACACTGGATACATTTCGCAGCGACCTCGACGCCTTGCGCGATGCGGTCGATGCAGGGGACGGGCACCAGCTGCTGGGTGTGTTCACCCGCGCTCGGGTAGCTCGCGAGCATTTCAGTAAAATCCTGGCCCGCCGGGCCTATGTGGACGCTATGAACTCCAACGATCTGATTTTCCTGGCAAATCCTGGTGGTCGCCTGTCCGGCCGTATTCGCGTACCAGGCGACAAATCGATTTCCCACCGCTCGATCATGCTCGGCTCGCTGGCCGAAGGCACCACCGAGGTGGAAGGTTTCCTTGAGGGCGAAGATGCGCTGGCTACCCTGCAGGCCTTCCGTGACATGGGTGTGGTGATCGAGGGCCCGCATCACGGCCGCGTGACCATCCATGGCGTTGGCCTCAATGGCCTGAAGCCGCCACCTGGGCCGATCTACCTGGGTAACTCCGGTACCTCGATGCGCCTGCTGTCCGGCCTGCTGGCCGCGCAAAGCTTCGATACCGTACTGACCGGTGATGCCTCGCTGTCCAAGCGTCCGATGAACCGTGTGGCCAACCCGCTGCGCGAAATGGGTGCAGTCATTGAAACCGCTGCTGAAGGTCGTCCGCCGATGACCATTCGCGGTGGTCACACGCTCAAGGCGCTGAACTACACCCTGCCAATGGCCAGTGCCCAGGTGAAATCCTGCCTGCTGCTGGCGGGCCTGTATGCCGAAGGCAAGACCACCGTTACCGAACCTGCACCGACCCGCGACCATACCGAGCGTATGCTGCGTGGCTTCGGCTACCCGGTCACGGTTGAGGGGGCGACCGCATCGCTGGAGTCCGGCCACAAGCTCACCGCCACGTCGATCGAAGTGCCTGCCGACATCTCCTCGGCGGCGTTCTTCCTGGTGGCAGCGTCGATTGCCGAAGGCTCCGAGTTGCTGCTTGAACACGTTGGCATCAACCCGACCCGCACCGGTGTTATCGACATCCTGCGTTTGATGGGCGGCGACATCACCCTGGAAAACCAGCGCGAAGTCGGCGGCGAGCCTGTGGCAGACCTGCGCGTGCGTGGCGCCAAGCTCAAGGGCATCGAAATTCCTGAGGCGCTGGTACCGCTGGCCATCGACGAATTCCCGGTATTGTTCGTGGCGGCTGCCTGTGCCGAAGGCCGTACCGTACTGCGTGGCGCCGAAGAGTTGCGGGTCAAGGAATCCGATCGCATCCAGGTCATGGCCGATGGCCTGCTGACCCTGGGCGTGAAATGTGAGCCGACCCCGGATGGCATCATCATCGATGGCGGCCCTATCGGCGGTGGCGAAGTTCATGGGCACGGTGACCACCGTATCGCCATGGCCTTCAGTGTTGCCTCGTTGCGTGCAAATGCGCCGATTCGCATCCATGATTGTGCCAACGTCGCCACGTCGTTCCCGAACTTCCTGGCGCTGTGTGCCGAAGTCGGCATCCGTGTTGCTGAAGAGGGCAAGTCGTGAACCAGCAAGCACCAGTCATCGCCATCGACGGGCCTAGCGGCTCCGGCAAGGGCACCATTGCCGGGCTGCTCTCCAAGCGCCTGGGCTGGAACCTGCTCGACTCGGGCGCGCTGTACCGTTTGCTGGCCTATGCGGCTGGCAACCACGGTGTCGACCTGACCAACGAAGAACTGCTCAAGGCGCTGGCCGCTCATCTGGATGTGCAATTCATCGCTGCCAGCGATGGCCAGCCGCAGCGTATTATTCTGGAAGGCGACGACGTCAGCGATGTCATTCGCAACGAGACCGTGGGGGCGGGTGCCTCCATGGTAGCCTCACTGCCGGCCGTACGGGATGCATTGTTGCAGCGCCAGCGTGCATTCCAGGAATCGCCGGGGCTGGTCGCTGATGGTCGTGACATGGGCACCGTGGTGTTTCCCGATGCCCCGCTGAAGATTTTCCTGACGGCCAGTGCCGAGGAGCGTGCGCGTCGACGCTACTTGCAGTTGAAGGCCAAGGGCGATGATGTTAGTCTGTCGAGTCTGCTAGATGAGATACGTGCGCGCGATGAGCGCGACACCCAGCGCGCAGTGGCCCCGCTCAAGCCGGCGCCCGACGCAATTCAGCTGGATTCCACGGAATTGTCCATCGAGCAGGTGTTGGAACGCATCATGAGTGAAGTCGCACTGCGCGACATCGCCGGGTGATCAGGGAGGTTTGCAGGTCCACCAGTCAACGTCCTGCAGGCTGCCCTTACTATGAACGAAACCCACATTGTCTGGAGTGTGGTTGCTGGGCGTCTGTTTCGCCCTAATCTACAGGAATTAAAATGAGCGAAAGCTTTGCAGAACTTTTTGAAGAAAGCCTGAAAACCCTCAACCTTCAACCAGGTGCGATCATCACCGGTATCGTTGTTGATATCGACGGTGACTGGGTTACTGTCCACGCCGGTCTGAAATCCGAGGGCGTCATCCCGCTCGAGCAGTTCTACAACGAAGCTGGCGAGCTGACCATCAAGGTCGGTGACGAAGTTCACGTTGCGCTGGACGCGGTCGAAGACGGCTTTGGCGAAACCAAACTGTCCCGTGAAAAAGCCAAGCGCGCCGAGTGCTGGATTGTTCTGGAAGCAGCTTTCGCCGCCGAAGAAGTGGTCAAGGGCGTTATCAACGGTAAAGTCAAAGGCGGCTTCACTGTTGACGTCAACGGCATCCGCGCCTTCCTGCCAGGTTCCCTGGTTGATGTCCGCCCAGTGCGCGACACCACCCACCTGGAAGGCAAAGAGCTGGAATTCAAGGTCATCAAGCTGGACCAGAAGCGCAACAACGTTGTCGTTTCCCGTCGCAGCGTCCTGGAAGCCGAAAACAGCGCCGAGCGCGAAGCTCTGCTGGAATCGCTGCAGGAAGGCCAACAAGTCAAAGGTATCGTCAAGAACCTCACCGACTACGGTGCATTCGTTGATCTGGGCGGCGTCGATGGCCTGCTGCACATCACCGACATGGCTTGGAAGCGTATCAAGCACCCATCGGAAATCGTCAACGTTGGCGACGAGATCGATGTCAAGGTTCTGAAGTACGATCGCGAGCGTAACCGCGTATCCCTGGGCCTGAAGCAACTGGGCGAAGACCCATGGGTTGCTATCAAGGCACGTTACCCAGAGAGCACCCGCGTCATGGCGCGCGTCACCAACCTGACCGACTACGGCTGCTTCGCAGAGCTGGAAGAAGGCGTGGAAGGCCTGGTACACGTTTCCGAAATGGACTGGACCAACAAGAACATCCACCCATCGAAAGTCGTTCAAGTGGGCGACGAAGTGGAAGTTATGGTTCTGGACATCGACGAAGAGCGTCGTCGTATCTCCCTGGGCATCAAACAGTGCAAGTCCAACCCATGGGAAGACTTCTCTGGCCAGTTCAACAAGGGCGACAAGATCTCCGGCACCATCAAGTCGATCACCGATTTCGGTATCTTCATTGGTCTGGACGGCGGCATCGACGGTCTGGTTCACCTGTCGGACATCTCCTGGAACGAAGTCGGCGAAGAAGCCGTACGTCGCTTCAAGAAGGGCGACGAGCTGGAAACCGTCATTCTGTCGGTTGACCCAGAGCGCGAGCGCATCTCCCTGGGCATCAAGCAGCTGGAAGACGATCCGTTCTCCAACTACGTTGCTGTCAACGACAAGGGCGCTATCGTCAAAGGTATCGTGAAAGAAGTTGACGCCAAGGGCGCTGTAGTTACCCTGGCTGACGACATCGAAGCTACTCTGAAAGCCTCCGAAATCAGCCGTGACCGCGTTGAAGACGCGCGTAACGTCCTGAAAGAAGGCGAAGAGATCGAAGCTAAGATCATCAGCGTCGACCGTAAGAGCCGCGTAATCAACCTGTCCATCAAGTCGAAAGACGATGCAGAAGAGCGCGAAGCGATCCAAAGCCTGAAAACCGCTCCAGAAGTCACTGGTGACACCACCATGGCTGCCCTGCTGCGCGAGGCAATGGCCAAGCAGAACTAAGTTCTGACTGGTTAAGAAAAAGGGCGACTTCGGTCGCCCTTTTTTGTGCCCGCAAAAAACACCCCTGAGCAGGTCCTTGTGGGAGCGGGCTTGCCCGCGATGGCGTCGGCGCGGTGCCAGTAAGTTCGCGGCGTCTGCATCGCGGGCAGGCCCGGCTCTTATAGCTTGCACGGCCTTTGTAGGAGCGGGCTTGCCCGCGATAGCGTCATCAGCCTCAACCCAGCCCTCGCAGATCGGCCCCCGCTTCCTGATGCCAGCCCATCATCCTGGGCCATCCCCACCATGGTGCAATTTTGAATTTTTGATTAAGTCAAGATCCACCCTGTTCAAATCCCTCCGAGCATGCTACAAACAGAAGAAGCAATGATCTAGCTGCTTGATAAAGAAGGGAAAAATATGACGAAGTCCGAGTTGATCGAACGTATTGTCACCCATCAGGGGCTGCTCTCGTCCAAAGATGTGGAGCTGGCCATCAAGACCATGCTTGAGCAAATGTCCCAGTGCCTTGCGACGGGTGACCGCATTGAAATTCGCGGTTTCGGCAGCTTCTCGCTGCACTACCGCGCACCCCGCGTAGGGCGCAACCCCAAGACCGGTCAGTCTGTCAGCCTTGATGGCAAGTTCGTGCCGCATTTCAAACCCGGTAAAGAGTTACGGGATCGGGTCAATGAAGACGAGGAACAGGCGTGATACTGTCTGGAAAAGGAGATAAACATGCGCAACCTTAAACGCCTGCTGCTGGTGCTGTTCGTTCTGGCGGTGGCCGCGGTTGTGCTGCTGTTTGTGCTGGAAAACCAACAATCCGTGGCGCTGGTTTTGTTTGGTTGGTCTGCACCGGCCTTGCCCGTTGCGGTGATTGTGCTGGTGGCGCTGTTGATGGGGCTCGCCGTAGGCCCACTGCTGGGAATGTACATCGCCCTGCGCGCCAAAGGCCGTGCTCGCCGCTCCAGTGTCTGAAGCCAGCCTGGTTTCAGGCAGCGGAATACTGGAGAGCACTAAAAAATAGGGCTTTTCCTACAACCATCCCCTCCGATTCTGGCACCGTGCCCGCACGCTTCTGTGGAGTAATAGCGCTCCATAAACACGCACGGAGCGGGCTCGTATGGTTTTTCCCGCTATTACCCACCACGGCGCCACCCAAGGCGTAACCGGCTCCTGTCACCAGCTTCATCTTGATGTTGCCCACAGCCTGCTGATCGATTGCGGCCTGTTTCAGGGTGACGAGTCGAGCCCTGCGGCCAACCTTGAAGTCGACTTCCCGGTCGAGGGCATCGAGGCCCTGCTGATCAGCCATATTCACATCGACCATGTAGGGCGCATTCCCAACCTGCTCGCCGCAGGTTTCAATGGCCCGATCATCTGCAGTCAGCCTTCTGCCAAGCTGCTGCCGCTGGTGTTGGAAGATGCCTTCAAGCTCAGCGTTACCCGTGACCAGAACACGGTAGACCGCTACCTCAAGCGCGTAGAGCAAGCCATCATTGCCGTGCCCTATGACCAGTGGCATGCACTCATCAATACCCCGGAGCTGGTCTGCAACATCCGCCTTCAGCGTGCGGGGCATGTGCTGGGGTCTGCTTACATCGAGTGCGATATCCACTACCCGAAAGCCGCGACCAGCAAGCGCGTCGTGTTCTCCGGAGACCTTGGTGCGGCCCATACACCGTTGTTGCAGCCGCCCAAATCGCCAGAGCGCGCCGACATCCTGGTGCTGGAAAGCACCTACGGCGACCGCCTGCATGAAGACCGCACTCACCGCCAGCAACGGCTCGAACAGGCAATAGACCAGGCTTTGGCTGACCATGGCACCATCCTTATTCCGGCATTCAGTGCCGGCCGCACCCAAGAACTGCTCTACGAAATCGAAGACATCCTCCATCGCAAGGCGCTGCTGCCTGCCGAGCCTTGCACGGGCGAGCGGGAAGCACGGCACGGGCTGCCCATTGACTGGCCACAACTGCCCATCATTCTTGACTCGCCCCTGGCCAGCCGATTCACCCAGGCCTACCGTGAACTCAACGACTTCTGGAACGATGAAGCCCAACAACGCCTTAGCGAGGGGCGAAAACCGCTGCGCTTCAGGCAACTGATCACCCTCGACAGCCATGTGCAGCACCAGAAAACCGTCAACTACCTGGCGAGCACCGGCAGGCCTGCTATCGTCATTGCAGGTAACGGCATGTGCTCAGGTGGGCGAATCGTTAACTACCTCAAGGCCATGCTCGGCGACCCGCGGCACCAGGTGCTGTTTGTTGGCTATCAGGCTAGGGGCACGCCGGGTGCGGTGATCCAGGCCTGCGAGGGCGCCGAAGGCTTTGTGATGATTGATCTGGATGCAGAGATGTACGAAATCAAGGCCAAAGTCGCAACGCTGGGTGGCTACTCGGCTCACGCCGACCAAAAAGGCCTGGTGGATTTCGTCACCGGAATGCAGCAGTGGCCTGAAAGGGTGCTGCTGGTGCACGGAGAGAAGCGGGCCAAGGCCGCATTGGCGCACGCATTGAAGTGCCGTTACAACGAGCAAGGAAAGGCACTTTCGGTGGAAATACCCGCATAAAGGCCCGAGGTTAATAGCGCTACTGCTAGTTATTATCATTAATGATAAATGCAGTTTTTTCGACGATCGGCAGCCAGGTGAAATGAACTTCACTTCATCTGGCGAGTCGTATTAACCTGTATTTTTCTGACATGGAACAGTTGTAAATAGAGCGCAAAAAAGCGGGGGCCCTACTGCGTGGTACCAGGAGAAAAACCGAGCGGTAAGGTCAGAAACAAGCAAGGTAAAAGGCAGTTATTCAATTCATGGCTTATTGCCATATTTCCTGTCATTTCCAGCTCGCGAGTGCCCTGAACGTTTTAGGAGTTGATATCACAACTCATTTACAATTTGGATCCAGGAAAAAAAGAATAAATGGCCCAAGACCGCGAACGCTTGATCGAATCCGATGACATCGACCTGATTGAGCTGATCAAAGGCTTATGGCAGCAGAAAATGCTGATTATGGTCACGACCGCCGTGATTTTTCTGGCAGCCCTTGCCTATGCGCTTCTGGCGAGGCCTGTTTATGAAGCCAAGGTATTCGTCCAGCCCCCGACGCAGAATGACATCGCGCACCTCAACTATGGGCGCGGCCCCGACACCGGGCTAGACACGCTTACGGTCAAGGATATCTACGATGTCTACGTGAAACACCTGCAGTCCGAGTCGCTGCGCCGTAGCTTTTTCCAGACCGCCTACCTGCCTACGCTCACAGAGCAGGAGCGCAAAGGTTCCCAGGATCTCTTGTACAGCGATTTCAACAAGCTGCTGGTTGTGGCGGTCGCCGCCAAGGACACCCCTACGCGCTTTGCCATTACCGCGAACGTTTACAGCCCGCAGCAGGCTGCCGAATGGGTTACTAACTATGCCCAGTTGGCAGGGGAGCGCGCCAAGCAGGAAGTGCTCAAGAACATCAAAAGCGATGCCATGGTAAAGGCCAACAACCTGCAGCGGCAAATCCTGACCGCGCAGGAAAGCTCACGCAAGCAACGCGAAGATGACATCGTGCAATTGAAAGAGGCGCTTCAGGTCGCCAAGTCCATTGGCCTGGAAAAGCCGCCGATCATTTCCGGTAATCTCTCTACTGAAGTGTCTGCGGGCATGGAAGGTTCGCTGACCTATATGCGTGGCAGCAAGGCACTGGAGGCAGAAATTGAAAACCTGCAGAAGCGCCAGTCCGATGACCCGTTTATTCAGAACCTTCGCCAGCAACAGGCAGCCTTGACGTTTTATCGCAACCTGAGCATCGACCCTGCGTTGGTTGCGGCTTACCGGCAGGACGGTGTGGTAGAGCTGCCAGACAAGCCGGTAAAACCCAAGAAGTTGTTGATTGTACTGCTTGGCCTGGTTGCAGGTGTGGTGGTGGGTGTGGGGTTGGCCTTGATGCGCCACTTGTTCCGGCAAGTGCTCAGGCCGAGGCGCTCCCCATTAGCGGGCACCTGAACGAGAGTCGTTAGCGTTACTTAGTTTCAAGGGTGGTCCACTTTTACAGAAACTGTCACAATGCCGCCATTCGTCGTCTGACGACAGGGAGTGTCCGAGGATCGTAGTCGGCAGCGATGACGATGGACGTTTTTTGCCTGTCTTGGGCGAGTCAGTTCAACTCAATCAGACAGGCATTTGGTGTGACCAGTATTACCCGCGTACCTTCCGTTGTCGCCCACGATGAAATTGACCTTTTTGCAATGATTCAGTCCATCTGGAAGCAAAAAAAGCTGATTGCGGCTACGGCGTTGTTCGTGGGCGCCATTGCCGGCGCTTATGCGTTTTTGGCCACGCCTGAGTATGAAGTGAGCACGCTGCTGCGCCCTGCAGCCCTCAACGACCTGGATGCCTTGAACCGTACCGAGGTCTATTCCCTGCCGCCTGGCAAGGCCTTGGTGCGAGTAGGTGCAGCGCTGGACTCCTACGACACGCGCCTCAGTTACTTTCGTGCCAACCCCAAACTGTTTGAAGCATTCGGCAAGGCAGGGCAGTCGCCCGAGCAGGTGTTTGAGGAGTTCAACCGCGACTCACTCAAGCTGGTACAGCCAGACCCTAAAAAGGCTGACCTGCTGAGCGCCTATATCGGCTTGGAGATGCGCTACCCCAAAGGGGTAGAGGGTGATGAGATTCTCAATGGGTTTGTTCAATACGCCATTGAAAATGAACGTAAACAGATCGCTGACGACCTGAAGGTCATCATCAGTAACCGCTTGAGCGAAGTGGACACCAAGCTGGACGCCGCCCGTGCTGCCTATGATGCCGAGAAAGAAGGCAAGATTGCAGCGTTGCTGGAGGCCGATAACCTCAAGCGTGCGCAGTTGCAGGACGAACTCAAGGCGCTGCGCGTGCAGCTAAAAGTACGCCGTGAAGACCGTATCGCCCAACTGGATGAAGCCATCAGCATTGCGCGTTCGCTCGGCCTGAAAAAACCGTCAACGCCATCGTCCATGGCCAGCGAAGGTGAGTCGGGCAGCAACATCATTCGAACCGAAGTCAACAACCAGCAAATCCCCCTGTACTTCATGGGCACCGACGCCCTCGAGGCAGAGCGTAAAGCCTTGCGCCAACGTACGTCTGACGATTTTGCCGACCCGCGGGTAGCACAAATTCGCAAGGAGCTCTTGTTGTTGAACACGAACCGCCAGGTTGAGGTGCTCAACCAGCGGGAAAATGAAGAAGTGTTTTTGAGTGATATCGCGCCACTTAGAGCTGAGCGTGTGCGCTTGTCGAGCATCAGTACCGATATGCGTGGATTGAGTCTGGTTAATGTTGACCGTTTGGCCCTCGAGCCAGCTAATCCGGCCAGCCCTCAAAAGGCCCTTGTTGTGGGCTTGGGTCTAATGCTTGGGGGGGTATTGGGTATCATTCTGGCTTTGCTGCGTCATTTCCTGCTTGCGCACCGCGTGCATATGTCTGCAATTAACCCTGCACCATTGTCCAAAATTATTGAAGCTGATGCCTCAGTCAAAGCCAGAGAGCGCTGATTGCTTTTGGAAGATATTCGCTCTGGGAGAGGTTATCTCTTTGAACTGTCTCCCGAGTTATTCTGCGCCAATACGTAATATAGGTCATAAGGGGGAATAACTGATTGCTTTAAGCTAGTGTGTCAAATGGCTATTGATATAGCGTTAGGGCAGAGTATGCATTTAGTTTGAAAGATATTTTGGAGTGGCATGTTTGAAGTTTCTTTAATTAAAGTAACTTGACTATAGCGTGGCTGCTGAAGGGTGTGATGCGCGGTGTTAGCCGCGATGGCTTGCGATTTTGTAGGGTATAGCCAATTTGCTACTCGCTCAGATGATTGCTCAAGCGGGCTTCTTGTGTCAGCTTGTAGATATTCCAGAATTTTGGGTTGCGCTGGGTGTTGTAAATTTTTGCGTATTGTGGTTTTGGTTTTTGATGGCAATGGCTGGCAAAATGATGTCAAAATGTAATTTTTGGTAATTTCTGTGCAAATCATACGCTTGCTTCCGTTATTGAATATTTCACTGCGCGCCTCGACGTTGCTGGGCAAGTTTTTGCTGGTCTTCTTTCTAGCTCGCTTTCTTGCGCCAGGCGACGTTGGGCTTTACGGATTGCTCGCGGCTACAGTGGGCTATGCTTTGTTTGTCGTTGGTCTGGATTTTTACACCTACTCTACCCGTGAGCTTTTAAAGTACCAACCAACTGCCTGGGGCGGCTACCTCAAGGCTCATGCAGCACTGTGCTTGATCCTGTACGCAATTCTAGCGCCTGTCGTAGTCGTACTGTTTTGGGCTGGCTGGATGCCTTGGTTTTTGCTGTCTTGGTTCTTCGCACTGCTTATGCTTGAGCATGTCAATCAGGAAATCGGACGTCTCTTGATTGCCATTGGCCAGCCCATGAGTGCGAGCATAATTCTGTTTTTTCGCTCCGGGCTTTGGGCAGTTTTGATCACTGTCTTGATGTTTCTCGACCCACGATGGCGCACCCTGGAGTGCGTGCTCCAGGCTTGGGTATTGGGTGCGGCTGTAGGGGGAGTTATCGGGGTATGGCGTCTTTATGGTCTAGGTATTGGTCAGTGGCGTAGCGCTATAGATTGGACATGGGTTCGTCGTGGGGTTGCTGTTGCTACGCCTTTAGTGATCGCCACCTTGTCTTTGCGTGGGCTGTTCACGCTTGATCGTTACTGGTTCCAGGCATTAGTCGATCTCAATACCCTAGGGGTCTATGTGCTGTTCGCCGGTATCTGTAATGCTCTGATATCATTCCTTGATGCTGGTGTATTCGCGTTCATTTATCCCGCGTTGATCAAGTCCTTCCATGCGCAAGACCCGGCAGCGTTCGTCAGTGGCATGCGTAAGCTATTTTTCCAAACGATTGTGCTGTCAGTCGGATTCGTCGTATGTGCGTTGGTTGTTATCCACCCCTTGCTGGTTTGGCTTGACAAGCCGCTTTACCTCGACCATTTGTACCTTTTCCCTTGGATACTGGCTGGCGCGGTATTGTATGCCCTAGGTATGATTCCCCACTACGCGCTTTACGCGCAGTCTCTGGATAAGCCGATCATCCGTAGCCACATCATAAGCTTGGTGATCTTTGTTCTGGCCACTGCTGCGTTATCGCCGTGGCTCGGCGGGCTCGCCGTACCCATTGGCCTATGTATAGCCTTCCTCTTCATCCTGTGCTGGAAAACCTGGTCGTTCTATCGACTGACTCCGGCACCTTTTCGTTCATTCCGTCCTGCAGATCGCCAGGCCGCCATCTAGGAAAGACGCAGTATGCTGACCAACAAGACCATCCTCATCACCGGCGGTACCGGTTCCTTTGGCAACACCTTCGTACCGATGACGCTGGCCAAGTACAACCCGAAGAAGATCATCATCTTCTCCCGTGATGAAATGAAGCAGTGGGACATGGCCAAGAAATTCGAAGGCGATTCCCGAGTGCGCTTCTTCATCGGTGACGTGCGCGACAAAGAGCGCCTTTACCGCGCCCTGGATGGCGTCGATTATGTTGTACATGCCGCGGCAACCAAGATCGTTCCGACCGCTGAGTACAACCCATTCGAGTGCATCAAGACCAACATCAACGGTGCCATGAACCTCATCGATGCCTGTATTGATCGGGGTATCAAGCGTGTTGTCGCTCTTTCCACTGACAAGGCCAGCAGCCCGGTCAATCTCTACGGTGCTACCAAGCTTGCTTCGGACAAGCTGTTCGTTGCTGGCAACTCCTATGCTGGCGGCCATGAAACCCGTATGGCTGTGGTGCGCTACGGTAACGTCATGGGCTCCCGCGGTTCTGTAATCCCATTCTTCATGTCGATCAAGGACAAGGGGGAGCTGCCGATTACCGATGAGCGTATGACGCGCTTCATGATCTCGCTTGAGGAAGGTGTCGAGTTGGTTTGGCATGCCTTTGATGATATGGAAGGCGGCGAGATTTACGTCAAAAAGATCCCATCCATGAAGGTTATTGACCTGGCACGTGTAGTAGCACCTGATGCTACTCAGAAAATCGTCGGTATCCGTCCGGGCGAGAAACTCCATGAACAGATGATCAGCGCCGAGGACTCCTACACCACGTTTGAATACCCTGAGCACTTCAAGATTCTGCCAGTGATCAATGACTGGGCTACTTGCGAGAAGCGTATCAAGGATGGCAAGAAAGTGGCGGAAGGTTTCGTTTATGCCAGTGACAACAACAGCGAGTGGATGACTGATGCTCAGTTGCAGGCCTGGATCGAAGCCAACCAACACAAGATTGGGAGCATCTGATTCATGATCCCGTACGGTCGACAGGACATTACCCAAGCAGATATCGAGGCCGTGGTCGAGGTGCTTCAATCTGACTTTCTGACCCAGGGGCCAATGGTTCCGCGTTTTGAGCAGAGCGTCGCAGAGCATGTGGGTGCAGGGCACGCGCTGGCGGTCAATAGTGCCACCTCGGCGCTGCACATTGCATGCTTGGCGTTGGGGTTGGGGCCAGGCGACTGGCTGTGGACTTCGCCCGTTACATTCGTCGCATCAGCCAACTGTGGTCTGTACTGTGGTGCTCAGGTGGATTTTGTCGATATCGACCCGAGCACCTATAACCTGTGCCCCAAGGCGTTAGCTGCAAAGCTGGAAGTGGCTGAGCGGGAAGGTCGCCTACCTAAGGTAGTGGTTCCTGTACACCTGTGTGGTCAGCCTTGCGACATGCAGGCCATTCATGAGTTGGCCCTGCGTTACGGCTTCAAGGTTATTGAGGATGCCTCACACGCTATTGGTGGTAAGTACCGAGGTGAGTTTATCGGAAACTGCCGTTATAGCGATATTACGGTGTTCAGCTTTCACCCGGTCAAGATAGTCACAACTGCTGAAGGCGGTATGGCCTTGACCAATGATGATCAGTTGGCTAGTCAAATGGCCTTGCTGCGTAGCCATGGTATCACCCGTGATCCATCGCTCATGACGCATGAATCTGATGGGCCTTGGTATTACCAGCAAATCGAACTGGGCCTGAACTACCGAATGACCGAGTTGCAGGCTGCATTGGGTGTCAGTCAAATGACGCGGCTGAATAGTTACGTTGAGCGTCGCCATGTTTTGGCTCGTCGTTACAATGAGAAGCTTGCACATTTACCCTTGGTAACCCCTTGGCAGCACCCTGACAGCTACTCCGGTTTGCACCTTTATGTAGTTCGTCTCGAGCTGGACAAAGTCAGCGTGTCCCACCGTCAGGTGTTCGAGTCGCTGCGTGAGCAGGGGATCGGCGTCAATCTTCACTATATTCCCGTACACACTCAGCCGTATTACGCACGTATGGGTTTTGAGGCCGGTGACTTCCCGCAGGCCGAATCCTATTACCGTGATGCAATCAGCCTGCCGATGTTCCAGAGTATGACATTGGAGCAGCAGGATAAGGTGGTCGAAGCGGTTGAGCGAGCACTGAAGCCATGAAGCTTGCAGTAATCCCTGCTCGTGGAGGAAGCAAACGTATTCCACGGAAGAACATTAAGTTGTTCTGTGGTAAGCCAATGATTGCCTGGTCTATTGAGGCGGCATTGTCGAGTGGGTGTTTCGATAAGGTTATAGTCTCGACTGACGACGTCGAGATCGCGGAGGTGGCCCGGCAATTTGGAGCAGACGTTCCGTTTATGCGGCCGGCCAGTTTAGCTGATGATCATACGGGTACCTTACCCGTGATCCGGCAAGCCGTCGAAGCTATGCAGCATCAGGGACTGAAAATCGATCATGTGTGCTGTATTTATGCTACGGCCCCTTTCGTGACACCAGAGGATTTGCGACGCGGTCTTGAAATACTTGAGCAGAGTTGTGCGAGCTACGCGTTCTCGGTTACTAGCTATGCGTTTCCAATCCAGCGTGCCGTGCATCTTGATCCCGATGGCCGAGTGTCTATGTTCGAGCCAGCGCACTTTAATACTCGATCTCAGGATCTAGAAGAAGCTTTTCATGACGCGGGTCAGTTCTATTGGGGGAAAGTCGCAGCATGGTTGGCCGAGACCCCGTTGTTTTCTAAAGAATCGGCAGCGGTACTTCTGCCTCGACACCGAGTACAAGATATTGATACCCCCGAGGATTGGGTGCGCGCCGAGTGGATGTTCAAGGCCCTGCAAGCTGCTGAGTCTTGTGCATGAACATCCTTTTTAGGGTCGACGCTTCAATAGCTATAGGTACTGGTCATGTCATGCGTTGCCTCACCTTGGCGCGGGCACTTCGTGAACGAGGGCATCGAAGCTTGTTCGTCGGTCGAGAGCATCTTGGAAATCTGAATGCTTTTGTCCAGAGCCAAGGGTTCGAGGTGTTTAGGCTGCCACTGGGGCAGTCGCAGGACAGCGAGCTTTACCATGCCCACTGGCTGGGTGCCTCACAGCAAGAAGATGCCCAGGCTTGCCGCAGCACAATTGAAAACTTCCGGCCCGATTGGCTGGTTGTAGACCACTATGCTTTAGATAAGCGTTGGGAGGAGGCCGTTAGGCCTCCTCATTGTCGCTTCCTGGTCATCGACGATCTTGCAGATCGAGTACACCAATGTGATTTGCTACTTGACCAGAATCTTGGCAGGCAGGCAGATCATTACCGACCTTGGGTTCCTGAGGGCTGCGCTGTTCTGGCTGGGCCGCATAATGCACTATTGCGTCCTGAGTTTTCTAAGTTGCGGTACGAGAGCTTGTCTTGTCGCGCTGCTAGGCCATTGCATCAAGTCCTAATCGCATTGGGAGGTGTGGATCAGCATAACCAGACTGGAGCCATTCTTGAGGCGCTAAAGTGCTGTGACTTGCCTGAAGGTATTCGTTTCACCGTAGTGTTGGGTGCAACCGCGCCACATCTGCAGGCAGTACGTGATATGGCAATCACATGTCCCTGGCCAGTAGAAGTACTCTGCGATATTAGCGATATGGCCGAGCGAATGGCTGTCGCTGATCTGGCAATTGGTGCTGGTGGAGGAACATCTTGGGAGCGTTGCTGCCTTGGCTTGCCAACCTTGTTGGTTGTTTTGGCTGAAAATCAAAAAGCGGCTGCTCTAGCGCTTGAAGCTACTGGTGGGGTTCAGATGATTGATCTGACAATACCACTTACTAAGCAGTTACAGTCAGCATTCACTCGTTTGAGCAAGAGTGGAGTACTTCACTCGATGGCAATCGCGGCCAGTCAGATTACTGATGGTCGTGGGGTAGAACGATTGCTGGCAGCAATGGAGATATCCGAATGACTGTAATCCGGGCCATGACAACCGGCGATCTGGAAATGGTGCTGCAATGGCGCAACCACCCCGATGTGCGCCGTTACATGTATACCCAGCATGAGATTAGTCTGGACGAGCATCGTCGATGGTTTGAGAGCAGTCAGTGTAATGCTGCACGACACTTGCTGATTTTTGAGCAATTGAGTGTGCCGTTGGGCTTCGTGAGCATAACGGAAGGTACGCCCGGCCGGATTGCCGATTGGGGGTTTTATTTGGCGCCAGAGGCACCACGCGGAACAGGGCGCTCGCTGGGGCAGGCAGCGTTGGAATTCGCCTTTGTGAGCCTTCGCCTGCACAAGGTTTGTGGTCAGGCGCTAGGCTTCAATGAGCGTTCGATACGTTTCCACCATGCACTGGGTTTTATCCAAGAAGGTGTCCTGCGCGATCAGCATTTTGACGGCGAAAATTATCAATCCGTCATTCATTTCGGCCTGCTGCGCGAAGAGTGGCAAGCCCTCCAACCAGAGGCATGATTATGAGCAACCCTAGTATCAGCATTGCTGGTCGTCGCATCGCTGTAGACGAACCGCCCTACATTATTGCGGAGCTGTCCGCCAACCATAATGGCAAGCTGGAAACAGCCCTGCGCATTATTGAAGAGGCACATAAGGCTGGTGCCGATGCCATCAAGCTGCAGACCTATACTGCAGACACCATAACGTTGCATAGCGATGCTGAAGAGTTCAAAATTCGTGGTGGACTGTGGGATGGTCGTACTCTTTATGATCTCTATCAGCAAGCACATATGCCTTGGGAATGGCATTCGCAACTCTTTGAATATGCAAAAAAATTAGGGATTACTATATTTAGTTCTCCATTCGATAGTACAGCCGTAGATTTGCTAGAAAGTCTAAATGCTCCGGCATATAAGATTGCATCATTTGAGGCCGTCGATCTTCCTTTGATACGTTATGTCGCCTCCACCGGGAAGCCAATGATTATTTCCACTGGCATGGCGGATGCTGAGGAAATTGCAGAAGCGATTGACGCAGCTCGAGCTGGAGGGTGTAAGGAACTTGCAATTCTTCATTGTGTAAGTGGATATCCTGCTCCTGCAGGTGATTATAATCTAAGAACCCTTCCTGACATGGCCCAGCGTTACGGTTTGGTAACCGGGTTATCAGATCATACCCTTGATAATACAACCGCTATTGCTAGTGTTGCTCTTGGCGCATCGATAATAGAAAAGCATTTCACTTTAGATAGAGAGGGTGGCGGCCCTGACGATAGCTTTTCACTGGAGCCGGCAGAATTGCTAGCACTGTGCCGTGATAGTAAAACAGCTTGGGCCTCACTTGGTGCAGTAAACTATGGTCGTAAATCAAGCGAGGTTGGTAATGTGCAGTTCCGTCGCTCTCTTTATTTTGTAAAAGATATGTATGCTGGTGATGTTATAAATGAAGATTGTGTTAGGAGTGTGAGGCCGGGATATGGTCTGGCTCCTAAGTTTCTCGATGATTTGCTAGGTAAGTCTGTTCTGTTTGATGTAAAAGCTGGGACTCCAGTAACAAAAAAAGATGTGGGTTTTTAGTTTTCAGGGAGGGGTCATGAAATTTTTTGATTTTTTCAAAGAGTATTTGATTTTTAGAGCTTATGCGCTGATAACCTTATTGATTTCTAATTTGAAATTTTGTATTGGGCATGTTTTGTGGGGGTGGAAGAGGCTTAATAAGTCTGACTTGCCGTTATATGTTGGTAATACAAAGGCGGGTGCTTGCCATATAATTGGTTCGGGTTGGTCTGCTGTCGATAGTGTTAAAGATATAGATTTTGAAAAAGATTATGTCGTCGGTTTTAATTTTTCCGGTTTAATACCTATCGATTTCGACTTGTATTTGTATGAGTTGTGTAGTGATGATGAGCGTAGATTTAAGATTAGTAAGGCTCAGAAGCTGTTGGTGCATAAATTAAAGGCGGAGCAATCGGGCGCAAAGTTTTTCGCTAAAAACTTGTGGGAAAGTAAGAATAGTATCTTTTCATTTGCCAGGCACTATGGTGGTGGTGTTGTTTTTTTAAATGATTGTGCTACAAAAATAACTGGAGATAAGAGTGCTGGTCTTTATGCTCGTGCGCTCTTGTCTAGTACCTCTAAAGTATATGTGCAAAGTATTTCCACTGTATTGATCTGTGTAGATATCGCGGTTCAGCTAGGCTTCAAAAATATAAAGTTGCATGGTATAGATTTCGGTGGCCCTCATTTTTATGATGATCACCTACCTAGCGATCCGTTGGTAGGTGAAATATTGAGCCTTATTAAGAAGGAAAAGCCAGTAGCCTTAGGTGATGTTCATAAAACGAACACGGGCCGGTATTCTCTTTCTGATGCTTTGGTTTTTTTGAAAAAGACACTCGCCCAGAGTGGTGTTGATATTTCGGTTGCGAATAAATTGTCGCCAGCTTTTAAAGTGTTACATCATGATGAGTGACCGCGTTGTTACCGGAAGGCTTGATGTTTTTTTGGGTTTTTTGTTTGCCATTTTTGTTCCCGTTCTAGATGGTTGGTACTTGATGTGGGGGCATGTCTTTTTTATTTTCTGGGTGTTTTTTAGTTTTGTGGCAAAAAAAATAACATCTCAAGCGCTTTTGTTGTTCGGGTTTGTTTTTTTGCTTTTCGTAATAAATTTTTTTGTAGGTGTCTTGGGTTCTGAAGGGCATAGGTTTGTTCAGGATTCTTTAAAGTTTTTTATGTTAATATTTTCTGTTTTTGTTATATCTCAAACGTGTCCTCGTGATGATATTGTTAGGATTTTAAAGGGGTATTGCATTTTTTTTCCTGTTTGTTTTTTGATTTTCTTTTTGTTTTTCAAAGAGGGTGATTGGTTCTCTTATTCCGGGCGTATGTATGATCCTTTATTCGGCTCGCCAAATGTGTTAGGTGTTTTTTGTTCCTTGGCAATTGTTTTTTTGTTGCGATTTAAGCGGGAGATGCCTTTTTTTGTTTTTCTGTTGCTTGTCGGTTTTTATGGTGTTGTTTTGTTGATGGGCTTTTCTCGTGCGGCAATCATTTCTTTGTTGTTCTCCTTGTTTTTCTTGGTAAGAAAAAAGTTGAGTTTGCTTTTTTTCTTAAGCCTTATCTTAACTGCTTTCTTAGTGATTTTTGCTGTTAGTGATGTGGCCGTCCCTGATTGGGTTTACACAAAATCTAATATTGTAGAAGATGTTCAGGCTACAGGTGGCAGTAATCGCCTCATGATTTGGCGTATGGCCATTGAAATGATAGTTAAGGATCCTATGGCTTTATTTTTTGGGGGCGGTGTCGGTAGGGTAATTACCACGCTAGAGTACGGAGGGGTTGTAGATCATCCACATAATTTTTATTTGTTTATTGCTTGGGGGTATGGTTTCTTTGGGTTTGTGATTTTCATTTTGTCTTGGTTTTATGCGTTTCTTTTGGCGCTCAAAGCGAGTTCTCGTGATGCGGATTCTTTTTCTATAGCGTTATTGGTTTTTTATTCTTTAGCTTTTTGTATGGATACTCATCTTTTGGCTGGTCAGTATTTTGTACCGCATGTTTTTTTTCTTGCGATGTTGTTTCTTCCTAGAAATGACGTCAGTAGCCGGATGGCAGTTTAAATGAGGAATGGTATGAAAAAAGCACTTATTACCGGCGTTACAGGGCAGGACGGCTCTTACTTGGCTGAGTTTCTCTTGGAGAAAGGCTATGAAGTACATGGTATTAAGCGCCGTGCTTCGTCTTTTAATACTCAGCGTGTTGACCATATCTACCAGGACCCGCACGTAGATAATCGCAATTTTGTTTTGCATTATGGCGATTTGAGTGACTCTTCTAACCTCACCCGCATTATTCAGGAAGTACAGCCTGATGAGGTGTACAACTTGGGGGCACAGTCCCATGTTGCAGTGAGTTTTGAGTCCCCGGAGTACACCGCAGACGTTGATGCCATGGGCACACTGCGTATTCTTGAAGCTATTCGTTTGTTGGGCTTGGAGAAAAAAACACGCTTCTATCAGGCGTCGACGTCTGAGCTCTATGGACTGGTGCAAGAGATTCCTCAAAAGGAAACGACACCGTTCTACCCTCGCTCCCCTTATGCGGTAGCCAAGCTGTATGCCTACTGGATTACAGTAAACTATCGTGAAGCTTATGGTATGTATGCCTGCAACGGCATTTTGTTCAACCATGAGTCGCCACGTCGTGGTGAAACATTCGTAACACGTAAGATTACACGCGCCTTGGCGAACATCGCCCAAGGCCTGGAAAAGTGTTTGTTCCTCGGCAATATGGATGCCCTACGTGACTGGGGTCATGCCAAGGACTACGTCCGCATGCAATGGATGATGTTGCAGCAAGAACAACCTGAAGACTTCGTGATTGCAACCGGCGTGCAATATTCGGTGCGTGAGTTCGTGCGGTGGTCGGCTGCTGAGCTTGGTCTTACGCTGCGCTTTGAAGGTAAAGGCGTCGAAGAGCATGCGATTGTCGAACACATTGAAGGTGACAAGGCGCCGGCACTGAAGGTAGGTGATGTCGTTGTGCGTGTGGATGCGCGTTATTTCCGGCCTGCTGAGGTGGAAACCTTGTTGGGCGATCCAACCAAGGCTAAAGAAAAATTGGGTTGGGTACCGGAAATTACCGTACAGCAAATGTGCGAAGAGATGGTGCGCGAGGACTTGAAAGCAGCTCAGCGCCATGCGCTTCTGAAGTCCCACGGCCATGACTTGCCTGTATCTGTGGAGAACTGATTGTGGCCCGTAATCTGGAACAGTCGATTTTTGTGGCCGGCCATCGTGGAATGGTTGGCTCAGCCATCGTTCGCACGCTCAAGACGCTTGGCTACTCGAACATCCTCACCGCAACGCGGGATGAGTTGGATTTGCTCGACCAGGCGGCGGTTCGGCAATTTTTTCAAACTCATGCCATTGACCAGGTTTATCTTGCCGCAGCCAAAGTGGGTGGTATTCATGCGAATAACACCTATCCGGCCGATTTTATTTTTGACAACCTGATGATTGAGGCCAACATCATTCAGGCTGCTCACCTGAGTGGTGTTCAAAAGCTGCTATTTCTCGGTTCTTCCTGCATCTATCCAAAGCTGGCAGTGCAGCCTATGACGGAGGCTGCGTTGCTGACAGGTGTGCTTGAACCAACGAACGAGCCTTATGCATTGGCCAAAATTGCTGGTATCAAGCTCTGTGAAAGCTACAACCGTCAGCATGGCCGCGATTATCGTAGTGTGATGCCAACCAACCTCTATGGCCCGCACGATAATTATCACCCTGAAAACAGCCATGTTATTCCAGCGTTGTTGCGTCGCTTCCACGAGGCTACTCAGCGAGGTGATACCGAGGTTGTGATCTGGGGCAGTGGCAAGCCAATGCGCGAATTTCTGCATGTCGACGATATGGCTGCTGCCTGCGTGCATGTCATGGAGCTCGAGCCCCAGCTATATCAGGCACACACACAGCCAATGCTTTCTCACATCAACGTTGGTACGGGCGTTGATTGCACGATTGCTGAGTTGGCGCACACAGTTGCCAAAGTGACCGGATTTCAGGGCAAGCTGACGTTCGATGCGACGAAGCCCGACGGTGCTCCGCGCAAGTTGATGGACGTTTCGCGTTTGGCCGCGTTGGGCTGGACAGCCAGTATTGGCCTTGAGCAAGGCTTGCAGAGTGCCTATCAGTGGTACGTCGACAATGTGCAAAACGCTCGGACTCACTGATGAAAATTCTGCTTTATGGCATCAATTACAGCCCAGAGCTGACTGGGATCGGTAAATACAGCGGCGAAATGGCCCGCTGGCTTGCTGAGCACGGTCATGAGGTGCGGGTTGTGACCGCACCACCGTACTATCCGGATTGGAAAGTGTGGCCTGCGTTTTCGTCCTGGCGTTTCAACTGTACTCAAGAGGAGGGCGTCAGTGTTTATCGGTGCCCGCTCTATGTGCCGGCTAAACCGACGGCACTAACGCGCTTGTTGCACCTGGCAAGTTTTTCTATCTCATCTTCGTTGGCAATGCTGGCACAGTTGAGGTGGAAGCCAGACCTGGTCATTCTGGTGGTCCCGACGCTATTTTGTGCACCTCAGACGCTCCTGCTGGCTAAGCTGACGGGCGCTAAGTCCGTTCTGCACATTCAGGATTTTGAAGTCGATGCATTGTTTGGCCTGGGGATTGCCAACAGCGGCGCGCTAAAACGTATTGCTTATGGTGCAGAACGGCTCATTTTGCGTGCATTTGACCGTGTTTCAAGCATTTCTGCGGCTATGCTGCGGCGCGCCCAGAGCAAAGGTGTCTGCGTTGAGCAGTTGCGTTTTTTCCCTAACTGGTCTGAAACCGCACGGTTTGCCAATGTTGCGCGTAATGACGCATTGCTTGCGCGACTGGGCATTGATCCAGCCAAGAAGGTGCTGCTTTACTCCGGGAACATAGGCGAAAAGCAGGGGCTGGAAAGTGTAATCGAAGCTGCGGATCGCCTTAAGGGCCGGGCGGAGCTGGTATTCCTGATCGTTGGCGAAGGCGCAGGTAAGGCCCGATTGCAAGCGTTGGCAGCATCGAAGCAACTGTCGAATGTGGTCTTTGCACCTTTGCAACCTTATGAGGACTTGCCCGCGCTGCTCGCCAGTGCCGATTGCCATTTGGTCATTCAGAAACGCGGGGCTGCAGATGCGGTACTGCCATCAAAACTGACCAACATCCTTGCAGTAGGTGGCAATGCAGTGATAACCGCAGACCCTGAGACCACTCTGGGTTTGTTGTGCCTGGACCATCCAGGTATTGCAGAACGGGTAGAGCCCGAGTCTGTCGAGGCATTGCTTAGGGGGATTGAGGGTTGCCTGGCTATGCCCTTGCCTAACCTGATTGCTACAGCATATGCCCATGATTTTCTCGACAAGGATCGGATTCTGGCTCGGTTTATCGATGAGGTTTAATTTTCTTTCTTGTTGTAATGTGTTGGGCGTGCTGCACGGTATGCAGAATTAATTTTTTGGTAGTACGACTTCAAAGGACAAAAACACATGTTGCTTCCGGTAATCATGGCTGGCGGTTCCGG